>NZ_JAPIVE010000002.1:0-781996 GCF_026240105.1 Larsenimonas rhizosphaerae
TTTGGTGATGTGATCATCACCCCGAGCCAAGCGCCCACACAAATTACCTGATCGACTTGTTAAAGAGCGTCTCATTACCGGCTGTGCCGTGTAGCGAGTGGATGCGTATTATACGTATCCGGTCCGAACTGTCAAGCTTCATTTTTCGGCGATGACCAGAACAACCTGTTCTGACGTGAAAGCGATGTGCTGCTCTCAACCCCCGGAAGCGACGTCCGATGAAGTGCGCTGCATTCTACCGAATCCTGCTGACCTGTCAATGTTTTTCTTTTCGATCAATCCTGAAAATCAAAACCAAATCAGTAGGTTGCGCTACTTCAGCTGCCTGGCCGTTTGCGACGTCCCCGGCAGCGGATGCGTACTTTACGCTCGCACCGCCTCGAACACAACCCCTCGAATGAAATTAGTTTGAAACCGGTTTTCGAGCACCCTTTCGGCTGGCTCGTTCTACCAGTGACAGGATGGAATAGTAGGGTATGCCGCTGTGCTGACTCAGCCCGATCTCGCAGGTACGAGAATTGGAATACCCTCGCTTGCAGCCGGCCACCGCCTGTTCAAGCCCTTCAAGTGCCGAGGCATTGAGCTCGGGTACCTGAAACCCCTTGTCTCCGGCAAAGCCGCAGCATTCCATGCCTGCCGGCATGACCACCTCACGTGCACAGGCCTGTGCAACTGCCTTGAAGGTATCAGTCAGTCCCATGCGTCGACTTGAACAGGTCACGTGCAGAGCGATGCTTTCATCTACAGGTTCGATGGAGAGGTAGTCCAGTACATGGGCATGAATGAAGGCAACAGGTTCGAACAGGGATAACTTGCCATCCAGACGCTCATTCATGCGCGAGACACAGGGCGAGGTATCACACACTACCGGCCAGCGTCCGTTTTCGGTGGCGACCAGCAGCGCCTTGTTGACCTCATCAGCCTTGGCGTTGGCTTCATCAAGATGGCCCTTTGACTGAAAGGCCATACCACAGCACAGCTGATTGAAAGGCTCAGGAACAATAACCTCCATCCCGGCACGTTCAAGCACCTTGAGCGTCAACGCCATGACCGATAATTCCTGCTGCCCTTCTGCCGGGCCAAACATGCGTGTGGCACAGGAAGGAAGATAAACCACCCGCCGCATCCTGCCCGACGACGCTGACGGCAATGTGGTCTCAGCCGGTCGTGGCATGGCCGGAGTCCACAGGGGGAGCTGTTCATGACTCAGATGGCGAGCCTTGAAAGCCAGTCTACTCATGCGTGGGGTACCAATCAGGCGGTGTACACCGTTTACTGCTCCCAGCCCCCAGCGCGCCATGCGCGTGGCCGCGCCAAAATGGCGGCTTAGCGGTGCACTCAGGCGTTGATCTGCACCGTGCTGCTCATGACGCCATGCCCGGATCAGATCTCCGGTATTAATGCCTACCGGACAGCGTGTCTGACACATGCCATCCGCCGCGCAGGTATCAAGGCCGTCGTACTGCCAGCCTTTATCAAGAGCATTTCGCTCTTCGTGGCGCCCCTCCTGCTCCAGCCGTGCCATTTCGCGCCGAACCACAATGCGCTGCCGTGGCGTTAACGTCAGATGGCGTGAAGGACATACCGGCTCACAGAACCCGCATTCTATGCAATGGTCAATCAGGTTATCTGCTGCCGGCAACGGCTTGAGGTTTTCAAGATGGAGCGTCGCCTTCCGGGTCAGAATCACGTCCGGGTTCAGCAAATTACGCGGATCAAGAAGCGCCTTGATTTCCCACATCAGCTGATAGGCGTCGGCACCCCACTCCCGTTCGACAAAAGGCGCCATGTTACGCCCCGTACCGTGCTCGGCTTTCAGCGAGCCGTCATAACGTTCGCCAACCAGCTGAACCACGTCCTCCATCAGAGCCTCATAGCGCTCGATCTCTCCTGCACGCTCGAAGCCCTGGGGGAAGACAAAATGCAGATTGCCTTCCAGTGCATGCCCAAACAGGATGGCATCCTGATACCCGTGGCGTGCAAAAACATCGGTCAACTGCCGCACACCTTCCTCAAGGTGCTCGATCGGGAAAGCCACATCCTCGATCACCACCGTTGTGCCCTTGTCACGCACCGCACCTACCGCAGGAAACATCCCCTTGCGGATCTTCCAGTACATGCTGTAAGTGGACACATCCCGGGTAAACTCAATGGGTTCGCAGGTCGGCAGACCTTCCAGAGCTGCCATTGCGTCACCCAGCCGCTTATCAAGCTCGACCTCATCGTTGCCACGTACATCAACAAGAAGTGCTGCGGCCCCCTCAGGGAGGCGTTTGAGGCTTTCCGGCAATCCCGGCTGATCCTCGACGCTGCGCAAGGCGGCGCGATCCATCAGCTCCACTGCGGATACAGCCGTAGACTTCAACGCCAGCGTTGCCCGACAGGTAGTAGCCATATCGGGAAAGAAAGCCAATGCTGCTGCCTTCAAGGGCTCATCAACGATCGTTCGATAAGTAATACTGCTTATAAAGCCCAGCGTACCTTCCGAGCCGACCATAAGGTGTTTGAGGATACTGATGCCGTCACTGAAATCCACAAGACTGTTCAGGCTGTAACCCATGGTGTTCTTGAGCCGGTACTTGTGCCGAATACGGTCAGCCAGTGCCGTATTGGCTCGAGTACGCTCCCCCAGCGCCTCCAGTCTGGCAAGAAGCGGGCCATGGCGGCGTCGAAAATCAGCAACGCTGGCGCTGTCGGCAGTATCCAGCACAGTGCCATCGGCCAGCACCATCCGCATATCCTGAACGGTCTGGTAGGTATTATTGGCCGTACCGCAACACATGCCGGAGGCATTGTTGGCAGCAATACCGCCAATCATGCAACTGTCGATCGAAGCCGGATCCGGGCCGATCTTGCGCTGGAAAGGCAACAGCAACTGATTGGCACGTGCACCGATCACCCCTGGCTGCAACGTAATGGCTCGGCCATCATCCAGAATACGGTGTTGCTGCCACGCCCTGCCCAGCTGGATCAGCACGCTATCAGTGATCGCCTGGCCGGAAAGAGAAGTACCCGCCGCACGAAAGGTTACCGAAACCTCATGCGTCGTACAGGCTGCCAATACCGCCTGCAGCTCCCGTTCGTTATCCACCCGCACGACCAGCTGCGGAATCAGCCGATAAAAGCTGGCATCCGTGCCATAGGCCAGACGCCGTAGCGGATCGGTAATCAGCCGGGATGAATCAATGACTCCGGACAGGGCTTCAATAACGGCATCGACAGCATGAGCCATGATGAAAGATCACTCCTCAGGACAAATGGGTTACCAGTGGATCCCAGCGCATGGCCAGGCCTGTAAAGACCATTGCCAGCACACCGGATGCCACCAGGTAGTAAAGGGTAGGTATAATGGTCTTGCGTAGAATCTGGCCTTCGCGGTCCAGCAATCCCACCGTGGCCGCGGCAGCCACCACATTGTGAATGGCGATCATGTTGCCTGCAGCAGCACCCACTGCCTGCATTACGATGGTCAACAGCCCAGAGACGCCCAACAGCTCACCGATGCTGAACTGGAACTGGGACAGCATCAGGTTGGATACCGTATTGGACCCGGCAATAAAGGCCCCAAGAGCGCCGACGGACGAAGCAAAGAACGGATAGATTTCTCCCACCCCACCCGCAACCAGATCTGCCATGGCCACCGGCATCGATACCATGTCCGCCGCATTGACGCCGGAGTTGATCAGGATCCGCACCATCGGCACCGTAAAGATCAGCACAAATCCCGCGCCCAGCAACGTACTGGAAGACTCCGCCAGTGCAGCCCTGCACTGGTGCCAGCGCATTCGGTGCAATCCCAGCGTTGCCAGTACGACCAGCACCATCACTCCGCCGGGCAGATAGAGAGGAGAAATGGTACTGGAGATACCTTCGACGCCCAGAATATTGGTCCATCCCATCGACAGCGTACTGACAAACCAGGCCTTGATGTCGGGAAACACGCGCGTCACGACGAGCGCCATCGCCAGCAGCAGGTACGGCAGCCAGGCCAGCCACAGAGGCATGGGACGACTGGCCACATCGTCATAGCGAATCTCGATGTTGCCCTGCCAGGCCGTGGGCCAGTCCGCCATCGCTGGAAACTGCCAGGTCGTCTTTGGCATCAACATGCCGCGTCTGGCGGCCGCTACGCTGATGACCAGACCGACCAGTGAACCAATCAGCGTCGGAAATTCAGGCCCGAGAAATACTCCGGCCAGCGCGTAGGGAATCACAAAGCTGGCGCCGGCAAACAGTGCAAAGGGAGCCACCTCAAGTCCTTCACGCCAACGACGGTTTTTTCCGAAGAATCGGGTCAGCATCATGCTCATCAGAAGTGGCATGAACAAACCGACCACGGCATGGGTCAGGGCAACGCCTGAAGTGATGAGGTGATAAAACACCTCCCAGCTGGACCCTTGCGCTTCAAGCCGGGCACTGATGGCCACCTGATCCAGCCCGCCACTGACACCCACCACGATGGGCGTACCCACGGCACCAAAGGAAACCGGGGTCGACTGAATCATCATGCCCATGACCACGGCAGCCATTCCCGGAAAACCAAGCGCGACCAGCAAGGGAGCAGCGACGGCAGCGGTCGTCCCGAAGCCGGAAGCACCTTCAATGAAACAGCCAAACAGCCAGGCCACGATGATGACCTGAATACGCGGGTCCGGTGAAATGGTGGAGAAGCCGCCGCGAATGGCAGCAATGGCACCGGAATGCTTGAGGGTGTTCAACAGTAGAATGGCGCCGAAAATAATCCAGAGAATCGACGCCGTCAGCAGCAGCCCCTGTATCACGGATGCAGCTATTCGTAATGCACTCATCTGCCAGATGAACAAGGCAATGGCGATGGTGACGGCCAGTACCAGCGGCATGGCACGTCGTGCCGGCCAGTTGAGCCCCAGCAACAGTACGCCCGCCAGCAGCAATGGCGTAAATGCAATGGCATGAATAAAACCATTCCCCATGAGGATGATCCCTTGTCGAAGGCGCATTCAAGCGCTCAAGTTGTCGTTGTTGACGCAGTCGAGATGGGTAGTCGGCAATCCGGCATTTATTGTTGTCATTGAGGCATACGACGCTTGTAGTGCCGCAGTACGGTCAAAGCCCTGATCACGACGAACGCTTGTTTGCATTCGCCGACAATATTGGTATTACCAATTTACTTAACAGGATTACCCACAGTAGGGCGATTTACCGCAGAGGGTCAATGCTGGCAGATTCATTCTTTAGTATCGGCTAAATACGGTATTCGAGGTGTTTTAAATATCCTGAAGATGGAAGGTATTGATAACAGGAAATAAATATAAATTGGTTTTACCAATTTATATTTCCCGGGAAAGAGGGTATTTGACACAATAGCGTTCCTGACTTCCCATTGCGCTGCGCTCGAGAGGCCCCCATGGAGTATCGCCCCGTACGTCAGCCTCGGCTGGCGGATGTCATTACCGAACGACTGGAAGCCATGATGCTCGAGGGCAGCCTGAGTCCCGGCCAGAAACTGCCCCCTGAACGAGAGCTGGCGGAGCAGTTCGGGGTCTCCAGACCATCGCTGAGGGAAGCCATCCAGAAGCTGGCAGCCCGAGGCCTGCTGACCAGCCGCCAGGGGGGAGGCACCTATGTCAGCGACCGGTTGAACAGCCGCTACGATGATCCCCTTCTCGAGATGCTGTCACGTCACGAGGAATTTCATCTGGACCTGCTGGAATTTCGTGACGCCATGGAAGGTATCTCGGCGTACTACGCCGCCCTGCGCTCTACTCCCGCTGACCGTGACAAGCTCAGGGCGTGTTTCGAGGCACTGGAGCACAGCTACCATCACCCGGCGCCGGAAGGCTCCCAGGAAGAAGCGCGCGCGGATGCCTCCTTCCACCTGGCCATCGCGGAAGCCGCCCACAATGTGCTGGTGTTGCATAACATTCGGGGCATCTTTCACCTGCTGGAAAAAAGCATCACCGCCAATCTGGCATACCTGTTTGACAAGCCTGGCAACCGAGACTTTTTAATCAGACAACACAAGCAACTGCTGGATGCCATTCTGGAGGGCCGCGCCGAGGATGCTCGGACCTGCGCCCATGAGCATCTGGTATTTGTGGAGGAAAACCTGCTGGAAATGGAGCGGGCGGACACCCGCGCTCAGCGCGCCATGCGACGCGCCCAGGGCGGTATATCGCGACCTAAAGGCTGATGGTGTGCTGAACCAGTGCAAGAAGAGCCTGCCAGGGAGGCAGCCAGGGTACAAGGGCAGCAAAGGCCAGTAGCATCAGTACGGCCGATGCCGGCTTGGAATAGTCAAACAGCTTGAAGGCTGTACCAAAAGACCGCTTCACGCGGCTGCCTACCAGGTCGATGCTGTAGCACTCATCCAGCAGAAGGTGCACGCACACGCCGATAAACAGGGCCAGACCATAACACCAGGATTGAGCTGGCGGCTGGGCAAAAAGCTGAAAACTCAGCGCGGCCACACTGCAACCGCTGACGCCACCGGCAAGCAATGAGTGCCAGATCCCGCGATGTACCGAAAAGCGCTTGAAGACACGGCTTGCCAGATAGCGTACTCCGACAAAGGTCAGCACGGCAGCGCCGAGCAGCCACGATGTTTGCAGGTGGGGCTGATACATCACCACCATGATTACCACACACAGAATGGCCAGCACAGTGAACATCAACCTCACCGCATGGGAATTATCGGCGTCAATGTCCGGCAGAATGCCACCCAACGCCACCAGACCTGCCACGGTAAAGGCGCTGGTCCAGGGCCACAGGGCGGCCTGATAACCGAGTCCCGCTGTCACGACACCGGCTACCGTTGCTACTCCGAGATGCGTATTGAAATTGGCCATGCCGTCGCCATACTGGATAAAAACACAAGTATGACGCAAAAAATGCAGTGCCAACAATAGGTTGGCACTGCATTTGACGGGTTAGTGATCCGTTTCGGCGAGGAAATCATCCTTGAGCCTGACATAATTGCCGGCGGAGTAGTCAAAGAAGGCATATTCAGCCTCCTTCAGAGGTCTCAATGCCCTGACCGGATTGCCGGCATAGACATAACCGCTTTCCAGACGCTTGCCGGGAGGAACCATTGCTCCCGCTGCAATCAGTACATCGCTTTCAACCACCACGCCGTCGAGCACAACAGCCCCCATGCCGACCAGTACCCGGTCATGAATGGTGCAGCCATGCAGCACGGCCCGATGCCCGACAGTCACGTCACTGCCGATCAACAGAGGATAACCGTCCGGGTTGTAATCGCTGGCATGGGTAATATGCAGCACGGCGCCATCCTGAATACTGGTGCGCGCTCCGATACGAATATGATGCATGTCGCCACGAATCACGGCTGTCGGCCAGACCGATGTATCATCGCCCAGCGTTACATCACCGATCACGACGCTGGCCTCGTCGATGAATACGCGTTCACCGCATACCGGCGTTGTGCCCTTGAAACTGCGTATGGTCATACCACTCTCCCTGTTCATGTTCAGACAGCATCACCCCTGATGCCACAAGGAACTGATCAACACGATGATCACCAGGGGAATGGAAATCCATCGCGTCACCCAAAGCCACCCGCGGCACAGTGTAGTACTCGCCCCCAGCGCATCAAAGGCTCGCTGCCGATCCATGATCCAGGTCGCAAAGATGGCAATCAGTACACCGCCCAACGGCAGGAAGATATCCGTCGGGATCGATGTCACCAGATCAAAAAACGTCTTGCCTTCAAGAGGCGTCCAGTCGGCCAGGCTTGAAAAGGACAGTGCCGAAGGCAGACCCATCAGCCAGACGCCGACCCCGATCAGCAGGGCTGCCACCCCACGCTTGAGCCCGGCGGACTGAAGCATCGCAACCATCGGTTCGGCCAGATTGATCGAGGATGTCCAGGTTGCCATGGCCAGCAGCAGAAAGAAGCCACCCAGCCAGATATTGCCCCCCGGTAAATCCGCCAGCGCAATAGGCAGGGTAACGAACATCAGGCCCGGACCCGAGGCTGGATCCATGCCCTGGGAAAACACGATGGAAAAAATGGCAATTCCCGACAGCAATGCCACTAGAATATCCAGACATGCAACAGCGATGACTGCCGTCGGCAGGCTCTGACGGTCCGGCATGTAGGCGCCATACGCCATCAGTGCACACGCCCCGATAGCCAGAGTGAAAAACGCATGCCCCATGGCATTGAGAACCACGGTTATATCGATCGCGGCAGGGTTGGGCGTAAACAGCCAGGACAGTGCCGTGGTAAAGCCACTCGTGGTAGCCCCGTAGCCCACCAGAACGAACAGCAACAGATACAACAGCGGCATCAACAGGTTATTGAGCTTTTCAAGCCCGCTGCCGATGCCCGCAGCGACCACGGACATGGTCAGAAGCATGAACAGCGTATGATTGAAAATGACCTTGAACGGGTCTGCCAGGAAGGTATTGAAGGATCCGCCAATCTCTGCCGGTGACATACCGGTGAAATTCCCGCCAAGCGCATCAAACATGTACTCGAAGGACCACCCGGAGACCACCGAATAAAAGGACAGAATGAAGAAGACGGTGGCCGCGCCCATCAGACCTATCAACCGCCAGTGCCTGGAGTGGCCATTTTCCAGGGCCAGATGGCTCAGCGCCTGCATCGGTGTACGCCGACCGGCGCGCCCGACCAGAATTTCAGCCATCATGACCGGCAATCCCAACAGCAGCACAAATATCACGTACAGCATCAGAAAGGCCGAGCCGCCGTTCTCACCGGTCATGTATGGAAACCGCCAGATATTACCAAGCCCTACAGCCGCCCCGGTCATGGCCATGATAAAGGCGCGCCGTGATCCCCAGCGTTCAGCCACTTCACTCATTGAATGTCTTCCTTGCCCGCCGCGCGGTCGGCGCAGGTATTAAATTCCGGCAGCGATTGAAACCATCACCCGCTACCCTCATTGTCTATCAGTATATCTTTTCGCAGGCAACGAGGTCTTTCATGTCCGACAATCCATTGCTGGAACCCCATGTCCTTCCGCCGTTCAAATCGATCGAGCCGGAACATATCGAACCCGCCGTGGATACATTGATCCAGGAGAACAAGGCAGAGATCGAACGGCTGGTCGAACAGGGCGATTACAGCTGGGACGGGCTGGCGCAACCACTTGAGGCACTGGGTGACCGACTGTCTCAGGCCTGGTCACCGGTATCGCACCTGAATGCCACGATGAACTCTACTGCACTGCGCGAGGCCTACCAGGGCTGCCTGTCAAAACTATCGGCATACGGCACCTGGATCGGCCAGCATGAAGGGCTGTTTAAGGCCTATCAAGCCCTGAAGGACAGCGACGAATTTACCCGGCTAAGCCAGGCACAACAGACAGCCATCAATCATACGCTGCGCGACTTCAGACTGGCCGGTGTTGATCTTCCTTCCGCTGAAAAACAGCGCTTTGGCGATATTCAGGCACGACTCGCCGAACTGGCCAACACCTTTTCCAACCACGTGCTTGATGCCACTCAGGCCTGGTCGATGGACCTTGAAGATGCATCAAGGCTTTCCGGTATACCGGAAAGCGGACTGGATGCACTTCGAGCCAATGCTGAAGCCAAGGAAAGAACCGGTTACCGAATCACTCTGGATTTTCCGAGCTTTTACCCGGTCATTACCTACGCTGATGACCGGGACCTGCGCGAAACCGTATATACCGCATTCACTACACGTGCCTCCGAGCTTGGCCCGAATGCCGGCGAGTTCGATAACTCGGCCATCATGAGCGATATCGTCCGCCTGCGTCAGGAGCTGGCTGGCATGCTCGGGTTTGATACCTACGCAGATTATTCCCTCTACACCAAGATGGCTGACTCCCCACGCCAGGTAATGGATTTCCTGCTGGATCTGGCCGAGAAGGCAATCCCCCAGGCCCAGGAAGACATGGCCACGCTGCGTCAGTACGCTCTGGATGAATTGAATATCGAACATCTGCAACCCTGGGATGTCGGGTATGTCAGTGAAAAGCTGCGCCAGGACCGGTATGCCATTTCCCAGGAAGAGCTTCGCCCTTACTTTCCGGCCCCCCAGGCGGTAGCGGGCCTTTTCAGGGTCACGGAAAAACTGTACGGGCTGAGTTTCAGCAAGCGCGACGATGTTCCCATCTGGCACCCCGATGTACGGTATTTCGACATTCTGGAAAACGACCAGCCGATTGCCGGTTTCTATTTGGACCTTTACGCCCGGGAAGGCAAGCGTGGTGGCGCCTGGATGGGTGAATGCCGTGTACGACGCACCCTGGCTGATGGCAGCCTGCAATTGCCCGTGGCCTATCTGACCTGCAACTTTACCCGGCCGGTAGGTAGCAAACCGGCCCTGCTGACCCATGACGAAGTACTGACCCTGTTCCATGAGTTTGGCCATGGGTTACATCACATGCTGACTCGCCAGAATGTGGCCGATGTGTCAGGCATCAACGGTGTGGCCTGGGATGCTGTCGAACTTCCCAGTCAGTTCATGGAAAACTTCTGCTGGGAACGTGAAGGGCTGGACATGATTGCCTCTCATGTCGATACCGGCGAACCGCTTCCAGACGATCTGTTCGATAAGCTGCAGGCCGCACGCAACTTCCAGTCAGCCATGCAAATGGCTCGCCAGCTGGAATTTTCGTTGTTTGATCTGCAACTGCATCATGAGCACGATGCACCGTCTGCCGAGGGCATCCAGGCACTGCTTGATCATGTTCGCGATCAGGTCAGCGTAACGCCACGGGTGGACTTCAATCGCTTCCAGCACAGCTTCAGCCATATCTTCGCTGGCGGCTATGCGGCCGGTTACTACAGCTATAAATGGGCCGAAGTGCTGTCGGCAGATGCATTTGCCGCATTTGAAGAAGCCGGCATCTTTGATGCGGACACCGGCCGTCGTTTCAAGGAAAATATTCTGGAAATGGGTGGTTCACGCGATGCAGCCGAGCTGTTTGAGGCATTCCGGGGTCGGCCACCCAGCATAGACGCACTGCTGCGTCATACGGGTATTACCCCGCGCGACGCGGCATGACACCTTGCACGGGCCGATCTGTCAGGCCCGCTTGCTGACTTTCTGGAGACCGTATGACTGCAACGCCCAAACGGTTCATTGCCGGCGCCATCTGTCCTCGCTGCGCCGCAATGGATCGAATACGCAGCTGGGAAAATGAGGGTGTGCTATATCGGGAATGCGTCAGCTGCGACTTCTTCGAGCAACTGCCTGTGGAAGATACCAGTAGCCCGGAAATGGAGACACGCGTCAATCAACCCCGGGAAACGCCGGCTGATGACACGATCCAGACCGTCAGGATCATCACCCCGCCCGACCGCTGAACAACCGGGTGTGGACAAGTTCAGCCGGTGAATAAAAAAACGGCGCCCGGATCAATTCCGAGGCGCCGTTTTTTCAAGGGGCATCATGGGTCATCTGACGACACCACATGCCCAGCGGGCTCCCCCGCCCCCAAGCTTTGGTGGCTCACCGTAGGTATCTCCCCCTTCATGAATGATGAGGGCGTGTCCCGACAGATCACTTTCCCTTAGCCGCGGCGCCAGCACAGGCGTTGCTGCATTGCCCCTGGCATCTGCCATCAGTACCGGCAGATCCCCAAGATGACTTTCCTTCACATAAGGTCCGGCGTGAAGCCCATTGCCTGCCGGATCAAAGTGACCCCCTGCGGCACCGCCCGGGGTGGTCTTGCCTTCCGAGACCGATGGCTGGCAACTGGGGTTCTGATGTAGATGAAAGCCGTGCATCGAGCCTGCAGGAAGCCCGTGAATATCAGGAGTGATCAGAAGCCCATAGTCAGTATCCTTGAACGTGACCGCTCCGACCGCCTCTGAAGTGCCCTGATCCGTTAGTCTGTTCATGTCAACGCTGACGTCAGCCAGCGCCGGCAGGCTACCCAGCGCCAGCGCAAGACCCAGCCATTTTGCCCTGTTCATGTTCTTCTCCTGTATCACGTCGTACGTTAACGCTAGTCAGAAGAAGCAAAAAACGCGAGCACAGGACTCAGGACTCAAGACGCAATTCATCAATGATGTTCAGGCTGGGTTCGGCCTGGTTAAGCGTATAGAAATGAAGCCCTGGTGCACCGCCATCGATCAACTGCTGGCACAGGCCTGTAACGACCTCATGGCCGAACGCCTGCAGGCTGGCGCTATCATCACCATAAGAGGCCAGCTGCCGGCGCATCCAGCGCGGAATATCCGCGCCGCACATTTCCGAAAAACGAGCCAGTTTGGAGTAGTTGGTGATAGGCATGATGCCAGGCACGATTGGAATATCTACCCCGTGGGCCCGCACTCGATCAACGAAATGAAAATAGGCATCGGCATTGAAGAAATACTGGGTAATGGCCATATCGGCCCCGGCCTTGACCTTGTCGACAAAATGACCGATGTCACGCTCAAGATGTTCAGCCTGCGGATGACACTCTGGGTAGGCTGCCACGGAAAGCTTGAAATGATCGCCGGTTTCCTCACGGATGAAGGAAATCAGATCGGAGGCATACCGAAATTCTCCGCCGCCCATCGACCCGGAAGGCATGTCACCTCGCAGGGCCACGATGCGCTCGACGCCCTCTTCACGATACAGATGCAGCATATCGCGCACGGCGCTGCGATCACTCAGAACGCAGGACAGATGCGGTGCAGTGTCAATGCCGCTTTGACGCACAGAAGCCACTGTATTGAAGGTCTTGTCTCGTGTAGAGCCGCCGGCACCGAAGGTCACGGAGAAGAAGTGCGGTGAACGAGCGGCCAGCTTGTCCCGCACCAGCTGCAGTTTCTGATCACCCGATTCCGTACGCGGGGGAAAGAATTCAAAGCTGATACTGTGAGAGGAGGCAGTCGTCATGGCACGGTCTCTTGAAACAGGGATGGCGACACAAGTGTCGAGTCAGTCAGCGTAGTGTGCCTAACTCCTTGCCAGGAAACGAATGAATGTTTCTGGGCACCAACATTAATTCGATTCATACAGATACCTGAACAATGTCTCAGACCGCTTTACTGCCCGAGAAGACAGGCGCAGTCGCGAGTATATTCAACTCGTAATCAATCAAGTGAAGTTCACCATCATGCGTTTCAACCAGCCCCGTGCAGTGTTCAACCCAGTCACCACAGTTCGCATAAAGGTACCCTTCATGCTCACGCAGGCTGGGAAGGTGGATATGACCGCCCATGTAGCCGAACGTTTTCTCGCTTCGGGCTCGCTCAAGCGCCGCCGTTTCAAATACATTGATATAGCGTTTGGTACGCTCGGAACGTCGCTTGATCGCCGCCGAGAGTGACCAGTAGGGCAGATTGAACCGCTCACGGGTTTGCGTAATCCAGCGATTGATCACGCGAAGCCCGTTCAGCATCCTGCTGCCCAGTTGGTGCAGCCAGGGGGCTACGGCCTCATGCATCTGATCATCAAACTCATCGCCATGAGCGATCAAAAGAGGCCGACCGTCCTTCAGGGTATGGAAGTACTCCTGCTCGATACGGATATTGAAGATTTCAGTGCCGCATAAACGTCGGAAGGACGCGTCATGGTTGCCTGGAATATAAATGACCTGACAGTCCCCCCCGGCAATATCAATAATGCGAGAGATCAGCGACTGCTGGGCAGTGGTCAGTACTGCCCGCCGGCGCATCGCGATCAGATCAAACACATCGCCTACCAGAAAGAGTCGCGTCGGCGTCACGATATCCAGCAATGACAACAGTCGAGAGGCCTGACAATCCGGCGTTCCCAGATGCAAATCGGAAATGAACAGGGTCTCGACGCATTCGGTATTCAACGTCATTAATGCTTGTCCTTTGTTTCAACTTCAAAGAGCAGAAAACAACCTCTGAGCCACAGGTTGTTCTCGTTGTTTCCTGTTCAATGTAGCTGCGTCAATTTTACACGGCGACATGATGATTCTGCCTGTTACGAGCATCTATGCTCTGAAGACAACGTCCCACTACGGCATCCGACGTTCAAACCCAGGAGGCACCATGTCACCGAGCAAGCCGATACCCCGCGTTTTCATCAGCCCTTCACGCTATGTACAGGGCCCAGGCATTCTCCTCGACAGCGCTGACCACCTCAAGAAAATAGGGCAGCGTCACCTCATCATTGCCGATGAGTTTGTCTGGAACATGACCGGTAACGCTCTGATGAGACACCTTGATCAGGCCGATATTCATGCCCACCACGAAATATTCAATGGTGAGGCTTCCGCTGGAGAAATCACGCGACTGGGCAAGCTGGCCGAACGGTTTGATGCCGATGTCATTGTCGGGCTGGGCGGCGGAAAGACACTCGATACCGCCAAGGCAGTGGCCGATGATATCGGCAGTGCCTGTGCCATCTTTCCGACTACCGCATCCACTGATGCACCCACCAGTGCATTGTCAGTGATCTATGACGATCAAGGGCAATTCGACCGCTACCGTTTCTATGACAAGAACCCCGATCTTGTACTGGTCGATACCGGGATCATTGCCAAGGCGCCTCCTCGCTTTTTGGCCTCCGGCATTGCCGATGCCATGGCTACCTGGGTTGAAGCACGATCCGCCATCGCTGCCAATGCCATTACCATGGCTGGCGGTCACTCCACTTTACTCGGTGCCGCCATCGGCGAAACCTGTGAAAAGACCTTGTTTACCTATGCACGTCAGGCTTATCAGGCCAATCAGGCGGGCATTGTGACCCCGGCCTTCGAGGCCGTTGTCGAAGCCAATACCCTATTAAGCGGCCTCGGCTTTGAAAGCGGCGGCCTGGCCTGCGCACATGCCATTCATAACGGCTTCACGGCGCTCAAGGGCGACATTCACCACCTGACACATGGCGAAAAGGTGGCCTACGGCACCTTGTCCCAGCTCATGCTGCTGGGCACACCGGACAGCGAGTTTGAACGATATCTCGCACTTTATATCGAGTTGGGGCTGCCGGTGACCCTGGATGCGCTGTCGCTCAGTGCCGACGATACCGAGTCGCTGACCGCTGTTGCTACTGCTGCGCTCAAGGAAGGCGAGACCAGCCACAACCTCGCGTTCGAGCCCACCCCTGATATGGTGGTCAGCGCCATGATTGCTGTCGATCAGTACACTCGACACTACAAGGCACGCCATCACCTGTAGCCCGAAACGAAAAATGCCGCCCCGAAGGGCGGCATTGTCATCATGCTGTTTGTGATTCAGACATCATGAAAGGCAGGTATCAATAACGGTACTCATCGGGCTTGAACGGGCCTTCCTGCGGCACGCCAAGATAATCTGCCTGTTTGGAGGTCATTTTGGTCAGCACACCACCAAAACCTTCCACCATATAGCGCGCCACTTCCTCATCAAGCTGCTTTGGAAGTACTTCAACCGTGATGCGCTCAGCACGCGCTCCCTGCTCGAGATCAGCAAACTTACGCTCGAACAGATGAATCTGTGCCAGTACCTGGTCAGCAAAGGAGCCATCCATGACACGAGACGGATGACCTGTCGCGTTGCCCAGGTTGACCAGACGCCCTTCGGAAAGCAGCAACAGGTAGTCGCTACTGGTCGGATCAAAGTTATCCTGTGAGCCATCACGATAAATCTTGTGGACCTGTGGCTTCACTTCTTCCCAGCCCCAGTTGGCGCGCATGAAGGCCGTATCGATTTCGTTGTCGAAGTGGCCGATGTTGCAGACTACGGCTCCTTTCTTCAGCGCTTTCAGCATGCCGGCATCACAGACATTGACGTTGCCGGTCGTTGTGACCACCAGATCAATCCTGCCCATCAGTGCCTTGTCGACAGACTCGCCATTCTCATCGTTGTTGCCGTCAACATAAGGAGAGACAACTTCGTAGCCGTCCATGCAGGCCTGCATGGCACAGATCGGGTCGATTTCGGAGACCTTGACGATCATGCCTTCGTTACGAAGCCCTGCCGCAGAGCCCTTGCCTACATCACCGTAGCCGATCACCAGCGCCTGCTTGCCGGAGAGCAGATGGTCCAGCGCACGTTTGATCGCATCGCTCAGGGAATGACGGCAGCCGTACTTGTTATCATTCTTGGACTTGGTGACCGAGTCATTGACGTTGATGGCCGGCACCTTGAGCGTGCCTTTTTTCATCATATCGATCAGACGGTGAACGCCCGTGGTGGTTTCTTCACTGATGCCGTGAATATCGTCGAGCAGCTGCGGGTACTTGTCATGCAGAAGCTCTGTCAGATCGCCCCCGTCGTCCAGCACCATGTTGGGCTTCCAGCCATCCGGGCCTTCCACGGTCTGTTCGATGCACCACCAGAATTCGTCCTCGGTTTCGCCTTTCCAGGCAAAGACAGGAATGCCTGCCGCGGCAATGGCTGCCGCCGCCTGATCCTGAGTCGAAAAGATGTTGCAGGAAGACCAGCGTACGCTGGCACCCAACTCGATCAGGGTTTCAATCAGTACGGCTGTCTGGATGGTCATATGGATACAGCCGGCGATCCGGGCATCCTTGAGCGGTTGTTCGGCACGGTATTTTTCGCGAATCTTCATCAACGCCGGCATTTCGGTTTCGGCGATGCGAATCTCGCGACGTCCCCAGTCCGCCAGCGACATGTCAGCAACCTTGAAGTCACCCTGTGATGCCGTGTCATACGCCATTGCGCACATACTTGTCTCCATTCATATCGAATGGGCGCCGTTGACAGTGGTAGACGAACCTCTCGAGCCTCGCGGTTTGACCGCTGCAGCGCCCCTCGAGCGGTACAGAAAAAATCGTCCATTAATCAGGCATCTACTACCCGAACGGAACGAGATAACAGTATAACGAAGATCAATGATTTACCGAACCTTCCTGTACTTCTTCGGCCCGGACGGCAAGAAGTTTACGACACAAGGAAAGTACCGGGCAGCGGCGCTGTCACCACGCCGCATATCCTTGCACCTAGGAGTGATGTCTGGTGGTACCTGATGATTTGACTGAACCATCCTCTGGTAGAACAGCACTTACCAGCTTACCGATGGTAAGCCCCTGTACCAGTATCGAAAACAGGACAATGATATAGGTAATCACCACCAGCGATTCTCGGTAGGGGGTATCCGGCAGGCCCAGTGCCAGCGCTACGGAAATACCGCCACGCAGCCCGCCCCAGGTCAGCACACGTGTTGTCCCGGTACGAAAGGAATACCACCTCCGAAGAAGGGTAATCGGTACACCGATCGTGATGAAGCGAAACATCAGAATCAACAGGATCAACGGCATTGCGATCCAGATGTAATAACTGTTGAAAGGGATGATCAGCAGCTCAAGCCCGATCAATACAAACAGCACGGCATTAAGAATTTCATCGATCAATTCCCAGAACCCATCAACATAGCGGCGCGTGTTATCCGACATCGCCCCCACACGTGCCATGTTGCCGATGATCAGACCGGCAACCACCATTGCAATGGGGCCGGAGACGTGCAGAGTGGAAGCAAGTGCATACCCGCCAATGACCAGTGCCAGACTGAGCATGACCTCCACCTGATACTGATCGATGCTTTTCATCAGAAAATACACCAGCGCCCCCAGCGCTCCTCCCAGAACGACACCACCACCGGCCTCTTCCAGAAACAGAAGGCCAACGTGTGAGGGTGTCAGCGTATGAACACCGGCGGATGCTGCCCCCACCAGGGCTGTGAACACCACGACTGCGACACCATCGTTGAACAGGGACTCACCAACAATCTTGATCTCCATATCCTTCGGAGCGCCGGCATTTTGCATGATACCCAGCACTGCAATGGGATCCGTCGGAGCAATCAGGGCACCAAAGATCAGGCAATAGATATAAGGCACATCCATGCCGAACCAGCCAAACAGCCACCATGCGGCGCTGCCTACGGCGACAGTGGATAATATAACGCCGAACGTCGCCAGAAACCCGATGGAATAGCGATAACTCTTGAGCTCGTGGATATCCACGTGCAGTGCGCCTGCAAACAACAGAAAGGACAGCATGCCGTCCATCAACAGGGTGTTGAAGTTGATCTGCTCCAGCCAGTACTGGGCATGATCGGTCAATACGGTAACCCCCAGATGATTCAGGCCCACCAGCGTCAGCGACAGCACCAGCCCGATCACCATGACGCCAATCGTGGGTGGCAATCGTATAACCTTGTGGTTGAACCACAGGAACAACGCCGTAATCGTGATGAACAAGGCTGCAATATTAAGCATGTACGTTACTCGACGGACAGACGCAGATCACCGGGCTGGATCAACCCGCCGCGCTGCATGAAATGATGAATAATCCACGCCAGTATGGCCGGTGCCAGAATACACAGCACCGCAGTACCTGCCATCGATGTTGCGGAAAGCCCCATGGTCTGAAGCACCATGACAGGGCCGACCAGCCCACTGGTGCCCATTCCTGCGCCAGCAGCGTTACTGGTCAGTACCAGTACAGCAGTGGCCAAAGGAGCCAGAAGCGCTCCGGCAACGGTGGGCGGCACTAAAATCCAGGGGTTGCGAGCAATGTTGCCGATCAACAGCATGGAGGTACCAAGGCCGATGGCGATTGATGGACCAATGCCATTGTCCCGGTAGCCGGCGGCTGCAAATCCCATCATCTGTGCAGCACAGCCAACCGTCGCCGCTCCGGCGGCCAGACCGTTCAAATCCAGCATGATGGCGATGGCAGCACTCGAAATGGGAGCCGTGAGTGCCAGTCCCATGACCGTGGCGACCACTACCCCCATGATGATGGGGCGCAACTCCGTGGCCCAGCTGATGGTCTGCCCCAGTCCGGTCAGAGCGGCAGCCAGGGGGGGAGCAATGAGCTGAGCCACCAGATAACCGGTGCCGATAGTGACCAGAGGAGTCACCACGATATCCAGTGCTGTTTCCTTCGATATCAGCTTGCCGATTTCAACCGATACCAGCGTAGCCACCAGTGCACCTGCCGGCCCGCCGAGGCTCGCCCCTACCGTGCCCGATACCAGCGCGCTGTACAGCACCAGCGGTGGTGCCTTCAGCGCATTGGCCACGGCTACTCCGATGGCCGCGCCCATCAGGGACATGGCGGTCTGTCCCATATCGACCAGGGGAGCAACTCCCAGGGAGTTCCCCAGGGTTTTCAGTATCAAACCAATGATCAGTGAGGCAAAGAGCCCCAGCGCCATGTGGCTCAGGCAGGTAACGCCATAAAGTGACAGACTCGGGACGACCTGCTTGCGTCGGGCAAATTCCACCAGCGACACATCGCTATCCTCTTGTAGGTATAAACGCAAAAGAACCCGGCCGTGGCCGGGTTCCATCAAACTGACTGACAGGCTTACAGCCCGGCAGCAGCCTTGAGGTCATCCGCTCTATCGATCCTTTCCCAGGGGAAGGCCGTAAAGGTTTCTGTCTGCTGCTGCCCGTTGACGTCTGTCCAGGTATAGCTGTGTTCAAACGGCTCACGCCCGAAATGGCCATAGGATGCTGTCAGCTGATACATGGGATGCAGCAGGTCCAGCATGGTGGTAATGGCATAGGGACGCAGATCAAAATGCTCGCGTACCAGCTCAACGATACGAGCATCGCTGACCAGGCCGGTACCAAAGGTATTGATTGATACAGACGTTGGTTCAGCTACGCCGATGGCATAGGACACCTGAATTTCGCAGCGATCTGCCAGGCCGGCGGCCACAATGTTCTTGGCCACGTAGCGTCCCGCGTAAGCCGCGCTGCGGTCTACCTTCGATGGATCCTTGCCGGAAAATGCTCCGCCACCATGACGCGCCATGCCGCCATAGGTATCTACAATGATCTTGCGACCGGTAAGACCACAATCCCCTACCGGGCCACCAATAACGAACTGCCCGGTCGGGTTGATGTGAAACTCGGTACTGTCGGTGATCCAGTCAGCCGGCAGCACTTCACGGATGATCAACTCTTCCACCGCCTGACGCAGCTCGTCCTGAGAAACATTTTCGTCATGCTGTGTCGACAGAACAATGGCATCTATAGCAGCAGGCTTGCCATCATCACCATAGCGGAACGTAACCTGGCTTTTGGCATCCGGACGCAACCATGGCAGGGTGCCATTCTTGCGAAGCTCCGACTGACGCTCGACCAGGCGATGCGCATAATGGATTGGCGCGGGCATATAGGAGGGGGTTTCATTGGTAGCATAACCAAACATCAACCCCTGATCTCCTGCGCCCTGGTCTTCTGGACGAGTACGGTCCACGCCCTGAGCAATATCTACGCTCTGCTTGCCGATCAGGTTCAGTACACCACAGGTCGCACCATCAAAACCTACAGCCGATGACGTATAACCGATCTCGGAAATCACCCGGCGTACCAGATCTTCCAGATCAACCCAGGCATTCGTTGTAATTTCACCCGCCACGATGGCAACACCGGTTTTCACCAGTGTTTCACAAGCCACGCGGGCCTGCTTGTCACGCGCAATCAGTGCGTCCAGCACGGCATCCGAGATTTGATCGGCGATCTTGTCAGGGTGGCCTTCGGACACCGACTCAGAAGTAAACAGTGAGTATTCGCTCATGAAACGTCCTTGATCCTCACATCAATGCAATAACAGACCGCTGCGTCCGAAGACGGCACGGAACAGGCGGGGTGTAGAATGGCAAAAAGTGTACACGCTGACTGTAAGACTGCCTAGCTCGCCGACTGACTATCGTGCCAGTCGTGGTACCACTGCTCGAATGCCGGAACAGGCATGGGGGTGGCATACAAAAAGCCCTGAATATAATCAACACCAAGACTGCACAGCATATCGGCCTGTGCCTGGGTTTCTACACCTTCACCTACCACATCAATGCCCAGCCCCATGGCAAGGTTGACGATGGCGCCAACAATGGCCTGATCTCGCTCGTCATGGGCAATATCGTTGATAAAGGATCGATCGATCTTGATGGCATCCGTCGGGAAGTGCTTGAGGTAGGCCATGGAAGAATAGCCAGTACCGAAGTCATCAATGGAGAGATAAGTACCCAGTGCACGAAGCCGAGCCAGGGTATGGGCGGCACTGGCCGGGTCACGCATCATGACGGTTTCCGTCACTTCAAAGCCAAACCGTATTTCACGAGGATCAAAGGACAGCTGGTCGAGAATGCGCTCGATATGATCCAGAAGATTGGCTTGCGCCAGCTGACGTCCTGACAGGTTGACAGACAATGTCATTGGACTGTCCTGATCACCCAGCGATGACCAGAGACGCGCCTGACGGCAGGCCTGTTCGAGGACCCAGCTGCCAATAGGCACGATCAATCCGGATTCCTCGGCAACCGGAATAAAATCCTCCGGCATGATCAGCCCCTGTACAGGATGATTCCATCGCAGCAGGGCCTCGACAGATACAACTCTCCGACTGCCACAGGCGATCAATGGCTGATAGTAAAGCTCCAGCTGTCCTTGGGAAATCGCCTCGTGAAGATCACGCTCCATCATCATGCGCCGAGCCAGCCGGGAATTCATGTGATCATTGAATACTTCGAACGTGCCACGGCCCTTGCCCTTGGCTTCGTACATGGCCATGTCCGCCCATTTGAGCAAACCAACGGAAGTGCTTTCACACGTTGACAGCGCTACGCCAATGCTGCCCGAGACGAAAACATGGTCGTCGCCAAGATCCACCGGACTGTCAAAGCTCTTGAGAAGCTGCATCGCAAGATAGGAAGCTTCCCGCTCGCAGGTAAGCTCGGGACAAAGAACCACGAATTCGTCGCCGGAAAGACGGGCTACCAGGTTATCCGACCCTGCATTATTCTGAAGCCGTTCTGCCATGGTGCACAAAACAGTGTCACCGGCTTCATGCCCAAAGGTATCGTTGATGCGTTTAAAGCGATCAAGGTCAATAAACATCAGCCCTATGGGTGTGGACTGGGGGTCCTGTAGCACCTGATCCAGTAATTTAAGCAGCAGCCCCCGTCGTGGCAATCCTGTCAGTTCATCATAATCCGCACGTCGTTCAAGCTCGCTCTGGCGCTGCTTGCGTCCTGAAATATCGCGAATAAAGGCGTAGAACTCCCACTGCTGGTTATCCTGCAATGACCAGAGTGTCATCTCCAGCTGCAGTGTTCTGCCATCACGGTGCAGGCCGGGCATTTCCAGTTGCTTACCCAGCACAAGGCTTTTCCCCGTGCGTAAAAACCGTGCCATCCCGGCGTCGTGAGCCTCCCGATAGCTTGGCGGTACAATCAGCTCACTGACCGGGTGATGCATGGCTTCTTCTCGAGACCAGCCAAATAATGTCGCAGCAGCAATATTCCATGCGGTGACACAGCCCTCGCTGTCCATACCTATAAATCCGTCACCCGCGCTATCCAGAATCCGTTTGAGCTTTTGCTCACTTCGGGTGCGCTGCTGTTCATTCTCGCGGCACTCCAGGATGAAACCCAGCTGAATGCCAAACTGCTTCAGGAAAAAGGAATAATCCGACTCGGGCAGAACGGGATTGGCCCAGAAAAACTCCAGTATCAGTCGAACCTTGCGTCGGACAAGCACCGGCAGACAGGTGACATGATGGATACCATACTCGTTCAGGACATGATTTCGCTGGGCCAGTGCTTCTTTTTCAGAAAGGTCATTTTCTACCGGATACCGGTAGTACAGGGCTTCGTTAGGCGCACTATGCGGATCTGCCAGAGCACTTTCGACCGCATGTTTACAAAATTTTTCGAATTGCCCGGGCACCATTTCAACAGTACTGAACCACTGATCGCTGGAAACGAGCGCTTCACCGTTATCTTCAACCTTCCAGACATGACCGATGCCACGACCGGCCATGGTAATAAGGCGTGTCAGGACATCTTCCATGAAGGCATCTGTGCAGGGTGTATCTACTGCATCGTCAAGAAGTCGTGCAAGACAGGACTCCTCTGAAAAATCAGCGCTGTACGTTTCGACAATCGACATCGCTGGCCTCCCGTTCTAAACCCATTGCCTGGTCATGTATCTGGAACAACGCTGTCTGACCCGTTAAATGTATGCCCCAATCCTACAGGGTTTACTAATCCATATTAATAAAAATTAATTTCGGTTCGTGTAAGAAGGCCGGGTACGCTTTTACACAATACTGATCGCTGCCCACCCTGACGTGCACCGCATTGTAGCAATGACCTATCTCCACACCGTATGAGACGCTATTCTGTTGATCCAGCACGATTCATCCGAAAGCGGGAAGACACGTTTCCCTCGTTCTATCTTCTGCAGGAGCATTACCGATATGCCATCTCGCCGTCACCTAGCCAACGCCCTCCGTGCGCTGTCCATGGACGCCGTGCAGCAGGCCAATTCCGGTCACCCCGGCATGCCCATGGGCATGGCTGATATTGCCGAGGTACTCTGGAGAGATCACCTGAAGCACAACCCGGCCAACCCTGACTGGGAAGATCGGGATCGCTTTATTCTTTCCAATGGCCATGGCTCCATGCTGCACTACGCCCTGCTGCATTTGAGCGGTTATGACCTCCCCCTCGAGGAGATCAAGAACTTCCGCCAGCTGGGTTCCAAAACGCCAGGCCACCCGGAACACGGGTATACACCAGGCATCGAGACGACCACGGGTCCGCTGGGACAGGGACTGGCCAACGGTATTGGCATGGCCATCGCCGAAAAAACCCTGGCTGCTCAGTTCAACCGCGATGATTTCAATGTCATCGACCACCGTGTCTGGGTATTTGCCGGTGATGGCTGCCTGATGGAAGGGATCAGCCATGAAGCCTGCTCGTTGGCGGGCACGCTGGGTCTGGGCAATCTGGTCGTATTTTACGACGACAACGGTATTTCGATCGATGGCGAGGTTGAAGGCTGGTTTACCGACGATACCGCCGGGCGCTTCCGCGCCTATGGATGGCATGTCATTGATACTATCGACGGACATGATCGCGACCAGATCAATCAGGCCATCGAAGATGCCAAGCAGGTTACTGACAAACCCACTCTGGTCATCTGCAAGACCGTGATCGGTTTCGGCTCGCCCAACAAGGCCGGCAAGGAAGAGTCTCACGGTGCTGCCCTTGGTGATGATGAAGTAGCTGCTACCCGCAAACAACTCGGCTGGGAATACGGCCCATTTGAAATTCCTGATGACATCTACACCGCGTGGGATGCAAGGGAGCAGGGCAAGGCGCTTGAGCAGGCGCACAAGGAACAGATGGCTGCCTATGAAAAGGCACATCCGGAACTTGCTGCAGAACTTTCCCGTCGACAGAGTGGTCGCCTGCCGGATGACTTTGATGGTGATGCTCTGGTCAAGTCTGCTCAGGAAAAGCAGGAAAAAACTGCCTCGCGCAAGGCTTCTCAGGCAGTACTGAACGATCTGGGCCCGGGCCTTCCCGAGCTGCTGGGCGGCAGTGCGGACCTGGCACCATCCAACCTCACGCTATGGAGCGGTTCAAAGGCCATCACCCGCGACGACTTCAGCGGCAACTACCTGCACTATGGTGTTCGTGAGTTCGGAATGGGTGCCATTGCCAACGGCATTGCTACCCATGGCGGCTTTATTCCCTATGATGCTACCTTCCTGGTGTTCATGGAGTACATGCACAACGCTGTCCGCATGTCTGCGCTGTCTCATACACGTATTCTCCATGTGTTCACACACGACTCGATTGGCCTGGGTGAAGATGGTCCGACGCACCAGCCTGTCGAGCAACTGGCTGATCTGCGCAACCTGCCGGGCCTCCATACCTGGCGCCCCTGCGATGCCACCGAAACAGCAGCAGCCTGGGTAGAAGGGCTCAAGCGTGAAAAAGGCCCTACAGCACTTATTTTCTCACGTCAGAACCTGAATCCGCAGGCACGCAACGATGAACAGCTGGCCAACCTCCGTCGTGGTGGCTACATCCTCAAGGATGCAGACAATGGCAAGCCGGAATTGATCCTGATCTCTACAGGTTCGGAAGTCGGCATCACCATGGATGCAGCACAGGTTCTTGAAGACAAGGGCCATAAGGTACGTGTTGTTTCCATGCCCTGCACAACACTGTTTGATGAGCAGGACAATGCCTATCGCGACAGCGTCCTGCCAAGGAATGTGCGTGCACGTCTGGCGGTAGAAGCAGCCATCCCGTCGACCTGGTACAAGTATGTCGGTCTCGATGGCGATGTCATCGGCATGACGACCTATGGTGAATCAGGCAAGGCTGAAGATCTGTTCAAACACTTCGGCTTTACTGCAGAAAAGATCGTTGAACGGGCTGAAGCACTGCTTTGATTCCTGCTCACGAAAAAGCCCGGCCAATGGCCGGGCTTTTTTATCACTCGTTACCCATCAGGCAATCGTGACATCCTTCGACAGATAGACGTCCTGAATGGAGTTCAGCAATTGCACTCCTTCAGCAAACGGCTTCTGGAAGGCCTTGCGACCCGAGATAAGGCCCATGCCACCAGCACGCTTGTTGATGACCGCAGTGCGTACGGCTTCAGCCAGATCCGATTCGCCCTTGGAACCACCACCGGAATTGATCAATCCCGCACGCCCCATATAGGCATTGGCAACCTGATAGCGCGCAAGGTCAATCGGATGATCGGATGTCAGCTCGCTGTATACCTTGTCATGGGTATGGCCAAAACCGATCGCCTTGTAGCCACCATTGTTTTCAGGCAGCTTCTGCTTGACGATATCCGCCTTGATGGTCGCGGCAAGGTGTACTGCCTGGCTGGAAAGATCGGATGACACATGATAGTCCGTTCCGTCTTTCTTGAATGCCGGGTTACGCAGATAGGACCACAGCACCGTGACCATACCCAGCTGATGCGCACGCTCGAAGGCTTCGCTGATTTCGGTAATCTGACGACGACTTTCCGGCGAGCCGTAATAGATGGTGGCTCCCACCGCGACGCACCCCATGCGATGCGCCTGCTCTACCTGTGCAAACAGGGTCTGGTCATAAATGGCCGGATACGTCAGGGTCTCGTTGTGATTGAGCTTGACCATCATCGGAATACGATGCGCATAACGTCGAGCCACACTTGAAAGCACGCCCAGCGTGGAAGCTACGCAACTGCAGCCACCTTCAATAGCCAGCTCAACAATGTTCTTGGGATCAAAGTACATCGGATTCGGTGCAAAGGAAGCGCCACCCGAGTGTTCGATACCCTGATCAATCGGCAGCATGCTGACATAGCCGGTACCGCCCAGACGCCCGTTATCAAACAGCGCCTGCATATTACGCAGTACAAGCGGACTACGATCACTGTCGGTCATGACACGATCAACATAATCGCTGCCCGGCAGATACAGATCCTCTTTTTTGAACCCGGTGCAGGTATGGCTCAGCAAATGATCTGCTTCGTCACCCAACAGCTTCGCAATATCCGTCATTTATGCTACTCCTTGGCGTTTATGACAGGGAACATGTGACATGTGAAAAATCACGTTGTGACATGACCAACAGATCCGTGGGATCTGCCTCTTCTCTCGTTAATAGTTTTTTGATCCAGCAACGTCCATGCATTCCAGCATGGCGCATACCTTATAGGGTATCGGTGGCACCCTATCATGCCGGAGTGACCAATGGACGTGTCAGCCGTTTCAGTTTATACAAAAGTAGCATAAGGCTGACATCAATATCAGGAATTCCTCATGACAGTGGAGATGGTTTCTACGCTACCATGGGCCCCTGAACACATGACCTTTAACTGTAGAGTCCATGAGCTATCGAATTGCCATCAATGGGTATGGTCGTATCGGGCGCTGTGTATTGCGCGCCATCACCGAGCGTCGATTGAATGACGAGCTACAGGTCGTGGCCATCAATGACCTTGCTGCGCCAGATACGCTGGCCTACCTGACACGACTGGATTCTACTCATGGCCGTTTCCCGGGCAACGTGCATCTCGAGGGAGATCAATTGCTGATCGATGATAACCCTCCCATCACGCTGTTGCGTGAGCCCTCTGTCACGCTACTCCCATGGTCCAGTCTGGGGATTGATATGGTGTTCGATTGTTCGGGTCATTCCGGCACACGTGCCTATGCCGAACAGCACCTGCAGGCAGGCGCCTCACGGTTTCTGTTTTCTCATCCGGCTCGAGACGATGTGGATGCCACCATCATTGATGGTGTCAACCATGACGCTCTGAATCCCAGGTACACCATCATTTCGGCAGGCTCCTGTACTACCAATGCACTGGTACCAGTGTTGACCGAGCTGGATAACGCATTCGGCGTAACCTACGGCGTTACTACCACCCTGCACTCGGCCATGAACGATCAACCCGTAATTGATGCGGCCCATCCGGACGACCTTCGCCTGGCTCGCTCTGCCATGAGCTCGATGATTCCCGTGACCACCAGCCTCAAGACCGGTATTTCAAGATTGATGCCCCATCTTGAAGACCGCTTTGAATGTCTGCACGTTCGCGTTCCCACCATTAATGTATCAATGATGGATATTTCACTGACACTGAATACCCCGGTTACCGTGGATCAGGTCAATCACCGTCTGGCAGAGGCGGCTCGCACCCACCTTGATGGAAAACTAGGCTTTACTGCTGATCCCATGGTATCCATTGATTTCAATCATGACTCTCATTCATCCATTCTGGATGCCACCCAGACACGTGTTGCAGGTCGGCATCTCGTGAAACTGGTGTGCTGGTTTGATAATGAATGGGGCTATACCAATCGTATGATCGATGTGGCCAGGCGCTGGCTATCGGCTTGATAACCTCGAAGTCATCCGACTTCATGCAATTTACAAGGAGCATGCTGTTATGAACGTTCGTACCATGTCAGAACTGGACCTGGCCGATAAGCGAGTACTTGTACGCCAGGACCTTAACGTTCCTGTCAAGGATGGCAGAGTAACCTCGGATGCCAGGATCAGGGCATGCCTGCCAACCATCAAGGCGGCACTTGAACAAAAGGCCCGTCTGATGCTGATGAGCCATCTGGGTCGTCCTGTCGAGGGTGAACCGGACGATGAATTTTCGATGGCGCCAGTAGCCAACCGCTTGAGTGAACTGCTGGGGATTACCGTTCGGGTAGAGAAGGACTATCTGGACGGTCGCATGCTGGAGATCGAGCCCGGCGAAGTGGTGCTGCTCGAAAATGTTCGTTTCAACAAGGGTGAAAAGAAAGACGACGAGTCCCTATCCAGGGCATACGCTTCCTTGTGCGATATTTATGTCATGGATGCCTTCGGTACGGCTCACCGGGCTCAGGCATCAACCCATGGAGTGGCTCGCTATGCTGAAACGGCCTGCGCAGGGCCTCTGCTGGCCGGCGAACTGGATGCACTAGAGAAGGCGCTTTCCAAACCTGATCGCCCTCTGGTGGCCATCGTAGGTGGCTCCAAGGTCTCTACCAAGCTGGAAGTGCTCAACGCCCTGTCAGAAAAGTGTGACCAGTTGATCGTCGGTGGCGGAATTGCCAATACGTTCATCGCCGCCGCGGGTTACAACGTAGGCAAGTCATTGTATGAGGCAGACCTGGTTGATCAGGCCAAAACCCTGATGGAAAAGGTCAATGTCCCTCTTCCGGAAGATGTGGTGGTAGCTACTGAATTTTCGGAAAATGCCGAGGCGACAGTCAAGTCACTCAAAGACATCAATTCAGATGACATGATCCTTGATGTGGGCCCTAAAACAGCCGCCAGCTTTGCTGCAAGCCTCAAACAGGCCGGAACCATTTTGTGGAACGGACCGGTGGGTGTTTTCGAAATCGATCAATTTGGTAATGGCACCAAGGCAATGGCACACGCAATCGCCGAAAGTGATGCATTCTCCATCGCTGGAGGCGGTGATACCCTGGCGGCCATCGACAAGTACGATGTTGCCCATGATATTTCCTATATCTCTACTGGCGGGGGAGCATTTCTGGAGTACGTAGAAGGCAAGACGCTTCCGGCCGTTCAGGCGCTCAGGGACGCTTCATGCTGAAAGCTGTTCATGAAAAACGGGCCGATTGGCCCGTTTTTTATATCAGCTCCACAGAATCAGGCAGCATCGCGATGGTTCGGGAACTGGAATTCATTTGCACTGCCATCCTGTGACGTCGTAAAGGCATATGCCAATTTTTCTTCGCGCTCACTGGCTCGGCCGGAGACCATCATGGCACCTGCCATGAAGAGGATGAGAAGGGCGTAAAGGGCGCCGCCAACGATCAATAATGTCATAGTATTTCTCCTCAGCCAGCTAGTTTGGCTATTGAATAGGGGAGCCACCGCTTTCTCGATCAAAGTTGCCAGTCACTCGGTTCAAATGAACCAGTTACTTGCTGAACAACCCCGCCTGAGGAGATCCTCATTGCCTGATCCAGGAGCAAGCTGTCACACAGGAATAACGGCATTCTTGCCAAAGGGTTTAACGACCCTTGTTACCTGCTTATGGCTCTATCATGGCAAAAGCATGACTACATACCGCCCTACTTTAGTCTCCGGATACATAAAAATACATTGTACGTTAGTATGGTAAAAGTACTAACTTAAAGTAACATTGTACCAGAACCATCATGACACTAGCTTAGAACAATCCATAAAACCATTAAAATCAATGCCTTGAAAACAAAAAAATCCCAATAAACAAGGATGAACCACCAGAAAAAAGCTTTGACCAGGGATATTTACACTGAAGCCTGAAAACGTACTGTAACAAAAAACCTCAATCCAACCAGCCATTTACCAGCCTTTCTCCCTCCCCATCGTTCATGAATGCCCTCAAAATGCTGCTTTGACTACCTTTTTCCTGGTAGTTAATAACATTCTTTAATATGTTTTTTCGATTCATTTTCAGGCTCTTCATTCTGAAATACTTATATTCCGAGGCTGATATGGTTCCAAGTGCCTTCAACCACATCAATAGTGTTGTCTTTTCTGCCTGCCGAAAAGCCTGAGACAGTGATGTTGACAGGCCCGGACTGATTCCCGCCGCCAGCAATTGATCCTCCCGAAGGTGTCGCCAGTCATCCAGCCGGTGAATCACGCCCGAATGGACAAGGCGTGTCCAGCTATGGCGTCCTATTCCACGTATGGCGAGCCCGCTGGAGGATGACATCCACACCAGACGAGCAATGAATTGCTGTTGACATTCATCAGTCAATACAAGGCAACTCAACCGGTTATAAGCCTCTGGATCAGGCAGCGATAAGGGCCTTGCCCCAGTAGCCGCTATCAGACGCTGGTCAATAACAGGAATAGCCGCACCGGCAAGGCGTATACGCACGATATCTCCTGGAATGATCCCAAGACGCTTCAGTGTATTGAGGGAACCAAGGGAAATACGACGTACAGTACGATCATCGATTACTACGGGGGCAACTTCCAGAACCGGTGTAATACGACCGGTCCGACCGATGGAAAAGTGGACATCAATCACGCGACTGACACCCGTCAGAGCCGGATATTTCCAGGCAACCGCAGGCTCTTCCACCTGAGGATCAGACGCGTGAATTACCACACCGTCCGTGGCGAAGGGCAAGGGTGATTCAAACCATTGTGCTCGCCATTGCTGGATGTCATCCACCGAGTTCACCACATGGCTGAACTGTTCCACGGTTGAAAATCCCCACCTGCCCAGCTGCGCAAGGCGTGCATCGAAAAGCTCGTCACTGACATAGCGCCAGGCAAAAAAACCGATACGACTCCGGAGTGCAGTTTCAAGGACACGCCTATTCATCCATCCTGCGATATCATGACGAGCACCTCTGCTTCCTTCCTGTTGAACATGATTTTCTCGACGTGCATACAACTCTCCCTGCACCACCACGGTTGCCGAAAAGGGCGGGGAAAGCTTCATGGGAAGACCGGCAATACCGTTTATTTTTTCAGACCAGTCCTGCCCGTACTGCCCATCACCACGACTGATGGCCTGTACAAGCTCGCCTGATCGATATACCAGTGTAACGGCCACACCATCCACCTTGGGCTGAATATGAAACTTCGGCGTGTCGAGGCGTGAAAGCCACTGACGTAATTCCTCCCTGCTAGAAAGTTTCCTGAGCCCGAGCTGCGGATAGGGATGATGAAGGCGTTGCTCTGGCAGCGGGTAGGCGGGCGCGGGTGACAGATGATGATTAGCCTGGCACCGCGCCAGTAGTGCACGACTACTGTCGTAGATACCATCACTCACGAGACGAGTGCCTTCCTGATAATACGCTGTATCCCACACGGCAATCTGCGCTTCAAGCGCTGCTGCTTCAGTAGCATCACAATGGCCCGAATCAGATGCGGCCAGCGCAAGGCTCGAGAAAATCCACCATACTGGCAGGGTGAGAAAACAAAGGCGCATAAATCAGTCTTCAAGGAATTTTCTGACTTATCGGCGCATCATGGTTTAATTGAATATCAAAGGAGCACAGGGATGTCTGCACGCCAGATTCAATGGGATACCCCCCAGCAGGAAAGCGTTCGTGAACACTACGACGATTTATATTTTTTGAAGAAGGCACCGGAAGCAGGAAGCATCATCACGACTCGCTACAAGGGCCATGACGTACGTTTGAAAGTACTGGAGCGCGCCGATGGTAAAACCTCCATCGCCGAGGTAATCGGTATCGGTGCCAGCGGTCCCGATGAACAGACGCTGGATCTTGGCAAGGGTGATACCGTTCTGGTACCTGATGATAAACGGGCATTTGTCGTCAATGATGATGATGATTAATCATCCCATACGAAAAAACGGCTTCCCAAGGGAAGCCGTTTTAGTTTGTGTGCCACACTACTGCTGTTACTAGCGACGACGTTTGAGCTGATGAAGCGTTCTGAGCCGCGCACTGGCCTCGGCAAACTGCGCCAGGGCAATGGAGTGCTGCTCGGCCGATTCATGCTGCTCCAGCTCACGCTGAGCTTCCTGACGTGCCTGCTCGGCTTCAGCTTCATCAATATCACGAGCGCGCTGAGCAGTGTCTGCCAGCAGGGACACAATATCCGGCTGAATTTCGAGAAAGCCTCCGGAGACATAAAAAATGTCTTCATGGCCTTCTTCAGTGACGATACGTACAGGACCCGGCGCCAGTGCGGTCAACAGTGGCGCGTGACCCGCACGAATGCCGAGATCGCCTTCAGTACCCGCCGCTACAACCAGCTCGACCTCACCGGAAAAGATACTTTTCTCGGCGCTAACGATATCGCAGTGGATCTTCGATGCCATGGTGATGTCCTCTCCGCCAGGCGCTGGCTTACTTCATGTTTTTGGCTTTCTCGATGGCTTCATCGATAGTACCAACCATGTAGAACGCCTGCTCAGGCATGCTGTCATAGTCGCCATCAAGGATGCCCTGGAAGCCACGAATCGTTTCCTTCAGGGAAACATACTTGCCTGGCGCACCGGTAAATACCTCGGCCACGAAGAACGGCTGTGACAAAAAGCGCTGAATCTTACGCGCACGTGCCACCAGCTGCTTGTCTTCGTCAGACAGCTCATCCATCCCCAGGATGGCAATAATGTCCTTCAGCTCCTTATAACGCTGAAGTACGTTCTGTACCTGACGGGCGATATTATAGTGCTCTTCGCCTACTACCAATGGATCCAGCTGACGAGACGTGGAATCAAGCGGATCAACGGCAGGGTAAATACCAAGTTCAGCGATCTGACGCGACAGAACGACAGTGGCGTCAAGGTGGGCAAACGTGGTGGCCGGAGACGGGTCGGTCAAGTCATCTGCCGGAACATATACCGCCTGTACGGAGGTAATGGATCCGGTTTTTGTTGACGTAATACGTTCCTGAAGCTGGCCCATTTCCTCTGCCAGAGTGGGCTGATAACCTACTGCAGACGGCATACGGCCAAGCAGTGCAGATACTTCGGTACCCGCCAGGGTGTAACGATAGATGTTGTCAACGAACAGCAGTACGTCGCGACCTTCATCACGGAATTTTTCCGCAACGGTCAGGCCTGTCAGTGCAACACGCAGACGGTTACCCGGCGGCTCGTTCATCTGACCGTAAACCAGCGATACCTTGTCGATAACGTTGGACTCGGTCATTTCATGATAGAAGTCGTTACCTTCACGAGTACGCTCACCTACACCGGCAAATACGGAATAACCGCTGTGCTCGATGGCGATGTTACGAATAAGCTCCATCATGTTGACGGTCTTGCCTACACCGGCGCCGCCGAACAGGCCGACCTTGCCACCCTTGGCAAACGGGCAGACCAGATCGATGACCTTGATCCCTGTTTCCAGAAGCTCGCTGGAAGAAGACTGATCCGCATAGCTGGGTGCTGCACGGTGGATCGGCATCCGCTCGTCTTCACCGATTTCGCCGGCTTCGTCGATGGGCTGACCCAGCACGTTCATGATACGGCCCAGCGTTTTCAGGCCGACCGGCACTGAAATGGGAGCACCTGTATTGGCAACCTCGAGACCCCGCTTGAGGCCCTCGGTAGATCCCATCGCAATGGTACGAACAATGCCGTCGCCCAATTGCTGCTGTACTTCCAGAATGGTGTCGCTGTTGACGACTTCGAGTGCGTCATAAACCTTGGGTACATTGTCCCTCGGAAACTCGACGTCAATCACCGCACCGATGATTTGTACGATACGTCCGTTCATCCTGTTTCCTCTTAAACCTGCTAAAAAACCTGTTCACTCAACCTGTTAAACGGCAGCTGCTCCGCTGACGATCTCGGAAATTTCCTGAGTAATAGCCGCCTGACGGGCCTTGTTATACTCAAGTTGCAGCTCGTCGATCATATTGCCGGCATTATCCGTCGCATTTTTCATTGCAATCATGCGTGCGGCCTGCTCACAGGCAATGTTTTCGACCACGGCCTGGTAGACCTGAGATTCGACATAGCGTACGAGCAGTGTATCGAGCAACGCTTTCGCGTCCGGCTCGTAGAGGTAATCCCACGGAGCACTGCTCGACGGATCGGTGGTCTGATCCTTCGCGGGCTCGTCCACCGTAAGAGGCAACAACTGACGGACGATCGGTGTTTGAGTCATTGTGTTGACAAACTCGTTGCACACCACGTTAAGGCGGTCGAGTTCACCATTATCAAATGCATCCAGCATGACCTTCACGCTGCCGATCAGATCCTGGGTTACAGGCGCATCGCCAATTCCGGATTTGGCAGCCAGCAGCTCGCTGGAACCGTATTTACGGAAGAAAACGCTGCCCTTGGAACCGATAGCACAAAAACGAACCTCAGCCCCCTGATCACGCCACTGCTTCGCGTCACGCATGACACTTTTGAACAGATTGACGTTCAAGCCACCGCACAGTCCACGATCGGACGTGACGACAATATAGCCCACACGCTTTACGTCACGCGGTTGCATATAAGGATGGCGATACTCGGGGTTGGCCTTGGATACGTGTCCGACTACCTTGCGAATCTGACGAGCATAAGGCTGGCTGGCTGCCATGCGGTCCTGCGCCCGACGCATCTTGGATGCAGCCACCATTTCCATGGCGCTGGTAATCTTCTGCGTGTTCTTGACGCTCCCGATCTGGGACTTAATCTCTTTTCCGGCTGCCATAGCGATATCCTGTTCGAGCAACTCAAGGTAGAGCCTGCGGAGCAGGCTCTACCACGGCATCAATAGCTTTGAGTCGACTTGAAGGTTTCGACGCCTGATTTCAGGCCCTGCTGGATTCCGTCATCGTAGCCGCCTTTCTCATCAATGCGCGCCAGCAGTTCAGACTGCTCGGAGTGCATGTACTCGATGAGGGCACGTTCGAAATCCAGAACCTTATCGACCGGAACGTCGTTCAGGTAGCCTTCGTTAGCCGCATAAAGGGAAACAGCCATCTCTGATACGGACATCGGAGAGTATTGTTTCTGCTTCATCAGTTCGGTAACGCGCTGCCCGTGTTCAAGCTGTTTACGGGTTGCTTCATCAAGGTCGGATGCAAACTGGGAGAAGGCTGCCAGTTCACGATACTGTGCCAGGGCAAGACGAACACCGCCGCCCAGCTTCTTGATGATCTTGGTCTGCGCAGAACCACCTACACGTGAAACCGACAGACCAGCATTGATGGCAGGACGGATACCGGAGTTGAAGAGGTTGGTTTCCAGAAAGATCTGACCGTCAGTGATAGAGATCACGTTGGTAGGAACAAATGCGGAAACGTCACCACCTTGTGTTTCAATGATCGGCAGTGCCGTCAGTGAACCGGTTTTACCCTTCACTTCACCATTGGTGAACTTCTCGACATAGTCTTCGTTGACACGTGCAGCACGCTCAAGCAGACGGGAGTGGAGATAGAACACGTCACCCGGATAGGCTTCACGGCCAGGCGGACGCTTGAGAAGCAGGGAAATCTGACGATATGCCCAGGCCTGCTTGGTCAGGTCATCGTAAACGATCAGGCTGTCTTCACCGCGGTCGCGGAAATATTCGCCCATGGTGCAACCGGCATACGGTGCCAGAAACTGCATGGCAGCAGGATCGGCAGCACCAGCTACAACCACGATGGTATGTTCCATCGCACCATGCTCTTCGAGCTTGCGAACGATGTTGGCAATAGTGGACTGTTTCTGGCCTATGGCGACATAGACACAGGTAATGCCCTTGCCTTTCTGGTTGATAATGGCATCGATGGCGATCGCGGACTTGCCGATCTGACGGTCACCGATGATCAGCTCACGCTGACCACGACCGATAGGCACCATCGCATCGATCGCCTTGAGCCCGGTCTGTACCGGCTGGTCAACGCCCTGACGGGTGATAACCCCCGGAGCAACCTTTTCAACCGCATCGGTTTCAGTCGTTTTAAGGTCACCCTTGCCATCGACTGGATTACCCAGGGCATCCACAACGCGCCCCACCAGTTCCTTGCCGACCGGGACTTCAAGAATACGGCCGGTGCACTTGCCGGTCATGCCTTCCTGAAGGCTCAGATAGTTCCCCAGAACCACGACACCTACGCTGTCGCGTTCAAGGTTAAGCGCCATGCCAAAAACATCGCCCGGGAATTCAATCATTTCCCCGAACATGACGTCGTTGAGGCCGTGCATCTGAATGATGCCGTCGGCCACACTGACGATGGTGCCCTCGTTACGTGCTTCAGCATCAACATCAAGTTTTTCAATACGATTCTTGATGACGTCGCTGATTTCAGAAGGATTCAGTTGCTGCATGCCATGTCCCTCGGTCTCAGATATTCAAGGCGCTGGCCAGCTTTGCCAGTCGACCACGCAGGGAACCATCGATCACGGTATCTCCTGCATGAATCACGGCACCGGCCAGCAGCGACTTGTCCACCCGAGTAGTAATAGAGATTTCGCGGTCAAGACGCTTTTTAAGTGCGTCTGCCAGCGTGTTCTGTTGCTCGTCGTCCAGCGGATAGGCCGAAACAATAACGACGTCCGTACGTTTCTCGAACCCGGCGCGTTCTTCCTCGAACAGCTCAGCCACTTCCGGCAGCAGGAGCAGACGATTCTGATCTCCCAGTACACGGATAAAGTTCTGACCATGCTTGTCCAGGGCGTCGCCGCAGACGTCGATCAGAAGGGTGGCCTTGTCCTTGCGAGACCTGCGCGGGTCGGAAAGCACCTCACGCATCCGCTTGTCCAGAGACACACGGGCCGCAGTGGCCAGCATGGCTGACCACTGATCAAGCTGTGAGGATTCCCGCGCCAGATCAAAGGAGGCCTTGGCATAGGGACGAGCAAGTTGTGACGTATCAGCCATGGGGCTTCCCCTCAGAGTTCAGCCGCGAGCTTGTCCAGCAATTCGCGATGCGCCTGTTCGTCGACAGAAGCCTCAAGAACACGCTCTGCACCGACAATCGCCAGTGTAGAGACCTGTGCACGCAGTTGTTCCTTGGCACGATTGACTTCCTGCTCGATCTCGGTGCGAGCATTGGCAATCATCCGCTCGCCTTCAGCACGCGCATCATCACGTGCTTCCTCAATCATCTGATTGGAACGGCTGCGCGCCTGTTCCAGAAGCCGGGCAGACTCATCGCGACTTTCACGCAATGTTTTTTCAGCCTGCCGGCTGGCCTCGTCCAGCTCCTGCTGAGCGCGGCTGGCTGCATCCAGGCCATCGGCAATTTTCTTCTGACGCTCATGAAGGGCTTGAATGACCGGAGGCCAAACGTACTTCATGCAGAACCAGACGAAAACGGCGAAGGCGATGGACTGACCAATAATGGTTAGGTTCAGATTCACGCCAGTACCTCTCGCTTCGTTTTGGGGGTGGTTAACATTCCGATGGCCTCAGGCCTCGGCGACATTAGCCCACAAACGGGTTAGCGAAGGTGAAGAACAGACCGATACCTACGCCGATCATGGCAACGGCATCCAGCAGGCCCGCCACGATGAACATTTTGACCTGCAGCTGCGGGATCATTTCCGGCTGACGTGCCGCGCCTTCAAGGAACTTGCCGCCCAGCAGACCAAAACCGATAGCGGTGCCAAGGGCGCCGAGACCGATCAGCAGGGATACGGCAATAGCAGTCATACCGAGAATTAAAGGATCCATGGTTACTCTCCCAGATTGTGCATCAAGTAGTGGTTAGGGTTGGTTAAGGGTCAAGGGTATCCGATCAGCATCAGTGATCTTCACTGGCCTGACTGAGATAAACAATCGTCAGCATCATGAAGATAAAGGCTTGCAACACGATGATCAGGATGTGGAACGTCGCCCAGGCGAAGTGCAGTGGCAGCTGCCACAGCCCAAGCAGGGCAATCAGAATGAAAATAAGCTCACCGGCATACAGGTTACCGAACAAACGCAATGCGAGTGATACGGGCTTGGCCAGCAGGGTTACCAGCTCGAGCAACAGGTTGACCGGGATAAGGATCGCCTGAATCAGCATGTTGGAGCTGGAGAACGGATGGAGCGTGAGCTCACCGATAAAGCCGGAGAACCCTTTCATTTTGATGGAATAGAACAGAATCAGCGCAAAAACGCTCAACGACAGGCCAAAGGTGGCATTGATGTCAGTGGTCGGCACGATGCGGAAGAACACGTGATGCGGGTCGGCACCGAAAAAGTCTACGCCAATGCGCTTGGCAAGTTCCGGCACCCAGTCCACTGGCACCAGATCCAGCATGTTCATCAGGAAGATCCAGCAGAAAATGGTCAGCGACAGCGGGGCGATCAGCTTGCTCTTGCCGTGGAACGTTTCCTTGACGGAGCTGTCTACGAATTCAACGATCATTTCGACGAAGTTCTGCAGGCCACTCGGAACACCGGTAGTGGCTGAGCGTGCCACCTTCCTGAACACGAAAAGGAAAAGAACGCCACAGGCAATGGACCATCCCATGGTATCAAGGTGAATCGCCCAGAACCCCATATCCGCCGCTTCTGCTGCATTATGCGCCAGCGACAGACCGTTTTCGGGGTGGTACCCGAAGGTCAGGTTTTGAAGGTGGTGCTGAATATATTCCGATGAAGTCGGAGTGTTGCCTGCCATAACTCTGCCTCGGTTCCTTGGGCGACTAGGGACGCTTTACCAGCAATGGACTCAGCCAGTGAACGCACAGTGCCGCCACGTAAGCGCCAAAAAAATAAGCTGGGTTTGAAGGAGGCACTGCGACGAAGATCACGAGGAACAACGCCACCGTCAAACCAAACTTTCCGGCTTCAGCCCGGTAAAACCCGGTAATGATCTGCTGGGCATGCCGTGCTCCCTGAACGATAAAGGCGCGCCATGCAAAATACAGATTGGGCAGAAGGCAGACGATCCCTCCCTTGAGGGAAGATACCGCACCCTCGATGCCGTGAAGGCATCCGCCGACCAGTATCATGACCATGACCACCAGTGCCTGTACTGCCAGCAAACGAAAGACAACAGGGCGTTTGATTGCTGCGGGGGTATGGTTTGTCATGTTACCAGTCGCACGTCCCAGGTTACTTGCATCTGTCGGGCTGTTGCCCGGCAGACAAAGCTCGGCGGATTATAAGAGAGCACTGCATGTGCTTCAATGTAAAAGCAGTCAAATATCGTGATTTTTCACCTGATTGCCACTAAAGTGCCGACATTACGCAGCAATTTACAGCCAACGCGTAATGTCAATTAAACCGCACTTAATCCGCATCATTTTATGTGCGACAAAATGCCATCCAGCTCATCCAGACTGGTATAGCGAATGGTCAGCCTTCCCTTGCCAGCCTTGCCGTGTGCAATCTTGACGGCGGCTCCCAACAATTCGCCCAGTTGAGTCTCTAGATGGGCGACATCGGTATTTTCAGAATGTATTGATGACTTGCTGCTTTCGGCCTGCCCTGCCTGTACACGCTTGACCAGCTCCTCGGTTTGCCGAACGGTCAGTTCCCGGGATACCACATCTCGTGCGGTATGACGCTGCTTCAAGCCTTTAAGCGCCAGCAGCGCACGCGCATGCCCCATATCGAGATCACCACGCTCCAGCAGGGTTTGCACTTCATCATCAAGCGCCAGCAGACGAAGCAGATTGGCGACCTGCGCTCTGGAGCGCCCCACCGCGTTGGCGGCCTGTTGCTGCGTCAGGTCAAATTCATCAATCAAGCGTTTCAACGCCAGTGCCTCTTCAATGACGCTAAGATTTTCACGCTGAATATTTTCGATCAACGACATCGCCAGTGCCGTCTCATCATCCATGGTGCGGACGATGGCAGGAATGGTCGTCAGCTCCGCCAGCTGGGCAGCGCGCCAACGGCGCTCGCCAGCAATGATTTCATAGGAAACCGGACCGCGGTCGCTGACCGGCCGGACGACGATTGGCTGCATGACTCCCTGAGCACGGATCGAACCAGCCAGTTCCTCAAGACGCTCAGGTTGCATATCGCGACGAGGCTGGTACTTGCCGCGTCGCAACTGATGCAGTGGCAATGCCAGCAGCGCTTCATCGACTGACTCGGGTTGCTCGCATGACTCAACGGGATCGAGCGTCGAAATATCACTTTCTGCAGGTGACAAGGGTGCCTGAAGCTGTGAACGCTGCCTGGCGCCAGCTCCGATCAATGCATCCAATCCTCGTCCTAAAGCACGCTTGCGCGTCATGGTATTTCCTCACATTACAGCGACAGACGGCGGCTCAATTCCTTGGCCAAAACTCTGTAGGCATGACTTCCCCGAGACAGTCTGGCGTAGCTTGTAACCGGCAGACCATGGCTTGGGGCTTCAGCAACGCGGACATTGCGTGGAATCACGGTTTTAAGCAGCACATCGCCAAAATAATCGGACAGCTGCTTACTGACATCACGCGTCAGACTGTTGCGATTATCAAACATGGTACGAACAATGCCGTAGACCTCAAGGTCCGGATTCACACTGTCACGGATCTGTTCTACCGTATCCAGCAGCGCTGACAGCCCTTCCAACGCATAGAACTCGCACTGCAGGGGGATAAGCACACCATGGGAAGCGGTAAGCGCATTGACGGTCAGCATGTTCAATGATGGCGGGCAGTCAATCAATATGACATCAAACTGGTCTGCAACGGCACCAAGGGCAGTATCAAGGCAACGCTCACGACCATCTCGCTCGAGCAGGTCAACTTCGGCCGCGGTAAGATCACCATTGCCAGGCAGTACGGTATAGCCTGCCGCCGGCGCGAAGACCATGACCTCTTCTGCGCGCCGTTCACCAAGCAGGACGTCCAGTACACTGCCCTGTTCAAGCGTATGCTTATCGATGCCGCTGCCCATGGTGGCATGGCCCTGAGGGTCAAGATCCACCAGCAATACGCGTTTTTTCAGGCCCGCCAGGCCTGCTGCCAGATTGACAGCGGTGGTAGTCTTGCCAACACCGCCTTTCTGGTTGGTCAGGGCGATAATCCGGGTCACGATTACATTCCTTTAGCCAAACATGTCATGGCGCTAGAGAGCTGTTTTCCGAACACGCACCAAATGGCGTTGCCCGGTTTCCCCCGGCACATTCAGGGGCACACTATCGTGCGCCTGAACCCCTGAAGGCAGAGTGGTGTCTTCTGTATCAAGCCGCCCCTTCATGGCCAGCCATTCGCCCCCCTGAGCCAGAAATGGCTGACTCAGCTCTACAAAATCCGTCAGGGAGGAAAAGGCACGGCTTACAATCTGTTCAAACGGCCGTGGCGGATTGAAGGCCTCGATGCGGGTGTGCACCGGCACGGCGTTGTCGATACCCAGCGCCAGGCAGGCATGCTGCTGAAAGCGGACCTTCTTGCCATTGCTGTCCACCAGAGTTACCTGAAGCTCCGGGTTTACCATGGCCAGCACCAGTCCAGGCAAGCCGGCGCCAGCTCCGATATCAAGCAGGCAAGGGCCAGTCACCCAGGGCATGATACTTAAACTGTCCAGCACGTGCCGCGAAACCATCTGTTCCGGGTCGCGAACGGCGGTGAGGTTATAAGCCTTGTTCCACTTGTGCAACAAGGCGACATAATCCAGTAATCGCTGTTGCGTCGTACTGGAAAGTGGCAGCGCCATGGCTGCCAGTCCGTTTTCAAGAATTTGTTCGCAACGCGGTGTCATGCCGAATCAGCACTCTTCAGGTGAGTGGCAAGACCATGCTTTTTAAGATAAATCAGCAAAAGCGATACTGCTGCCGGGGTAACACCGGAAATTCGTCCGGCCTGAGCCAGGGTTTCGGGGCGTGCGGCTGCCAGCTTCTGTCGAATTTCATTCGACAGCCCCTCTATACGACTGTAATCAAGTGATGCCGGCAGGGCCATTGCTTCGTGGCGACGCAGCTTGTCAATATCCTGCTGCTGCCGCTCGATGTAGCCCTGATACTTGGCCTGGATCTGTACCTGTTCAATGACGTCTGGATTATCAATCCCGCCTTCTGCAAGAGGCGCTATATCGTCATAAGTCAGTTCCGGGCGTCGCAGCAGGTCAAGCAAACGATATTCCCGTCCGAGCGGGCCGGTCTTGTCCTTGAGCCGATCAGCCTCTGGTGATCCCGGTTGTATCCAGGTAGATGCCAGCCGCTGACTTTCCTGCTCCATCATCGTGCGTTTTTCATCGAATGCCTTGAAGCGAGCGTCATCCACTACGCCAAGTTCGCGCCCTACAGGAGTCAGCCTCAGATCAGCATTGTCTTCCCTCAGCAGCAACCGATATTCCGCGCGCGAGGTAAACATTCGATAGGGTTCCTGCGTTCCCATTCGGATCAGATCATCCACCATAACGCCGATGTAGGCTTCATCGCGCCGTGGGCACCAGCTCTCGAGCGATTTGGCACGACGAGCAGCGTTAAGTCCGGCAAGCAGCCCCTGGGCTCCGGCTTCTTCGTACCCTGTTGTGCCATTGATCTGTCCGGCAAAAAACAGGTTATGAATGAACCTGGTTTCCAGTGAGTGCTTCAGATCTCGGGGATCGAAGAAATCATACTCAATGGCATAACCCGGCCGGGTTATGTGCGCCTTCTCAAGGCCCTTGATGGAACGAACCAGGGAGAGCTGGATATCAAACGGCAATGATGTGGAAATGCCGTTGGGATAGAGCTCATGAGTATCAAGCCCTTCGGGCTCGAGAAATATCTGGTGGCTGTTCTTGTCGGCAAAACGATGAATCTTGTCTTCGATGGAAGGGCAGTATCGTGGCCCTATACCATCGATTACGCCTGAATACATCGGGGAACGATCAAGGTTATTGCGGATGATGTCATGCGTTTGTTCATTGGTATGCGCGATATGGCAGCTCACCTGAGCAGGATGCATGTTGCGGTGTCCCAGATAGGACATGACCGGCAGTGGTGTATCGCCAGGCTGTTCCGTCAATTCCGAGAAATCAACGCTTCTGGCATCGATTCTGGGAGGTGTTCCTGTCTTGAGACGACCGACATGGAAAGGCAGCTCACGTAACCGTTGTGCCAGCGCATTGGCCGGAGGATCTCCTGCCCTGCCACCGGTCTGTTTTTCAAGGCCGATATGAATGATTCCGCCCAGAAACGTACCGGTACACAGCACGACTGTCTCGCCGAAAAACCGAATACCGCTGCTTGTGACAACACCACGAACCGTATCGTTATCGACGATCAAATCGTCGGCGGCCTGCTGGAACAACGTCAGATTGGGCTGGTTTTCAAGAATGGATCGAATGGCTGCCTTGTAGCGTACCCGATCAGCCTGTGCCCGTGTTGCCCGTACAGCAGGCCCCTTGCGAGCGTTGAGTACTCGAAACTGAATACCACCCTGGTCCGTTGCCAGTGCCATGGCGCCACCCAGTGCGTCAATTTCCTTGACAAGGTGACTCTTGCCGATCCCGCCAATGGCAGGATTACACGACATCTGACCAAGTGTCTCGATGTTGTGTGTCAGCAGCAGGGTTTGGCATCCCATGCGAGCGGCGGCAAGTGCGGCTTCGGTTCCAGCATGGCCACCGCCGATGATGATGACATCAAAGCGGTCCGGATAATTCACGGCGTGACCTCGTTACGTCAGGAGGTGAAGAAGTGATCTTTGAATTCCGCGCAGTATAACGTGCCTGTGAGTAACCGTCAGTGTTTTCCACACCTTGGTCTTTTCAGGTCTTTAATTAAATATAAAGAATTTATTTAAAGAATTTTTGTAGTGGTTGTGATTATTGTGTACGCCACTTTCTGTGGATAAGGCATTTTTCCCGCTTTAGAACAAAACAGTGTCGTGTTCACAATTACAGTGACATACGGTTGAAAAGCTGGGTGGGGAGGTCTGACAGTATGTGGATAACATGAGCGTTCATCCACAGGGCGGATTATCCCTGATTTATCAACGCCCGCATACCGTAGCTGTAAGCCTGGTTATCAATAGGTGAAATGGCATGCAGCTATCCTCTGCATGCCCTGCTGTGACAGGCTGGAAGGGCAAATGAAGGAAAAATGTTATCCACAGGCAAAAAAAATCAAATTCGGGTGTGTATAACAAAAAAATACCGCCTGACGGCGGTAAAATGAGAGATCTGATCGGTTGATCAGACCATGAAGGATGCACCACAGCCACAGGTTGTGGTGGCGTTCGGGTTCTGAATCAGGAATCGAGCACCTGCCAGACCCTCTTCAAAATCGACGGTCGAGCCGACCAGATACTGGTAACTCAATGGATCGATAGCCATGGTAACGTTACCGTTTTCAATCAGCGTATCGTCTTCCTGCAGCTCGTCGACAAGATCAAATCCATACTGGAACCCCGAACAGCCACCGCCGGTTACGTAAACTCTCAGCTTGAGTTCGTCATTGCCCTGTTCATCGGTCAGCATTCTAACGCGAGAAGCCGCACGATCTGTCAGTATCAAAGGGGTGGGTACAAAGGAAGTAACCCCGCTCATTGCAGACTCCTGCTTTCGCATGGAAGGAAGATATCATTATCGTTGGCTACATTGTGTCGGGTCAAACATGGGCACATAAAGGTGCATTGTGTCTTGCCCGGCAATGCCGAACCTTAACTTCAATGAAGCGAGAAATGCGTGCGCTACCGTCGCTCCAGCGTCACCCGATTTTCACTGGATAATTTCAGACGTCAACTGGCCAGTATCGATGCGCTTCCACAGTTGTGCCTGCTGGGGTTTCTGTCCGGTACGCTGACGGGAGGCATTCTGATCGGCTTTCGTGAGCTGATTGATCTTGGTGCCATGATGCTGATGCCGGATCAGCGCTCGGAAGACTTCGAGCACCTATTGCCCTGGGTGCGCTCGGTGCTGCCGATCACGGCATCGGTGCTCATCATGAGCGCGCTGGCCCTGCAGTCACAAAAGCACACCAAAATGGGGGTGGGTCATGTGATCGAACGCCTGAGCTACCATCAGGGACAGATGCCACTGCTCAACTGGGTAAACCAGTGGTGGGTGGGCATCCTGTCAGTAATGGGCGGGCTGTCGGCGGGCCGTGAAGGGCCTGCGATTCATCTAGGCGCTGGTGCATCAAGCTGGATGGGAGAACGGCTTCGGTTGCCGCACAACAGTTTGAGAGTGCTTGTTGGGTGCGGAACGGCTGCCGGAATTTCAGCTTCGTTCAATACGCCCATCACGGGTGTGATCTTTGCCATGGAAGTGGTGATGATGGAATACACCATTACCGGATTCATGCCGATCATTCTGGCTTCCACCATGGGCGCTGTGGTTTCACAGCTTATGTATGGTGTAGAACCGGCCTTCACGATTCCTGATGACATTACCGGTCAACTGACGGACCTTCCCTGGATCAGCATGATGGCGCTGGTACTTGGTTTGATGGCCGGTGCATTTATTCGGCTGGTGCGTCTTGCCCAGACTCAAAATCATATTGGCTGGTGGTGGCGGGCACTGATTATCGGCGGCATGACGGGGGCGATAGCGTGGTTTTATCCTGAAGTGCAGGGCATTGGCTACGATACGGTCGATTACACGTTGAACCAGTCTCCCAGCCTGATCATGCTTCTTGTCGTGGCGGGGGGCAAGCTGATTCTGACGGCCCTGACCTTTGCCTGGGGAATTCCCATCGGCATGATCGGGCCCATCATGGTGATCGGTGCCACGGCAGGCGCGTTGTGTGGTATAGCGGGAGAGGCCTTGTTGCCGGCCATTGCTTCCAATCATGATCTTTATACCATGCTTGGCATGGCAGCAATGCTGGGAGCCGTACTTCAGGCACCGCTGGCGGCCATAATGGTGTTGATAGAGCTGACTCATAATACCAGCATCATCATCTATGGCATGCTGGCCGTAGTGGTTTCCGGGTTGGCCAGCCGACAGTGCTGGCACTGTCAGGGATTTTTTGTGTCCACGCTGTCCTCTCAGGGGCTTCACCCGCTTCAGCAGCCTCTGATGCAGGCGTTATCCCGTATTGCCGTCCCGGCAGTGATGGACCGTGCCATTGTGCGGTCACCCGAAAGGCTGGAGCGCGCCAGGGCACAGCGTTTTCTCGAGGCCAAGCCGGTGTGGGTTGTCATTGATCGTGATGACAAGGATCAGCGGCCACTGGCCATGAGTGCGGCAGATCTTGCTCGTGTTCTTCTGGATGACGAGTGGGAAGGCATCGATACCATCAATCTGATGGATATACCCGCGAAGCGGATTGAGCTGGCCCCAATCGATCTTCAGGCCACATTGTCGGAAGCCTTTGATCAGCTGACGGAATATGGTGTTGATGCCCTGTACGTTGAACATACGACTGCGCCCCTGATCAAAAAAATTTCCGGTATTATTACCCGTGATTCAATCGAAAATTATTATCGCTATCGTCGATAGCCCGATCCTGCCGTGAGCCTGAGTGAAGGAGTTGTTATGTATCCGTGGGTGCTGTCTTTTCACCTGATTGCCATCGTGGCCTGGTTTGCCGCGCTGTTTTATCTGCCACGTCTATTTGTATATCACGCCTACGCTCTGGAAGAGGGCGATGAAACCGGTTGTCAGCGTTTTCAGGTGATGGAGCGCAAGCTTTATCGGGGCATCATGGTTCCAGCCATGGTCTGTGTTGTGGTGCTTGGGTTGTGGCTTGTGGTGTTGAATCCGTCTGTCCTTCAGCAGGGATGGTTTTATACCAAGGCCGCACTGGTGGTTGTCCTCATTGGCTTTCATCACATGTGTCTGGCTCATTTGAAGCGCTTTGCCAATGGCGGCAAGACGCGCCGTCACGTCTTCTACCGGTTTTTCAATGAGGTGCCTACGCTTGTGCTGGTGGCGGTCGTCATCCTGACGGTGGTCAAGCCGTTTTGACATTGCCGGTCGTGCTGGTCTTCAGCGGTCATGACCCGACTGGAGGGGCAGGCATGGTTGCTGATGTGGAGGCCATTCGAGCTCAGCAGGGCTGGCCGGTGACCGTGCCCACGGCACTGACAGTACAGGATAGCCGTGACGTGCATGCGGTCTACCCGGTCGATCCACAGGTCATGGCGGAGCAGGTGCACTGCATTGAGCAGGACATGTCGCTCCAGGCGATCAAGGTAGGGCTGGTGTCCAGCCTGGAAGCCATCACCGTCATTGAGCAGGTCTGCCGTCGCCATCCTGAAGTGCCTGTCGTTATCGATCCGGTACTGAAGGCCGGCGGTGGTCGGGAGCTGTCCTCCGACACTCTCGTTGATGCCTTTCGTGAGCGGCTATTGCCGCTGGTAACCCTGTTGACGCCAAATCATCTGGAGCTTTTCAGACTGGCGGGCACCCCTGACGTGGATGACGCGCTTCACCGTATTTATCGTCAGGGTGCTGAACATGTGCTGGTAACCGGAACAGATCACGCGCCGTTGGCGGACAGGGTTGTCAGGCATCAGCTTTATACAGGGGGTAACCCGGTAGAAAGCTGGGTCTGGTCTCGCTTGCCCGGCCAGTTCCATGGATCGGGTTGCACGCTGGCCGCAAGCTGCGCAGTCTGGCTGGCTCGTGGCGAAACGGTAGTGTCATCCTGCCTACTGGCACAGCGCTACACATGGCAGACGCTTGATCGATCGCTGCAACAGGGCGGCGGTCAGGCGTTTCCCAACCGATGCCCGACCGAACAGGAGTCTGCTTCATGACGGCTGCCTTCACTGACGCGCGCGATTCTGCAAAAGCCTGGCAGTCCGGGCTATATGTCATCACCGACGCAGATCTGCTGGCAGATGAAGATACATTCATGTCTGCGATAAGGGCAGTACTCCGCGAGGGAGTGGCGCTGCTTCAGTACCGTAATAAATCCACGGACGATGCCTTTCGGTATCGTCAGGCCCACTGGCTGGCCGAGCAGTGTCAGGCATCAAATACCCCTCTGATCATCAACGATGACGTCATGCTGGCCAGCGCCGTGGGAGCTGGAGTACACGTAGGCACCGATGATGCTGATGTGGCCTGGGCGCGCAGCATGCTGGGTACAGACGCCATTATCGGTGCTACCTGTCATGGTGATCTGGCATTGGCTCGCAAGGCGCTGGACAATGGCGCCAGCTACGTGGCGTTCGGTCGTTTTTATCCTTCCCGTACCAAGCCCGGTGCAGTGGCTGCGCCATTATCGGTTTTGAGCGAGGCTCGACAACTTGGCTGCCCTGTCGCCGCGATTGGTGGTATTGACAGCGATACTGCGCCGGAGGTAGCCGCCGCCGGAGCTGACCTGATTGCTGTTGTGGGTGCCGTGTTCCGGTACCCTGATCCTGGGCAACGTGTGCGACAGCTGAAGGCTGGATTGCCTCTGGCAATTTTCCGGTAGTAACCCTTTTTACCCATTGTTATTCAGGACACTGTCATGGCGACTTCCGAAGAACTCTTTTCCCGTGCACAACGCCATATTCCCGGTGGCGTCAATTCGCCAGTGCGAGCCTTCAAGGGGCTTGATCAGGCGCCGGTATTCATCGAGCGGGCCAAGGGGGCCTACCTGTTTGATGTCGAAGGCAAGCGTTATATTGACTATGTCGGCTCATGGGGTCCGATGATTACCGGGCATGCCGATGACGATGTACTTTCTGCCGTACGTGATCGACTCGACAATGGCCTGTCCTTTGGCACGCCGACCGCGATCGAAACGGACATGGCGGACCTTATCTGCGAGATCATGCCTTCCATGGACATGGTAAGAATGGTCAACTCGGGCACCGAGGCCACCATGTCTGCCATTCGTCTGGCCCGTGGCTTTACCGGGCGTGACAAGATCGTCAAGTTTGAAGGCAATTATCACGGCCATGTTGACTCCCTGCTCGTCAAGGCCGGGTCCGGTGCACTGACCCACGGTGAGCCGAGCTCGCCCGGCGTGCCTGCATCGCTTGCCGAGCACACCATCACGCTTGGCTATAACGACAGTGATGGCGTGCGTGATTTCTTTGCCGCCGAAGGTGACCAGGTCGCAGCAATCATCGTCGAGCCGGTTGCAGGCAACATGAACTGCATCCCTCCGGCCCCAGGATTTCTGGAAACCCTTCGCGAAGTCTGTGATGCTCACGGCAGCGTTCTGATTCTCGATGAAGTCATGACCGGATTTCGGGTAGCGCTTGGCGGTGCTCAGGCGCATTACGGTGTTACGCCCGATCTGACCTGCCTGGGCAAGATTGTCGGCGGCGGCATGCCGGTCGGCGCCTTTGGTGGCAAGCGTCATATCATGGAGTACATTTCACCGCTGGGCCCGGTGTATCAAGCTGGCACGCTGGCCGGAAATCCGCTGGCCATGGCCGCAGGCATTACGCTGTTGAACAAGATTCGCACCCCCGGTTTTCATGATGAGCTGACACAACGTGTCAATACACTATGTGATGGGCTTGAGGCTCGTGCTCGCGCGGCAGGTATTCCCCTGATCACCCAGCGTGCCGGCGGGATGTTCGGCATTTTCTTTACTACCGCTACCGACGTCAGTGACTTTGATGCTGCGACACATTGCAACGTAGAAGCGTTTCGGCAGTTCTTTACCGGCATGCTGGCACGCGGTATTTACATGGCGCCTTCAAATTATGAAGCCGGGTTCATGTCGAGTGCCCACAGCGAACAAGACCTTCAGGATACCCTGGACGCGGCCGAACATGTCTTCGCCGAGATGACATCCTGAATTCCATTATTCTGCCGTCAGGTCTTTCTGACACAGGTCTGGCGGACTGATTGACATGACGATGACATCGTCATGGGAGGCATGATTTTGAGTCAGACGTTGATTAACGCATTGCAGGACGCAGCCTGCTATCACCATGATGTAGATGCTTTTGATGTGCGTGAGACGCATATTTCATGGATCATCATGACCGGAAGATATGCCTACAAGATCAAGAAGCCACTTGATTTCGGCTTTCTGGATTTTTCGACACTGGAAAAGAGGCGGCATTTCTGTGAAGAGGAAGTACGACTGAATAAACGCCTCGCAGGCGATCTTTACCTGCGCGTTGTGCCAATTACGGGAACACCGGAGCGTCCTGAACTGGATGGTGAGGGTGAGCCGTTCGAATATGCCGTCTGTATGCAGCAATTCGATAATGAAGGACTGTTCAGTACCCTGCAGGCCACCGGACAGCTGACACAGACTCTCATGGATGATCTGGTGGATCAGCTGGTGGCCTTTCACGCAGGCACCGAACAGGCGGATGTCGACAGCGAGTTCGGCACGGCCGCAGCGGTATATGCACCGGCTCGCGAGAACTTTGATCAGCTGGAACCCCTGTTAAGTGATGCCTCTGATCTCGAGCGTCTGGTGGCGTTGAAGGCATGGACGGATAACGCCTTCGAGCGCTTTCATGATGAATTTCAGCGTCGGCATGATGAAGGGTTTATCCGCAATAATCATGGTGACGTTCACCTGGCCAACGCCGTGCTGCACAACGGTCGGGCGCTGATCTTTGACTGTATCGAATTCAACGATCAGTTCCGCTGGAATGATGTCGGGTGCGAGCTGGCCTTTCTGGTCATGGATCTGGAAGTGCGTGGTGAGCAGGAGCTTGCCAATCGGGTACTGGATCGCTATCTCGAACGCAGTGGCGACTATGGTCTGGTACGCCTTTTGCCCTTCTACAAGGCCTATCGTGCCATGGTGCGCGCCAAGATCGCCATGTTCCGGTTTCAGCAGCCGGATCTGCATCCTGCCGACAGGGATGCTGTACTGGCTGATTTTCGGCGTTATCTGGCGCTGGCTGAGCGCTACAGCGAGTTCTCCATGCCGTATCTGATTATTTCGGTAGGAGTTTCAGGCAGCGGGAAAAGCCGGTTTACCGAGCAGGCGGTACGTCAACTGGGTGGAATTCGGGTGCGATCGGATGTGGAGCGCAAGCGTCTCCATGGCATGAACCCATTCGGCCCGTCCCGACAGGTTGATATCGAATCAGGCCTTTACACGGCGGTGGCCACTGAAAGGACCTATGCAAGATTGGCCGAGCTGTCGGGCATGATGCTACAGGCGGGGCACAGTGTCTGTGTCGATGGTACGTGCCTGCGAGAAGCGCAGCGAACCCTGCTGAGGCATGAGGCCGAATGCCGGGGATTACCAGTGCTGCTGGTCAGCTTCGAAGCTGACCATGCGACGCTGGTACGGCGAATTACCAAGCGGAGTCGGTCGCGTGACAACGTTTCCGATGCAGGCCTGGAGGTACTGGAGCACCAGCTGGCCAACCTTGAACCATTCACATCCGATGAGCAGGCCCATCTGGTTCATCTGGATACCACAGCAGAAGATGCCAATATCACGCTGGTGTCTCTGATCAAGGAACACCTGCACCTCGTCTGACCAAAAAGGACGTGGCCTTCTGTCTAGAAGGCTGCGTCAAGCTGCTCCCTCAGCAGATTAAGAGCCTGAGCGCGGTTTCTGACCTTCAGCTTTCTGAAGATATGGTACAGATGTGACTTGACAGTGTGCTCACTGATGGCCAGCTGCTGAGCAATGTCATGATTACTTGCTCCTGTCTTCAATAATTGAAGAATTTCCATCTCGCGCCGTGTCAGCGATTTAAATGGTGCAGACTCGCTGCGCTGGCGATACCAGTAAGCTGAAAGCAGTTTTTCCATCAGGGCGCGGGATAGCCACATCTCGCCGGTAAATAAAATATTTACCCCCTTGCTGATCATCTTCAGGGGGTCGCGTCGATAGAAAACACCCTGAAGTGGGAAGCGCATCATTAACTTGACGGCATCTTCCTCGGTGTCGAGATTAAATCCCGCCATAATAAACTGCTCGTTCTGCTGAGCATGCTGCGACCACTGTCGAGCTATATCGTCATCTACATAGTCCTGATCAAGCAACACCAGTACAGGTGTATCACTCACCGATTCCAGGTCCAGTTGACCTGGCTCCATGGAATACGCGCTGCAATCCAACTCTGTTCTCAAATATTCGAGGAAGAGTTCATTCTGTGGATTGTCGAGCGTTACCATAATAATCGTTTTCACAGCGCTATCCATGGGGTGATGCCTAAGTTTAATGAGATAAAGTGCAGCTTCCTTTCAGGATAAAACAAAATATAACGTTTATTAATAAAATTTAAAATATTAATTTTGTCTGATCACCCGGCGTGCCGGGTTTAAACCCTGTTTAAGTTGTTTGCTATACGGTGACCTAGCACTAAAGCGGGGTTTATATGTGCATTTAAATATATCTTTTTTTCATATCCTGAATTTGGGTCAAATTATACGAGAAAAACGTTACATTTCGCAGTTTTTAACAATTCTCTAAACCGAAATGGCACAACGAGCACAAAAAAGGCGCTTTGGCCTAATGAAAAGGTGGTGAACTTGTTTTTTGGCTAAGAAGAAAAGATGACTCATTTTCATGGTGTGGTTGGAGAAAGGTGATGGACTTTAATAAGAGAATTCTTCTTGAAAATCAGGCATGGGCAAGCAGGAAGGTGGAAGAGGACCCCGGCTTTTTTGAACGTTTGGCCATCAAACAGGTTCCTTACGCCCTCTGGATAGGATGCGCAGATAGTCGTGTACCTGCAGAATTATTATGTAACGCTGATCCAGGCGAATTATTTATTTTCCGCAATGTCGCAAATATTGTTTCACTTGATCAGCCGGGGTGTGCCAGCGCCATTGAATATGCTGTTCATGCCCTTGGTATTAAACATATTGTTGTCTGCGGCCATCATCTTTGCGGTGGTGTAAAAGCTGCCATGGAAGAAGAGAAAACAAATCTTTTCCATGTTGATAATCACCTTGTTGAAATAAAGGAAACCAGAGATAAAAACAAAAAGGAACTCGAAGAGCTTCCCGATGACAATAGTCGGGTAAATCGTCTGGTCGAACTTAATGTAATAAGCCAGATAGAAAAACTATCCGGCTTCGAAGCAATAAAACAGGCAGCAACCGGTACGGAAAGGGGGATACGGCTCCATGGAATGGTTTATGCACTGGAAGAAGGGCTGCTGCGTGAAATCGCAGCCTACGATGTGGGGCCGGACCGATGGGTTACACCGGACTGATATTCAGCATCAACCTATTTTGAAAGGAGTTCAGAATGTCATTTCCCTTTACGCTTAAATACAGTGCTCAGGATTTTCCGGCAGGGCTAGTAGTATTTCTGGTGGCTATTCCATTGTGCCTTGGTATTGCCATTGCCTCTGGCGCTCCCCCGGTATCGGGGTTGATTGCGGGGATCGTGGGAGGACTGGTAGTCGCCAGCTTGAGTGGCTCGGCATTGAGTGTCAGTGGCCCTGCCGCTGGTCTGACTGTCATTGTCCTTGGTGCCATCAATGCGCTCGGTTTTGAAAAAATGATGATGGCCACAGTACTGGCCGGCGTAATGCAGCTGGTATTTGGCTATCTCAAACTTGGAAAGATTGGATCATATGTTCCCGCTTCAGTTATCAAGGGAATGCTGGCGGCAATTGGTTTGATCCTGATTTTGAATCAATTGCCGACGGCATTCGGTATACCGGACGGTGCATTACCGGAAAGTCTGTCTCCGGCGGCATGGGTTCAGGCGATTTCTCCTCTGGCAATGGTCATTACGCTGGTATCTCTGGGGATTCTTTGGCTGTGGGACAGTCCGGCCGGGCAGCGGCTGGGGTATCTTCGACGTATTCCTGCGGCCTTGATGGCGGTTGTGGTGGCGATCGGTATCGATCGACTGTCCGTGCTTGTGCAAGCGCCTTCGGTTCTGAACAGTGAGCAATATGTACAGTTGCCCGGCCTGGATGGTCCCGCCGCCTTTCTGGGGCAGTTGCAGGGCCCTGCCTTGAGTGGCCTCCTGGATCCGGCTGTATACATGACGGCACTGACGATTGCTCTGATAGCCAGTCTGGAGACACTGCTTAGCCTGGAGGCCGTTGACAAGATTGACCCCTACAAGCGCCACTCACCGCCGCATCGAGAACTGAAGGCACAAGGGGTTGGCAACCTGGTGTGCGGGATGATTGGGGGTTTGCCACTGACGGCCGTGATCGTTCGAAGCTCTGCCAACGTACAGGCAGGTGGGCGTACCCGACTGGCCGGCTTTATTCATGGGGCACTGCTGCTGGTCAGTGTGATGTTTTTTGCCTTCATGCTTGAGTGGATTCCACTGGCGTGTCTGGCGGCGATTCTGCTCCATACCGGTTTCAAGCTGGCAAGGCCGGGAATGATGGTGTCCCTGTACAGGTCTGGCCTGAAACGCTTCGCCCCCTTTGCCACGACCGTAGTGGTCATCATGATGACGGATCTGCTCAAGGGAGTAGCGGTCGGTGTGCTGTGCGGCCTGTTCTTCATGCTGCGTTCCAACCATCGTTCGGTCATGTCCTTCAACAAAAGCGGGCATCACTGTCTGTTACGGATTCACAAGGATATTTCGTTTCTGAGTCGTGAGCGGTTGCGACAGTATCTTGATCTGGTACCTGAAAACAGCTATCTGATCATCGATGCGGGCAGTGCCGGATACATTGACCCGGATATTTTCGAGGATATCGATAACTTCATGGCTTCCTCTCGAGAGCGCAATATTACGGTCGAACTGAAAGCCTTCAATGGCGTCACCGCCACCTTTGCCCCCGTTGCAGAAAAGCCACTGAAAGCTGCCTGATAAGGCATCGACAGACAAAAAAAGACCGCCGTACACTGCCGGCGGTCTTTTTCGTTTTGATACACAGGTATCTAGTCGGCCTGTCTTGACTGGCCTTGTGTCATGGACGGCGTGCCCAGATTCTGACGAACCCAGTTCATGGCCTGTATCCGGTTTTTGACCTTGAGCTTGCGAAAGATATTATAGAGATGAGACTTGACAGTATGTTCGCTGACGAACAGCTGGTTTGCGATCTCGGTATTTGATGCGCCGGTACCCAGCAAACGCAGAATTTCAAGCTCGCGGTGTGTCAATCCACAGGCCGGGCGGTAGGCGTTTACCTGTTGACGCCGGTAGAACTTGATAAGTCGCGTCATCAGGGTTCTGGACATCCAGAGCTCGCTGTTGATGAGCTTGGCAATGCCCTTGCAGATCAGTGCCAGGCTGTCTCGACGATAAAATACGCCCTGGAGGCGAAATGTTGTTGCCAGTGTGATTGCCTGATTCTCGTCAGCCAGGTTGAACGCTGCCATGGTCATGTTGTTTTGATCACTGGCGGCGCACTCCTCCCACTGATGCATATCCTTTTCATTGACATGGTCAGCATCAAGCAAGACAACAAAGTGCCTGTCATTATCATCGGGCACGTTGTCTCTGGGCCCCAGAGCTTCAACCTCGCAGCTGAGCTTGTCTCTGACGTACTGTACGAACAGCTCGCTTTGAGGATTTATTTCAGTCACGAGTACGACCGTGACACTGGTTTCAATTTCCACACAGCCTCCTGGATGCTGTAGGCGCTAGGGAGTCGTCAGGTGGTTCGGTAGAAAACCAGCGACAAGCCTGAGTAACTATACGCCCTTTTTGTAACTTAAGGTAACGGTTTTCACATATGAGCATATTTTTACCGGCCTGTATTTTCGGCCCTGATATCCTTAACGCTAATGCTGGATGCAGCCTTCGATGTCGGGTCTGCCTCGTGCTTCATCCTGGTATTACGGCCTATTCAGCCGTTAGCTAAAGGATGAATCAAGTAACAAATGGGACCAGGCGCCATCATGTGACGTCAATGGCGCTCTTCAGGCTCATGGTGGCGTGATGCCAACCGGATTACACTTGCCCCCTATTCCACCAAGGTGATTACTCCATGCCCTCACTGGTACTGGCAAGTGGCAACGCAGGCAAGCTCGCTGAGTTCAGCCAGCTGCTGTTGCCGCTGGGACTGACGATTTGCTCTCAGTCTGAATTTGGCGTGTCAGGCGCTGAAGAAACCGGCCTGACATTCGTTGAAAACGCTCTGCTCAAGGCTCGACACGCATCACGACAGACGGGTCTCCCTGCGATTGCCGACGACTCGGGTCTGGCTGTTGATGCATTATCCGGCGCGCCCGGTATCTACTCCGCACGCTATGCAGGCCCCGATTCAACGGATACCGATAACAATACCCGGCTATTGCAGGCCCTCGAAGATGTGCCCTCCGGCCACCGTCAGGCCCGCTACTGGTGTGTGCTGGTGTATCTGACCCATGCCGACGATCCGGTGCCTCTGATTGTTCAACGAGACTGGCAGGGAGAAATACTGACGTCGCCCCGGGGAGCAGGCGGGTTCGGCTATGACCCGCTTTTTTATCTACCTGATCATCGGTGCACGGCAGCCGAGCTGTCAAAGGAAGACAAGAATCACAACAGCCATCGGGGCCGTGCCGTGCGAGATTTGATCGGCCTTTTGTCCAGAACATGATCCTACCTTCAATTGCACTCTATATACATGTGCCGTGGTGTATCAAAAAGTGTCCCTACTGTGATTTCAATTCACATCAGGCAGATGCTGGCGCGGGTATGGATGAAGCGGCATATATCGATGCCCTGATCGATGATTTCAAGGCAGATGCTCCGATGCTTCAGGGCCGAGCCATCAGTGCTGTCTTCATCGGTGGCGGAACCCCCAGCCTGTTCTCCGATCGTGGTTATGCTCGCCTTTTCGAGGCGCTGCGCGCCAATGCTGCCTTTGACGATCATGCGGAAATCACGATGGAAGCCAACCCCGGGACAGCCGAGCGTCGCTATCTTGAAGGATACCGTGAGGCAGGTATCAACCGATTATCTCTGGGGGTACAAAGTCTTGATGAAACGGCGCTGAGGATTCTGGGCCGCATTCATGGTCGTGAAGAGGCCCTTTCTGCCTTTGCCCATGCGCGATCAGCAGGCTTTGACAACATCAATATCGATTTGATGCATGGCCTGCCGGGCCAGACGGTCGCCTCTGCCATGGATGATCTGAAAACGGCAGAGGCACTGGGCCCGGAGCATCTGTCCTGGTATCAGTTGACCCTTGAGCCGAATACGGCCTTTTATTCCCGGCCACCTGATCTGCCAGACGAAGATACGCTGGTGGATATTCAGGAATCCGGGCATCGGTGGCTGGAGTCTGTCGGGTATGCGCGTTATGAAATCTCGGCCTATGCACGCGGCGGCCGTCAATCACGCCATAACCTGAATTACTGGACTTTTGGAGACTACCTCGGCATCGGGGCCGGAGCGCACGGAAAGATAACCCATCGAGGGCATGACGGAGAGCTGACGGTTTCACGCTACTGGAAAACGCGCCAGCCTGAGGCGTATCTGCGACGGCGGGTCGACCCCAGAGGTTTTCTGGCCGGGCAACGAACCATCGACGCCGAAGAGTTGCCGCTCGAATTCTTGATGAACGCGTTGCGCCTTGTTGAAGGCGTGCCATCCTCGTTATGGTATGAACGTACCGGGCTGTCATCGGAGCAACTTCAAGCGCATCTTTTGCCTGCCCGACAGCGCGGCTTACTGAGTAGTGAGAGCTCCCGTATTCAGGTGAATGACAAGGGATTGCTGTTTCTAAATGATGTTCTGGCGTTATGTGATATCGCCTGAGCAGCGTCAAGGATTTGATGGAGTGACTATGAAAAAGACAATGTGGATGGTGCTGCCGCTGAGTGCCGCTATTGCGCTGGCAGGGTGTTCTACCTATAACCCGTATACCAACGAACAGCAGACATCCAGTCTGGCCAAGGGGGCAGGAATTGGCGCGGCCGTCGGGGCTGTTGCCGGCGCCACCAAAAGCGGACATCACCGTACCGACAAGGCACTGATCGGCGCCGCTCTGGGCGCTGCGGCTGGCGGCGGCATTGGCTATTACATGGACCGTCAGGAAGCCCAGTTGCGTCAAAAAATGCAGGGTACCGGCGTCAGCGTCTCGCGTGTCGGCGATCAGATCGTTCTGAACATGCCGGGCAGCATCACCTTTGCATCGGATTCGACTCAGTTGACGCCTCAGATCAACAATGCCTTGAGCGGTGTCTCGCAAGTACTCAAGGAATATGGCGATACCAATATCAACATTATTGGTTATACCGACTCCACTGGTGCTGAATCCTACAATCAGCGTCTGTCACAGCAACGTGCCCAGGCAGTGGGCAATTATCTGGCTCAGGATGGTGTGGCGTATAACCGCCTGAATATTCAGGGAGGGGGCGAGCAAAATCCGGTGGCCAGCAATGCTACCGAATCCGGTCGTGCTCAGAATCGTCGCGTGGAAATAACGCTTGTACCCAATCAGGGCTGAGTCAGTCAGTCTGTATTCCAGGGCGCCCGCCGAGGCGCCTTTTTTCTGTCCAGGAGACCCCGGTGCTTTCCTATCAGCATGCCTATCACGCCGGCAACATTGCCGATGTGCATAAACATCTGGCCCTTTATGGGGTCATTGACCACTTATTACGTAAGGATTCAGGTGTTACGTATATAGATACGCATGCCGGTCGAGGCGCGTACTCCGTGACAGCTCCCGAGATGGCGCGAGGTCTTGAATACGAAGACGGCGTGGCGCCGCTGATGCGCATGACGCCGCATCATCCGTTGCTGTCTGAATGGTTGTTGCGGCTGGGGCAACAACAGGACAATCCTCAAAAGCTGATGTTCTATCCCGGCTCTCCCTGGTGGCTGGCAGACAGGTTGCGAGCTCAGGACAGGCTGGAGTTATTCGAGCTTCATCCCGGTGAGTTTACCCATCTTGAGCATCAGACTTTTCTTGCTCGTGCTCAGTGTCGTCAAACAGATGGTCTGGCTGGGGTGGTGGCCAGGTTGCCGTCATCAACGCCTCGCACCATGGTGATCATTGATCCGTCCTTCGAACTCAAGCAGGAATACAGTGACGTTGCCGAGACGGTCAGCCGTATTCAGCAGATGGCGCGCCATGCCATCGTGCTGATCTGGTATCCGCTGTTGCCTGCGGCGCGTCACCAGGAACTGCTTGATCATATAAGTGCTCTGGGAGTCAGGAAGGTGTGGCGCAGTGAGCTGGTGCGTCGTGATCCTGGAGCTCAGCGCGGCATGTATGGCTCCGGGCTATTGATCGTTAATCCGCCTTGGCAGGTGCCTGAACAGCTCGATGATGCTCTGGCAGAAGTCGCTGGCTGCTGGGGAGAACAGGCAGGGCACACCAGCAGCTGGTGGTGCCCTGAATGATGGGATGATGGATGAGTCTTACGGAGCAGGGGAGGCCATGGGGCGTGAATGCGCGACAATGGCTTGCGTCATTTGGCCTGCGACCTGCTGCCATCCGGCAGCCAGTGCACGTACCAGGGCGGGGTAACCATCATTTTGCAGCGGCTCGGTAACATGAAAATCCTGCTTGAGAATGATGTTGTCGCCGCCATCACGCAATTCATAGCTGCCGCCGACAACTGCCTGGCCATCATGGCGCCCCTGAAACTGATCCAGCTGTACAGACAGGGTATCGCTGCCGCCTGAAGGGCGATCCAGCACCTTTGCTGATCCCAGACCCGACGCAAGCTGTCGGCGCAGCTGGCGAGTCAACTGGCGTGCCAGATTGCCTGCCCACAGGTGCCCCTGAGCCTGCTGCACTTCGATATCGCTGGTCTGCATGACGATGCCATCTCCCGACAGATAATCGGCAAGTCTCACCAGCGGTACCGCAACCGGCTGCAGCTGCTCCTGTGAGGAAGTGCTCACATTGGCTGAGAGGCTTTCATCAGGAAGGGTGTAGCGATGAAACTGTGTACTGCTGCTGCCGGCACAACCTGCCAGTAACAGGCTGGCCGCCAGTGTGCTGGTACCGACAATGCTGCGAAATACTGAAACCATGTCAGGGGGCCGCCTTGGGTTGTGGGTCCATGATTGCCTCGCGGTTAAACAGCAGGGCATTGGGTTTTTCGCTGAGCGTACGGGCCACTGGCTGAAGGTTGTTCAGTAGTTCCTGCAGCGATTTCAGCGTATCGGTCAGCTCGCCATAGGCCGGCGTATCTTCACTGTAGCTGTCCAGTGTTCCCTGGATGGAATCCAGTGTTTTCTGCATGCCGTCAGGCAGAGCCTTAGTCGCCGGGTCCTTCAGCAGGGTATTCAGTTCCTGTGTCGTGGCATTCAGCGAGGTAAGCAGCTTGTCCGAACTGACCAGCGTCTTGTCCAGATGGTTCAGGGCCGGCTCGATATTGAGACCGTTCAGCTTGTCGAGCAGTGCCGATACCTTCTGTTCGATCTGTGCAAAGCTGCCCGGCTGGCTTGGAATAACGTCCACGCCTGCAAATTTGGGCAATGGGCCCTTGGGGCCGGCTTCGTCGGTGAAATTCAGATCAACGAACAGCGCACCCGTGAACAGGTTACCGGCCTTGAGTGAGGCTCTCAGGCCGCGATGGATCAGACGGTTGATTCGCGCATGCCATTGCTCGATGCTTTCTTCATCTATCTGGCTTTGAAGTCGCTGAGGCTCGATACGTACAAGTACCGGAATCTTGAAGTTGGTCAGCGACTGTTTTTCTACCTGGGATATTCGATAGGGCACGGTATCCACCGTACCGACCCGAACACCGCGGTATTCGACAGGCGCGCCCTTGTGCAGGCCACGCACCGTATCATCTATCAGCACCACATATTTAAGGTAATGGCTAAAGCTTCCCTGCAGCGCTGCTTCCTCATCACTGTAAAGCTCGAAGGTGCTCTCGGAGGGGCCAACGGCCTGACCGGGTGCAATATCCTCGGGAACACCAAAGGTCACTCCACCACTGACAAGTGACTCGATGGAAGCAAGGTTCAGGCTGAATCCCTCGGTACTCAGATCGAACCGCACGCCCGAGGCCGACCAGAATCGCGTATTGGTGGTCACCAGTGTCTGATAGGAATCAAAGATGAACAGGCGATAGTGCATCAGGCGGTCGGAAGCATCGAAATTGGACGCTTCGACCCGGCCGACGGTATACCCCTGAAATACGACCGGGTCGCCCACGCTCAGGGCGTTGGCATTATTGCTGGTCAGGTTGATGCGTAGACCTGCTGCATCCGGAGGTGCGACCGGAGGCTTGTCGAGCATCTCGAACGATCTTTTTTCCTCTTCAGAGCTGCCGGGCTGTAGCTGAATATATGGTCCTGACAGCACGGTGTTCAGACCGCTGATGCCTTCACGGCCTACCCGGGGCTTGACGACCCAGAAGCGTGTTCCCTTGTTCAGCAGCTCATCGGTATTGTTGTGCATTCGGGCTTTTACTACGGCATGCGTCGTATCGTCGGAAAGCGCCACCGAATTGACGCGTCCTACCTCGACATTGCGGGCCTTGATCAGGGTCTTGTCAGCTTCAATGCCTTCTGCATTATCCATGATCAACGTGATTTCGGGCCCCCTGGATGAAAAGGTGTGGTAAATCATCCAGCCACCGATCAGTACGGCAAGCAGCGGCACCAGCCACACCGGTGACAGGGACTTTTGGCGTTTACGCTTCGCCTGAGGAGGAGACTTGCTCATGGGATGGGTCCTGTTGATAACTCAATTCGTCCCACAGCAGGCGGGGATCGAAACGCATGGCTGCCATCATGGTAATCACGACAACACTGGCAAACGCGATAACGCCTGCTCCGGGATACACTTCCATGATCGCACCGAGCTGCACCAGTGCGACCAGAAGAGCAACGACAAATACATCGATCATGGACCATCGGCCGATGACCTCGGTCATGAAGTACAACCGGTGACGTACATGTGGGCGCCAGGGTCTTGGGCGATATACCTTCCAGCATAACCAGGTCAGCGCCATGATCTTGGCGATGGGAATCACGACACTGGCGACAAAAATGATCAGGGCGATAGGCCAGTCACCACTGCCGATCAAATGAAGCACACCGGCAATCACGGTCTGTGGGGAGCGATCTCCCAGCGTTGAAACAGTCATGATGGGCAACAACATGGCTGGTATATAAAGCAGTACGGCGGTCAGCAGCAAGGCCATGGTGGCCTGAATACTGTGAGGCCTCCGCATGTGCAGGCGCTCATCACAGCGACGACAACGGGGCTTTTTCCCGGTACCAAGGTCATTGATGGCGTGGCATACCGTGCAGCCGGTCATGCCCTGGGATGCTCCGGTTCGACCGGCAATGGCATGACGTATCGGGCGATCAGGTCCGGCGATAAAGGTCCAAAGCCAGTCATGATCCATGACGTTGGAGGTCTTGAGCATTAATACCACAAAGGCGACGTAGGCCCAGAATGACGTGCCAAAGCCGATGCTTGCCAGTGCCAGTACCTTGACCATGCTCACCAGTACGCCAATCAGAAACACGTCGGCCATCATCCACGGTTGCATTCGCTTCAAAAGCCGCCCCAGCCAGCGCCTTGCCAGTGGGGTATAGCCCCATAGAGGACCGAGGTGCAGATAAATGCTGATGAGCAGATAAAGGCCGGGCAATACAATGATGGTCGACCAGATCAGAAGCGACAGCAGCTCATAATGTTCTGCCAGCAGGGTAGTGGCGGCTTCGGTCAACCCCATCTGACGCAGTACGCCATTGGCTTCGAAGGAGATGAACGTAAAGGGCAGTGAGATACCCAGTGCCACTAGAGCCGCTAAAGCATACGCCACCACGTGAGTCGCCGGCTTGTTATGGCGTTGGGCCATGACATGATTGCAGCGCGGGCAATGAGCGGCTTCTCCCGGTGATAGCCGAGGGATCTCGCTGATCAGGTCACATTCTGTGCATGCTCGCAGAGGAAGCTGAGGAGAAGTGATCGTCAAGGAACCCGACATAAATGATCCGGTTGATGGCCTGAGCCATTAGTATGGCGTTACCCGGGCGGCTTTGCATCCTGCAAGAAGCCGGGAGCGCTGAAAAAATCCTGAAGTAGGAGAAGGGGACCACGGTGGCAAGTCCGTCGAGGATCGACAGGCCGTCGAACAGCGTTACCGACTCTGTGTCATGGGTATCCAGATCTCGATAATTCATGAAGCCCACTCATAGTGGGCACTCACTTTTATATTTTCTGTCCTTCCCTTGTCAGTGCCATGCTGCTGACAGCATCGCGCGTTTTGTGCACAGGATTTATTTGCCGATACAAAAGTTGCCGAATATTTCACCGAGAAGGTCATCGGCAGTAAATTCACCGGTAATCTCACCCAGGGCTTCCTGAGCTGCCCGCAGGTCTTCGGCCAGAAGTTCACCGGCAGAGGCGCCATGCAGTTGATCAATGCCACTGTCCAGCGCTCGTCCCGCTCGATCCAGCGCATCCAGGTGGCGCCGACGGGCCGAAAACCGGCCTTCGGTAGTTGATGAAAAGCCCATGACATCCTTCAGGTGAGCCTTCAGATGCTCCACGCCATCGCCATTCTGGGCGGAGATCCGCACTACAGGAGGCGTAGAGTGCAAGTCAGCGCTTACTTCTTCACCGGTTGTGTCTACCTTGTTGCGCACCAGTGTCAGCCGCGCCGGATCCGGCAATCGAGAAACAAATTCCGGCCAGATGACCATTGGGTCCAGTGCCTCGGTCGCAGCGGCATCTACCATCAGCAACACTCGATCTGCCTTTTCGATCTCCTCCCAGGCCCGCTGTACGCCGATACGTTCGACAGCATCCGGAGTGTCTCTAAGCCCGGCCGTATCCACAACATGCAGCGGCATACCGTCGAGGTGAATGTACTCACGCAAGACGTCTCGCGTCGTGCCGGCGATGTCGGTCACGATGGCAGTGTCCTGTTCGGTGAGCCGGTTCAGCAGGCTGGACTTGCCCGCGTTGGGTCGCCCAGCAATGACGACGGTCATGCCTTCGCGCATCAGTGTGCCCTGTCCTGCGGCCTTTCTTACCGAAGTGAGTACTTGCTTTACTTCGGAAAGCCTGTTGGCGACATGGCCGTCGCTCAAAAAATCGATTTCCTCTTCCGGAAAATCCATGGCGGCTTCAACATAGACACGTAGTTCGATCAGCTGCTGTACCAGTGCCGAAACACGCCTGGAAAAATCACCCTGAAGCGAACGCAGTGCATTTTCAGCGGCCTGGCGCGAGCTGGCATCAATCAGGTCGGCAATGGCTTCGGCCTGGGCAAGGTCGAGCTTGTCATTCAGGAAGGCGCGTTCAGAGAACTCGCCGGGTCTGGCGAGTCGGGCGCCCAGTTCGATGGCGCGCTCCAGCAGCCAGTCCATGATGACTGGGCCGCCGTGGCCCTGAAGCTCCAGGACATCTTCGCCGGTGAAGGAGTTGGGCCCCGGAAAGTAAAGCGCCAGCCCCTCGTCCAGTACCTGCCCTGTTGCGCCCATGAATGGGCCGTAATGAGCATGCCGGGGGGCAGGTGCGAACCCGAGCAGTGCATTGGCAAGCGAGGGAACCCTGGGGCCGGAGAGACGTATGATACCTACACCGCCCCGCCCCGGAGGGGTGGCCAGTGCACAGATGGTGTCCTGATCGAGCATGAAATGTCCTGAGTCATGAAAGGCGAGCGGGTATGGCCGCAGTGGATGTATTGTCGATGCTCTCCAGGTGTCTCGCAAGGCCGGGTCATCGGGCCGCTGCTATAGTGCCTGCATGGTTTGCCGGTTGCTGCAGCGGCCGGCAGAGAGTCAACGATACGTCAGGAGACCGTATGTCCCGTTCCTTCCATTTTTATGAACCACGTCATGGGCATGAGTTGCCGCATGACCCCTTCAATGCCATCGTGGCACCCCGCCCCATCGGGTGGATTTCATCTCATGACGCCGAGGGGAGGCTCAACCTGGCGCCATACAGTTTTTTCAATGCCTTCAATTACACGCCGCCGTTGATCGGGTTTTCAAGCATCGGCTGGAAGGACAGTGTGCGTAATATCGAGGCGACCGGGGAGTTCTGCTGGAATCTGGCCACACGTACCCTGGCCGAGCCCATGAACACCAGTTGTGACAGCGTCGATGCCTCGGTAGATGAGTTTGTGCTGGCGGGGCTTACGCCCGAGCCCTCTCGCGTTGTCAGCGTGCCGCGGGTCAGGGAAACGCCCGTTTCCTTTGAATGTCGGCTATCGCAGTTGATCCGTCTGGAATCGGCTGACGGGACGGCGCTGGATACATGGCTGGTAATGGGTGAGGTTGTCGGTGTTCATATTCAGCAGAACCTGCTGGATGACGGGGTTTACCAAACGGCCGCCGCGGAGCCCATCATGCGTGCTGGTGGCCCGGCAAGTTACTTCACGGTCAGTGAACAGCAACGTTTTGACATGTGTCGGCCCGGAGCGGCCCCGGGGAAGCGTTGATCCAGTAACATGAAAAAGGCCAGCGCATGCGCTGGCCTTCCGTCGAGGGAAGAGGGCTCAGCCGGCCAATACCTGGTCAACCAGCGCCTTGGCTTCTTCCTGAATCTGCTTCAGGTGGCCTTCGCCTTCAAAGCTCTCTGCATAGATCTTGTAAACATCTTCCGTGCCGGAGGGGCGTGCGGCAAACCAGCCCGCATCCGTTTCCACTTTCAATCCCCCGATGGAGGCGCCATTCCCCGGGGCTTCCGTCAGGATTCGTGTGATCGGATGACCTGCAAGGCTGTCAGCAGTCACCTGGTCGGGAGACAGCTTGCCCAGGCGCGCCTTTTGATCCCTGTCTGCGGGGGCATCCACGCGCGCGTAGACTGGTGCGCCATGCTGTTCGGTCAGTGCCTGATAGCGCTGGCCGGGGTCCTTGCCGGTCACCGCCGTGATTTCAGCGGCCAGCAGACCCAGGATAATGCCATCCTTGTCCGTGGACCAGACGCTGCCATCCTTCGTCAAAAATGACGCCCCGGCGGATTCTTCGCCGCCAAATCCCAGACTGCCGTCAGTCAGGCCATTGACGAACCATTTGAAACCTACCGGAACTTCCACCACCTGACGGCCCAGCCCCTTGGCAACCCGGTCGATCATTGATGACGATACCAGTGTCTTGCCGATGGCCATGTTGTCGCCCCACTGAGGGCGATGAGTAAACAGGTACTCGATGGCAACGGCCAGGTAGTGATTGGGGTTCAGCAGGCCGGTAGAACGAGACACGATGCCGTGACGGTCATGGTCGGTGTCACAGGCAAAGGACACGTCAAACCGGTCCTTGTTCTCGATAAGACCGGCCATGGCATAGGGCGAGGAGCAATCCATGCGAATTCTGCCATCCCAGTCCAGCCGCATGAAGCGGAAGGTCGGGTCGACCGTGGTCGAGATGACTTCAAGCGGCAGGCTGTAATGTTTGGCAATGCGTGGCCAGTAATGTACTCCGGCGCCCCCCAGGGGGTCGACACCGAAACTCAGGCCGGACTCGCGGATGGCATCCATGTCGATGATCTGGTCCAGCCCGCTGATGTAGCTGTCCATGAAGTCAAAGCGCTGAGTGGTCTCTGCAGCCAGTGCGTCGGTGTAGCTGACCCGTTTGACGCCCTCTAGCCGGGCTGTCAGCAGCGCATTGGCGCGTTCCTGGACCCATTTGGTAATGTCGGTATCCGCCGGGCCACCGTTGGGTGGGTTGTATTTGAAGCCACCATCTACCGGCGGATTATGTGAGGGGGTGATGACGATGCCATCCGCCAGGCCACTTTCGCGGCCCTGGTTGTATTCGATAATGGCATGCGACAGGGCGGGCGTAGGGGTATACCCGGGCTCACCGCCTGTTTCCTCACACCCTGCATCAATGCGTACTTCAACACCGTTGGCGGCCAGGACTTCAAGTGCTGAAACAAACGCTGGCTCGGAAAGGGCGTGAGTATCCATGCCAATGAACAACGGCCCGCTGATACCTTCCCTGTGGCGATATTCACAGATGGCCTGTGTGGTTGCCAGGATATGCCACTCGTTGAAGCTGGTCTTCAGAGACGAACCTCTGTGGCCTGAGGTGCCAAAGGCCACCTGTTGTGCAGGGTCGGAGGGATCGGGCTGTTCGCTGTAATAGCGCGACACCAGACGCGGCAGGTGGGCGAGATCCTGCGCCTCTGGGGAGTGTCCGGCATGAGGGTTGATGCTCATTTCTCGTTCCTTTGATGAAGACGTTGTTAACGTTGCCAATACTGACCTGCAGTCTAGCAGGAGGGCGGGCAGGATATTATGCCTGGTAGCCTCAATGACGCGTCTGACCCCGGTACCATGAAAAACGCCCCCGCAGATGCGGAGGCGTTCGAGGCAGGGAAGGCATTAGCTCTTGACGGGTTTACTTCCCTTGTCGCTGTCATCCTTGTCGCCACGTTCAACCTGCCTGGTGACAAAGTACTGCTGCGCGATTGACAGGCAGTTGTTGGTGATCCAGTAAAGGACCAGGCCTGCCGGGAACCACAGGAAGAAGAAGGTGAATATGATCGGCAGCATCTTCATGATCTTCGCCTGAGTCGGGTCCGGCGGTGTCGGGTTCAGCTGCTGCTGCAGGAACATCGACAGGCCCATCAGAATCGGCAGGATGAAGTATGGATCCTGTGCGGACAGGTCATGAATCCAGAGCATGAACGGCGCATGGCGCAGCTCGATGGATTCCATCAGCATCCAGTACAGGGCGATGAAGACCGGCATCTGAATGACCATCGGGAGACAGCCACCCAGCGGGTTGATCTTCTCCTTCTGATAGAACTTCATCATTTCCTGCGACATCTTCTGGCGATCATCGCCGTGCAGTTCCTTGATGCGTTGCATCTCGGGCTGCATCTTGCGCATTTTTGCCATGGACTTGTAAGCCTTGGCAGACAGCGGGAAGAGAACGGCCTTGACGAAACAGGTCAGCAGAATGATGGACCAGCCCCAGTTGCCGATGATGCCGTGAATGAACTTCAGGATCAGAAACAGCGGAGTAGCGATAAACCACAGCCAGCCGAAATCGATGGTGCGGTCAAGCTTGGGCGCCAGCGCTTCCAGACGTTCATGAATCTTGGGCCCGACGTAAAGCGTGGCATCCAGTGTTGCCTGCTGGCCGGGTGCGACACTTTGAGACGGGCTTGCAAAGGCAGCCACGTTGCGTTTCTGGCCGTCAACGGTGGCGTAATACAGGTTTTGCTCGTTGGCGTCAGGTACCCAGGCCGCCACGAAATAGTGCTGAATCATCGCCAGCCAGCCGGCGCGGCTTTCAACATTCTTGAACGCGCCATCCTGAATGTCTTCAAAGCTGACCTTCTGGTAAGGCTCTTCAGACGTCGAGAATGCAGCGCCCAGATAGGAATGAACACCCACGCCTGCACCGCTGGTGGGGTCATCGCTGTTATCGCGTGCCAACTGACCTATGAAGCGTGCCGATACCGGCTGCTGGCCATTGTTATTGACCAGATATTCGACCTTGATGGCATAGCTGTCACGATCGAGGGTAAAGCGCTTGGTAATATCCAGACCTTTAAGCGACGTTTTCAGATCGACGGTAAGTGTCTTCTGATCATCGCTCATCCGGTAGTCGGTCTTTTCCGGCGTATAGGTCAGGCGACCCTTGTGATTGTTCAGCTCAAGACCGGACTTGGCGACATAGTCGAGTGTCTTGCCATCGGCCAGAAGGATAAAGGGACGATCAGAGCCCAGACGCTGGGTATGTTTCGGCAGGGAAGCAAAGACAATATCGCCTCCTCGCGGATCGATACGAAGATTCAATACGTCCGTATCGACTCTGATGAGCCGGCTTTCGCCATTGGCGCTTGAAGGCTTGCCATCGGCTGACAAGGCATTGTTGCCACTGCCGGACAGTTCGCTGGTGTGCTCGGGAGCATCCAGGCCCTGTGCCTGATTCGCATCGCTGCCCTGGCTTGCCAGTGCCGGAGTATTCGGGGCGTTATCTTGCGGCTGGTGATAGTCCTGATTCCACTGAATGACCATCAGATAGGTCACCACGGCAAGAGGTATCACGAAAAGGAGTCGTTTCAGGTCCATGCGTGTTAAGCCCGGTTAGGGTGTATGTCGGGTCCAGACGAAGAAGCGCCCGAGCCAGTCACTGTGACATGCTGGTCGGGCGGAGCATCTGACGTCTGTAGGCCATGACCTTCGTACTCGCATGATCAAGCGGGAGAGACCTTGCGGTTTTTCCGTTTGACGTCCTGTTCAAGCCGCCGCCACATGCCGTCAAGCTGGCGCTGCAGGGTCTCGCTGTCCAGGTCTGCCACACCACGTTTGGAAATCACTACGATATCCACGGCGGGTAGCCAATGCTGACGAAGGCGAATGGATTCGCGTGTCAGACGTTTTAATCGATTCCGATCGACGGCGCGTCGCATGGATTTCTTGCCAAACACCATGCCCGCCCGGACATGGTCCAGGTCGTTGGCACAGGCCAGAGCCAGTAGCCCCTTGCCATGCACCTTGAAACACGCGTTGTCAAAGACATGCTGAAACTCCCGGCTACTCAAGAGTCGCAAGGAGCGTGTATAGCCATACGTTGCCATCAGGAAACGATTACGCGCTCAGACGCTTGCGACCTTTCGCACGACGACGAGAGATGACCTGACGGCCGTTTTTGGTTGCCATACGAGCGCGGAAACCGTGATTACGCTTGCGCTTGAGCACGCTGGGCTGGAATGTGCGTTTCATAGCTGATTCCCAGGAGGTAGTTGGGGTGAAAAACAGTTCGGAAAATCGTGGAGGTTCCTTGCGGACACGCTCCGGTCAAGAGCGGGGATTCTAGTGAATTCGGGCCCTGGGTGCAATTTTTATTGAGCACACGACTTGCATTGGCACGCAACAGGGCGCGCCAGTACGGGGTTTTGACCTGTACGAAAGCGCAAAACAGGGTGTGGATAATTTTGTGGGTACTTCAATGATAACTTCTCTCGCCACTGAAGTTATGGGCCAAATTCTGTGTTTATATCAGTTGGTTGGGGCTCCACAACTTATCCACATGCGGTTTTGTCGACTGATATGATGTGGATAACCCTTGCGGTAATCGCTACAATGCCGGCTTTGCTCAGGTCAATCCCCGTGAGGTCATGTGTCTATCGCGCTATGGCAGAAATGCCTTGACTATCTGCAGGATGAATTGAGCTCCCAGCAATTCAATACCTGGATACGCCCCCTGCAGGCCGATGCCGTCGACGCTTCCAATGAAGTGTCCCTTCTGGCGCCCAACCGCTTTGTCCGGGACTGGGTCAGGGACAAATACCTGAAACGCATCAACGAAATAATGCGTGAGCTATCGCCGGGCAGGCCGCCAAAGGTGACGCTGGGTATTGGTAGCCGTCGCAGTGTATCAAATCCTGTGGCTGACCCGGTGGCTGCCGAGCCGGCGGTGCCGGAGCAGCCCGAGGCAGCGCCACCGCCCAAAATGCCTTCTGCCGGGCGGATGAGCATGCCCAGCCGACAGGAACGCTCCTTTGCCGAGCCGCACGCACGCGGCTCCCAGTCTGCACCGGCCGTTCCCCGTGCCTTTGGCAGCGAGCGTCATGTTCAGGTTGAAGGCAGCCTGAATCACCACAGTGGTCTGAATCCCAATTTTACCTTCGAGACGTTTGTTGAGGGCAAGTCGAATCAGCTTGCCCGAGCCGCCTCTCGTCAGGTTGCCGAAAATCCGGGTGGCGCCTACAACCCGCTGTTCCTTTACGGGGGAGTGGGGCTGGGTAAAACCCACCTCATGCATGCGGTTGGCAATCACCTTGCCGGTCTTCGGGATAATGCACGTGTTGTCTATCTACATTCCGAACGCTTTGTAGCAGACATGGTCAAGGCGCTGCAGCTTAATGCCATCAATGACTTCAAGCGCTTTTATCGCAGTGTCGATGCGCTTCTGATTGATGACATTCAGTTTTTTGCCGGAAAGGAGCGCTCACAGGAAGAGTTCTTTTATACCTTCAATGCGCTTCTTGAAGGTGGGCAGCAGATGATTCTGACCTCGGATCGTTATCCTAAAGAGATCATCGGTGTTGAAGAACGTCTGAAATCGCGCTTTGGCTGGGGGTTGACGGTTGCCATCGAGCCTCCGGAGCTGGAAACCCGTGTGGCTATTCTGATGAAGAAGGCCGATCAGGCCAAGGTCGATCTTCCTCATGATGCTGCCTTTTTCATTGCCCAGAAGATTCGTTCCAACGTGCGTGAGCTTGAAGGCGCCCTCAAAAAGGTCATCGCTGATTCCCACTTCATGGGCCGGCCAATCGATCAGGACTTCATCCGAGAGTCATTGAAGGATCTGCTGGCACTGCAGGACAAGCAGGTGGGTGTGGATAATATTCAGCGTACGGTAGCCGAGTATTACAAGATCAAGGTGGCTGACCTGCATTCCAAGCGCCGCACCCGTTCGGTAGCCCGCCCTCGCCAGGTGGCCATGGCGCTTGCCAAGGAACTGACCAATCACAGTCTGCCGGAGATTGGCGACGCCTTTGGCGGTCGCGACCACACCACGGTGTTGCATGCCTGCCGGAAGGTGGCCGAACTGAAGGAAGAAAACGCCGACATTCGCGAAGACTACAAGAATCTTCTGCGGTTGTTGACCAGCTGATGGGCGACGAGGCGACGTGGTCGCCACACTCCCTGTTTTACCCCATTATTCGATGCGAGAGTGACGTGTCATGAAATTTTCCATCTCCCGTGAAGCCCTTTTGCGTCCACTGACGCTTGTGGCAGGTGTCGTCGAGCGTCGTCAGACCCTGCCGGTGCTGTCGAACGTATTGATCGATGTAAAAGATGATTCCGTGTCCCTGACCGGTACTGATCTTGAAGTTGAACTGGTAGGACGTACCGTGCCGGCTACGGTAGATGTTGCCGGTTCGGCAACAGTGCCGGCGCGCAAGCTGATGGATATTTGTAAATCCCTTGCAGAGGGGTCTGATATCACCATCGCTGTTGAAGAAGGTCGGGCCATACTGCGTGCCGGTCGTTCACGCTTCACATTGTCGACACTTCCAGTCGCGGAATTTCCCAACATTGATGAAGGCCAGGGCGAAGCCGAAATTACGCTGACCCGCGGGACACTCAAGCATTTGATTGATGCAACATCCTTTGCCATGGCGCAGCAGGATGTTCGCTATTACCTCAACGGTATGCTCATTGATCTGCGTGATCAGTTGGTACGTGCAGTGGCCACCGATGGACATCGCCTGGCCGTATGTGCCCGTGATGCCGAGTTCACGCTCGACAAGCCGTTCAAGATGATTCTGCCGCGCAAGGGTGTACTGGAACTGGCACGCCTGCTGGATGACAGCGACGAGCCGCTGACGCTGACGCTGGGGAATAATCACCTGCGAGCGCACACCGGTAATTACACGTTTACGTCCAAACTGGTTGACGGCAAGTTTCCGGACTACGAGCGTGTTGTCCCCAAGGGAGGAGACAAGCAGTTCTGCGCCGATCGAGCAGAGCTTCGTCAGGTCCTTTCGCGCACCGCGATTCTTTCCAACGAGAAGTATCGTGGTGTTCGCCTGAATCTGGATGAAGGTAACCTGCGGGTCACCGCCAATAATCCTGATCAGGAAGAGGCCGAGGAAAATGTGTCGGTAGAGTATCAGGGCAGCGCACTGGAAATCGGCTTCAACGTTGGTTACCTGGTGGATGTTCTTAATGTTCTCGGGTGTGAGCAGGTCCAGATGACCTTGTCCGACCCCAACAGCAGTGCTCTGCTGGAAGCTCCGGGTGGCAGTGACGCGCTGTATGTTGTCATGCCGATGCGCCTTTAATCTGCCATTCCTTGGTAACGGGGCCCAAGGGCCCCGTTTCTGGTTGATGCCTGCCTATGCCACTTGATCAATTTCGCTGTACCGGGCTTCGTAACCTCGCCTCGGTAGACATGACACCCTCGGCCCATATCAATCTGATTACCGGAGCCAATGGCAGCGGGAAGACCAGTCTGCTTGAAGGTATTCATATTCTGGGCCTGGCTCGTTCCTTTCGAACGCATCAACTCAAACAGGCGATCATGCATGACGAAGCTGCCCTGACGGTATTTGGCCGCCTCGCAGGTGAAGTACCTGTACCTCTGGGAGTTCGCCGACTGCGGCAGGGGGAGGGCGTCGAGCTCAAAATGGATCGTCAGCGGGTAGACCGTGTTGCGGTACTGGCTGAAAAACTTCCCTTGCAACTGATCAATCCGGACGCCTTCAGACTGATTGATGGTGCTCCGGCAGCCCGTCGTGAATTCCTCGATTGGGGCGTGTTTCACGTGAAACATGAATTCTTCGATCTGTGGCGTGCTGCCCGCCGGGCACTGAAACATCGGAATGCGCTGCTCAGACATGATAGAATGGACGGTCAGACACTTGACGCCTGGAACGTAGAGCTGGCGCGGTATGCAGAGCAGCTTGATGTGCTGCGACGTGACTATATTCAGTCCTTTCTGCCGGTGTTCGAGCAGTTGCTGAGCAGATTGATCAGCCTGCCGGATCTGCAGCTGCGTTACTACCGTGGATGGGACAAGGCACGTTCGCTGATTGAGGTGCTTGAGCAAAGCGCCACAACAGATCGGCAAATGGGCTTCACCCAGCAGGGCCCCCAGCGTGCTGATCTACGGCTCAGGGTGGGTACACGCCCGGCGGCACAGGTTCTGTCGCGCGGGCAGCAGAAGCTTGTAGTCAGTGCCATGAAGCTGGCCCAGGGGTGGTGGCTCGAACAGGCGACGGGGCGTCAATGCATCTATTTGATTGATGACCTGGCAGCTGAACTTGACGAGGAGCACCGACAGGCATTCTGCGGTCTTCTTGAACACATGAAATGTCAGACTTTTCTTACCGGCATTGATCGACATCTGCTGGATGACGTGTGGAGTGTGCCCGCTGATGTGGCCCACTTTCACGTCTCGGACGGACGATTAACGGCGGCGTGATTCCATATGGAGCGGGCAATGAGCGAACATGCTTACGATTCAACCAGTATCAAGGTTCTAAAGGGACTTGATGCTGTTCGTAAACGTCCCGGGATGTATATCGGTGATACCGACGATGGCACCGGGTTACATCACATGGTCTTCGAGATCGTGGATAACTCGATCGATGAGGCACTGGCCGGGCACTGCAGCGAAATTCTGGTGACGATTCACCCGGATGAATCGGTGTCTGTTTCAGATGATGGCCGTGGTATACCGACGGATATACACAAGGAAGAAGGTGTATCTGCTGCCGAAGTCATCATGACGGTGCTCCACGCAGGGGGCAAGTTTGATGACAACTCCTATAAGGTGTCGGGCGGTCTGCACGGGGTCGGCGTGTCCGTCGTCAATGCGTTGTCAGAAAAACTGACCATGACCATCTGGCGCAACAATGAGGTGCACGAGCAGGAATATGTGCATGGTGTGCCCCAGACGCCACTCAAGGTGGTTGGCAAGACCGACCGGTCCGGTACCATGGTGACTTTCCGCCCATCTTCGGAAACGTTTGCCAATATTCAGTTTCAATACGACATTCTGGCCAAGCGCCTGCGTGAACTGTCCTTCCTGAACTCCGGTGTAGCCATTCGCCTGCAGGACGAACGGGATGGTCGTGAGGAGCTGTTCCATTACGAGGGCGGATTGCATGCCTTCGTCAATCACCTCAACCAGAACCGTACAGCGCTCAACCCCGTATTTCATTTCAATATGGAGCGGGAAGATGGCATAGCGGTTGAAGTGGCGATGCAGTGGAATGAAGGTTTCAGCGAAAACATTTTCTGCTACACCAATAATATTCCACAGCGTGATGGCGGTACCCACCTGGCTGGTTTCAGGGGAGCGCTGACACGAACCCTGAACAGTTATATCGAATCCGAGGATATTCAGAAGAAGTCCAAGGTGGCTACCTCCGGTGACGATGCACGAGAAGGCCTGACAGCGATTATTTCCGTCAAGGTGCCGGATCCCAAGTTCTCCTCTCAGACCAAGGACAAGCTTGTCTCCTCCGAGGTCAAGACGGCTGTAGAGCAGGAGATGAGCCGTCAGTTCAGCGAATACCTGATCGAGCGGCCCAGCGAAGCAAAGGCCATCGTCAGCAAGATGCTCGATGCTGCTCGGGCGCGTGAGGCTGCGCGCAAGGCGCGAGACATGACGCGGCGAAAGGGTGCGCTCGATATCGCCGGTCTGCCTGGAAAGCTGGCGGACTGCCAGGAAAAGGATCCCACCCGATCGGAGCTTTATCTGGTGGAGGGTGATAGTGCCGGGGGAAGTGCCAAGCAGGGCAGGGACCGCCGTACTCAGGCCATCCTGCCGCTCAAGGGCAAGATACTGAACGTTGAAAAGGCTCGCTTCGACAAGATGCTGTCTTCAGCGGAAGTCGGTACCCTGATCACCGCGCTGGGCTGCGGGATCGGTAGAGAAGAGTTCAACCCGGACAAGCTGCGTTATCACTCGGTCATTATCATGACCGACGCCGATGTTGACGGGTCGCACATTCGTACGCTGCTTTTGACCTTCTTCTTCCGCCAGATGCCCGAACTGATCGAGCGGGGGCACATCTTCATTGCTCAGCCGCCGCTGTACAAGATCAAGCGTGGCAAGCAGGAAATGTATTTGAAGGACGAGCAGGCGCTTCAGGATTACCTGACCACGACAGCACTGGATGGTGCGTTGTTGCATGTCAACGCTGATGCCCCCGGTTTTGGCGGGCAGGGGCTTGAAACCCTGGTTAACCAGTATCGTGCGGCCATGGCTCGCATTGACCGGCTGAGCCGCGTCTACCCCATCGAAGTACTGCGCAAGCTGATCGAAGTGCCGGCAGTTTCCGGAGATATGCTGTCTGATCAGGCTGCAATGCAGCACTGGCTGACGCTGATTCAGACCAAAATGGATACGGTCGTCGCCTATGAAGGTGGGCCCAGCTACCATTTTGAACTGCGCTATGATGAAGAGCAGTCAGTCTACCTTCCAAGTGTTGCCCTGTCGGCTCATGGCGTGTCCACGGACTACCCGCTGGGTGCCGGCTTCTTCCGGTCTGCTGACTATGCCACCATGACAAAGCTGGGCGAGGAACTGGACAGTCTGCTTGAAGAGGGCGCCTTCATTGCCCGTGGAGAGCGGAAGCAGTCGGTTACCACGTTTAGCGACGTACTTGACTGGCTGATGAAGGAAGCGCTCCGCGGGTTCAGTGTGCAGCGTTACAAGGGGCTGGGCGAAATGAACCCCGAGCAGCTGTGGGAAACCACGATGGATCCGCAGTCGCGTCGCATGCTGCGCGTTACCATTGAAGATGCTGTTGCGGCAGACTTGATGTTCAATACCCTGATGGGTGATGAGGTCGAGCCGCGTCGTGACTTCATTGAAAGCAACGCTCTGATCGCCAATCTGGACGTATAGGTTCTGATGAATCAATGTTTCACGTGAAACATTCTGGCCGGCGCATTGCGCCGGCTTTTTTTATGCATATTTGGACTCGGAGGCCTGCCTGAATCTACGTTATGATGATCAAAGTCATCGAGATAATCAGATAGGGAGAATTGCATGGCACCGAAGGTATATGTAGATGGCCAGTCAGGTACAGCCGGACTTCGTTTGATGGATTATCTTGCTGTACGCGATGACATCGAGCTGCTGCGCATCGATGAAGAAAGGCGCAGGGACGCCAGTGAGCGGGCGCGACTGATCAACGCCTCCGATATTACATTTCTCTGCCTGCCCGACGATGCATCACGCGAAGCCGTGGCAATGCTTGAAAATCCTGATACCACGGTCATCGATGCCAGTACGGCATTTCGTACTGATCCATCATGGGCTTATGGACTGCCCGAACTTGCCAGCGGGCAACGCGAAGCGATTCGTGCCAGTCATCGCATTGCCAACCCGGGATGTCATGCAACGGCGTTCATTCTTCTGACACGCCCTTTGGTTGATGCCGGCCTTCTCCCTGAAGACAGTCTGTTAAGTGCGACGTCACTGACCGGGTACAGTGGTGGTGGCAAGCAGATGATTGCCCAGTACGAGGCCGCAGATAATTCTCGCCTTGATAGCCCGCGGAGCTATGCGCTTGGGCTTGAGCACAAGCATCTTCCGGAAATGTCACTTCATGCGCGGCTGGGCCATGCTCCAGTCTTCGTGCCAGTCGTGGGCTCTTTTCTGAAGGGGCTGACGGTCAGTATCCCGTTGCATGCGGCGCAGCTGAAAGACGGCACCACTACGCTGGATATCGTCAATGCCTACAAGGCTCACTACGACGGAGAACAGTTCGTTCGAGTGATGAATGCAGATGACGATGCTTCCAATCTTGATCAGGGATTTTTTGATGTTCAGGGATGCAATGATACCAATCGGGTCGACCTGTTCGTATTTGGTAACAGCCAGCGCATGACCCTGATGGCCCGCCTGGATAACCTGGGCAAGGGCGCGGCTGGAGCGGCGGTCCAGTGCATGAATATCCGACTGGGAATCGACGAATCACGAGGTCTTGATATCGAGCGTTAAGTGATCAGCCAATTAAATAATGTTTCACATGAAACATGGAAAAAAGATGCCCCTCAGGGCATCTTTTTTTACGGTGTGTCTGCATGAAAGTCAAGAAGACGAGCAGCAAATTCTGCCAGTGATTCGCTCACGATTACGCTATCGGGATGTGACAGGGCGGCAAGCTCATGACTTGTTTTTTCACCCTTCCCGGTCCTGACCAGCGCCAGACGACACCCAACCCTGTCGCCTGCCTGAAGATCGCGCAGGCTGTCACCAACCATCCAGCTGCTTTTCAGGTCCTGATAGCCAAGTGTGTCGCGTATGCTTTCCAGCAGGCCAGGGGACGGCTTTCTGCAGTGGCAGTTGTCTTTCGGGCCGTGGGGGCACCAGGCAATATGCGCAATATGACCGCCTGCCTTCTCTACCAGTGAGCACATTTTGCTGTGCATCGCCGCCAGGGTTGCTTCATCAAAAAGCTGTCGAGCGATACCTGACTGGTTGGTCGCGACAGCAATTGTATACCCTGCATTATAGAGTGCTGCGATAGCCTCGATAGCACCAGGTATCGGTATCCACTCATCTACCGATTTGATGTAATGTGGGGAGTCTTCATTAATGACGCCATCACGGTCCAGAATAATCAACGAATGCATGGCGGACAGGCTTCCTGGTGCGGGTCAGATCCAAAAAAAGCCATGACACATAGCTTTGGATGCAGTGGTTATAAGAAGGGGCTATCCGCCATCGTATCAACGATGGAGATAATTGATATAACAGAGCGACTTAAAGGTGTGATTATTTACCCTGACCTGATGTTGTAACGCACACCTGCCTTGCACACTCCACCGGACACGCACTTCCGGGCCAGAATATCCGATAACAAGCAATAAATAGAAAAATGGTTGAGGAGATATTTCATGACAAACAGTACGTTGTATCAGGGCGCAGACCCGTCTCCCCACCCACGATGTATGGGATTCCTGCTTCTTGAAAATTTCACCCTGATTTCACTGGCTTCTGCGATTGAGCCCTTGCGTATGGCCAATCAACTGGCAGGCGAGGAATTGTATCGCTGGTATACCATCAGCGCCGATGGTCAGCCCCTCCGTGCCAGTGACGGCTTGATGGTCACGCCCGATGAATCCTTCAGTACGGTGCCGTCGCTGGATGATGTAGTGGTTTGCGGTGGCGTTGCTCCGGGTCGCTACGTTACGCGAAGCCATGTGGTATGGCTTCAGCAGCAGGCGCGACGTCTTTCTCGCATGGGGGCTGTTTGTACCGGCAGCTGGGCGCTGGCTCGAGCCGGTCTGCTTGATGGATATGAAAGCAGCACGCACTGGGAGTGCATGGCCTCCATGCAGGAAGCCTTTCCCGGTATTGCGCTGACGACACGGTTATTCTGTATTGACCGGAATCGGTTCACCGCATCAGGTGGCACGGCGCCGATGGACATGATGCTCAACGTCATTGCTCACGATCATGGGCGTGAACTGGCGGCCGGCATATCGGAAATGTTCATTTATGAGCGAATGCGTAACGAGCAGGATCACCAGCGTGTTCCCCTCAAGCACGTCCTTGGAACGACCCAGCCCAAGTTGCTTGATACCGTGGCATTGATGGAATCCAATCTTGAAGAGCCGATCAGCCTATGTGAGCTGGCGCGCTATGTTGATGTATCACGTCGTCAGCTTGAACGCCTGTTTCAGAAATACCTTCAATGCTCGCCTTCCCGATATTATCTGAAGCTTCGCCTGACGCGTGCCAGACAGCTGCTCAAGCAGACATCCCTGTCGATCATTGATGTCGCCTCGGCCTGTGGATTTGTTTCCACGCCCCATTTTTCCAAGTGCTACCGGGAGTTCTTTGGTGTCCCCCCCCGGGATGAACGCCTGGGCGTACTGTCTCGCAAGCAGCAGGAACAGACATTGGCCATTAGCCAGGCGCCACCGGTGCTTTCCCTGACGGAAACGCGGTTTTCAAGTGCCCAGCTGGCGCTTTCAAATGCCCTTGGCGAACCGACCTACGCCAGTATTCGTGTACCTCATTAGCAGGAAGTATTATTCCCTGCTGACAAAAAAGGCCCGGTGATCACCGGGCCTTTTTTGTCAGCGGGTCCATTATGCCTGAGCGCGACAATGTTGACGCTTTTGGAATGATCTTCGTCGCATACAGGCGTCGTGGGGCAGGGGGGCGGGGATATGCTGGCCGCATAACCTGATTAGTGGAGAACACCATGACCCCGTCCGAACTGCACGACGACGCTATCATCATCGATGGCCTGATTATCGCTAAATGGGAGCGCGCGCTGCTGGAAGACATGCGTAAAGGCGGTCTTACTGCGGCAAACTGCACTGTGTCAGTGTGGGAGGGGTTCAAGGCCACCGTCGATAATATTGTCCGCACTCAGGCGTTGATGGATGAGTGCAGTGACCTTGTTCGTCCGGTGCATACCACGGCGGACATTACCAAAGCCAAGGAAGAAGGCAAGACAGGCATCATCTTCGGCTTCCAGAACGCACAGGCGTTTGAAGACCAGATCGGTTATGTCGAGATCTTCAAGAAGCTTGGCGTGGGCATCGTTCAGATGTGCTACAACACCCAGAATATGGTCGGTACCGGCTGTTACGAGCGTGATGGCGGTCTGTCAGGGTTCGGTCGCGAAATCGTGGCGGAAATGAACCGGGTCGGCATGATGTGTGATCTGTCTCACGTCGGTGCCAACACCAGCAGGGAAGTCATTCTCGAGTCCAAACAACCGGTCTGCTACTCACACTGTCTGCCATCCGGCCTGAAGGAACACCCGCGCAACAAGTCCGACGAGGAACTGAAATTCATCGCCGATAACGGCGGCTTTGTTGGCGTCACCATGTTCACTCCTTTCCTGCGTGCCGGCGTTAACGCCACCGTGGACGATTACGTTGAAGCCATCGAGTACATCATGAATATCGTGGGCGAAGACGCGATCGGTATCGGCACCGATTTCACACAGGGCCACGATCAGCAGTTCTTCGAGTGGCTTACGCATGACAAGGGTTATGCACGTCGCCTGACCAGCTTTGGGGAAATCATCAATCCCAAGGGTATCCGTACCGTTGGCGAGTTCCCGAACCTGACTGAAGCGCTTCTCCGTCGCGGCATGAGCGAGCGACAGGTCCGCAAGATCATGGGCGAAAACTGGGTGCGCGTACTGCGTGACGTCTGGGGCGCCTGATACGCCACCAGAGTACTGGATTCATCTGAAACAACGACAAGAACATGAGGTTAGACACCGTGACGACTACTGCTCCCCAACTGCCGATCGAAGTCGACAGCGAAACCGGCATCTGGACCACCGATGCACTGCCGATGCTGTATGTACCGCGCCATTTCTTCATCAATAACCATGTGGCCGTGGAAGAAGCGCTGGGTGCCGAGAAGTATGCCGAAATTCTCTATCACGCCGGTTACAAGAGTGCCTGGCACTGGTGTGAAAAGGAGGCTGAAATTCACGGCCTTCAGGGCGTGGACGTCTTCGAGCACTATATGAAGCGTTTGTCCCAGCGCGGCTGGGGATTGTTCATCACCGAAGAGATTGATCTCGAGAATGGTACCGCGAGCGTACGCCTTGAGCACAGTGCCTTCGTTTATCAGATGGGCAAGGTCGATCGGAAGATCGAATACATGTTCACTGGCTGGTTTGCCGGTGCCATGGATCAGATTCTTGCAGCTGGTGGAAGCAGTCTGCGTACCCAGGCCGAGCAGGTCCAGAGCGGCGCCGAATCCGGGTGTGATGTTGGCCGGTTCAAGGTTGCGCCGACTAGCTGAGGAGAGAGAATATGGCCTTTGAAGCAATGTTTGAGCCGATCAAGATCGGCAGCCAGACAATCCGTAACCGGGTAGTGAGCACCGCGCATGCCGAGGTGTATGCCACCGACGGCGGGATGACATCCGAACGTTACGTCAAATACTACGAAGAAAAAGCCAAGGGTGGGTGCGGACTGTGCATCTGTGGTGGCTCATCGGTCGTATCGATCGATAGTCCTCAGGGCTGGTGGAGTTCGGTCAACCTGTCGACGGATCGGATCATTCCGCACTTTCAGAATCTGGCAGATGCCGTGCACAAGCATGGCGGCAAGATCATGATTCAGATTACCCACATGGGGCGCCGCTCTCGCTGGGACGGATACGACTGGTCAACACTGCTGTCTCCTTCAGGTGTCCGCGAACCGGTTCACCGCTCGACCTGCAAGACGATCGAAGAAGAAGAGATCTGGCGCATCATCGGCGACTTTGCCCAGGCAGCACGCCGGGCCAAGGAAGGCGGTCTGGACGGGGTTGAGCTGTCGGCAGTGCATCAGCACCTGGTCGACCAGTTCTGGAGTCCTCGCGTCAACAAGCGTACCGACCAATGGGGTGGCAGCTTTGAAAACCGGATGCGCTTTGGCATGGAAGTGCTGAAGGCGGTTCGGGAAGAAGTCGGCGATGAATTCGTGGTCGGCATGCGTATCACCGGCGATGAGTTCCATCCGGACGGTCTGGATCACGAGGAAATGAAACGGATCGCGGCTTATTACGACGCGACCGGCAAGGTCGATTTCTTCGGCGTTGTAGGGTCGGGTTGTGATACTCACAATACGCTCGCCAACGTTATTCCGAACATGAGCTATCCGCCGGAGCCCTTCCTGCATCTGGCCGCCGGTATCAAGACGGTCGTCTCGGTTCCGGTCATTCACGCCCAGAACATCAAGGATCCAAACCAGGCCACTCGTATCCTGGAAGCGGGCCACGTTGACCTGGTCGGGATGACTCGTGCGCACATTGCTGACCCGCATCTGATTGCCAAGATCAAGATGGGGCAGACGGATCAGATTCGTCAGTGTGTGGGTGCCAACTACTGCATCGACCGCCAGTATCAGGGGCTGGATGTACTGTGTATCCAGAACGGAGCAACGTCTCGCGAATACATGGGGCTGCCTCACATCATCGAAAAGACCAGGGGACCGCTTCGCAAGGTGGTTGTGGTCGGCGGTGGCCCCGGCGGGATGGAGGCAGCGCGCGTCAGTGCCGAACGTGGCCATGATGTAACGCTGTTTGAAGCCAAGGATCAGATCGGTGGTCAGATCACCACGGCGTCACGTGCGCCGGGCCGCGATCAGATGGCGGGTATCACGCGCTGGTATCAGCTCGAGCTGGATCGCCTGGGGGTGGATATTCGCCTCAACACGCCCGCTGATGAAGCGACCATCAAGGACCTGCGCCCGGATATCGTTCTGCTGGCTACAGGTGGTACGCCGCACATGACACAGGTGGCAGACTGGGGATTTGATGAAGATCCCGAGAAAAGCCTGATTGTCAGCAGCTGGGATATTCTTGATGGCAAGGTTGAGCCGGCCAAAAACGTGCTGGTATTCGATACGATCTGTGAATTTTCCGGGGTGTCCGTAGCGGACTACATGGCCGACAAGGGCTCCCGGGTCGAGATCGTCACCGACGACATCAAGCCGGGTGCTGCAGTAGGAGGCACTACGTTCCCGACGTACTACCGCACGCTGTATGAGAAAGAAGTCATCATGACCTCCGACCTGGCCCTTCACAAGGTCTATCGCGAGGGCCCGGCGCTGGTGGCGGTACTCGAAAACGAGTACACCGGCCAAATGGAAGAGCGGGTCGTGGATCAGGTCGTGGTTGAAAACGGGGTCAAGCCCAGCGAGACGCTGTACTACACCCTGAAGCCACAATCGCGTAACCGCGGCCAGATGGACCTCGAAGCGCTGTATGCCATTGAACCCCAGCCCTGCCTGAGTGAGCCGGGAGAAGGCTTCCTGCTGTTCCGGATCGGCGACTGCACTGCACCGCGCAATACGCACGCTGCCATCTACGACGCCTTGCGCCTCTGCAAGGATTTCTGAGACCTGCCCGCGCGGTAATGCCGCGCGGGCTGTCCGGGAGGCTTTCCGATGCTGAATATTCTAATACCGCTGTTACTGGCGGTGTCGCTCGTTTTGGGTGCTGTTGGTGCGTTTCGTCGCATCGCCATGTGGCGCCGTGGTCGACCATCCCCTGTCAACATCATGAAAGGGCTGGCTTCGATTCCACGGCGCTATCTTGTTGATCTCCACCATGTCGTCGAACGTGACAAGTACATTGCACATACTCACGTGGCTACGGCCGGTGGTTTCGTGGCCTCCATGGTCCTTGCCATCATCGTGCATGGTTTCGATCTGGCCAGTGGTATCCTGGGCTGGCTGCTGCTCGCCTTCACGGCCATCATGTTCGTCGGCAGCGTGCTGGTTTATCGCCGCCGCATCAATCCGCCTGCGCGCCTGTCGAAGGGGGCGTTTCAGCGCCTGCCGAAAAGCCTGATTGCATTTTCACTCGGCATGTTCCTGACGACGCTGCCGGCTGTTGGCCTGATGCCGGAAAATGCTGGAAGCTGGGTATTTGCGCTGGTGCTGGTGGTACTGGTGGCGTGGGGCCTGTCGGAACTGGTCTTCGGCATGACCTGGGGCGGGCCCATGAAGCACGCCTTCGCCGGCGCCCTGCACCTCGGGTTCCACCGCCGCCAGGAACGTTTCGGCGGTGGCCGCTCGACGGGTCTCAAGCCGCTTGATCTGGATGACAGGACAGCGCCATTGGGTGTGATCAAGCCGGAAGAATTTACCTGGAACCAGCGGCTCGGGTTTGATGCCTGCGTTCAGTGCGGACGGTGCGAGGCTGTATGTCCGGCCTTTGCTGCGGGGCAGCCGCTCAATCCCAAGAAGCTGATTCAGGATATGGTTGCCGGCATGACGACCGGCACTGATGCCAAATACGCCGGTTCGCATTATCCGGGCCAGTCCGGTGAGCATCAGATAGGCTCCGGCGGCGTGCTGGTGGCTCGCAAGGGCGAGGCACTGGTTGATCCGGATACCCTGTGGTCCTGCACGACCTGCCGCGCCTGTGTTGAAGAATGCCCAATGATGATCGAGCACGTTGACGCCGTGGTGGACATGCGTCGTCACCTGACACTTGAGTATGGCGATACGCCGGGCAAGGGCGCGGATGTACTGGATAATCTGATAGCAACCGACAACCCTGGTGGTTTCTCGCCCACTTCACGCATGAACTGGGCAGCCGACCTTGAACTGCCGTTGATCAAGGATCGTGAGCGTACCGAAGTACTCTTGTGGCTGGGTGATGGCGTCTTTGACATGCGCAACCAGCGCACGCTACGCGCCCTGATCAAGGTGCTGAGAGCCGCAAGGGTTGATTTTGCCGTGCTGGGCAATGACGAGCGCGACAGTGGGGACCTGGCTCGGCGCCTGGGGGATGAGGCAACGTTCCAGTCGCTGGCCAAACGCAATATCGCCACGCTGGCGAAGCATCAGTTCGATTGTATCGTGACCTGTGACCCGCACAGCTTCCATGTTCTCAAAAACGAGTACGGTGACTTTGGCGGCCATTACACGGTCTATCACCACAGTGGTTATCTTGATCGCCTGATCGGTGCGGATCGTCTGTCCTTTGCGCCGGCCATGCCGGGTACCGTGACGTATCACGATCCCTGCTATCTGGGTCGCTACAACGGTGAATACGAAGCACCACGGGCGGTATTGAAGGCACTGGGCCTGAATGTCAACGAGATGGTGCGGTCCGGATACCGGTCACGCTGCTGTGGCGGCGGTGGGGGAGCTCCGGTTGTTGATGTGCCTGGAAAACAGCGTATTCCGGACATGAGGATGGACGATATTCGCGAGACCGGCGCCGAAATTGTTGCAGTAGGCTGTCCGCAGTGTACGGCAATGCTTGAAGGGGTGGTCGAGCCACGCCCTCAGATCAAGGACATTGCTGAACTGGTCGCTGATGCCTTGACCGACAGGCCTGACCCTCGCCACAAGGCAGATCAACAGGAACCGCTGGAGGTGATCGCATGAGCCTGCCACGTAAGAACCCGCGGCTTGAATGGATTGCTCGTAATCGTCTGCACCCGGATCATGCCCAGGTCATGGCTGAACAGGGTGCTTCAGCCTCCCCTTCACAGTGGATGGGGCCTGCCGGACTTGTGCGTCGTGATCCGCACCGGATTGGCAGCATCGGGCCCAACGGTATCAAGCGTATTGACCGCAGTGGGCTGCTTTCAAGCCAGGCCGCTGCCTCTCCCGGCCGTCAGGCGAAAAGCGAGCCGCAGAAACCGCTGGTCACTATCGATGAGCCGGCATTTATCATCGCTGTTGTGCCTGATATGGCCGGAGGTGAACTGACCAGTCATGACCGGGATGTACTGGGCATGGCCCGTCAGCTGGCAGATGCTGATCCTGCCCGCCAGGGCGCGGTTCTGGCGGTAGTATTTGGCAGCCACCGTGAGACCCGGTTCGAGCATGCCGGTGTAGACCGTCTATTGCATCTCGGCGATGAACGTCTGGAAGGGTACAGCCCGGAACGACGACTGGGACAGCTTGAAGCACTTGAACGCGAGTATTTACCGGAGCGCTGGGTGTTCCCGGATTCCCAGCTGGGTGGGGCTGAGCTTGGCCGTCGCCTGTCGGTACGGCTCAGGGAACGTCCGGCAACGCAGGTCTGGCAGCTGCTGTCACGGGACAACGAGTGGGCCTGTGAATGTCGTGGTGCCCGTGAGCGCTCGGACATTGTCAGAACACTCCCGCGCTGCATTCTGGCACTGGAAGAGTGTGCCGAACCGGTATCGGAAACCCGTCATGAAGTGAGGGCGGTGGAACTGGAAGGCAGCGTGCCGGAAGCCATGATTCGCATTGATAACCTGGGCCAGGTTGCTGTTGACCCGGCCAGCGTGGCCCTGGGCGAAGCCGAGTTTATCCTGTCAGGAGGGAACGGCATCAAAAACTGGGATCGCTTCCATCATGCTGCGGTTCAGCTGCGCGCGGCCGAAGGTGCCTCTCGTGTGGCCGTGGACAACGGATTCATGCCTCGTGAGCGGCAGGTAGGGGCTACCGGAACATGGGTGAGTGCCCGTGTGTATATTGCCGTGGGCATTTCCGGCGCGATCCAGCACCTTCAGGGTATCGAACGCTGTAACAAGGTAGTGGCCATCAACCGTGATATGGGGTGCGATATGGTCAAACGGGCTGATCTGGCTGTCATTGGTGATGCCGAGGAAATACTGGAAGCCCTGGTGGCGTTGATTGATCAGAAACGTACCGAGGAGGCGCGTCATGAAGCGGCATGAATCAATGGCCAGTGGCTCTTCCGGGCTGTCGGTGGCGGTACTGGTATCAACCGGGCGTCATTCCCTTACCGGACGCCCGGGGCGTGCCGATCAGGATGCACGTGCCGTCGAACTGGCCCTTAACGTAGAGAACAGCCATATCCGCCTTTTCCATGCCGGTGAGCCAGGCGAGGAGTGCCGTGAGGCGCTGCGTGGCTATCTGGGGATGGGCATCGATAGTATCTCGCTCATCGAGCAGTCGGCAGATGCTGATGTCAGTGCTGCGCTGGAAGAAATACTGCGGGAGAGCAAGCCTGGGCTGGTACTGACCGGCACTCAGGCGGAGCAGGGCGAAGGTTCCGGGTTATTGCCCTATATGCTGGCGGAATCTCTGGGATGGTCACTGATCGCAGGGCTTGTCAGTATCGAATCGATCGAGGGTAACCAGGCGACAATCCTGCAGGCCCTGCCGCGCGGTCAGCGACGGCGCCTGAAGGTGCGCCTCCCGGCGATTGCCACGGTTGATGAGAGTGCGGCGAGAGCACGACAAAGTGCGTTTGGCCCGGCGCAGCGGGGGCGAATAGATACCATCAGCCATGACAGCAGCACTGACGAAGCGCTGGCAGGGCTCAGTATCAAGGCAGCGCGTGTTCGTCCTAAACGGCTCAAGATCGTAAAGTCCAAATCGGCTCGCGATCGGTTCAAGGCTGCGGCGGCAAAGTCGGAAGGTGGCGCGGGACAGGTACTTTCGGAAGTGAGTGCTCAGGAAGGTGCTGAAGCGATATTCAAGCTTCTTCAGGACGAAAACGTACTGAGTATATAGGAGGATCCTGCAATGATGCTGGTTGATCTGATAGATGAAGTGGATTTCAGGGTGGCACTGCAGGTGCACAAGGTGCCTGTTCAGGATCCGAAGGCATCGGTGGATGTCCTCGCCCGGGAAGCCTTTGAAGCCTGGGAGGCCGGTCAGGCAGAAGGGCTCAAGCCACTGTTTGAACAGTGGCTGGCCTGTGCCGATGCCATTCATCCTGATGTGCTGAGTGCCATTGAGCGCTGGTGGGGCCCTGTCCTCAGGCAATAAGGCTGCTCAGGTATAAAAAAGGCCCGTCCATGGACGGGCCTTTTCGTATATTGCATTGCGCTGGTGATCAGCCCTTCGCCAGTTTCAGATCAGGCGCATCATTGGACAGGTTTTTCTGCATCTGCTCGCTGTACCACGTCACGAATTCAATAACACCAAACTCATAGGTCTTTGAGTAGGGGCCGGGCTGGTAGGCCTTTGAGTTGATGCCGCGCTGGTTGTTTTCAGCGAGCTTGCGGTCCTGATCGTTGGTGGCGTCCCATACACGGCGCATTTCAGCCGGATCGTAATCCACACCTTCAACCGCATCCTTGTGCACCAGCCATTTCGTGGTAACCAGGGTTTTCTGGGCACTGATGGGCAGAACACGGAACACGATCGAATGATCACCCATGAAATGGTTCCACGAGTTCGGAAGGTGAAGAATTCGCAGTGACCCCATGTCCGCGCTTTGAAGGCGTCCCATCAGCTTTTTGGAGGCCGGCTTGCCATCCATGGTCATCGATACCACACCGTTCAGCAGCGGGGTACGCGTCAACCGGTTACGACGGTCGATACGCTTGAGTTCGAAAGGCACGCTCTGGGCGCTCCAGTCCGCCTGCTTTCTGGCTACAAGCGCCTTGTAGTCGTCCGTGGCACGCGGGTCATCGGTATCATCGAACTCGATCAGTGAGTTCAACAGTTCCGGATGGGCGCCGTTGCAGTGATAGCACTCACGGTTGTTTTCCAGTACCAGCTTCCAGTTGGCATCTTCAACGATGTTGGACTCCACGGCGACCTTGGTGTTTTCCATGTCATATGGCTCAAGGTAGTGGTCAAGCGTCTCGAGAAATTCATCGAAGGCCGGTGGCTCATCGCTGGAAATGCAGACGAAGATAAAGCCACCTGAGGTGCGAACATGGATCGGCTTCAGGCCGTAGGCCGTCATGTCGAAATCCGAGCCCATATCGGTACCGGCATATAGAAGCTTGCCGTTCAGTTCATAGGTCCACTGGTGGTAGGGGCACACCAGGCGTGCGACCTTGCCCTTTTCTTCAAGGCACAGCTTGGAACCGCGGTGGCGGCACACGTTGTGAAAACCATGCACGGTATCCTGGTCGCCACGCACGATCACGATGGGATTGTCGCCAATGTTCATCGTCATGTAGTTCCCCTTTTTGGGAACTTCACACGTCATGCCGGCAAACAGCCATTCCTTGCCGTAGATTTCCTTCATGTCCAGAGCAAAGAAACGCTCATCGTTGTAAAAGGGCTGGGGCAATGAGAAGGACGGTTCACGCTCACTCAGCATCTGAGCGCAGGCTGTTCCGATGTCATTGAGGGAGTCTTCAAGCCGTTCGTGGTCGATCAGATGCATAGTGTGTACGTCCTCATAAACTAAGCCTCCCGACCTGCATGGTTCGGGGTAGGGGCCATGACGATAATGATTGTTATATGATCAGGAGCTGCCGCATTGTTTTTCAGGGGCTGGTCGGGCTTACTACTGGCACTGATGAAATGGAGTTTGCGGCAACCCTTATGGGGTGATTTATCTGCCGACGACTTCTGCTGACACCAGAACGGCATGGTGCCTCGGATTCTTTTGTCTGAGTGGCTGTGAGGGGTATGTTGATGTCGCTCAAAGGCAAGTTGCAAAAACAATGCATCGCCAGAATGCCTGAAACGTGAGCCGATCTCCATGATGGACATCGAATTCGAGAAAGCCTGACCGGCAGAGAGTGACCATTATGAGCAGCAGTTTCCTGAACCCGGTAACGACCCAAACCTGGACCAATGGCCGGCATGCAGTACGCTGCGTCAAGATGATCCAGGAGACGCGTGATGTGCGTACTTTCTGCTTCATGGCCGATCAGCCGGTCATGTTCTTCTTCAAGCCCGGTCAGTTCGTGACGCTGGAACTTGAGATCAACGGCCAGACGGTGATGCGTTCCTACACCATCTCAAGCTCACCTTCTATCCCATATAGCTTTTCCATTACCGTCAAACGGGTACCTGGCGGTGAAGTGTCGAACTGGCTGCATGATCACCTGAACGTCAACGACCGTCTGGCCGTGCATGGGCCCGTGGGCAACTTCAATGCAATCGACTATCCAGCGGACAAGGTACTGTTGCTGTCCGGCGGGGTCGGCATTACACCGCTGATGTCCATGACGCGCTGGTTCTTTGATACAAATGCGGCCGTCGATCTCGACTTTGTTCATAGTGCGCGCTCACCCGGTGATGTAATTTATCATCGTGAACTGCTGCATATGTTCTCCCGTATTCCCGACTTCAAGCTGCATCTGGTCAGTGAGCGCAAGGATGATCTGGGTGAGACATGGTCCGGCTATCGCGGCTTTTTGACCGAGCCCATGCTCCGGATGATGGTGCCCGATTTCCTTGAGCGTGAAATCTTCTGCTGTGGCCCGACGCCGTACATGAATGCCATCAAGAACATTCTCGTGGCCAATGATTTCAACATGGATCATTACCATGAGGAATCGTTCGGTGCGACGCCGGTTGACGTTCGTGAGGAAGCTGAAGAGTGGGCTGAACAGGCAGAAGCCGAGGCAGAAGAGATTGATGATCGCGATCTGCTGAGTGTTCAGTTCGCGGCCTCCGGCAAAAGTGTTCGTGTACAGCGTGCCGAGACCGTCCACACGGCGGCGGCCAAGCTGGGGCTTCACATTCCCAAGGCCTGCGGTATGGGGATCTGCGGTACCTGTCGAGTTGCCCTTAAATCCGGCGAAGTGGAAATGGAGCATAATGGCGGGATTACGGAAGAAGATATCGAAGAAGGGTATATTCTTTCCTGCTGCAGTCGCCCGATCGGCGATGTTGTCATCGATTTCTGATAATCGTTCTGACGCCGTGTACATGTTTCATGTGAAACATATACACGCATGATCTTGATCTTGATCTGAAGGGGCAAGGCGTGAAAACGCGATGCCCCTTTTTTCAGGATTTCTCCTGTCGTCACGGCGTTGTGCAGCTCAGAAGCAGGGCGCTCGATGGCTGAGGAAAAGTGGCGATTCGCGCATCTGAATCAAAGCCTGAGTCGGCTGGCGGAACGGGTGGATACCCCTGGCTGAAGAGCGTGCATGTTCCATGGGAAAAATCGGGCAGATCCATGTTTCACGTGAAACACATGATCTGACCGGCCATGAAATCCAGACATGAAAAAGCCCCCGTAAGGGGGCTTCCAAGTAGTACTGTTATCAGCCCTGGGGCAGCAGGGAGATATCCGCTATTTCCAGAAACAGTTGCTGAAGTGAGGCCAGAATCGCCAGCCGATTGCGGCGGATCTGATCATCTTCGGCCATGACCATGACCTGATCAAAAAAGGCGTCAACCGGGCCTTTCAGTTCCGCCAGAGCGTCCAGGGCCTGGGCATAGTCACCTTCGCCTATGAGCGGAAGAGCGCGGTCACTGGCGCTGACGATCGCATCATGAAGCGCCTTTTCGGCGTGCTCGGTCAGCAGGGCCACATCAACCTCATGAGCGACTTCACCGTCCTGCTTGGACAGGATATTGGCGACACGCTTGTTGGCGGCTGCCAGTGCGCGTGCTTCATCCCGCTGGCTGAAGTGATGTACGGCCTTCAGTCGGCGTTCAAAGTCGTAGGGGCGGGTGACCGGCCGAGCTCGAACAGCCTGGTACACTTCCACCGGCATGCCGGCATCCTGTGCCCATGTGCGGAAGCGATCAAGCATATACTCCAGCACATCATTGACTACAGTGTCGGCGTTCGGCAGGTTGCTGTGCTGTTTGGCCGCCAGACCGAGCAGTTCACGCAGGTCGAGGTTGTATTCTCCGCGAACCAGAATGCTCAGTATACTGATGGAGGCGCGACGCAGTGCAAATGGGTCACGTGTTCCGCTGGGCCGCTGGCCGATCCCGAAGATACCGGTGAGGGTGTCCAGTCGGTCTGCCAGTGCCAGTGCTACACCGGTGGGTTCGTCTGGTGTTTCATCACCGGCAAACCGGGGCAGGTACTGCTGATATAGCGCCCGAGCGACGGGCTCGGCTTCTTCATCAAAGCGGGCATAGTAGGCGCCCATGATGCCCTGAAGCTCGGGGAATTCGAGGACCATTTCAGTGACCAGGTCACATTTGGCCAGTTCGGCGGCGCGCTCGGCATGTTCGATCGGGCTGCCGATGGACGACGCTATGGCAGCAGCCACCACGCGGGTCCGGCGGCTCTTGTCTGCCAGGGTGCCCAGTTTCTGCTGGAATACCACCTTGCTCAACTCATCGCAGCGGCTTGCCAGGGTGCGCTTTCTATCGGTTTCAAAGAAGAAGGCGGCATCGGCCAGACGGGGGCGAATAACGCGCTCGTTCCCTTCAATCACCTGGCGTGGGTCACGGCTTTCAATATTGGAAATAGTGATGAACGCCGGAATCAGGTTGTCCTGCTCATCAAGCAGGTGAAAGTATTTCTGATTGGCCTTCATGGACGACACGAGACATTCCGGCGGCACTTCCAGGAAGCGCTCGTCAAAACGGCCAGCCAGCGCAACGGGCCATTCCACCAGTCCGGTTACCTCGGTCAGCAGGTCGTCATCGATGACGGCCGTGGCCTTGAGTGCCTTTGCCTGATCCTGAACCTGCCTCAGGACTTCCTGGCGACGGCGGTTCATGTCAGCCAGTACCTTGCCGCGGGTTTCGAGAACCTCCAGATAGGTGTCGGCATTGACAAGCTCGATGGCCTCTGGCGCGTGAAAACGGTGGCCGTAGGTGATCCTGTCAGAGGTCAGGCCCAGAATGGTGGCGGGGATGACATCTTCACCGTGCAGCATGACCAGCCAGTGAACCGGGCGTGAAAACTCTACGCGTGAATCGCCCCACCGCATGTTCTTGGGTACCGGCAGTTCGTTGACGGCACTCTCGGCGATGGCTGGCATGAGTTCGCAGGTCGACTGGCCTGTCTCGACATGGCGGTGCCCCAGACGCAGCCCCTTGTCTGTATCGATTTCCTCAAGCTCGCTGATATCAACGCCACAGGAGCGGGCAAAACCCAGTGCTGCCTTGGTAGGCTCACCGTCCTTGTAGGCCGCCTTGAGGGCCGGGCCAAGCTTTTCGATATGGCGGTCGGGCTGGATATCGGCCAGACGTTCGATGGCCACGGTCAGACGGCGAGGCGTGCCCCAGGCATGCACCTCACCATGGGGAAGTTCAGCATCGTCCATCTTGCGGCACAGGCCGGCAGCCAGTGCTTCAGCCAGCGGGGCAATGGCGCCGGGAGGTAGCTCTTCGCAGCCCAGTTCGATCAAAAAAGTGCGTTCGTTCGCCATGGCTTACGCGTCTCCTTGCTGTTGTGTATCGTCCTGCATGAGGGCCTCACGTATATGCGCCGGTGCCATGGGGAAACCTGCTGCCTTGCGGGAGGCGTAATAGGCGCTGGCAACATCACGAGCCAGGGTACGCACCCGCAGGATAAAGCGCTGTCGTTCGGTGACGGAAATGGCGTGGCGTGCATCCAGCAGGTTGAAGGTATGTGACGCCTTCAGGACCATTTCATAAGCGGGCAGGGGCAGCGGAGTATCCAGTGCCAGCAGTTTGTTGCATTCGCGCTCGTAGTAGTCAAAGTTGTCGAACAGCGTTGGTACATCGGCATGTTCAAAATTGTAGGTTGACTGCTCTCGCTCGTTTTGAAGGTACACATCCCCGTAGGTGACGATGGAACCGTCTGGTGCCCGCGTCCATACCAGGTCGTAGACGCTATCGACGTCCTGCAGGTACATTGCGAGGCGCTCAAGGCCGTAGGTCAGTTCGCCGGTTACCGGGTAGCACTCCAGGCCGCCGGATTGCTGGAAGTAGGTGAACTGCGTCACTTCCATGCCATTGAGCCATATTTCCCATCCCAGCCCCCAGGCGCCCAGTGTCGGGGATTCCCAGTTGTCTTCCACGAAGCGAATATCGTGTGTGAGCGGGTCAAGTCCCAGCGCTTCCAGAGAACCCAGGTACAGGGCCTGGAAGTCGGCAGGGGAGGGCTTCATTACGACCTGAAACTGATAATAGTGCTGAAGCCGGTTGGGGTTCTCACCATAGCGCCCGTCGGTAGGGCGGCGTGAGGGTTGTACGTAGGCCGCATTCCAGGACTCCGGGCCGATTGAGCGCAGGAAGGTCGCCGGATGGAAAGTGCCGGCGCCCACCTCCATGTCCAGCGGCTGCATGATTACGCAGCCCTTGTTGGCCCAGTATTGCTGCAGGGCAAGAATCAGGCCCTGAAAAGTACTAACGTCCGGTATCGCCTGTGTCATCGGGAAAACACCCCTGTCCCATGTTCATGAATTAATCTGCCGGCAAGTATACAATTAGCGGCTATCGGGTTATAGAGCCGCGTTTAACGCGGCCATTTGCAGACATCCAGTACCAACAGCATTCAACGGAGCAATGTCATGATTGTGGTGACAGGCGGGGCCGGCTTCATCGGGGCCAATATCGTCAAGGCGCTCAACGCGCGTGGACGGACAGATATCGTGGTGGTGGATGACCTCACTGACGGCACCAAGTTTGTCAATCTGGTGGATTGTCAGATCGAGGACTACCTCGACAAGGATGATTTTCTGGCGAGGGTGAAGGCTGCCAGTCTGCCGCCTGTCGATGCCATCTTTCATGAAGGCGCCTGCTCCTCCACGACCGAGTGGAATGGCAGGTTCATGCTCGAGAACAACTTTGAATACTCCAAGGTGTTGCTGCACTACTGCAACGACCGTGGTATTCCTTTTTTGTACGCCTCGTCGGCAGCCACCTACGGTGACAGCGACGTCTTTGTTGAGTCACCTGATTACGAAAAGCCGCTGAATGTGTACGGCTACTCGAAGCTGTTGTTTGACCAGTACGTTCGTCATCACTGGGAGCGTCTGACAACGCAGGTCGTGGGTTTTCGCTATTTCAACGTGTATGGCCCGCGCGAGCAGCACAAGGGCAGCATGGCCAGCGTTGCCTTTCATCATCACACTCAGGTGCTGGCTGGCGAGAACCCGAAGCTTTTTGGAGCATGGGACGGGTATGACGCAGGCATGCAGAGCCGTGACTTTGTCTATGTCGGTGATGTAGTCAGCGTTAATCTATGGTTTCTGGATCATCCGAATATTTCCGGGATTTTCAATCTGGGCACCGGGCGTGCCGAGCCGTTCAAGGCCATCGCCGACACGGTCATCGGTTACTACGGCAAGGGCGCAATTGACTTCATCGACTTCCCCGATCATCTGAAAGGGCGTTATCAAAGCTACACCCGTGCCGATATTACGGCGCTGCGCGAGGCCGGGTATCAGGCACCGTTCAAGACCGTGGCCGAAGGCGTAAGTGAATATCTTGGATGGCTCAACGGCGAGGGTGGCACCTGATATGTCAGAGGTGCCGGAACGTATTCTTGTAGTTGGGCCTTCCTGGGTCGGCGACATGGTCATGGCGCAAAGCCTGTTCAAGACACTGAAGCGCCACAACGGTGCGGCAGTCATTGATGTGATGGGCCCTCGCTGGTCGCTCCCGATTCTGGCGCGCATGCCGGAGGTGCGTCATGCACTGACGCTTGATACCAGCCATGGTCAGTTCGGGCTCAAGGCGCGCTGGCAGCTAGCCCGGCAACTGCGTGGTAAATACGATCGTGCGATTGTGTTGCCAAGGTCATGGAAGTCGGCACTGGTACCTTTCCTGGCCGGCATTCCCCGACGTAACGGCTTTCTGGGTGAGCAGCGCTATGTTGTTCTGACCGAGCGACGCACGCTCGACAGAAAGGTACTGGATCAGACCGTAAAGCGGTTTGTGTCCCTGGGACTGCCGGTAGAAGAGGGGATGCCGCCGTCGGAGATCCCTGTACCATCCCTTGAGCGTGATCCGGACAATCTGGCGTCGCTGGTCACTACGCTGGGGCTGTCATCGGCGCCCAGAATCGGGATGATGCCAGGTGCTGAGTATGGTCCAGCCAAACAGTGGCCATTGACCCATTACCACGCGCTTGCAGCTCGGCTGGTAGCAAAGGGCTATGACGTCATCGTGCTGGGTGGCCCAAAGGATGTTGAGGCCGGGGAGGTTATTGCCGAAGGGCAGCAGGGTGTCTTCAATCTGTGCGGTAAAACCCGGCTTGCCGATGCGGTGGACCTGCTGGGAAGCTGTGAGCAGGTCGTCACGAATGATTCCGGACTGATGCACGTGGCGGCCGCCACAGGAGTCAGGATTCATGCCATCTATGGTTCATCCTCACCCGCCTATACTCCTCCGCTGACCACTGACGCGACGATTCACACGCTGGCACTCTCCTGTTCTCCCTGTTTCGAGCGGAAATGCCCGCTGGGGCATACTGATTGTCTCAACAAGCTGTCGGTTGAGCGGATTGCAGCGTCGATGTAAATCCCCCTCTTTACCGGATTACCGGAAATACGAGGTGGCGTCTGAAAAAGCCCGAATGTTTCACATGAAACATTCGGGCTTTTTGTCATGTCAGTACCGCTGCCTGTCATGTTTCACGTGAAACATGATGGAATGATTCAGTCAGTCACGAACTGCGCGATGCCATCGGAAAAGGACCAGTCAATATCCTGATTTTCCGTAATGACGATCATTACATTTTCGGAAGACACACCGATTTTTTCCGACAGGGCGGCAACTACATCCTGATAAAAGGCTTTCTTCTGGGCATCCGTACGCCCGCTGCGCATGGTCAACTGGAGCGCGACCCGTTCTCCCTGCCGTGTCTGAAGCTCAAGGGCATCAGGGGTCATGGTATTGATAAGGTGGTAGCGGTCATCATCCGGAAAATCCATGGTGCGAATGACAGATGCATTAACGAGGTCAGCGATATCCTTCCGGTGTTCGGCCAGCCCTTCGGTAATGGAAATGGTGACGAGTGGCATGCGGGTAGCTCCTGGGTTGGCGTGTGACGAAGTTACTTTGGCGAACGTCATCGTATTGATGCGTTACCTGAACATCATAGAAGTCTTCGTCCACTGTGAAAAACACGCAGGTAGTCTTTTGATGCAATGCAGGAATGAACGGGAGGTTTCATAAGGATTCAGCGCAGGATGGACATTAATGGTCCCGGTTATATTCGTGCTTTCTGGTCGGCGCTTGCAGGGCATGCATCAAGGGGCGGGGAATGGGGCTGCTATCGAATACGGTGCGTTACCGATTTTTCAGTAGAGCCCCTGGAAGAGACAAGGCTATGTGCGTGCCAGTATTCGGTGATACAGGGCGTGATAACTATCTGCCATGGCTTCCGGCGAAAATTCGACCAGGCGTTGATCGGCACCCTGTACCAGGGCATGACAAAGGGCAGGGTCCGTCAGCATTCGATCGAGCCCCTGGGTCAGCGCCGAGGCATCACCGGGTGAAAATAGCAGGCCGCTTTTTTCGTGAGTGATGATATCGGGAATACCATCCACGTCGCTGGCAATGATGGGGACGTGGTGGTCGATGGCGTCCAGAAGGGTGGAACCCAGCCCTTCGTTGCGAGATGGGAAGGCAAAGATATCCATGATGTCGAAATAGTTTTCGACATCCGGCTGGAAGCCTTCCCAGATCACGTTTTCAAGATCGACGCTTTCGCGTCGTAATTCCTGGGCATCTTCTCCCTCACCCAACAGCAGAAATACCACGTCAGGATGGGAAGGCCCAAGACGCCGGGCTGCTTCCAACAGCACGCGCTGCCCCTTGTGACGATCTACCAGTGCACCGACATGGCCGATGACTGTCTTGCCGGCAAATCGTGTCCTGAGTTCGCTGACCCGCTTGGGGTTAGACGGTACATGGGAGTAGGCGCTGGGAATCAGGGCCGTACGGCCCCAGCGACGTGATTCAAGATGACGCTGGATCACGGAGGAAATGGCAACTGCGACGCTGGCATTGCTGTAGGTAAGCCTGTTGAAGGGCTTGTCCCTGACCGGCTGGGGGACGCGACGGGTCAGCAGGTAAGGGGGGCGCCGCAGTCTGTGATGTACCCAGGCCCAGTGCACTCCCTTGGCTTCATGGGCGTGCACGATATCTGCGGGGACGCCCTGATAATGCCCCTGTAGCTGGTGGCCGGCAGCAATGACGTGCACGTCCACGTCGGCAAGTCTTTCCGGCAATTCGGAGTCGGAACGACACACCAGACTTTGAGTCAGTTGGCCCTTGTAGCGTATGGCCAGCTGCTCAATCAGCAGAACGGTCTGTCGCTCGCCACCGCGGAAGCCGCGGGCAAGATTAACGTGTCGAATATGCAGGGGTAATGTCATCACCAGACCTTATCAAAGTTTTCAGCATCACGGACACGCGCATCACGCTGAAACTCAAGCAGTTTGGCGTACTTCAGGTAGGCATTGGTGGCGGCAGACAGTGACACGGAAAGTCCATCTACGCCTGCAAGACATCCGCCCTGGGCAATGTACTTGCGTAGAAAGGCATTCGCACCGTGGAGTAACGGAGACCAACTGGTGGCACGTTTGCCCTTCAGGTACATGACCTTGGCCGACCGGTTGGAAAAACGGCCGCTGGCCTTGGTGAAAAGCTCGCCCAGGTTCTTGAACGAGTAGTGCTCGATATCTGCATCCAGCCGGCAGGGCGAGGCAGCCTTTACAGAGGCATGCTGGCGGGTTTCGCTGAAACCGGTTCGAGTACGGTCGTACAGGCGGATGCAATAGTCCGGGTACCAGCCGCATCGTTTGATCCAGCGTGAGCCAATGAAGTTACGGCGACGCAGGGCGAATCCGTCATGAGATGTCGAGTCCAGATCAAGTGACTGCAGGACGGCTACGGCCTCATCCGTCAGACGCTCGTCGGCATCCAGCGATAGTACCCAGGTGTGAGAAGCCGCAGCAGGGCCCACATTCTTTTGATAGCCATCACCCAGATACGGTTGATGAATAACCCTGGCACCTGCCTTTTCCGCGAGGTGGCAGGTGTCATCGGTCGAGCCTGAATCCACCACAATCAGTTCGCTGCAGACCCTGCCGAGCGAGGCAAGACAGGCCTCGATGCGCTCGGCTTCATTAAGCGTGATGACCACGCCTGTCAGGGGCAGGGGATTGGCCCGGTGTGTGCTCATGTTCCTGCTCCGGTGTAAAAACGTGACATTTGTCGCACGGCTTCAAAGACGGCCGGGGAGAACGCCTGAGTGGGAGCAGGGTTCATGTCAGGATCGTAGATTTCCCACGCACCATTATCCTTCACTTCGGTAATTCGGTCCGATTCGATAATGCCATACCCCAGATAGCTGTGCGCAATGACCCACGGATGATCCAGTGTGGGGTCGAGCATGTCGCTACCCATGCTGTAATCGGTCGGTGGGTTGCTGCAGTTCAGGGCGTGACGCATCAAGGTTGGCACGACATCGAGGTGGCTGGTAGTGCCTTCATGTACTCCCTTTTCCACGCCGGGCCCGTGAATGATCATGGGCACCTGCGTCTGGTAACGGCTGAAATTGCTGTTATGGCCCCAGAAATTGTGACCGGTATCATTAAATGACTGACCGTGATCAGACGTCACGACGATCCAGGTATTGTCCCACTCTCCATGACGTTTAAGGTCGGCAATGACCTGCGCGATCAATGCATCGTCGTAATGGGCGGCATTGCGATGAAGGTTACGCACCGGGGTAGGGTCTGTATCCTGCCCCAGTTCGGCATATTCCATGCCTTCGCGCGAGGGCTGCCATGGGGCCTCGGCGCCTTCAGGTACACTGTAGCCATGTGGGGCGTCGTAGAATAAAAAGCCGAAATACGGTGTGCCATTTTTTGTCTGACGACGAGTGGCCTGCCATTTCAGCCACTCCGATGTCATGTTCCGGTCCCGTTCGGCGGGCGTTGCTCCCTGATAGGTACGAAGCCTCAGGTCAGGGACCGACGAAAAGACGGTACGGTCAAAACCTACGCCATCGAAACTGGCCGAGCCAAACAGGCCCAGTGGATAATCATGTTTTTGAAGGGTGCGAATGAAGAGGCTGCCTATTTCATTATCGTTCATGACGCCCCAGTAATTACCGGTCAGGCCATAAAACAGGCCGAAAATGCCATTACGCGTGGCGTTTCCGCTACTGACGTGATGGTTGAAACGAAGGGCATCCTGCTCGAATGCACTGTAAAGATGCGGCGTGGTCTTCTGGCTGTATTCATCGAACCGCCATGAATCAAGCGCAATGATGATGATATTGGGTGGGTTTTTTCCGGGAGTGCACTGAAGCGAGTGAGCCGGCCAGTCGAGTGTCGCGGCATTCGGGGTTTTGCTGACATCCAGGCCGCGAGAGCGGGCGGCCCGGGGATCAAGCCAGCCATGGTCTTCCATGAATCCCTTGGCGGTGGCCGGGAACAGCAGGGGGTAGATACTGGCCTGCGCTGTCACGCTGCGCTTGTAGCGGGCATCGGCCACGATATGAATGGCATGGCTGGCCAGCGCCATCACCAGCAGGGTCAGAAAACCTTTCCAGACGGGAAAGCGAATACTCTGTGCCCTGCCGATGATGCGCCAGGCAAGCCATGCTTCAAACAGCAGCAGTCCTGCCATTACACCGATGCCGGTGGCCCAGGTGGTGGCAGAAAAGCTGACGATATCGCCGTCCTCGTTGTGCAGGAACAGGGACAGCATGAAATGATTGATATGGAAGCGATATTGCCCGAAGACGACGGTATCCAGGGCCAGTACCCATAGCCCGATACCGGCAAGCAGTGTCAGGGCGATGATAAGCGGACGTTTTGGCAGTATCAGGGCCAACAACCCCATCGGTAACCAGGCCAGCATCACCAGTAGACCGAAGTGGCCAATCCAGGTGGTCACCAGATAGGCAATGCCCCATGGGTCATCAGGCGTCTCGAGCCAGGGGAGGTATCGGGTCGCGATGGCCCACACCACGAATAGATTGATCAGCGCAAAAAAGGCGCTGCCACGCAGGTAAAAACGTCGGTTGGGGATGAACTTTTCCATAAGTAGTGCTCAGGCGTTGTATCCGTGAAGTAGGGCGGTGTACAGGCGTTGTGAGTGGGTACCTGCAAACTTTTCGAACGAGCGAGAAAGCCGCTCCAGGTTGCGGGCCTTGAAGCGCTCACCGGCGCGAAGCTGACAGCGATCAAGATCAATGAGCCAGGGCGTATGGGCTTCGTCGATCAATATATTGCGTGCGTTGAGGTCTACATGATCCAGACCGTGATCATGAAAGCGTCGGATCATTCGGCCGACGTCATGAAGAAGCGCATGATCCGCTCGGCCTTCTTCCAGGCAGGTTGCCAGGGCGTGTGCCCCTGAAATACGGACGGTCAGAAGGGCGGCCCGATACGTGAGACCATGGCGCCATACACAGGCACCGACAGGCGCGGGAACCGGCAACCCTGCCTGCTGAAGGCGGGCCGTCAGGCGGCATTCCCTGAAGGCTCGGGTAGCCTCGAGTCTCGTCCAGACGTAGTGCTCCCTGACGACGCGACCGATCAAGCCGCCCCGTCTGTAGGGTCTTAATACCCACTGTTGATCCTCTCGGGAGAGAAAAAGACTTTCGCCTCGACCCGGGGCCCGGCCAGTGATGGCCTGCTGATTTTCCCACCACTCGGGCATAAACCAGTCAGGCTCTATTTGTGGGGCTCTTTCAGCATCATATAGAATGGCTGTATTTGCTTTCCGGGATATCTGTAACCGCATGAAGCATCCTTTGCCTGTTCGCCCGACACATCTTTGTGTACTGCGGCTTTCCGCCCTTGGCGATGTCTGTAATCTGGTCCCTACCGTACGTGCGCTGCAGCGTCAGTGGCCGGACACGCGAATCACCTGGATCATTGGTAAAGGTGAGCACAGTTTACTTACCGGCCTCTCGGGGGTCGAGTTCATCGTGTTTGACAAGGCGTCGGGCCTTGCAGGCATGCGTGATATCTGGCGCCGACTGGAAAATATCCGGTTCGATGCGCTGCTGCACATGCAGCAATCCATTCGTGCCAGTGTCCTGTCACTGGGTCTCAAGGCCGATATTCGCCTTGGCTATGATGCAGACCGTGCCAAGGACAGGCAGACCTGGTTTACCAATCGGCGGCTGGCGCCCCACCCGCGGGCGCATGTGCTGGAATCCTTCATGGATTTCGCTCGTGCTCTGGGTGTCGAGGACACCTCCCTTGCCTGGGATATTCCGATTCCGCCCGAGGCCCACGCGGAGGCCGAGCGCATTTTGAGCGCCAGGCCCGGTCTGGTCATCAGCCCCTGTGCCAATCCGCGGCTGCGCAACTTTCGCAACTGGTCGCCCGAGGGTTACGCCGCCGTCATCGATCATGCCTGGCGCGAGCACGGGCTGACGACCTTCCTGACCGGGGGCGGGAGTGATCAGGAGCAGGAAATGGTATCTGTCATTCGCAGTTGCTGCGAACAGGCCGAGCCGGTCAATCTGCTGGGCAAAACGTCACTCAAGGGGATGCTGGCGCTGATCCAGCAAGCCAGGGCAGTAGTTGCACCCGACTCGGGGCCTGTACACATGGCCAATGCCCTGGGGACGCCGGTTGTCGGGTTGTATGCCACAACCAATCCCGAGCGGGCTGCTCCTTATTGCTGGCAACAGTACGTGGTGAATCGCTATCCTCAGGCCGTCGCTACCTATCAGAAAAAGAAGGATGCCACTCGCTGGGAAGCACGTGTGCGTCACCCAAAGGCCATGTCACTGATTCTTCCTGAAGATGTGACGAAGCAGCTGGACCGTTTGTTACTGGACACCGCCACTCAAAGAGTACCGGAATGATGAAACTGGATTTCAAGGCCCTGGAACAGGCTCGCGTACTGGTCGTGGGCGATGTCATGCTGGATCGGTACTGGTTTGGACCGACATCCCGAATCTCTCCGGAAGCCCCGGTGCCGATTGTCCGCGTGGATGGCAGTGAGGACCGGCCAGGTGGCGCTGCCAACGTGGCGTTGAACATTGCCTCGTTGGGTGCACATGTCACGCTTTCCGGGCTGGTCGGGCAGGATGACAATGCTGCCCTGCTGGAGCAGGCATTGAGTGCTGCTGATATCGTGACGGACTTTCAGCACAGTGAGCTGGCCCCGACGATCACCAAGCTGCGGGTCATGAGTCGCAGTCAGCAGCTGATTCGTCTGGATTTCGAGCAGTCCTTTGCAGACATCGATACCACGCCCCTGACCGGCAAGGTTACCGAGGGGATGGCCCAGGCGGATTTGCTGATCCTGTCGGACTATGGCAAGGGCACTCTGGCTCAGGTGCAGGATCTGATTCAGGCTGGCCGGGCGGCAGGCAAGCGGGTGCTTGTGGACCCCAAGGGCGTGGATTTCGAGCGCTACCGTGGTGCCAGCATCATTACTCCCAACCTGAGCGAGTTTGAAGCCGTGGCAGGCCCTTGCCCGACAGACGACGCAGTGGCGGAAAAGGGAGAAGCACTTCGCGCCTCGCTGAATCTGGAAGCGCTGCTGGTCACGCGCAGTGAGCGAGGGATGACACTGATCCGCGAGCAAATGGCGCCGCTTCATTTACCTACTCATGCCCAGGAAGTCTTTGATGTTACCGGTGCCGGGGATACGGTCATCGGGGTGCTTGGTCTGGCGTTGGCCGCCGGCCATGAACTGCCGGAAGCCATGATGCTGGCCAATCTGGCTGCCGGGCTGGTGGTGGCCAAGCCTGGGACGGCCACCCTGTCGATTGCCGAACTCTATACTGCGCTTCACGGCGACCGCCTGGCAGAATATGGCGTTTCCGATGCTGCGACTCTCAAGGTATCCCTCAGGGCTGCTCAGGGACGGGGCGAGAAGGTGGTCATGACCAATGGGTGTTTTGACATCCTCCATGCCGGCCATGTGGCTTATCTTGAGCAGGCGCGTCGCCTGGGGGATCGCCTTGTAGTGGCTGTCAATGATGATGCTTCCGTGAGGCGCCTCAAGGGCGAGAAGCGGCCCATCAACGCACTGGCGCGACGCATGCAGGTGCTGGCCGGTCTGTCTGCCGTGGACTGGGTCGTTCCTTTCAGCGAGGACACACCGGCGGAGCTTATCGAGGAGCTTCTGCCGGATATCCTGGTCAAGGGCGGTGATTATCGGCCCGAGGATATCGCCGGTGGTGATGCCGTGCGACGTCATGGCGGTGAAGTGCGTGTGCTCGGGTTCGAGGATGGTGTATCGACCACCGCAATGATTTCCACCATTCTGGGCCGGGGAGTCTGATTGATGGGGCGCGGGCTTTACAGTGCACTGCTGTATTTGTTGTCACCGTTCATATGGTGGCGCATCTGGCGTGAGTGGCTGCCCACTTACAAGCGTCGGCAGCGATTGGGCTGGATCTCGCGCGCCCCTCATCGTCCGCTCTGGATTCATGCCGCATCAGTCGGTGAGGTCATGACGGCCAGACCCCTGATCAAGGCGCTTATTGATCGCTATCCCGACAGTCCCGTGGTGGTTACTACCATGACGGCAACTGGCGCAGAACAGGTGAAAACCCTGTTCAAGGGCGAAGTGAGTCATTACTTTCTGCCGCTGGACTTTCCTTGCGCCACAGCCCGGTTTGTCGAGCGCCTGTCGCCACGGATCGGTATTATCGTAGAGACTGAGCTATGGCCGAATCTGGTCCATGCCTGCGCGCGGCGCCAGATTCCTCTGGCGCTGGTCAACGGGCGATTATCTGCAGGCGCTACGCGTCAATACGCGAAGGTAGCTCGCCTGATGGCGCAGACGCTGAACCATTTTGACTGGCTAGGCATCAAGGATGCCGTGGATGCAGAGCGATTCACGGCACTCGGGGCCCCGACGGAAAAAATGGTTATTACCGGTGGTCTGAAATTTGACCTGGCCCAAAGTGACGAGGCTCAGAAGGCGAGTGAGTACTTGCTTGATCAGTGGGGAGGCCGCTTCGTATGGGTGGCTGCGTCCACGCATGACGGCGAGGATGAGCAGGTGCTGGCGGCTCACCGACAGCTTCTTGCAGTGGTGCCTTCGGCTCTACTGGTGCTGGTGCCTCGCCACCCGCAGCGTTTTGATGACGTAGCACAGCTTGTAAGCCACCATGGCCTGGCGATGGCACGTCGTTCCCGCGGAGAAGGCGTCACGCCGGACATCCGAGTGTATCTGGGAGATACCATGGGTGAGGTCATGACCTTCTACGGGACAGCCAGTGCCGCATTTGTAGGAGGCAGCCTGGTGCCTGTTGGGGGGCATAACCTGCTGGAGCCGGCTTCGCTTGGCGTGCCTGTCATCAGTGGCCCCTATCTGGATAACTTTACCGAGATTGCCGCCCTGCTTGATGACGCCGATGCGTTGACCCATGTCAGCTCATCGGAACACCTCGGTCAGGCGCTGCTGGCTGTGCGTGCCGATCCGGCTACGGCACATGCCCAGGGCGCGCGGGGTCAGGATGTTGTGGTAGCCCATCGAGGGGCGCTGGCAGCCACCCTCGATGGGCTGACACCGCTGTTGCCTCAGGAGGCGGTGTAGCGGGCGACGCCATCCTCGCGTCCCAGCAGCAATATATCGGCACCTCGCACGGCAAAGATGCCATGCGTGACAACGCCCACCAGGCTGTTGATGCGAACCTCCATGTCCAGCGGGTCATCGATCATGAAGTTGAAGATGTCGATGATCTGGTTGCCGTTATCGGTTACCACGCCTTCCCGATATACAGGGTCGCCACCAAGCTTGACGATCTCGCGGGCAACATATGAGCGAGCCATGGGAATGACTTCGATCGGCAATGGAAACCCGCCCAGCCGGTCCACATGCTTGGAGCCATCCGCGATGCAGATGAAGGTCTGCGCACAGGCTGCCACGATTTTTTCTCGTGTCAGGGCCGCACCTCCTCCCTTGATCATGTGAAGCTGATGATTGATTTCATCCGCGCCATCGACATACACCGGCAGCGTCCCTACGCCGTTAAGGTCATAGACCGGGATATTGTGCTTTTTAAGGCGATCGGCAGTGGCCTGAGAACTGGCAACGGCACCGTCAAAGTCATGGCGGTATTCTGCCAGGGCATCAATGAAGCAGTTGGCAGTGGAGCCCGTACCAATCCCGACGACGGTCTGGCGATCAAGCATGGGAAGAATTTCATCGACCGCAGCGCGGGCGACAGCGTGTTTGAGCTGATCCTGAGAAGACAAGGCCATGGTGTTTCCTGCATTGGGGGGTGAATGACCAGAGCGTGTCGCCCCTGCGGCGAGAGGCGTATTATACGTAAGCTCACCTGCACGTGTAGACGCAGTCTGCCCGGACTCGTAGGCTGTTGTCATGGCGTTTTGAATGAAAGCGTCCCGCTCCGCCCCTTTCAGTAATGCACCACCAGGACACGAGAATGCTTGAAGCGTATGTGAAGAAGATCCTCCAGGCGCGCGTCTATGAAGCCGCCATCGAAACGCCCCTGTCTGCGGCGCCTATGCTGTCCAAACGCTTCGATAATCAGATATGGATCAAGCGGGAGGACCTGCAGCCGGTTTTTTCCTTCAAGGTGCGCGGTGCCTATAACAAGATGGCCACGCTGACCGATGAGCAGAAGGCTCAGGGGGTCATTGCGGCCTCGGCGGGCAACCATGCTCAGGGGCTGGCCCTGTCGGCCAAAAAGATGGGGGTACGGGCCATTATCGTCATGCCATGCATTACCCCCGATATCAAGGTTCAGGCCGTTCGCGCACTGGGGGCGGAAGTCATTCTGGCCGGTGATGCCTTCAGTGAAGCACTGGCGCATGCCCGTACCCTGATCGAGAAGCATGGCTATACCTACATTCCGCCCTATGATGACCCGGATGTGATCGCCGGTCAGGGCACGGTCGGGATGGAAATCCTGCGCCAGCATCCGGATGACATCGATGCCATCTTCGTACCGGTAGGCGGTGGCGGACTGGCTGCGGGCATTGCAGCCTACGTGAAGTACCTGCGCCCGGAGATCAAGGTGATTGCCGTTGAGCCGGCCGATGCGGCCTGCCTCAAGGCGGCTCTCGATGCTGGTGAACGTGTGGTGCTTGAGCAGGTTGGCATCTTTGCGGAAGGGGTGGCCGTTGCGCAGATCGGTGAAAAGCCTTTCGAAATCCTCAAGGATTACATTGATGGTGTCATTACCGTGACCGCGGATGAAATGTGTGCGGCGGTGAAGGACATCTTTGAAGATACCCGGGCAGTATCGGAAACTTCCGGAGCGGTGGCGTTGGCGGGGCTCAAGAAATACGTTCAGCAGACCGGTGCGCAAGGCCAGTCACTGGTATGCATCAACTCGGGGGCCAACACCAATTTTGACCGTTTGCAGCATATCGCCGAACGTACGGAACTCGGTGAGCAGCGTGAAGCCATCCTTGCCGTGACCATTCCCGAACGTCCCGGCAGCTTCAAGCAGTTCTGCAACGTGATCGGCGATCGCATGGTAACGGAATTCAATTACCGGTATGCCCAGGGCGACAAGGCACATATCTTTGTCGGGGTGCGCACTCAGCCTGGTGGCCAGGACCGTCAGGCACTGATCGATCAGCTGCGAAGTGCCGACTACCCGGTGGAAGATCTGACCAGCAACGAACTGGCCAAGCTGCACATTCGTCACCTGGGGGGAGGGCGGGCTCCGTCGGCGCTGCCCGAGGAAGCCTATCGGTTCGAGTTTCCCGAACGTCCGGGAGCCTTGATGCGCTTTCTGTCCTTTCTACCGGAAGGCTGGAACATCTCGATGTTTCATTACCGCAACCATGGTGCGGCGTATGGCCGCGTATTCGTAGGGCTTCAGTTGCCCCCGGACGATCTTCCACAGCTGGAACACCAGCTGGACAGCATCGGGTATCGCTACTGGAAGGAAACGGATAATCCGGCCTATCGTCTTTTCACCTCTCAATGATTCAAAACAGCCGCATAAAATGCGGCTGTTTTGTGAATACGTACGGCGAGGGATGGGATAATCTGGTTATAAAGGGCTAAAGGCGATGTGGGCGTGGTCGTTCATGAAGCTGAAGGTCTGAATAAAAAGTACGGTTGACTACTTGCGGGGCGCGGCTTTCTACTCCTATAGTGCGATCGTTTTTTTCATCCCTGTTACAGTGAACTCCGCCACCATGAAGCGTAAGCCTGATCTTGTAGTGACTCTCGTGTTTCTGTTCGGTATTGGTGTTGTAGCGACCGGTTATGCGCAGACACTCATGGGTGCATGACCGACATTCATTGTCCGGTATCCAGTACTGACCGATCAGTCACGATAGCATTCAGCGGTACATCCCAGGGCTGGTTCGGCAGTTGATCTACCTCCTGCCCGGCATGCGCCAGCCCGATCAGGTGTGGAGCGGGTCGTTGCCTGCGCGTGAAGGCAAAGGTGCGATCGTAGAACCCGCCACCCATTCCCAGCCTGTTTCCCTTTCGATCAAATCCCACCAGTGGCATCAGAACGACATCCAGCCCCCAGGGTGGTAAACGCCGTGCGCGGTGCGCATTCAGGCGCGTATGCGGCTCGCTGATATTGAAACGGTTCACGCTCATTGGCGTTGCGTCATCATACCGCACGAACCATAGCCGGTTATCCGACAGCGGGCGCAGGACGGGCAGGTATACGCGGGTTCCTCGCCTGGAAAACCAGTTCAGCAGCGGACGTGGATCAATTTCACCATCATTGGGCAGATAGAGTGCGACACGTCGGGCGCGCTGTACGGCAGGCAGGTTCCGAAGGTGACGGCACAATGCAAGGCTGGCGTCTCGCTGGTCTGATGAGGACAGGCTGCGGCGATGTTGCCTGAGTATCTGGCGCAATTGACGTCGGGTCAGTCCGGTAGAGTCAATCATGGGATATCCAGGCGGGGGATATAGAAGGAAAAGGGTTCTCCAGAATGCCGCTGCTGTTTCTGCCCTGAACCTACTGGTTCAAGGTGGGTGGTCTCATGCAGACCATCAGGCTTTCCGACGCGCGGACATGCACACAGGTCTGCAAATGTGACCCCCTGGGTATTACGCATAGGCTCAAGGGACTACAACAGCTGGCGCACATTCCAGAGAACAGGAACAAGTTTAACAGATTCCCGGGGCTGCGCCCAAAGGTTAAGCGCCTCAAAGGTACGCTGTTCGGGTGACAGCCTAGGAGCGAGGTGTGCCCCTGGCACGTCGCACGGCGCGCTCCAGCGCATCACCGGCTCGCTCGGCAACGTCTTCAGCCTCGCGACGCTTCTGCCGCTCCTCCATCAACTCGTGTGTGATGTTGAGCCCTGCCATCAGCGCTACCTTGGTGATATCAGTGACCTTGCGCTGACCATGAATGCCTTCAAGTGCCGTGTCGAGGTAGCGCGCTGCGTCCACAAGAGCACTTTCTTCCTCGTCAGAGCAGTTAACAAGGTAGGTTCGACCCAGAAGGGTCACTTCAACGGTATGGCGGGACGCCTCGCTCATGGGGATCAGCTCCGGCATGGGCCTTTGACGGCCAGTGCGCTAAGATGGTGGGTCAACGATGTTACGCACTATAGAGAGCCACTATCGGGCGGTCAACGCACGGCCCGTATGGCTACCCTCTCATGATCCGGCGACGCACTACAGGACGCCCATGTCGATTCAAGATAATCCCCTCGATTTTTCGCTGATTGGCGATATTTTTCTCGCCCACGGCACACTGCAGTCCCCGGCCTTTCTGGATGGCCGGCTATGCGCCCAGCTGGCACTGAAGGACATCACTCCGGACGGCTGGCTGGAAGAAGTCTGTGCCACCCTGGGAGTGGAAGAACCCCGTGACCGGGAAGACGCCGCGCAGCTTCTCGAATGGCGTCGCCGTACTCAGGCCCGCCTTTCTGCCAGTGAGCTGGAATACGAGCCGCTGTTGCCGGATGACATGTATTCCCTTGGGGAGCGGGCTCAGGGGCTGCGCGACTGGTGCCTCGGCTTTTGCGAACCCCTGGATGAATGTGATGAAAAGATGCAGTCACAGTGGCCGGCCGCGCTTCGCGAAGCGCTCGAGGACGTCAGGCAGATGTGTGCGATCGAAACGGATATTGATGACAGCGCTGAAAACGAGAACGATCTGTTTGCCTTGACCGAACACGCACGAATGGCAGCGATGCTGCTGTATACCGAGCAGCACCCCGGGACGCCTGACGTTGAAAAGGTCGATGATCAGACGCTTCCCGACAGCGATGCGATGTCGGACACTCACCACTAGGCGATACATACGCGGGGAATGCCATGACGCACACGGATATAGCCATCATCGGCGGAGGGCTGGTCGGTGCCAGCATGGCCTGCGCGCTCGCGCCGTTGATCTCGCGTTACGGCCTTGATGTGACCGTGATCGAACCTTCTCCGGTGCAACACGGCCAGCCGCAATCAAGCTTTGACGACCGCTCAAGTGCCATCGCCTACGGGTCGCGGCGCTGCTTCGAATCACTGGGTGTGTGGAAGGGCATGCAGGAAAAGGCCTGCCCGATTACCTCCATTCATGTCAGCCAACGGGGGTATCTGGGTGTGACGCGTCTGTCCTGTCGCGATACTCACACGGAAGCGCTGGGTTATGTCATCGGCAACCGCTGGATGGGACATGTGCTGCATCAGCGCCTGGCCGAGCTGCCGATCTCGTGGCGTTGTCCGGCATCGGTGCAGCGGATTGTGCCGGAGAAGGAAGGGCACTGCCTGACGCTGGACGATGGCAGTACCCTGAACGCCGCGCTTACCGTCATGGCGGACGGCGGTCGCTCGGGGCTCAAGGGGCAGCTTGGAATCAGGGATGATGTGACACCCTATGAACAGTATGCCCTGATCGCCAACGTGACCCTCAGCACACCTCACCAGGGGGTGGCCTATGAGCGTTTCACGTCTGAGGGACCCATCGCGCTATTGCCATTGCAGGGCCGCAGGATGGCGCTGGTCTGGACACAATCGCTCGAAGGGCTCACGCGCACCAGGGCGTTGTCGGATGCCGGATTTCTGGAACAGCTTCAGCGCTGCTTTGGTGACCGTGTCGGCCGGTTTGTCGAGGTGGGCCAGCGCATGGATTACCCGCTGGCGCTTCGACAGGCGCGGGAGCAGACGCGGCCTTATCTGGCCATGCTGGGAAATGCAGCTCACACGCTGCACCCTGTTGCCGGCCAGGGGTTCAATCTGGCACTGCGTGGCGTGCAGGACCTGACCCGCGAAATTCAACAGGCCCTTGAGCAGGACGAGGCCATAGGCAGTGCCTCGGTAATGGGGCGCTTCGATGCACGTCGCCAGCAGGATCGGGATCAGATCATTCGCTTCAGTGACGGGCTGGTGCGACTGTTTGGTGTCGAGCACCCGTTGCTGGCCCATGCCCGTGGGCTTGGGCTGATCGGCATGAATCTGTTTTCACCTGCCCGGCGCCTGCTGACGCGCCGGGCCATGGGGCTTTGATGGGGAATCAACATGTTTGATGTAGTCATTGTCGGCGCCGGTATGGTGGGAAGCGCTCTTGGGCTGGAGCTGGCGCGTGGTGGTCTGCGCGTGGCACTGGTGGATGCCGGGTCAGGGGAGGCGGCCTGGTCCTCTGACACGGTGGATAATCGCGTCAGTGCCATTACCGAGGCCTCGAGACTCTGGCTGAAGCGTCTGGGCGTGTGGGATGCCATTGCCTCACGCCGTATCAGTGGCTATGAGCACATGACGGTCTGGGATGGTGAAGGAACCGGCGAACTCGGATTTCATGCCGACGATATCAGCGTGGATACCCTGGGGCATATTGTTGAAAACAGCGCGATTACCGATGCACTGCATGACGCGTTGCGCGACTGTGACGAGGCGACGCTCCTTTTCGGTTGTCGCGCCGAGGCGCTGGTCTGTGATGACGCGGCTGCCGGTATCCTGCATCTTGACGATGGTCGGCAGCTGACGGCAGGTCTGATCGTGGGGGCCGATGGTGCACGTTCCCGACTGCGTGCGCTGGCCGGTATCGAGACACGGGAATATGCCACCGGACAGGTAGCGCTGGTAGCCACCGTTACTCATGAAAGATCACATGACGCTACGGCGCGTCAGGTCTTTTTACCGACCGGACCACTGGCCTTCTTGCCCCTGTCCGTATCAGGCAATACCCATAGCAGCTCTATCGTCTGGTCCTGCGACGAGGCATTTGGCCATGTTCAGAATGAGCGGAATGATGACGACTTCCTGCGGGAGTTGTCCGTAGCGTTTGAACACCGACTGGGCTCCTTTCACACCGTGCAGTCGCGTGCCTGCTTTCCACTGGTGCAGCGCCATGCGATGCGCTACACCCAGGCCGGGCTGGCCCTGGTCGGCGATGCGGCACACAACATTCATCCGCTGGCAGGTCAGGGCGTCAATCTGGGATTTCTGGATGCGGCCGTATTGGCCGAAGAGGTGCTTCAGGCACGCAAGCGGGGCATCGCCATGGGGGATGCCAGAATCCTGGCCCGCTATTCAAGGCGCCGTCGTGGTGACAACCAGCAAATGCTGTGGATGATGGATGCCTTTCGTCGAGGGTTCGGAAGCCGCCTGACGCCAGTCCGGTTGCTGCGGAACCTGGGGCTGCAGGGCGTAAACCGCATGGCGCCCATCAAGCAGTTTTTTGCACGTCAGGCGCTGGGGCGCCGGGGCGACCTTCCCCGGGTCATGAAGCCCTGACATGCATGCCCTGCCGGTATTATCGAGTACCTGCCTGTTGCCAGGCGGCAAGCCCCTTCAGCAGATTGAGTGCTTCGCCAAGCGGGTAATCCTGTTCGGCAAGGGCCGAAGCCGGTGCAGGGAGTGCTGCGCTGGTTTCGGTACTGTCGAGATGGTTCTCGAGTGAGCGCTCACGTACCTCAGGTGCCTGAGCATCGTTCAGCATCAGCTCACCGCGTTGCAGTCGGACATCCGGCACAATGCCTTCGGCCTGAATCGAGCGCCCGCTGGGTGTGAAATAGCGGGCGGTGGTCAGTTTCAGGGCACCGCCATTGTCCAGCGGCATGACCGTTTGTACCGAGCCCTTTCCAAAGGTGGGTTCGCCCATCACGATGGCTCGATGGTTGTCCTTCAGGGCGCCTGCCACGATTTCCGCTGCCGAGGCGGTGCCGGCATTGACCAGCACTACCACGGGTACCTTCCGAAGACGTGTCGTGTCCCGGGAGGCGTTGAAACGTACTTCACTGTTTTCGATCCGTCCATGGGTATACACGATCAATCCGGTATCCAGAAACAGGTTGGTTGTTTCCACGGCGCTTTCCAGCAGGCCACCGGGGTTATTGCGCAAGTCCAGTACCAGCCCCTTCAGTGCCTGCCTGCCTTCGAGATCGGACAATGCTGATGCCAGATCATCGGCGGTGCGTGCCTGGAACTGGCTGATGCGGGCGTAGACATACCCTGGTGACAGTATTCGGCTCGTCACGCTGTCCTGGCGAATGATGGCCCGCTCAAGGGTGACTGTGCGTGGCGTGTTGCTTGCTTCCGATAGAACACCGAGGGTCATGGTGCTGCCTTCCTTGCCCCGCATTCGTTCGACGGCGTCGCTCAGGCTCATGTCATTGGTTGATGTGCCATCAATGCTCAGAATGCGGTCATTGGGCTGCAGTCCGGCACGCGCGGCGGGCGTGCCATCCATCGGGGCGATGATGACAATGTGGCCGTTTTTTTCGCTGACCTGAATGCCTACACCGGCAAATTCGCCTTGAGTGGCCTCCTGCAGATCGCGAAAGCCGTCCTCGTCCAGATACGCCGAGTGCGGATCCAGATTGGACACCATGCCACGCAGGGCATTATCGAAAAGCGTTTTGTCATCCACGGGATCGACATAGGTTTGTCTGATCTGCTCGAAGACCCGGGAAAAGGTGCGGATATCCTCGATGGGAAGCGCGCCATCTTCGGGGGCGGTATCCTCTGCGTAAAGTGGTATCTGGAAGACCAGTAACAGCAGGCCTGTCAGCGTGGCCCATGGGCGCGCGTGCATAACGAATCCTTGTCCGGCGACGCCAGGGCGCCTTCCTGATGTGATGAGTCCTTAATGCCGGGACAGCCAGCGCCCCGGATCGACCGGATTACCCTTGCTTCTCACTTCAAAATACAGTGCAGGCTGGCTGAGCCCGCCTGAATCACCCACCGTAGCCAGGGCAGCCCCCTTCTCAACCTGATCACCGGTAGTGACGTTGATCCGCTGATTATGTGCATACAAGGTAAGCACGTTATTTCGATCAGCGACAATCACCAGGTACCCGAAGCCACGCATCCAGTTGGCGAATACCACCTGGCCCGCCACCATGGCCCGAACGGTGGTGCCTGCGCGTGCGCCCAGCAGGACACCATTTCTGTGGACGCCTTCGCCCTTGCCATAGGCAGACAGCATGCGTGCTCCCGCTATGGGCCACTTGCCCGTGGTCGCCTTGCCGGCCCGCACGACGCGAGAGGGCTGCGCGGGTGCCTCGGCGCTGGCTTCCTCGGCGGTCAATTCGCCGGTGCCGGTTGTTTTACGGGCCCTGGCCAGCTGTTCCTGCATGGCATTGAAGGTCTTTTCGGCCTGTGTCTGCTCGCGCTTGAGGGCGGCCAGACGTGACTGGCGGGAGCCGTATTCGGCATTCAGTGTGGCCACGGCCTGTTCGCGCTCCCTTCGCTGGCCATCCAGTGTGGCCTGCTGGCGGGTCAGGGTAGCTCTGGTGGTATCCAGTGATGCCTGTTGTTCGTTCAGCTGGTGTTCATTGCGGGCCAGGTCGAGATTCAGCGATGCCAGGGCATCCAGTCGTGCCTGGCGAGCCTTGTTCAGCGCGTTGAGATAATGCTGAAAGCGCGCGGCCTGTGCCGGGTCCTGTTGATTGAGCAGCAGTTTCATTCGCGGATCACGACCAAGGCGATAAAGGCCTGCCAGCTGTCGGGCAAGCCCTTCTCGCTGATCACTGCGCTCCTGCTCGAGGCTGGCGCGCTGCGTATTCAGGGTGCGTAGCGAGGATTCTATCTCGCGTTGCCGGTCGGCCAGATCATCAAGACGCTTGTGGGTGGCTGCGAGCTGCCGCTCGGCCTTCTCCAGCGCCTGACGCGCCTTGCGGCGCTTTGACGAGGTAGCGTCCAGACGGTTTTCGGCCGCCTCGACAGTCGCGCCGATGCGTTCGAGCTGTGCTTTTGATATATCGGCCGCAAGAACGCCCGGAGCAAGTCCGGGCGTCATTATCAGCAGGGCGAGCACAAGCAGGCTTCCCCTGCGGCGCAGACAGGTAACGATCATGCGCAATGTCGCTTCACGAGATCTCAAGAAGTGAGCGGCCGGTCATTTCCTCGGGCTGTGACTCACCCAGCATGGTCAGCAGGGTAGGGGAGAGATCGCACAGGCTGCCATCTTCGGCCAGATGATCAGCGCGTTCGCCTACATAGACCAGCGGCACCATGAACGTGGTATGTGAGGTATGCGGATTGCCCGACTCGGGATCGACCATCATTTCACAGTTGCCATGATCTGCAGTGACCAGGCATTCACCGCCGACTTCCCGCAGGGCGTCGAGTACCTGGCCCAGGCAGGTATCCACGGTTTCGACCGCCTTGATGGCGGCGTTCAGATCCCCGGTGTGACCGACCATGTCGCAGTTGGCGTAGTTGCAGATGATCAGGTCAAACCGCCTGGCACGAATGGCGTCGACGAGTTTTTCCGTAATGCCGTGAGCACTCATTTCCGGCTTTTCGTCGTAGGTCTTCACGTCTCGTGGCGAGGGAACAAGAATGCGCTCTTCACCTTCGAACTCCTTTTCTTCCCCGCCGGAGAAGAAGAAGGTGACGTGAGGATACTTCTCGGTTTCGGCGATCCGCAGCTGACGCAGGCCTCGTTTGGAGGCCACTTCACCCAGGGTATTGCCAAGCTCCGCGGGAGCAAACGCCACCGGAGCCTTGATGTCCTCGGCATACTGGGTCATCGTCACGAAATTGACCTTCGGCGGGGTGCGCGTGAAGCCATCAAAGTCGTCCGACAGAAAGGCACGGCTCAGCTCACGGGCCCGATCCGAGCGGAAATTGGCAAAGATGACACTGTCACCGTCTTCGATGGTAACAGGGCTACCGTCCGGCTGAATGCTGGTGGCTTCAACGAATTCGTCGGTTTCATCACGCTCGTAGGCAGCGTCCAGCGCCTGTGTGGCACTTTCTGCCGTGTGACGCCCCTTGCCTTCGGTGACGACGCGATAGGCATCCTCGACCCGCTCCCAGCGGTTATCGCGATCCATGGCATAAAAGCGGCCCACGATCGAGGCGATCCGACCGTTCCCCAGCTCTTCGAACAGGGCATCGGCGCGACTCAAGGACTCGCCTGCGCATTTTGGTGCCGTGTCACGGCCGTCGGTAAAGGCGTGCAGGTAAATGCGTTTTGCACCGCGACCGCTGGCCAGTCTGATCAATGCCAGGACGTGATCTTCGTGGCTGTGTACTCCGCCCGAGGACAACAGCCCCAGGACATGAACGGCCTTGTCGGCGTCAACGGCCTGGTCGATGGCCTTCGTCAGAACCTCATTGCTGTCCAGTTCGCCATCATTGACTGCCTTGGTAATGCGTGTCAGTTCCTGGTAGACCACTCGGCCGGCACCAAGGTTCATGTGGCCGACTTCGGAATTACCCATCTGGCCATCCGGCAGCCCGACATACCCGCCGTCCGTATGAATCAACGTATGAGGGTAACGGGATTTCAGGTCATCCATGACCGGTGTGTCGGCATTGTCTACCGCATTGTTTTCCGAGGCATCATTCTGGCCATAGCCGTCAAGAATGATGAGTGCCACGGGACGTGGACCGGTTGTCGCTTCCTTCGTCATGAAATCGCCTCGATTAGCTGGTTCGCGAAAGGTGCCCTTTCAGGCATCATACCCCACGCCTGTTTGGACGTCAGCCGGACGCACGGCCTCGGCTTGTGTATACTGGGCGCGTTTTTTCCAGGCTACGCCAAAGGCCGTGTCTTCGGCGTATTCAGAATTCGTTATCCTCCAAGAGTGTAGGCCCAATGATCGATCAGTTTTTGGAGTTTGCCCAGAATCATCTGGTGCTCGTGAGTGTATTTGCCCTGATACTGCTGGCCTGGCTGGCATTCGAGGCCAAACGCAATGGGGAAGGTGGGGTTACCTCCGGCGAGGCGACCCGGCTGATCAACCGCGAGGACGCCGCAGTGGTTGATATCCGCGAGCCGAAGGAATTCAAGACCGGGCATATTGCCGGTGCCGTGAATATTCCAGCGGGCAAGCTCGATAGCCGTATGTATGAACTTGATAAACACAAGGACAAGCCGGTCATTGTGGTCTGCAAGTCAGGCCAGACGGCGGGGCAGTCAATGACCCAGCTCAAGGCTGCCGGTTTCAGCCGTGCCGCCAAACTCAAGGGTGGCATGTCCCAGTGGCAGGCCGATGAGTTGCCGGTAGTGCGTCGCTGACGCCGGGCCTGCGCTCTTCATTCATCATTTTCAGGGGAAATAACACGCATGTCGGAAGAAAATGCCACTGCCCAGGGGCAGGAAGACATCCAGTTCGCACTTCAGCGTATTTACGTCAAGGATGTGTCCTTCGAAGCACCGAACTCACCGTCCGTTTTCCAGCAGCAGTTTCAGCCTCGGGTAAAGCTGGATGTTGATAACAGCTATACGCAGGTGGACGAAGGTGTTTACGAAGTCACCGTCAAGGTAACGGCACAGGTCTTCAATGGCGAGCAGCAGACCACGGCGTTTCTGGTCGAAGTCGAGCAGGCTGGCCTGTTTACCATCATGGGACTTCCTGATGCACAGCTCGATCACACCCTGAATGCCTTCTGTCCGAACGTGCTGTTTCCCTATGCGCGTGAGTGCATTGATAACATGGTCGGCCGTGGCAGCTTCCCTGCGTTGATGCTGGCTCCGGTCAACTTCGACGCCATGTATGCCCAGAAGCAGCAGGGCAATCAGCAGGCCGCCAACTAGGCCATGAGCATTCGCCTTTACGTTGACGAAACGCTGCCCCTCGGGCGGCGTTTTTCCTTGCCGGAAGGCCCGGCAAGGCATCTGGCTGCTGTATTGCGTGCCAGACCCGGCGATCAGGTCAGTCTGTTTGATGGCCGGGGTCATGAGGTGCTGGCACAGGTGCTGGAGGTCGGACGCCGACAGGTGGATGTCGGAATTGTAAGTGAGTATTCGCCTACGCCAGAGTCGCCGTTGGTAGTGCATCTGGGGCAGGCGATCTCAAAGGGTGACCGCATGGATTATGCAATCCAGAAGGCGGTCGAGCTGGGCGTGGCATCAGTTACCCCGCTGTACACCGAGCGTGGCGATGTGCGGCTCAAGGGCGATCGGGCCGACAAAAAACTGACGCACTGGCAAAACGTGGCGATCAGTGCCTGCGAGCAGTGCGGCCGCGCAACGGTGCCTGCGATTCATCCGCCGATGGCCCTGCCTCAGTGGCTGGCCGAGCGGGATGATCCCCTGAGACTGGTATTGCATCCCGGGCAACCCGGCTGGCAGGAGCAGCAGGCTTCGCCAGCGCGCGTGGCGCTGTTGATCGGTCCGGAAGGCGGCCTTTCTGCTGACGAAGTGAGTGCTTCCTTGCATCATGATTTCCTTCCCCTGGGGCTTGGTCCGCGCATCCTGCGAACAGAGACGGCTCCGGTGGTTGCGCTGACCCTGTTGCAATCGCGCTACGGCGATCTGCTTCCCTGATGCAGCTACCTGCCGTGTCTCGGCAGGTCCTGCAGGCGCGTCTTCTGTATCCCGGCTAGACTTTTGTCTATACGCCCTGCCTGTGGGCAGAGGCCTTGGATGAACAATACCAGGAGATGATATGGCGACGGCAACCGTAGCTGATGTGTTGATCGAAACATTGCATCAGGCAGGAGTGCGCAGCATCTGGGGGTTACCAGGTGATTCCCTGAACGGGCTGACAGAAAGCCTGCGTACTCGGGAAGACATTTTCTGGCGAGGAGTGCGCCACGAGGAAACCGCGGCGTTATCGGCCAGTGCCGAAGCGGATGCCACCGGCCGCCTGTCGGTCTGTGCCGGCTCCTGCGGGCCGGGCAACCTCCACCTGATCAACGGGCTTTATGAGGCGCAGCGGGCCCATGTGCCCATGCTGGCCATTGCGGCCCAGATTCCCTCCAGCGAAGCCGGCCTTGGATATTTCCAGGAAACCCATCCGGAACGCCTTTTTCAGGAGTGCAGCGATTACTGTGCACTGGTATCCAGCCCCGAGCAGTTATCGCGGGTGCTGGAAACGGCGATGCGCTCCGCCATCGTGAACCGCAGTGTCTCGGTGATCGTGCTGCCGGGGGATGTAGCGCTTCAGCCTGCCAGTGACAGCAGGGTGAGCTGGTCTGACCCGGTACTGCCGGTCGTGGTACCGCCGGACAATGAGCTGGATGCGCTGGCCGAGCTGCTCAACGGGCAAAAGAAGGTAACACTGCTGTGTGGCTATGGCTGTGATAATGCCCACGATGAAGTGGTCGCACTGGCCGAGCGGCTCAAGGCCCCGGTGGTACATGCCCTGCGCGGCAAGCAGTCCCTTGAATACGATAATCCCTATGATGTTGGCATGACGGGATTGATCGGGTTCAGCTCCGGCTATCACGCCATGATGGAATGTGATTTCCTGGTCATGCTGGGCACCAACTTTCCCTACCGCGACTTTTTCCCCGAACACGGCAACATTGTTCAGATCGATAACCGGGGTGGGCATCTCGGGCGTCGCTGTCCGCTGCTGAAAGGGCTGGTCGGGGATATCCGGCCAACCCTTGCTGCCCTGCTTCCGCGCCTTGAATCACAGGATGATACGGCGTTTCTGGATGCAGCTCGCAAGCACTACCGCAAGGCGCGTCAGGGGCTGGATGATCTGGCCTCGCCACGTGACGACGACATGCCCCTGCATCCGCAGTACCTGACTGCCCGCATCAGCGCGCTGGCTGCTGCTGATGCCCTGTTTACCGCCGATGTGGGCACGCCCACCGTCTGGGCGGCACGTTATCTGAAAATGAATGGCCAGCGTCGGCTGACCGGCTCCTTCATGCACGGCTCGATGGCTACCGCCATGCCGCAGGCAATGGGACTGCAAGTGGCGCATCCGGACCGGCCGGTCATCTCGTTATCGGGGGACGGCGGCATTACCATGCTGATGGGGGACCTGATCACGCTGGCAGAGCAGCAACTGCCGGTAAAGGTGGTGATCTACAACAACGGCAGCCTGGGGTTTGTCGCCATGGAAATGAAGGCGGCAGGGTTCGTGGATCACACCACCAATCTGAGCCAGCCGGATTTCAAGGCGCTGGCCGAATCCCTCGGTATCAAGGGCGTGAGAGTGACATCATCCCGCGCGCTGGATGATGCACTGACCGAAGCGTTCGAACATGACGGCCCGGTCATCATCGATGTACATACAGCGAAGCAGGAGCTGTCGATGCCGCCGAAGATCGAGGCCGCGCAGGCCCGCGGGTTCAGCCTTTACATGCTGCGTGCCGTTATGAGTGGTCGTGGCGATGAAGTCATCGAGCTGGCGAAAACCAACCTGTTGCGCTAGTCAGCCATGGTACGGGCTGATGGGCTGACGCATACTGTTCTTCATTCAGCGGGCCGCATGCGGCCCGTTGTCACGAGACAGGCACCGAATTTGAAACACCCCCCTGGAGAGAAGAGACACCCATGGCAACAAGCACTCTGAATGTCGGGATCGTGATGGATCCCATTGCCGATATCAGCTTCAAGAAGGATACCTCGCTGGCGCTGCTGTGGGCCGCCCGAAAACGGGGCTGGAACCTGTTCTACATGGAACAGCGCCACCTGTACCTGGCCAACGGGCGAGCCATGGCGCGCATGGCACCACTTGAAGTGCATGAAGACCCTGCGCACTGGTACGATCTGGGCGAGTTCGAGGCCCGTGCCCTTGCCGAGCTGGATGTGATCCTGATGCGCAAGGATCCGCCGGTCGATCACGAGTTCATCAACGCCACTCACCTGCTGGGATTTGCCGAACGTGAAGGCGTGCTGGTGGTGAATCCCACTCAGGCGCTTCTTACCTGCAATGAAAAGCTCTATGCCCAGCAGTTTACCCAGTGCCTGGTGCCGACGGTGGTGTCCTGTGATGACAAGGTGCTGCGGGCGTTCCAGGCTGAACAGGGCGATACCATCTTCAAGCCGCTCGACGGCATGGGTGGCACCGGTATCTTCCATATCGGGCCGGACGGTCGAAACATGGGGGCGGTCATCGAGCAGCTGACCCTGCGTGGCGAGCGCCAGATCATGGCCCAGCGCTACATTCCGGAAATTCTTGACGGAGATACCCGTATCCTGTTGATCGACGGTGAACCGGTGCCCTACGGCCTGGCACGTATCCCCAGTGCCGGTGAAGTCCGCGGCAATCTTGCCGCAGGTGGCCGCGGGGTTGCCCGTGAGCTGACCGACCGCGACTACTGGCTGGTGGACCAGGTCAAGGCGTCCATCAAGGCGCAGGGGCTGATGTTTGTCGGTCTGGACGTGATAGGGGATTACATCACGGAAATCAACGTGACAAGCCCGACCTGTGTGCGTGAAATCGATGCCCAGAAGGGCACCGATATCCCGGGTCTGTTGATGGATGCCATCGAACGTCGCCTTGCAGCCCGCAACAGTTCATAAAGCGGTGTTACACTAGCAGGCTGCGATTTTTATACCGGGCATGGCGTTGCCATGCCTTTCACTGATGTGTGCCCCGGGCACCAAGGGAGGCTCATGCAGGGTTTGCAGGATCATTTTTTGCTGGCAATGCCTCACCTCGATGACGAGCAGTTTGCCGGAACGGTCAGCTACCTGTGCGACCACGATGACAAGGGGACGCTGGGACTGATTATCAACCAGCCATTGGCCCTGACACTCAAGGGGCTGTTTGATCAGCTCGAGCTGGGAGGCGAAGGCTCCCGTCACGCCGATCTGACCGTCTTTTACGGCGGGCCGGTACACAAGGATCGCGGGTTCATCCTTCACCGCGGACAGGCTGCCGACTGGGATTCCAGCCTGCAGGTGACGCCGGATATCGCGTTGACTACCTCGATGGATATCCTGCACGCCCTGGCCGAGGATCGGGGGCCGGATGAGGTGCTGGTCTGTCTGGGCTGTGCTGGCTGGGAATCCGATCAACTGGCGCAGGAGCTCAAGGACAATACCTGGCTTACCGTCGAAGCAACGCCGGACATCCTGTTTCATACCCCGCCGGCCGAGCGGCTGGAGCTTGCCGCGCGCTCTCTGGGCGTGGATTTGAGCCTCCTGTCGCGCGAGGCAGGTCATGGCTGATACGGCGGAGGCTTCATGAGCAATGGGCAACGGCTGGTCATGGCCTTTGATTTCGGCTCGCGTCGCATCGGGGTGGCGGTCGGGCAGGAAATGCTGGGATCGACTACGCCCCTCGAGCCGCTGGCGGCGCGTGATGGCATTCCGGACTGGACGATCATCAGTCGACTGCTTCAGGAGTGGGAGCCGGACCTGTTGGTAGTAGGGCTGCCGCTGAACATGGATGATACCGAATCCGAGATGAGCCGGCGTGCCCGCAAGTTTGCCAATCGCCTGCACGGCCGTTACGGCCTTCCATTCGAGATGGTGGACGAGCGTGGCTCGACCCGGGAAGCCAAGGCCATCGCCCATGCCCGCGGGCACAAGGGTAACTACCGTCAGCACGGGGTGGACGGCATCGCTGCCCAGCTTATTCTGGCGGGATTTTTCGGGCGTGACGATGTCGTCGGCATGCTGCTTTCGGAGATAAACCAATGACCCTTCCCGATGTTTCTTCCCTGCTGGATGTGCTGGTCTCGAAGACCCGGGCGCACTTTTCGACCATGCCGGAGGCGCTGCAGAACGTGCAGCTGGTTGGCCTGCATACCGGTGGCGTCTGGGTGGCCGAGGCAATCGCCAGGGAGCTTGAATTGCCCCGTCCGGTCGGCACGCTGGATATCGGCTTCTGGCGTGATGACTTCTACCATCAGGGCCTGGCCCCCAATCGTCGTTCCACCTCGCTGCCCTTTGATATCGAAGGTGCGCATATCCTGCTGGTCGATGATGTCATCATGTCAGGGCGAACCATTCGCGCAGCCATGAATGAGCTGTTTGATTTCGGCCGTCCTGAACGCATTACGCTGGTCAGTCTGATTGCCCTGCCCGGACGAGAATTACCGATTCAACCCGACGTTGTCGGGCTGGATCTGTCACTGCCTGCCGGACAGCGCATCAAGCTGACCGGGCCGGACCCGCTTATGTTGACGCTCAAGGAGACCTGAGATGCAGATATGTCCCCCTGCCCTGCCTGGTGATGTTCAGCTTGATGAGCAGGGTCGCCTGCGTCACTTTCTGGATATTCAGGGACTGCCTCGGGCACTGCTGACTGATATTCTGGATACCGCAGACAGCTTTCGTGGTATCGGTGATGCGCAGGTCAAGAAGGTGCCTCTGCTGCGTGGGCGTACTGTCGTCAATCTGTTTTTCGAAAACTCCACTCGCACCCGTGCCACCTTCGAACTGGCCGCCAAGCGCCTGTCGGCGGATGTGCTCAATCTGGATATTGGTACGTCTTCTTCCTCAAAGGGTGAAACCCTGAGAGATACCCTGTTCAATCTGGAAGCCATGCAGGCCGATGCCTTTGTCGTGCGTCATAGCGACTCCGGCGCGGCTCACTTCATAGCAAGCCAGGTAACGCCGCACGTGGCGATCATCAATGCCGGTGACGGGCGCCATGCCCACCCGACGCAGGCCATGCTCGACATGCTGACGATTCGCCGCCACAAGGGCGAGTTCTCGAACCTCAAGGTGGCCATTGTCGGCGACATTCTGCACTCCCGGGTAGCGCGCTCTCAGGTTCATGCATTGAAAACGCTGGGGGCTGGTGAGGTTCGGCTGGTGGCACCGCTGACACTGTTGCCCTCTCAGGTGGATGCCATGGGATGCCGGGTGTTTACCAACCTGCGTCAGGGCCTGAAGGATGTGGATGTCGTGATCATGCTGCGCCTGCAGAAGGAGCGTATGGACGGCGCGCTGTTGCCGTCTGAAGGCGAATTTTATCGCTACTATGGCCTGACACGTGAAACGCTGGCCTACGCACGGCCTGATGCCGTGGTCATGCATCCCGGCCCGATGAACCGTGGTGTCGAGATCGAATCTGCCGTGGCGGACGGCCCGCAGTCCCTGATCATGGATCAGGTCACCAACGGCATAGCCGTTCGCATGGCCGTACTGTCGATGGCGGTCAGTGGTCAGACGCAGAAAGGCGCTGCCTGAAGCGTCTCGGGATCACCTGCGTTGCTGCGCCGCCTTCGGGCGGCGTTGTTGTTTTCGTTGTCTGAAAAGTCGCGAAGCCGGTAGCCGGAAACATGTCGGTACGGGTGCCCTCGAACTTCCCATCGTAAATCGCTGAGACCAGGCGTAATGGCATGAGCCTTCTGATCGACTACCCCATGGTTTGAACGCGCACTGCCGGCATGCCGGAAAATCCCTGTCTCCGAGCACCCCTGATACTTCAGTTCGCTGGTCAGCTCGGGATGCCCTGTCGGGCAAAAAAAGCGCGCCATCGAGCGCGTTTTTTCGTTTGAATACCCGAGTGAGTATGCCACTGTATTTCTACGCGTTTGGCGCACTTGGCGTTTTTTGGGCGTTAAATGGCGCAGGATCGGCGCTTTTTGTGTTGTCCTTTTTCTGGTGAAGCGGGTGCGGACATCGTTTGAGCAGCATAGGAGGCCATGTGCTCTTTTTATTGGTCATGGTGGGAGGGGCAAGCACTGACGACTGCATGCATGAAATGACGAATTCAATGTCTTTACGGCGTCGCGACGATTTTCAGAAATATGAGCATTCGCCGGTCAATATCATGCATGGCTCATCATTACTGCCTGGGCTATCAAGGCTATTTTCTCCCTGTTACAAGTTAGCAGCCTATCAGTTTTTACGTCTTTATCTAATTACGTAATTTAATACGTAAAGTTGCCGTATAATCTTCTGTCACACTGGCGGACAGGTGCTCTGCCGCATGAAACGATGCCATTGCATCGACCAGGGAAGTGAGGCGACAGGGGCTGTTCGTTTTTCCGCCTGGCAAAGGGCGCTATACTCTGGCGCGACGTCGATCCACCACATGAGAGGCCGCCCATGCCGCGTATTGCCCTTGCACCAGATAACTTGCCACGCCGCTACAGTTTGAGCGGTGGCCATGTGCTGGATCTGACCCAGGGAATCAATGAGGTGGCCACGCTCTATATCGACGATGGCCGGATTGCGGCCATCGATACGCCGCCGGAAGGGTTTGAAGGTGTGCAGGACTTTGACGTGGCTGGCTTGCTGGTGACGCCGGGACTCATCGACATTGCTCCTCATCTGCGAGATCCGGGGCCGAGGTACAAGGGACAGTTGACCAGTGAAGTGCAGGCGGCGCTGGCCGGTGGCTATACCACCCTGTGCCCTCGGCCGGATACGTCACCGGTACTGGACAACCCGTCCCATATTCAGACCCTGCTGAGCAAGGCCGAGGCGCTGGGGTCGGTGCGGGTGCTGCCGCTGGGTGCGCTGACGCAGGGGCTTTCCGGACAGCTGTTGACCAATATGGCCGGCCTCAAGCAGGCAGGCTGCGTGGCGCTGACCAACCTGCGCCAGCCCATCGCGGATACCCGCGTCATGCTGCGGTGCCTTGAATATGCGGCCACCTTTGATATACCGGTTCATATTCAGCCGGAGGATGCCGCTCTGGCGGCCGGAGGGTGTGCCCATGAAGGGGTTATTTCCGCACGTCTGGGGCTTTCCGGAATTTCGGATACGGCCGAGATCATGGCGTTGTCTCAATGGCTGATGCTGATCGAGCAGACCGGGGTGCGGGCCCACTTCTCCCTGCTGTCGGCCGGGCGAAGCGTTGATCTGATCGCACAGGCCAAGGCCCGGGGTCTGGATGTGACGGCCGATGTCGGCATTGCCCACCTGCACTGGACAGACCGATTGCTCGAAGGGTTTGACAGCCGCTTTCACTTCCAGCCACCGCTGCGGGACAAAAGTGATCGCACGCTTCTGCGAGAAGGGCTCAGTGAAGGGATCATTGATGCGATCGTGAGCGATCACCTGCCCCATGAGGCAGCCGCCAAGCTGGCTCCCTTTGCTGCTTCACAGCCGGGCATGGCAAGTCTTGAAACCTGTTTCAGCATGGGCATGGCGCTGGTGGACAAGGGCGTGCTGGGTTTACCGCGTCTGGTCGAGGCGCTGACTCGAGGGCCTGCCATGGTGCTCGGCGAACCGCTGGGCCATCTGAGCCCGGGGAGCCCGGCCGATCTGGCACTGTTTGATCTTGAGCGGACATGGACGCCGGCCGAGTCCGACTGGCACTCGGCCGGCTTCAATACGCCGCTGGCCGGCGTAGCTCTCAAGGGGCAGTGTGTGGCCACACTGACCCGCGGCGTGGCCCGTTACGTCGCGTGATGCATCACGCCACGGGAGCAGGTTATTTTTCCAGCCAGCGATAAATGCCGGCAATATCTTCCTTGGACAGGCCATTCTCGTCGGCTTCTGTCCACAGGGATTCAATGCGCTCAAGCCCCGGCATCGGTTGATCGCCGGCGGCCTGAAGTGCCAGGCGGGCATCCTTCAGCCCCCATTCCAGCGCCATCTGAGCGTCAAAGTTACCGCTTTTGATCATGTCGAGCTTGGCCTTGACGTAGGGGGCTGCCAGTGGGCCGCCGTCGAGTACGGACCAGAAGTCATCGGTGGAAAATCCCAGTCTTTCGGCCAGTCGAGCGCTCTCGGCAATGCCCTGCATCATTTCAATCAGCCAGGCATTGACCACCAGTTTCATGCGCGAGCCGGCACCGGCCTCACCCAGCCAGCGGGCCCCCTTGGAGATGGCGCCAAATACGGCGTCGATGTGGGGTGACCTGTCGCGTTCACCACTGGCCAGTACCAGTACCTGCGCCTTTTCGGCCGGGGCCTTGGTGCCGGATACCGGGGCATCAATGAAGACAATATCCGGCCGTTGCTGCTGAACGGCGTTCATCAGCGTTTCGGTCGGCTCAACGCCGAGGGTGCCCATCTGCAGCAGCGTCGCACCCTCCGGCATGGCTTCAAGGGCCCGGCCGCTGTCCAGCAGTACGTCGCGTGTGGTCTCCATGTCCGGCAGCATGGTCAGTACTACCTGCGCTCCCTTGACCGCTTCGGACGGCGTATCGCACAGGGCGGCCCCCTTCGCTTCCAGATCCTCGCCACGGGCGCGGGTACGGTTCCAGAGTCGAACGGTCATGTTGCTGGCCAGCAGATTCGCGGCAAAGGCGTGGCCCATGGCGCCCAGGCCCAGTACGGCAATAGTCGGTGTGTCGGACATGATGTGCTCGTGATGTGATGAAGGTCCATTGAGCGTACCAGGTGTGAGAGCGGGCTTCCACGTGCAATGTCCTGGCTGGCTGTGCCCGATCGTTTTTTCCTGCTGACGTCGAATGCTTCGTATAGACAGCACTTTATTAGCTACATTTGAAATCAAGCCTGTTGAGCCCAGGGCCTGGCAGGTTGCCTGAAACAATAACAATATCCGGAGGGCAGGATGAGTCAGTTCACGATATGGGATACGTTGGTGCTGGTGTTTTACATCGCACTGACGGCAGCCGTCGGGGCCTGGATGGGCCGCAAGCAGGGATCGACCGAGGATTATTTCCTTGGCGGACGCAGGATTCCCTGGTGGGCAGTAGGGCTCTCGGTCATGGCCACCCAAGCCAGTGCCATCACGTTCATCGGTGCACCGGGCTGGGGCTATGAGGGCGGCCTCGAACGCCTGGTTACCTTCGTCAATGCTCCGCTGGCCATCGGGTTTCTGATCGCCTTCATGGTGCCTGTGTTTTATCGCAGTGGTGTCTACACGGTATATGAATTCCTTGAGCGACGGTTTGACGTTCGGGCTCGGTTGCTGGCGTCACTGCTGTTTCTGCTGGCTCGGGGGCTTGCTACGGGCATCGTGCTGTATGCGCCGGCGCTGGTATTGTCGGTGGTCACCGGATGGCCCACGGACTGGACCATTCTGCTGATGGCCGTGATTGCCGTCAGTTATACCGTACTGGGCGGTATCAGTGCCGTGATCTGGACCGATGTCATGCAGATGGTGGTGCTGTGGCTGGGGGCGGGGCTCAGTATTGTCGTGATCGTGAACGGCCTGCCCGGTGGCTGGGGGGAGGTGTTCAGCCATGCGCGTGATGCCGGCCTGCTGCACCCGATCAACCTCGACCCGAACCCCTCAGTGACCTATAGCCTCTGGGCTGGTGTGCTGGGTGGGTTCTTCCTGCATGTGGCGTATTTCGGCGCGGATCAAAGCCAGATTCAGCGCGTACTGACCAGCAAATCCGAACATGAAAGCAAGCGCTCACTGATGCTGGGCGGGTTCCTGCTGGTGCCTCAGATGATGTTGTTTCTGTTTATCGGCATCATGCTCCACGCCTTCTACAGCCATACAGGCGTGCCGAACGTGGACAACCCCAACGAGCTTTTCCCTCGATTTGTGGTCACCGAGCTGCCGCCTGGTGTATCGGGCCTGGTGGTGGCGGGGGTATTTGCTGCTGCCATGTCGAGCCTGGATTCTGCGCTTAATTCACTGTCAGCCGTCTCGGTCAGAGACGTGTACCAGCGTTTTGTCGCCCGGGACCGGTCGGAGGCACATTATCTGACGGCCTCGCGCTGGATGACCGTGCTGTGGGGGATCTTTGCCACCATCTTTGCCTTTTTTGCCGGCAACCTGGGGCCGGTGATCGAGGCGGTCAATCGCATCGGCTCCTATTTCAACGGCGTCTTGCTGGGCGTGTTCTGGCTGGCCATTCTGAGCCGCCGCGTCAATGGAACAGGGGCCTTCTTCGGCCTGATTGTCGGCGTGCTGGTGGTCTGGGGGCTGACGGCAGTCATCGACATGTCCTGGCTTTATTACAATCTGGTCGGCGTGGTAGTGGTGGTGGTCACCGGACATGTCATCAGTGCATCGACCGGAGGGCGCCCTTCGCATGCCCAGCTGGATGGTCTGACCTGGGCTCGGCGTAATGCCGGTGATGCGACCGCTGCTCCATCGATACGCGGCTGGCTCATTGCGCTGGTGGTCTATTTCTTTCTATGGCTGGGGCTGTTGTTCTGGCTGCAGTCGCTCTGACAGGTACGGGCTCGGCCAAAGGGCATCGTTCATGTCAGGGGCATTGGGTCATTTCGACCAGAACACGGGGCCTGATCAGGGGATGTCGGTCTGATACCGGAAGGTAGGTACTGCGCCTCGGGAGCGCTGACGCTCCCGAGGCGTTTATCGTAGTCCGCTGCGAGGAGTAAACCGGCAGCACGGCATGACTGACAGTTCAGCGCAGGTGAGCAATGACCTGGTCGAATCCCTGCTTCATGTGCGCCTCGATGAAGTCAAGCGCTGCCGGTAGAGACTCTCCTTTGGCGTGTTCGATGTAGCTGTCGTGGGATTGCCGCGCCGGGCCGGCTCGATTGTGCGCCCGCTGGTGCAGTACGAAATAGCAGCGCAGGTGTGGCTTGATCCGTGTCCACGCATCGAGCAGCAGCGTATTGCCGCTGAGTTCATAGCACCACTGATGCAGCTCCAGTTCACGATCGATGGCAAGTGCACTGTCGCCGTCGTCGATCGCCTCCAGTAGCCGGGCCTGGCGATGGTCGAGATCGGCGAAACTTCTGGCGCCGCGTTTGGGCCAGAGGCTCCGAAACGCCATCTGCTCGATGCCGGTGCGGTATTCATAGAGCTGATGAAGCCCCTCTCGGGTGAGCTCGAGCACCCGCACCCCCTTGTAGGGTTCACTGACGAGCAAACCGACGTTGATCAGATGCCGAATCGCTTCACGCAAGGGGGCGCGGCTGACCCCCATCTGCTCGGCAAGGGCGTTTTCGGTCAGGCGAGTGCCTGGCGCCAGTGTGCCGTTGGCAATCAACGTCTGCAGGCGCTGGGCGGTTTGTTCCCAGAGTGTGCGGCGCTCGGGGATCTGTTCGATCTCGGTAGTGAACATTCGCTTCCCATTGTGGCAATGATGGTCTTCAGCCGTGTTGCAGATAAGCGCTGTAGAGTTCGGCAAGACGATCGGTCAGGCGCTCGCTTCGGGTGTTTACGATAGCATGCCCATCGATCTGATAGACCGGTGTCAGGCCGCCCAGTGTACCAGTGACGAAGGCTTCGTCGGCGGTGTAGGTCTCTGCCAGCGTGAAGTCCGTTTCATGAACGATGATGCCATTCTCACGCGCCAGCCGCATGACCGTCTTGTGGGTGATGCCCTTGAAGTTGTAACGCCCGGTGGAGGTCCAGAGTTCGCCATCGCGGACAATGAAGAAGTTGGTGGAGTTGCAGCTGGCGACAAACCCGTGGGGATCCAGCATCAGCGCCTCGTTGGCGCCGGCGTTGATCGCCTGGATCAGCGCCTGAATGAAGTTGAGCCGGCTGTGTGAGTTGAGCCGCAGGTCAAACACGTCGGGCGAGCTGCAGCGGAATGTCGACGTGAACAGCGTCAGGCCCTTCGCCTTGGCTGCCTTGTCGATCACCTTGTGCTCGGCGACGATCACGATCGTTGCCTTGCCGCGCAGAAATCGCGGGTCCTGGTTGGGCGTGCTCTTGAGTCCGCGGCTGACCATCAGGCGAATATGCACGCCGTCGGTCATGTCGTTCTTCTCCAGCGTCTGGTGAATCAGGTCAACCAGCTCATCGCGAGTGACGCCGATATCCAGCGAGATCGACGCCGCGCCCTGATAGAGCCGCTTCATGTGCTCGTCGAGAGCAATCAGCCTGCCGTTGACCAGTCGAATGCCTTCCCACACGCCGTCACCCAGTACGAAGCCGCTATCGAAGATCGATACCGTCGCCTGGCTCTTGGGTTTGAACTCGCCATCGACATGGACGATGACGTCTTCGTTGCGTGAGTCGGCGACGTAGGATTGGGAGCTGCCGGTAGTGTTGGTCATGAGGTTGTTCTCCAGAAGGTCGGTTGAGTTAACGAGCGGGTTCGGCGTCGGTATCGGTCTGCGGGCGTTTCCACATCGCGAACCCGGTGAAGCCATAAAGGAGCGAGAACACCATCACGAGCCAGTGATACCAGAGGAAGGGGAGGTAATCGATGGTCGCGACGCCCGTAGTGGTCGCCATGAATACCGCGCCGCTCGTCCAGGGAATCATCGGCGTGGAAAGCGTGCCGCCGGCCTCCACGTTGCGTGACAGTACCGTGCGCTGCAGCCCCAGGCGGTCGTAGATGTTTCGGGTCATCGACGCTGCCGTGAAAATGGCCACGTAGGCGGCGCCGCCAAAGATGGTGCCGAAGAAACCGCAGGCGATGGTAGCGAGAGTAAGACGGCCGGTGCTGCGGTGAACCATTCGCGTGAGCGCATCGGCGATCGTTTCCAGAACGCCCAGGCGCTCCATCAGCCCGCCGAGCCCTAGCGCGAAGATGACGATCGCGATCACCGGCAGCATTGAGGCCATACCGCCGCGATTGAGGATGCTGGCCAGATAGCCGTCACCGTAGTCGCCCTGGTTGCCGGCATAGAGGGCAGTGACCGCTTCCAGCGGCGTGCTGTCCTGAACCAGCCAGGCGCAGGCGACGCCGAGTACCGCACCGATGGCGATGACCGGCAGCGCCGGCTTGCGCAGGGCCAGCAGCAGCAGCGTGGCGAGGATGGGCAGCAGCAGCCAGACCGAGATCGAGAAGTGCGCGTCGAGCTGGGCCATGACTGCATCGGCCTGCTGCATATCGTACTCGGTGCTTGAGAAGTGATTGCCGGCGATGGCAAAACCGACCGTCGCCAGCGTTACGCAGGGAACGCCGGTGTAGAGCATGGAGCGCACATGCTCGATCAGCGGCACTTCGCAGATGGAGGCCGTTAGTACGGTGGTATCGGACAGGGGCGAGAGCTTGTCGCCTACATAGGCACCGGAGATGACAGCGCCCGCTACCACCGGTAGCGGCAGCTCGAACCCGTGGCCGATGCCCATCATGGCGATCCCGATCGTGCCGACTGCGCCGAACGAGGTGCCGGTGACCAGCCCGGTGAGCCCGCATATCAGAAACGCCGCAGGTAGAAACCAGGCGGGGTCAATCAGTGATACGCCGTAGTAGATGACGCTGGGTACGATGCCACCGGCGATCCAGCCGCCGATCAGTGCGCCAACCGTTACGATGATCAGCACCCCCTCGAGCCCGCTGCGAATACCGTCAAGGGCACCCTGCTGGAGCGAGTCGTAGGCGTGGCCCAGGCCCTTTCCGATCGCGAACATGGCAAACCAGGCGGCAAAGAGCGCCAGCGCTACCGGAATCTTGAGAACCAGCACCGTCGACATGATGACGGCGAAACTGGCAAGTATGAGACACAGGGCGCCGGGCCCCGGTCGTTGGGCGATTCGTGGAGTCATTTCACACCTCGAGTGTTCTTGGACTTGTTATCTCGTCGTGCCGCTCTAAATTGTATACAGCATACAATTGCACAAATTCAACCACTGTATTGTTACCAGGTCGGTGTGGCGCTCTTGCGGGAAGATACCAAAACGAAAAAAGCGGCCGGGGCGGCCGCTTGAGGAGGGCGTTATTACAATCCGATCGGCATGGGCTCGGCCAGGGCACCTCGGCCATGCACGTTCAAGGGGCCATTCCGGCCAGAACATGGGGCCTGATCACTTATCCTGGAAATGCACGTTGCCGGCGGCCCACTGAGTCAGAAGGTGAGCCAGGGTGTCATGCTGTTCGGGCGTCAGTATCGTGGGAGGGATGTGGGTCAGCAGGCCCTGCATGAGCTGATGCCCTCCCAGCACCAGTACATCTTCCCCCGATGCCTGGCCCTGCACCTGCCAGGCCGGCAGGGCTACTACCCCGGTCACGAAAACCGGGGTTTTCATATGGGCTTCCAGCTGGTGTGACAGCCAGCGACAGGCACTGCGTGCTTCACGCACTGGCTGATGCTCACGCATGTGGGGGAACTGCAGTTGCTCGCGCTGGACGACAACCGGTTCGTGAATACCGACATGGATCGGGCGTAACCGCGCCTTGGCGGTGACGGTATACACCCCCTGAGGCGTCAGCACGATGGCGGTCATCGGCTCCAGCGGGCAGTCGATACTGGTGTATACGGCGTATCCTCCGGCGTCACGGCCATCCAGTGAGCGGAGGGTGTCGATGACGGCCAGTTCGCACGAAAGCCCCAGCTTCAGGCGCCTGACGCGCTGCCAGGTCGCCACCATCAGCCCGGCCAGAGCAAATACCACGACTGTACTGCCCGCGCCATAAAGTGCCCATTCCAGCCAGTTCTGCTCAGTGGTTATCAGCATCCTGCCCATGCCGTAGACAATAGGGATCAGTGCGAGCAAGGGGCCGGCCGAGGCCAGAAGATACAGGCGGATCAGGGCGCTATCGAGCCGGTTACGCAGGCTCTGCCCGGGTTCGTTGAGAAACGCACCGTCGATGGGGGAAATAAAGCGATGGTAAAACAGATGGCGCATGCCATAGACCACGATGATCGTGGCAATCAGGGGCGTGACGAACACCAGGGGAAGCAGATATTCCAACCCGTACATGGCAGCTCTCCAGAGCAGAACATGGCCGCCAGGGCCGTAGGGAAAGGCGCTAGACACTACTATAACTACACTTGCTTGTATAACGAAAACCCTGTTCGACCGGGTGAGCCGTTATGCCTGGCCGTGGCTTGATGGGGGCCCTTGAGACGTCATTGAATCAGCCTGCGCTCGTCGGTATGTTGACGGGGCGCAGGCGTCAGCACCGAAAGCCGGTCCCCTGATCATCGTGACCGGCAGGATGAGATTCACGATATGGCGTCACGGAAGGATCGTCTTTGACACCATCACCCGTGCCTTCCTGTTGAGGAAGGGAACAGTGAGTGAGCATATCAGCGGCTAGCGTTTTCCTCGGCCACCTGACGAAGTGCATCGACAAGCACTTCCGCTGGCTGGGCACCGGAAATCAGGTAGCGGCCGTCGAGGATGAAGCCCGGTACGGCAGTGACTCCGGCATCCATGAATTTCTGTTCGGCCGCTCTCACCTCATCCGCGTACTGATCCGATCGGGCGATGGCCTCGGCGGTGGCGCCGTCAAGCCCCACCTCAATGGCCTTCTCGCGTAGCACCTGTGGGTCGGCGGGATTTTTCGCCTCACCGAAGTAGGCATCAAACAGGGCCAGTTGCAGGGGCGTTTCCCGGTTCTGCGTGGTCGCCCACGCCAGCACCCGATGGGCCGCGAAGGTATTGTTTGCCCGGCGCTCGAGAGCGCCACGGAAATTCAATCCCAGTTCTTCGGCCACCTTCATGATTTCACGCTGGGACTGTTCCATGCTTGCCGCGTCCTTGCCGTACTTCCGGCACAGGTGCTCGAGTATTGGCTCGCCCTCGGGCGGCATATCCCGGTTAAGCTCGAAGGGCTGCCAGAAAAGCTCGATTTCGATCTCGCCCTTCAGGGTCTCCAGCGCGTGTGCCAGGCGCCGGTAGCCGATGGCACACCACGGGCAGGCAACATCGGATACCAGATCAATTCTCAACGTCTGCATTGGGTAACCCTCATTCGCTCAAACTCAAGACAGCCATGGTACGTGCCTGCAGGACGTAACGGCAGTACTGCCATGCAGGGAAGTAACGCGTTACTCGACAGGGGGTTCCGGTAACACCGGCGGCGTACTGTCCATGTAGGTAAGAAAGTCCTGCCAGATCTCATGCGTTCGCTGTCTTGTTAACCGGGTACGGCACGTAATACCCATGACGCCTCGAATGGTCCCCTCGCGCCACTGCGTATATACAGCGTCGCAATGGGCAGCGGCATACGCCTGCCACTGCTTTTGAGCCACCTTGATGGCATCGACCAACTCAGGGTCAGCCGCGTTACGTTCAACGCTCGTTTCCAGATAGTGGGTGAGTACCTTCTCGGCGTCCTCCAGCTCGATAGCCGCGCATCGATTGATATCGAGCGTGTTCATTACGTTATTGCAATCAAGCGCCTCGTCGTCAGCCACGGCTGACAGCGACAGCGAAGCGAGCACTATAAGTAGCCACGTTTTCATTGTTTCCCCAAACGCACATTATGTTTCGTGAAGCAAAAGGCAGGTTATATCATGGATTATGAGGCCATCATCATTGGGGGCTGCTTTGCAGGCCTGCTCGGATTCGCGCCCACGTTCGACGCTTGCCGACGGGCGTGAAATCCCGCTTGCGGGATTATTTCTGTCCCCTGAACCACCCTTGCCAGCGATGTCGCCGAACAACTGGGCTGCGCGACAAAGGACGGGCCGACCGGCTCGTATCTCGACGTCAACGAGATGCAGACAACGACGGTCCCGGGCGTTTTCGCCGCCGGCGACCTCGCCAGCCCGATGCCAAATGCGACCCTTGCGGCGGCAGCGGGCGTCATAGCCGGCGGGGTGGCGAATCAGTCGCTGATCTTAGGAGTTAGCCTCTATCTGAGTTGCGAAACGTCTCACATTGAGGTGGTTCAAGCTCAAACCAATCGAAAGCGAAAACGTCTTCGCGGTCAACGTTGACTTCTTCGAGCGTCGACAGACCCGAACCCGGCATTTCGGTACCGGCGTTGACTGCCAACACTGTCAACGGCGGGTAATCGTTATCCTCGCAGAACCACATAATTGGCCCTAGGAGCTGCGCCATGGTACCAGCGCCGCCAAATCCTAATATGTCGGCGACTTCACCATAAGTGAATGACTTTCGTTCTCTCGCCGCACAAATGAGTAGTGACCAAATCTGACTTGAACGTTGATAACGGGTCATCGTCAATCCTATCTGTTTATAGCTAACGCCTTTCTCACCGGAAAATTGGGAGCGTAGCGAGTAATTTTTTCCGAGTGCAGCAAATTGTTACACCTCTTTTGTGAAGCTGAGTAGAGACATTTCAGAATGTGTTATGCACTTCTCTTCTGGCGAGTAATGCGCTTGGTAAAACTTAAAGTCATCTCTATCTGTTTCTTTACATTTTTTCTCGATTATTTTTATTATTTTCAATTTATCTTCTATTGTCGTTTTAATACCAAAAATAATACCTTTAAGAGATGAGAATTCGTAGTTTAATGACCTGTCTTCTGGAGCTGAAAAACTATCTAGTGAGCTAGCAAGAATCAAGCGGTGTTCGTTTTCATATGACCAATATTTTGATTTAACTGTTACATCTCTATAAAAATTCTCCCAATAATTCACACGCCAATCATCTTCAGATTTAATCATGTCATCTGCACATTCACTCAAGGAACCATCTAACGTGTACCACATGGAATTCAGCTTAGGAACAGGGAGGCGACCAAGCATACGAAAGAAATCTATTTGACCATAACCTTGAATGTAATCTATCGGATAAAACATTCTTTTGCTAAATCCATAAGTAGGACCGGATGTTGAACTGTAACCATTTCTTCCTTTCAGGTTTAGAAAGTATTTTTCATTAATTACGTCAGCATTAAAGATCAAGCAAGCACCAGAATGATTATCACCATAATGCCCCCATACAGAAGAATTCTTACACTCAGACATAAAACATGCGGTATACCAATTAGGGAAAACCAGCTTTTCAATTTGAGAGATATATTCCCTAGGGAATTCGATGATTACTAGGTTTCTATTCTTTTTTTCATTATCTATGTTTCCATTAAATCGATATATTAGATCCATCTGCTGGTTGCTACGATGATGTGCTGAAAATATAGAACTTACTATTTTTTCATTACCTCCACTCTCAAGTAAGCTTTTCTCAAGAGTACGTATGAAGTCTTGGCTTAACAGGTCGCGAATTGGTTTATCTGCTTCAGAGTTTTTGTTTTCTCGTTCAGGAATAAGTCCAATTCTTTCGTATTCTGAATAAATAACTTCGAGTGCAAAGCTATGGATAATTCGAAGATAGAAAAATAATTCATCTCTTCTTACAGGTGTTGTTCGATTAGAAATTTGTTCGATAATATTTATTAGGCTTTCACTATCAAAGAATTTTTTTGTAATTTTTACGAATAAATTTTTATGCATTGGTGTAGGAAAATCTTCCTCGCCAGAAAAAACAGGCATATAGGCTGTAGTTATGGGGTACTCTTCACCTGAAATTATTAAAAAAGAACAAAGCCTCTCGAGGCATAATAGATAATGTCGAAACAAGTTTCTCCATACTATGAAGTCACCTTTCCAGTACATATCTCGAAAGCCTTCCATAGGATCGTTTAATGATTCGGGAGCTGCAAAATAGATGCTTTGTTTTTCTAACTCTTCGAACTCACCAATCAAACTATTAATACTTCTGAACCTGTAAAATTCCTTCTTCATATAATAGAGCTCAGTTTGTTGGATTTGTAACAATGATTATATGGAAGGCAGCATAAGATCAATAAGCGTGCCCGCTCATTATTTGAGGTTATGTAGCCATAGTAATTGACTCTACCCCATTGTTTCTGTTGTGAGAAAATCTAAATTTGGCGGCATATCAAAAATTCGCGTGCCTGCGCGTTTTGCCGGTTTTAATCATGCTTACGCATGGGTATCACTTGGCAGTGCGTATTTGGTTGAGGTTCAAAATAGCGTATGCCACGCGATAAAATAGATAGGCAATTACGTTAGCCATAAGCGCACTCTCTCCATCAAACCATTGTTATTTTAACCCCAGATGCTTTCCAGCATCAGCGTCAGATAGTCACACAGTGAATGCCCGACAGGCACGTGCAGTGGTGTGTTGTCTTGGTCATTCGCTGCTGGGCAGGAGCAAGTGAGTGACGCTGGCGCCAGCATATTCCTGTCGCGAATAGTGCGTGGCGCGCGACTGTTATAACTACACTTGTTTGTATACCGAAACCCTTGTCTGACTGGATGAGTTGTTATGCCTGACCGTGACCTGATGGAGTGTCTTGAGACGCTGTTGCACCAGCATGGGCCTGTGTGCGTATTGACGGGGGCTGGTGTCAGCACCGAAAGCGGCATCCCGGATTATCGTGACCGGCAGGGGGAATGGAAGCGGCCGCCACCGATGACACACCAGGCCTTCATGCAAAGCCATGCTGCCCGGCAACGATACTGGGCCCGCAGCCTGATCGGGTTCCAGGTGCTGGGCGAGGCCCAGCCGGGGCCGGCTCATCGGGCGCTGGCAGCCCTTGAGGCGTCAGGCGTCGTATCATCCATCATTACCCAGAATGTGGATCGCCTGCACCAGAAGGCCGGCAGCCGACAGGTCATCGATCTGCATGGTCGAGCGGATCTGGTGCGCTGCATGGCCTGCAGCGGGCTGTTGAAACGACGGGCCTATCATGACTGGCTGGCCGAGCTGAACCCGGGCTGGCGCGATATGTCAGCGACCGTGGCACCAGATGGCGATGCGGATCTGGAAGCAGATTTTTCAGGCGTTCAGATCCCATCCTGCCCCAGATGCGGGCATGACATCATGAAACCGGACGTGGTGTATTTCGGGGACAACGTGCCCAGGCCTCGGCTACAGAGCGCCATGAACCGGCTGGACGAGGCGGGTGCCCTGTGGGTGATCGGGTCATCGCTGATGGTGTTTTCCGGGTTCCGGTTTGCGCGACATGCTCACCGGGCCGATAAGCCGCTACTCTGCTTGAACCAGGGGCGCACACGCGCCGATGACCTGTTCACGCTCAAGGTGGATGCGCCGATTGGCGAGACACTGGCTGCGTTGGCGGCGGCCAGTGTCTAGCGGGACATTCAGGCCACAGCGGCCTGACGCAGGCGTTCCAGCAGCGTGGTGATATCGTCTTCGCTGAATGCACCGGCCGTAAAGGACGGCAGGGCGCGCAGAGGAAGATAGCGCATCATGGCCACCATCATGTCATCGCTTTCGCCATCGCTGGTGTCACCCAGCATGCCGGCCAGCAGTGGAGAGGCTTCGGCCATCGGTGCCAGGGTATCCCTCAGGATACGCTGAGCAGTCGGCAGGGCTTCAAGGTCACCGAACAGCGTATTGCGGTGAAGGGCCGGCCAGGCAGGTGCATCGCCCTCAACGGTGAACGAGGCCACGGCGCGAATATCTCGAGAGGAGGCACCGACGTGCACTTCGAAGGTGCCGCTCGGTGCGCGGAAGCATTGATGGTCCACGTCGTACCAGGCAAGATCCCGGTGGGTCAGATCAAGGGTTACCGATATGGATTCGCCCGGCGCCAGGTACACCTTGTGAAAGCCCTTCAATGCCTTTTCAGCCACAGGCACCGTGCAGGTGCGATCGCTGACATACAGTTGTATGACCTCGTGGCCGGCACGCCGTCCGGTATTGGTCACGCGCAGGGTGACACTCAGGCCCTGTTCTGCACGAATGGCATCGCCTGACAACGTCAGATCGCTGTATTCGAAGGTGGTGTAGCTCAGCCCGTGGCCAAACGGGAAGAGTGGTGCGGTTCCGACGGTATCGTAGTGACGATAGCCGACAAAAATGCCCTCGCTGTAGTTCACCACATCGCCTTCCCCCGGAAAGGATAGATAGCAGGGCGTATCTTCCAGCCGGTGAGGAAAGGTTTCTGCCAGCCGTCCGGCGGGAGAGGCATCGCCGAACAGAAGATCGCTGATGGCAGCCCCTGCCGCCTGACCACCCAGATAGCCTTCAAGAATGGCTGGCACGCGATCAACCCAGGGCATGATGATCGGCGAGCCATTGGCAAGAACGATCACCGTGGCGGGTTGTGCCTGGGTGATGGCATCAATCAGCGCCAGTTGATTGGCAGGCAGGTTCAGGTGGGTGCGGTCATAGCCTTCTGACTCGTAGCGCTCCGGTAGCCCGACAAACAGGACGGCAACCTCGGCACTCTGCGCTGCTGCTACCGCTTCTTCGGTCAGGCGATCGTTGGTCTGATCGCTGTCGATCTCGAACCCCTGCGCGTAGGTCAACGGGGCCTCGGCGCGCGACGTCATGGCATCAAGCGGCGTATCCACCCGTGTTGGATTGACGTGGGAGCTGCCTCCACCCTGAAAGCGTGGCCGCTGCGCAAACTCACCGATCACTGCCACCTTCTGTTGAGACCCCAGCGGCAATATCTGCTCGTTTTTAAGCAGCACCATACTCTGTCGTCCGGCCTCGCGGGCCAGTTGATGGTGTGCCTGCAGATCTGCCGTGGCATTTGGACGATGCTGGTCGACGCCCTTGAAAATCAGCGTCAGCAGCCGCCGTACGGCGCGGTCGAGCACCGCCTCTTCCAGATGACCTTCTTTGACGGCATCGACGATCAGGCGCGTTCGGGTATCACCACTGGAGGGCATTTCAAGCTCCAGCCCGGCCTTCAGGCCGTCAATGCGATCATTGACGGCGGCCCAGTCAGAGACCACGACGCCCTCGAAGCCCCATTCATCGCGCAGGATATCGGTCAGCAGACGGTGATGTTCGCTGCACAGGGGGCCATTAAGGCGGTTATAGGCGCACATGACGGTCCATGGCTTGCCCTCACGTACGGCTTCTTCAAAGCTTGCCAGATAGATTTCGCGCAGGGGGCGCTCGTCAATGCGTGCATCGACCGACATGCGGCGGTGCTCCTGGTTATTGGCCGCGAAGTGTTTCAGTGAGCTGCCGACGCCCTGAGACTGCACGCCCTGAATGTGCGCGCTGGCAAGTCTTGATGACAGCAGCGGGTCCTCGGAAAAGTATTCAAAGTTGCGTCCGCACAGGGGGGAGCGCTTGATGTTGGCGCCGGGCCCGAGCACCACGGACAGTGCCTCGGCCTGGGCCTCCCTGCCCAGGGCCTGACCGACCCGGGTTAATAGCTCCGTATCCCAGCTGCTGGCCAGGCCTGCTGCGGTCGGGAAGCAGGTGGCGGGGGTGCTGTCGAGCAGGCCGACATGATCTGCCCCCGGGCCATCAGGCTGCTTTCGAAGCCCATGGGGGCCATCGGCCATCATGATGGCCGGGATGCCGAGCCGCTCAATGGCACGGGTATGCCAGAAGTCCTGACCGGAGCAGAGGCCGGCTTTTTCCTCAAGGGTCAGTTGAGTCAGCAGCTCATCAAGGTCACGCATTGCAGTCATCCTTGTACATGGGGAACGGTAAGGCATCTCGGGCGTATCAGGCCGCCGTGGGTTTTTGAGCACGCACGGTTTCCATCACCTGATCACTGAGGGGATACCTGAGCATGATCAGGGCGACGCACAGCGCGCCCGCCGCGGGGATCAGGCTCATCATGGACTTGATCAGGGTGAGGACTTCCGGTGTCTGATCGGCGTTGGGAACATAGCCAAAGGTGCTGAACAGCAGCCCGACCAGCAGCCCGCCAATACTCATGCCGAACTTGTGGCTGAACGTGACCGCGCTGGTCGACGCGCCGGTAGCCCGCCGCCCCGAGCGGTACTCAACGTAGTCGGCAATATCGGCCACCATGGCCCACATGGTGGCGCCGATGATGCCGTTGAATACCTTGGCCAGCATGAAGACGGCGACGAAGGTGGGGGTGTTGATTTCGACGGCCTTGAAAAAGGCTGCAAGGGCAAGTGCGTAGCCGAGATTGGCCCAGATCATGACGGTGCGCTTGCAGAATCGCTGAAGTACATACTGGTTGATGAGTACCCCTGCGATCACGGCGGCATACCCGCAGGCGAGGAACAGGGAGACGCCTTCTTCATCGTGCAGGTAGTACTTGAAGAAATAGATGGTTACCGAGTCCGGCATCAGCATCAGTGTGAAAATAAGCACGCAGACCAGGAACATGAGCCAGAACGGTTTGGCGCGCGCTACATCCCTGAAGCTGGTCAGCGGGCTGCTGGCACTTTCGCCTTCGGTATGGCGTTCATTGACCCCCCTGAAGGTGACCAGCAGTACGGCAAATGTCATGACGCCGTAGAGGGAAAAGACCAGCGAGAACCCCAGTGCCTCATCACCACCGCCGAACCACCTGACCAGCGGCAGTGTGCTGTAGCTGATCAGGACAAACGCTACATAGGAGCAGATGACGCGAATGTTGCTCAAGTCCCGCCGTTCGGTGTTGTCTGTGGTCATGATGACCGGCAGGGCGGAGTAGGGAATGTTGGCCATGGTGTAGACGCCCATCAACGCGATGTACGTCACGAAGGCGTAAGTCACCTTGCCGGACTCGCTCAGTGCCGGGGTGGTGAAGGTCAGGGCCAGTATGATGCCCAGCGGCAGGGCCGAGAACAGGAGCCAGGGACGCAGGCGGCCAAAGCGAGAGCGGGTGCGATCGCTCAATACGCCCACGATGGGATCGGTGATGGCGTCCCACAGGCGAGTCACCAGGAAAAGAGTTCCCACCACGGCGGGGCTGATACCGAAGACATCGGTATAGAAATACATCAGATAGAGCGACAGCGACGCCCACGTGAAGGCGAACGCGAAATCGCCGGCCCCAAAGCTCAACTTCTCCCTTCTGCTCAGCATAGACAAGTGCTCCGTCGCGGGGCCTGTTGTTCATGTCATGTAACCGGTTACATGATGGTTGGTACGTTCTGCATTCACCACTCGCCTTTTGTCGATACAGGCGTAGTAAAATATCATTACTGCCTGCCGGCAGAGGGCACCGGTCGAGAGCAACTACACGGGAAAGGCACCAATGACTACCATTCGCGACGTCGCCGCACAGGCTGGCGTATCCGTGGCGACGGTCTCACGGGTCATGAAAGGCGATGTGCCCGTCAATGACGAAACCCGGGCACGGGTGCAGGCTGCCATCGAGATGCTGGACTATGCGCCGAATGCCTTTGCGCGCTCACTGGCCTCGAACCGCTCTCAGGGAGTCGGCTTGCTGATTTCCCATCTTGGGGGCCCTTTCATGAGCCGGTTCATGGCGACGGTGGAAGAAGCGCTTCGGCGCTCGGATTACTCCCTGATGGTGGCTGCGGGCCACAGTGACGCTACCCGAGAGCGTGAGGCGCTGCGCTTCTTGAGCAGCAAGCGCTGTGACGGTGTGCTGGTGCATGCCGATGGTCTGGAGGATGACGCGCTGAGGATGCTGGCCGGACAAATGAACATGGTAGTCATCAATCGTCAGGTCCAGGGGCTGGCAGGGCAGTGCGTCTATATCGACAACCGCCGGGGAGGCTATCTGGCAACGCGTCATGTGATCGAGCTGGGGCATCGTCACATCGCCTGCCTGACCGGGCCACTGTCAAAGCAGGACGCCAGATGGCGGCTGGAAGGGTACCGTCAGGCCATGCAGGACGCCGGCCTGCCTCTGGATGAGGCAGCCATCATCGAAGGTGATTCTCAGGATGGAAGTGGCCGATACGCCATCGATCTGTTGCGAACGCGAAAGAGCCCGATCACCGCGCTGGTGGCCGGCAATGATGAGATGGCGATGGGCGCGATGAGCCGGCTGAAGGTGCTGTATCCCGGTATCAGATTGCCCGACGCGCTATCAGTGGTGGGGTATGATGATGAACACTACGCCTGCCATCTCGCCCCGACCCTGACCACCGTTCATGCCCCGGTCGAGGAGATGGCGAGGGCCGCAGTAACCCTGATGGAAGCCCGCCTCAAGGGGGGCGAACCCCCCGGGTTCGAGAGCGGCTTCACACCGACTTTGATGACCAGGGAGTCCACCGGGCCAGCGCCGGATCAGGGCGTTTTCTGCAGTACCAGGTCGACGTTCTGAGTCGGGGCGCCCTGGGTCAGCACCTCCACAGGGGTCTTCGTTCTGAACAGCAGTTTGCCGTTTTCAGTGATGCGCGCATCCAGTGTATAGCGGTGTGCCTCATCCAGACTGCCGCGATCAAACTGCAGGGTAAAGGGCATGGGGGTAGTGCGCACATGATTAACGCTGGTTTCTGCCACAAGCGAGTTGTTTTCGGCACTGGCATCGCGCAGCGACACGTTCAGGGTGCTGCCTTCCGGCAGCATCATGCGCTCCCGGTAAGTGGCCTGGCCGGAAAGCGTGGCAAAGTCCGGCCCTCCCAGGCCTATCAGGCTGCACCCGCTCAGGCTGGCCAGCAGGGCCACGCTGCCGCACAGTCGCATCAGGTATGATGCACGAATCTTCATGACATATATCCTTGTGGTTAGCCGCCTGCCAGCTTGACGGTAAAGCCCCGTTTTTCAAGTTCGGCCTTCAAGGCCTCCCTGTGATCACCCTGAATCTCGATCATGCCCTGTCGGGTCAGGGTGCCGCCACTGCCGCAGCGCTTCTTGAGCGCCTGGGTCAGCGTGCGCAGTTCGGCCATGGGAAGCGGCACCCCGGAAATGGTGGTAACCCCCTTGCCCTTGCGGCCGGACGTCTCGCGGCGAAGGCGCACGATGCCATCCAGAGCAGAGAGTCGCGCCTCATCCTCATTATCATCCTGCTGTCGGCCGCGCTGATCGCCGCCGTCCGTCGAGTATACCAGGCTGCTCAGTTGATCCTTGAATGACGCCATGGGCGGCCTCCTTGTGGGTGACGCTGGGAGCATAACGCAGCCCTGAAAGAAAGAAAAAGCGGGCTTTAACGCTCCTCCAGATCTAAATGACAGGGCAGGGATGCCGTAGAGTACCAGTAACAATAATTGCGCTTGCGGTCTGGTTCTTTAGAATTAGTCTCCAGAACCAAAAAACTAATTAAATGATTCAAGGAGCTTTACCATGCGTCTGGTCTCTTCTCTTGTGCTGGCGGGTGTGCTGGCTGCATCCTCTTCCGCGGCGCTTGCTGCCGACGATCACTGGTCTGTCGGGGCGCAGGCCGGCACGACAGGGCTTGGCGCAAATGTCAGCTGGCGCTTCAGTGACTATTTTGCCCTGACCGCCGGCTACAGTGGTTACACCTATGATGATCTGGACCGGACGGTAGACGATGTTGACTACAAGGGCGACATCGACAGCGATATCTACAGCATCAAGCTGGATTATTTCCCCTGGGCCGGCGGCTTCTTTGTTTCCGGCGGTCTGGTGCGCCCCGACATTCAACTGAACGTGACGGGGACGCCCAACCAGTTGTCTGACCTCGGAATCACCGGTGACCAGGCACGTCTGGAAGGTGATGCGGAAATGGCCGACGGTGTAAAACCGTATCTGGGCCTTGGCTGGCGCACCAGCAATCGGGCCGGCCTTGGGTTTTATGCTGAAGCCGGTGCCTTCCTGATTGACCCCTCCGTGAACCTTCACGCACGAGGATCAGCGGTCAATAACCCGGCCGCACAGGCAGCATTGAGCTCTTATGTCGATGAGCAGGAAGATGAAGCGAAGGATGAACTGGACAAGTATCACGTCTATCCGGTTGCCGTTCTTGGTGTTGAATATACGTTCTGATCAACGCGCTTTGAATACAGGAACGCCCTGCATCTGCAGGGCGTTCCTGTTTGACGGGATAGCCCGTGTCATTCGCTGACATCCATGTAACGGCGTGCCCACTCGCGGTTTTCATCAAGCGTTGAATAGCGGGTCGACAGCTCCGAGGCGTTCAGAGTGCCTTCGGCAATACCGCGCTGCTCACGCAGGCAGTCGTAGGTTGCCTTGATGGCGGCAAAGTAGGCCGCGTGGCCATTGACCACGACCCGTACTCCGCAGGCTGCCAGTCGGGCCCTGTCGTTGAGGGCCGGATTGTCATAGGTCACCAGCATCAGCGGAATGGACAGATGCTGGCTGATGGTCTCGAGATGATCAAAATCACGAATTCCCACCATGCAGATGCCATCAGCGTCGGCTGCCTCATAAGCCTTCACCCGCTCGATGGTGGCTTCAACACTTAACTGGCCGGCGTGAGTACGGGCAAAAATGGCCATGGCGGGATCAATGCGCGCCTCGATGGCCGCCTTGATCTTGCCGACGGCTTCTTCCTGTGGAATCAGGTCGGTGGACTTGCGGCCGTACTTGGCCGGTAACAGTGTGTCTTCAATGGTCAGGGCGGCAACACCTGCACGCTCCAGCTCATTGATGGTACGCATGACATTCAGCGCGTTACCGTAGCCATGATCGGCATCGGCAATAATCGGCAACGTTGCTACCCTGCCGATCCGCGTGGCCTGTTCGGTGAATTCGCTGAGAGTGATCAGGGCAAAGTCCGGTGCCGCCAGAACCTGTAGTGATGCTACCGAACCGCCCAGAATCCCGACTTCAAAGCCCAGATCAGCAGCAATGCGTGCTGACATGGGATCGAAGGTGGAAGCGGTATAAAAACAGTCATCCCTTTCCAGTAATGCTCTGAATTCATTGCGTAAATCATGTTGGGAAGGGGTAGCCATCCTGTCTGCTCCGTACTGATTGGTCATGTTTGAAATGGGAGCATTATACGCCTGCCGGGAAAATGGTTCAGCAGTATGTAGTCTGACAACAAAAAAAGAGCAGGGATCGGGCTCATTATCTGACAAGGCCTGAGGGGTGTTCTACGGTGAGTAGTATCTATTCATGCATCACGGAGGATGCTTTTCATGTCTGCAACCACTTCTCGGAGTAAGGTTCGTTATGCCGTCGTTGGCGGCGGCGAAATTGCTCAGATGGCGTTCATGCCAGGAATAAGTGCGGCCGAAAATTCCGAACTGACAGCGCTGGTCACCGGGGATCCTCAAAAGGCCGAAGCTCTCGGCAAGCGGTACGGCATCAGCACCTACACCTATGAGCAGTATGATGAACTGCTGGCGTCGGGCGAAATCGATGCGGTGTACGTTGCAACCCCCAATTTTCGTCATCGCGAGCATGCCGAGCCTGCGCTCAAGGCAGGCATCCATGTGCTGCTTGAAAAGCCGATGGCTACCAGTGTGGCCGATTGCGATGCCATGATTTCGGCAGGTAAACAGGGCAATGCCAAACTGATGGTCGCATATCGTCTGCATCATGAGCCGGCCACGGTCGACATGATCCTTCGGCTGCAGTCAGGCGAACTGGGGCGTACGCATTCGTTTACATCGCATTTCACTCAGGATTTGAACGAGAAGAATCACCGCGCCACCAATGGATACTGGGCCGGGGTCGTGCCGGACCAGGGCACCTACCAGATCAATGCCGTGCGCCATCTGTTTGGTGCCGAGCCGATCGCCGTGAGCGCGACGGGTCGCAAGCACCCCACAAAGAATTATGATTTCGATGACACCGTGTCCATCACTCTGGAGTTTGATGAAGGGCGCATGGCAACCTTCGTGGTCAGTTGCTCGGCCGCAGGTATTGATCGATTCACGCTGGTGGCTGAAAAAGGCACCATCGACTGCCAGCCAAGCTATATCTTCGGTCCGGATGTCTCGATCAAAAGCACCTGGACGATCAAGGGCGAGACCACGGAGCAGGACCCCGGCCCCACCGAGCAGTTCGGTGGTCAGACCGAATATTTCTCGACCTGCATTCTGAACGACGTGCAGCCGGAAGCGGATGGTGAGGAAGGACGGCGCGACATGCGTATTCTGGAAGCCATCAAGCAGGCGCTGGATACCGGTCAGCGTCAGGAGATCGAACCGCTTGAGTATCGCGCACGTATCACTTCTGAACAGATACGCCGCCTGACGCCGGTCGAGCCACCTGAAGAAGCAGTAAGCGTGGCGACAATCAGCGGATAGTGATCGTCCTGCACATGCTGTCCTGTCAGATACGGCGCCTTCGGGCGCCGTTTTGCGTACTGCGTCAGCGGGTACGGGCGCCAGGTGCCAGCCGTCGGAAGCGAATATTGATAATGGCAATGCCGAGCACGATCATGCCGCCACCGATGACCTTGAAAATATCCATGTGTTCGTCCATCAGCCAGATCCCCAGCATGACCGCAAACACCGGTGTCAGCAGTGACAGTGGGATAACCCGTCGAACCTCATATTGCCGCAGAAGCCAGTACCATGCGCTGTAGGCCAGAATCGATGACATGACCGCGCTGTAAAAGGCGGCTCCCCATCCTCGCCATCCGGCGTTGCCAATGGCCTGGAGCTGATGATCCTCGAATATCAGCGATGCCGTGACGAGCAGGGGGATGGCAAGCAGGGCCATCCAGCCGGCCATGGCCACCGGGGGAATGGTCGGCCCGGCCTTGACGATCAGGTTCGAAATGGCCCAGCCCAGGGCACTGATGATCAGCAGGGTCAGCGGCAGCGCCGGCGGCATGGAGGGCCCGCCGGCCAGCACGACTACCCCGGCCAGTGAAATCACCAGGCCAAGAATACGCTTGGGGCTTAATCGCTCTTTCAGGAAAACGGCGGCCAGAATGGTGGCAAAAGGGGTTCCCAGCTGGACCAGAATGGCGCCGGTACCGGCCTCGGCCCTGGATAGCCCGATAAACAACAGGCCGAAATGCATCAGGCCAAAGGTAAGGGCAAGCAGTGCAACCCACTTCAACTGTTCCCGATTCAGCCGGGTAAAGGGCACAACCAGTGCCGCAACGATGATGAAACGCAGTGCAGTCAGGGCCAGCGGCGGGATTTCCGTGACGCCTACCTTGATGACGATATTGTTGTAGGCCCAGACGATGATGACACCCAGGGCAAGGAGAAGATGACGAAAGGGCACAGGCCACTCCGGATGAAGGACACAAGGCCCATGCCTGGCGGCACGGGGCGAGGGATCCGTAGTATAGCTACAGGAAGGCCTGACGTGCAGTGCGATGCATCGATCTAGAGTGATACCACCATGGCCGGCAGGGTCGACGGCGCATCATCAAGCCCCAGCCAGTCGATCACGGAAATCCACGCCGTATCAGCCACCCTGTCATGACCCGGTGACGTCTGAACGATCATGCCGTCCAGCAGCATGCTGATCGCCTGCCCATGTCGTTTGGCCATCCCGGCATCAAAGCGGGCCATGTGATCATGCACGGTCGCATGCAGCCAGGCCTTGTGCCGAGCAGCCTGCTGCTCGATCACGGCGGAGGTGGAGCAGTATTCATCCCGGGCTCGAATGAACATGCAACCATTGAAGCTCGAGGAGCAAAACCAGGCGCTATGCCATCCGAACAGGCGCGCCAGCATGTCCGTCAGCGACACGGCTGGGGTCAGTGCCTGCTCAAGAGAGTGGCTGAATCTGTCATGCCGGTCTGCAAGTACCGCCGCAATCAATCCTTCCTTGGTAGAAAAATGCTTGTACAGGGTCATCTTGGATGCCGGCGTCTTGTCACGAATGCAGTCAACGCCCACGGCCTGAAACCCATGGGCATTGAAAAGTTGCCGGGCTGTTTCAAGGATATCTTCGCGTTTGGCCATGGCTTTTTTCCTGTTGTGCTTGCTGATATCGCCAAAAGTGTACAGACTTGTATGTACACATCAAGCGAGCGGGCTATATTCAATGAATTATCGTACGTGTTTTCTGGACAGCCTTCGTGGGCTGGTGGGCGGAGTAACAGGCATCGGTTTGGTGGGGTGGCTGGCTCATGCCAGTCATTTACCGCTACTGATGGCGCCCTTTGGCGCCACCTGTGTGCTGTTGTTTGCCGCGCCCGACGCGCCGCTGGCACAGCCGCGCAACGTTGTCATCGGACACCTGGTGTCAGCGGCCGTCGGTCTGCTGGTATATCACTGGCTTGGCGATGGGGTCACGGCCATGGCTCTGGGTGTCGGGCTGGCCATCATGGCCATGCAGTTGATGGGGGTAGTGCATCCTCCGGCGGGTGCCAATCCACTGGTCATCATGATGGCACCACAGGTTCCGGGCGTTGATTTTCTATTGACTCCGGTGGCCAGCGGGGCAGTGGTTCTGGTCGTGGTGGCCTGGGTCATCAATAACCCTGGGCGGGCCCGGCGCTGGCCGGTTTACTGGTGGCGCGCCTGATGTTGATCGCTCAACAACTGCACATCAAGGGCGGGTTGCTGGCCGGTATGCAGATGAATGTAGGCCTGCAAGTGCGCAAACAACTCACGGCGCAGCGACTTCAGTGAGTGAGGCCCGAGCCCTGGCACAAGCTCATCGAGCCAGTCGGTAAGCTCCTGCTCGTCCAGTGGTAGTGGGGCATCAATGTCCCACATTACCCGCCCCTGTCGATACCAGTCGCCGTCGTGGCCCTGGCAGACCACCAGCGCCAGAGCAAGGCCCGGGCGGCGCTGCCGTGAGCGGCGGCCCTTGTCCTGAAAGTGAAGCTCCGGGGTCAGTTCCAGATGCTCTTCCAGGGACGCGTGAGGGCCACGAATATGAATGACGTTGCCGTTGAGCGGTGCCAGCGGAGTCTTGATATTGTACTGGCGCGCCACGTTCTGGTGCGCCTGCTGGTGAGCCGGCTCACCATGGACCGGCAGCAGCGCTCTGGGAGCCACCCAGCTGTAGAAGGTTTCCAGCTCTTCCTGGGAGGGGTGGCCGGAAGCGTGCAGATCCGGCGCGTTGTTTTCATCGAAGATAATGGCGCCCTGGCGTTTCAGCCCCTCTTTCAGGCGTTGAATGGGCTCCTCATTACCGGGAATGGCGCGCGCGGAAAAAATGACGCTGTCACCGGCGGTCAGGTCCAGCTCCCGGTGGCTGCCCTGTGCCATGCGGGCCAGGGCAGAGCGGGGCTCGCCCTGGCTGCCGGTCGCAATAATCAGCACCTCTTCAGGCGGAAGGTAACCCAGATCGGAGGTGGGGATGCGCGACGGGAAGTCATCCAGGTAGCCAAGCTGCAGCCCGATACGCACCATGCGATCCATCGATCGGCCAAGCAGGCCGATGCGCCTGCCGGTATGACGGGCGACATCTCCCAGCGCCTTCAGGCGAGCCATGTTGCTTGAAAAGCAGCTGACCACTACACGACCAGTGCAGGTGCGGACCAACGCCTCCAGCGCTTCTGCAGCATCCTGCTCGCTACGGGAATGCCCCTGGACATCGGCACAGGTGGAATCACCGATCACCATATCCACCGGCGCCAGCGCCTTGAAGGTCGATGGGTTGACCGGTTTGCCGATGACTGGCGTAGGGTCCAGCTTCCAGTCGCCCGTATGCAGTACCCGCCCGGCCGGCGTGGTCAGCAGCAGTGAGCAGCTCTCGGGAATGGAGTGTGTGACCGGCAGGTAGCGTACCGAAAAGGGACCACTTTCGATGGTGTCGCCAGGTGATATTTCATGCAGGGCATCGGTACGCAGCCCCTGTTCGCTCATGCGTGCCCGCATCAGTGCGCAGGCCAGCGGCGTGGCGTAGATCGGGCACCCCCACTTCGGCCAGACCCAGGCAATGGCGCCGATGTGATCCTCATGACCATGGGTGATGAACAGCGCCCTGGGAACCCATTGACGAGCTGCCAGATGGCTGACATCTGCGCTCTGCAAGGGGGTGTTCGGCAGATCCTGACGAATCATCATGCCGCAGTCGACGGCAATCCAGTGATCCTTGTAGCCATACAGCGACAGGTTCATGCCGATCTCGCCACAGCCCCCGAGCGGATGAAAGACCAGCGGGCTGCGTAATCGGGGGCGTACCTGAATGCGGGATGGCGGCATGAATAGTCCTGAGCGGCAAAACTTTGATTCAACTATACGATAGCTGCGCCATTACCGACAAACATGCCGCATGCTATCCCGGTAGCCAGCACCGGCCTGCTCTGGACGAGCCGACGACAGATGGTCATTGATACGGCAATTTATCTGGAGCAGGCCACGTCGAAAGTGAGACGCTTGTATTCTTGCATGAAGGTACATTCTTCGCGTTCGGCTCTGGGGCTGGGCGCACACCGGTATTCAGGAGTACAGGTATGGCTTCGCAGGATCCGCAGGATGCGGTAGATGTAATCATTGATCAGTGGGCGCGAGAGGTGCCCGAGCTTGATACGAGGGCAATGGCTACGCTGGGTCGGCTCAAGCGTACCAGCGTACTGGTACAGCATGAGCTGGATCGGGTCTTTGATGCTCATGGCCTGGCCAGCTGGGAATTTGATGTGCTGGCTACCCTGCGTCGGTCCGGGGCCCCCTGGTGTCTGGCTCCCACGGCCCTGTTTTCGTCGCTGATGATTACCTCCGGTACGATGACGAACCGGTTGAAACGGCTGGAGGCGCGAGGACTGATCGAGCGGGTTGCCAATACAGATGATGGCCGAAGCAGCCTTGTCCGGCTGACCCCGGCCGGGCAGGCATGCATCAGCGCGGCCCTTGAGCCGCATGTCGCCAACCAGGCAAGGGTTGTGTCATCGTTGTCCGAGACGGACCGGGCGGCCCTGGACCAGGGGCTTCGAGCACTTTTGACGGCCCTTGAAGGTTCGGATTGACAGGTGGCTGGCACGCGCGGCAATATTGTTGATATAGTCAACTAAATGGTCCTGCCATGACCTCAGATACCCTCGGCGATGCGCTGCACCGCCTTCTTCATGCCTACAAGCGGGCCCTTCGCCAGGCATATAACGATGCAGGCCTGACCCTGACCGTTTCCCATATCCGGCTGCTCAAGGGTATTCATCACCAGCCCGGCAGTACGATAAATGCCCTGGCCGAACGCTCTCGCCGGGACAAGGCCCAGATCACCCGGTTACTTCACGGGCTGATTGCCGAGGGGCTGATCGAGAAATCTCCCCACCCTGAGGATCGCCGCAGTCAGCAGGTGCACCCGACCGACAGTGGCAGGGCGATGATCGCCGCGGTGCAACAGGCCGAAACCGTGGCGGCAGCGCGCATGAGTGCCGGCCTGCCGGCGTCTGATATTGCGTTGTTCACCCGCCTGGCTGTCACCATGACCGACAACCTTTATCCCGTGCCGGAGTCTGCCGATGAGTGATCGCAGAAAACCGGCCCCTCGAGAACTTGAGGTGCTGCACTCACAGCGGCTGACACCGCACATGCTGCGCCTGACCCTCGGAGGTCCCGGCATGGATCGTTTTCCTGAGCCGGACCTGTCCGGTGGCTACGTCAAGCTGATGATCTCCCAGGAAGACGGTGCCTCACCACTGATCAGAACCTACACGATACGTGCCCATCGTCCGGGTGACATCGATGTGGATGTGGTGCTGCATGACGATCATGGTCCGGCATCCCGCTGGGCCATGGCAGCCGTACCCGGGTCGCGACTGATGGTAGGGGGCCCGGGCCCGTCAAAGCCGGTGGATGAGCAGGCCGACTGGTGTCTCATGGTGGCGGATATGACCGCGTTACCGGCGCTTGCCGTCCATCTGGAAACCATGGCATCGACCCACAGGGGGGCCGTGTTCATCGAAGTCACCAGCGAAGATGATATCCAGTCGCTCGCGCACCCCGAGGGCATGGTGCTGCACTGGGTAATCAATCCCCGGCCGGGTACGGCCGATGGCGGCGGACCGCTGATCGACGCCGTCAGGGCCTGGCCATGGCCTGACAGCGGACGTGGCTTTGTCTGGGGAGCCTGTGAGTTCTCAGGCATGCGGGCCCTCAGGTATTACACAAGGCAGGTCCGTGGGCTTGAGCGTCGGCAATGTTATATCTCCAGCTACTGGAAGCACGGCATGGCAGAGGACGACCACAAGGTTGTCAAGCGTGAAGATGCCGATCAGGACGCTCAGGCCTGACGTGTGAATACCCCCGGATAGCATTGCACCAGCCCGTGCTCATCAACGCGCAACTCTGATGAGGTGCCCGTGTCCAGCCCGCTGTACCGGTAATGGGATGCATCGTGGCGCAGGTAATGCTGCCGCACGCACGTTACCTGCAGGCTCGGAACCGCGACCATGACTACATCAATCGTGGCGCTGTCGCCATGGGCAAGCCCCAGGCGTCTGATGGGCAGTGTATTGGTCAGTGGCGTGGCTGCAATATCCACATCCGTGCACCCCTCCAGCGCCGGGCAGGCCCTGTCATTGACCTGCCAGTACCCGGCACCATCGGTTTTCAGTACCAGACGCTCGCCCGCCCTTACCTGCACGGTGGCCTCACGCAGGCGCCAGTGTGGATCAAGGGACAGTTGATACTGAAGTATCACGCCTGACACGGGGGAGTCGATCACGTGGCTGTCGATGTGCACTCCGGTGGCGCTTTCCCTGAGACTCGCTTCTTCCAGGCCGTTTGTTTCAAGGTTGCGCCAACAGCATGTCAGCATTACAGGGTGCCCTCGCGAAGGCCGGTGTCATCCCAGCGAACGATACGGTCGGCGCGGTGGCGTGTCAGGGCAATACGTTCAGCGTTGGGGCGATCAGTCGAGGCAACCCAAGCCTTCGCCTCGGCTTCCGTTCTTCCAAAGCGCATGTGCCGCTCTATCAGCCACGTCTCTCGCTGTTCGTTATCCACATCCAGATACCAGACCTCATCAAGCAGTTCTGCCACCTGCGGCCAGGGCGCATCCTGCAGCAGCAGATAATTTCCTTCCGTGATCACGAGTCGAGCCTCCGGCAGTACGGGGATACTGGCGGCGATCGGTTCTTCTATCTCGCGATAAAAGTCGGGGGCATAGATGACTTCATTATCCACATGTGGTGTGCGAAGGCGGTACAGCAGGTCTCGGTAGCCGGAGGCATCGAAGGTATCCGGCGCGCCCTTGCGGCCGGCGCGTTCAAGGCGGGCCAGTTCCTGGTTGGAGAGATGAAAGCCATCCATCGGTACCTGCACTGCCAGCGGGCCAAGCGCCTCCGTCAGCGCTGCGGCCAGCGTGGACTTGCCACACCCGGGAGCCCCGACAATGCCCAGCAGGGAGCGTGGCTGGCGGTGAATCAACCTGCGTGCAGCGTCGAGCAGGGCATCATCGACAGGGACAGACGGAGTAGCGTGAGGAGATGAAGTGGCCATGAATATGTCCTGATCGGCATCAAGGGGAAAGCCTCTGGTCTACCCTCCATGGAACCATGTTGCAAGGAGCATCGTATGATTCAGTGGTGCCAGGCTCGCCGGATGACGTTTCTGACCTTTGCCGCCGACGGGTTCGCCATCGGTGCCTGGTCAGTCGCGGTAGCGCGTATTCAGCACGGACTGGGAGTGAGTGATGCGGCCATGGGTTGGGCCTTGCTGGCCTTTGCCGGCGGGGCCATTGTGTTCATGGTACTGGCCGGCCGGCTTGTCGGTCGCTGGGGCGCCTGTCATCTCAGTATCGTGAGCGGGCTGACGGCGGCTGCGGCGCTGGCACTGACTGCATGGATGCCCTCACTGGTGACGCTCTCCCTGTTGCTGATCCTGCTGGGTGCCGGCCATGGCTCGCTGGATGTGGTGATGAATACCCGAGCCAGTGCGCTGGAGCGTGATAAAGACAAGACCATGATGTCGTCATTTCATGCCGGCTGGAGCATCGGTGGGCTGGCCGGAGCCGGAACGGCAGGGGGCCTGATCATGCTGTCGGCACCACCGGCCCTTCTGACCGGGGGCCCGGCACTGATTCCTGCACTGGCCATGGTGACGGTCGCGTTATATGGCGACAGGACTCCGGCAGGCCAGGTCTCGGCACCGGTAGCGGTGCTGGCCTGGCCCAGCCGAGCAGTGAGTGGGCTGGGAGTGTTAGCCTTTTTGTCCCTGCTGGCCGAAGGCATCGTGGCCAACTGGAGCAGCCTGTATCTGCAGGCGGTCCTGCCGGACAGTGGCGGAGGCATCGCCGTCGGCTATGGCGCCTTTGCGCTGGCCATGCTGGCCGGTCGCGTGGCCGGTGACCGTCTGGTGACGTGCTGGGGCATTGAGCGTCTTCTTCCTCTGGGCGCGTTGATGGCCGCTATCGGGCTGGCCATGGTGCTGCTGTGGCCCTCCCTGATCACTGCCATTCTCGGCTTTGGCATGATGGGGGCGGGATTGGCCAACGTGGTTCCTCAGGTTTTCAGTCGTGCAGCCTCCAGACATCATGACCCCAACATGGGCATCGCCATGGTCGCGACCATGGGATACGGTGGCCTGTTACTGGGGCCTGCATTGATCGGTGGGCTGGCTGGCGTAGCCAGTCTGCGGCTGGCGCTGGCGATGCTGGTGCTGGTGCTGGTGGTCATGGGGCTGGGAAGTGCCTGGGCCTGGCGCTCGGCATGGATATCCTTCTTTTCGTCATCCCGGAGGACAGCGCGATGACCGTACGACTGGAACACCTGCTGGCTATCGACTGGCCGATTATTCAGGCTCCCATGGCAGGAGTATCAACCCCGGCGCTGGCGGCGGCAGTATCCAATGCCGGGGCGCTTGGTTCACTGGGACTGGGGGCGAGTAGTCCAGGCAAGGCCTTCGAGATGATTCAGGCGACACGCCTGCTTACGGCACGTCCGTTCAATGCCAATTTTTTCTGCCATGCGCGGCCTGCCCATGATGATGCGGTCGCTCAGCACTTCATCGAGGCCATGCGGCCGGCATTTGCCCGTTTCGATGCCGAGCCGCCCGAGGTGCTTCGTGAAATCTATACTGGGTTCAATGACGACCCGGAGCTGCTGGAGGTCGTGCTTGAAACGCGCCCGGCCGTGGCCAGCTTTCACTTTGGCGTGCCCTCGCCTGGCGCAGTGACTGCCATGAAGGCCCGGGGGATCATGCTGGCTGGCTGTGCCACGACGGTTCAGGAGGCCAGGCAGATTGAAGCCGCCGGGCTGGACATGGTGGTGGTTCAGGGCCTTGAGGCGGGCGGGCATCGCGGTAACTTTGATGCCACCAGTGATGCGGGAAGTGGTGTGCGTGAGCTACTCCGTCATGTGCTGGCCGTCACGGATCTGCCTGTAGTCGCCGCCGGTGGATTGATGACGGGGCAGGATATCCGAGCAATGCAGGAAGAAGGTGCGGCCGGTGCACAGTTGGGAACGGCCTTTGCAGCCTGTCCGGAATCGGCTGCAAGTGACGCCTACAGGGCCGCGCTGGCCAGCAAGGCCGCGTACCATACTGGCATTACCCGCGGTATCTCTGGCCGACCGGCACGGGGCATCATCAATCAGGCACATGGCGAACTTGTGGGGCCTGAGGTAACGCTGCCTGATTATCCGCTGACCTATGACCTGAACAAGGCGCTCAATGCTGCTGCAGCCCGTTACGGGAATACTGATTATGCCGCGCACTGGGCGGGTGAGGGTGCGCCGCTTAGCAGGGCAATGCAGGCTGCTACGTTGGTTGATGCGCTGGTACGGGAGGCTGGCTTTTTATGATGGCATCACGCCTTTGTAGTGATTACTGATGAAGCACCTCGGCCATGATTGATGCCAGCTCCCGCAAACGAGCCTCCGGTAGTCTCGAGGCCGGGCCACTGATGCCAATACCGGCACGTACTTCACCGTTATCCAGCCAGGGAATGGCCACGCAATTGAGATCTGCCGAGAAGACCTCCAAATCCAACGCATATCCTTGCTGATAAATCTGCCGAATTTCATCCTCCATTGGCGCCGGGCGTTGCTCGGCATGCAGTGATGTCAGTGCTTCACGCAGGCGGGGAATGAAAGCCAGAAAAATCATTCCGATGGCAGAGCCGACCATTGGAGAACGTTGCCCAAGCGGGCTGGCTGCCTTGAGTGGCCGATCTGATTCGATGGCATCCAGGAAGTAAACCTCTTTCCCACAAGGTACAGCAACAAAAACGGTTTCTCGGGTCTTTTCCGCTATCGCGTTGAGACAGGGCCGCAACCGGCTGCGCAAGGCATCATCATCGCCAATGACCCGTGTAAGGGTCAGAATTCGTTCGCCAAGATAATATAGAGTACTTCCTTCTCTTCTTTGCACATATCCCATTTTATCCAATGTTTTCAATATGTTGTGGGCTGTACTTGTTTTGAGCCCAAGACGCTGAGCCAGCTGCTGAAGCCTGGCCGAGCCGCCGGCATCGGCCATGGCTTCCAGGATGGCAATAGCACGTTCAATCGACTGGATCACCGAAATCTCCTGGGGTTGCAGGTGACAAGGATTGATCCCTGTCATGTTTTGTTTGGACATTTTTCCCATAATATGGAAAATTTTAAGGATAAAACAACATTTAATGCATTATTGTTGAATTTATGAGCGCTTATACTACCTTTTGATAAGAGTGCATTGTTATGCCTAACAGTCACCGAGGAGGTAGGAATGAAGTCAATGTTAGCCACCGTAACAGCTAAACAGGGACATGCCGCTGAACTTGAAGCCTGTATCGACCGTCTTGCCGGGCAGGTACGCCGGGAACCGGGAAACGTGTCCTTTCTGGCCTACCGTGAGCAGGGCGACCCGTCACGCTTTACCATGATGGAGGTGTACGAAAGCGAGGATGCCTTCAAAAGGCATCTGAAGATGATACACACCCAGCAGTTCAATGAGGATCTTGAGACTCTGACAGAGGCAGGAGTTGCTCATACTGTCGTGCTCGATGAGGTCGCAAAGGAGCCTGCCAGCGCCAGCGCCAGCGTGCGTGGTGTGGACCACTTGGGAATGACGGTTCCGGACCTCGAGCAGGCAACACGATTTTTCAATACGGCATTCGGGGCGGTTACGCTCTATGACGTGCAGCCTGCCGATGCCGAGCCCATGGCTGGCCCAGAGGTGGAGTCACAGCTGGGATTATCGCCCGGCAGCAGCATTACGCATATGCGATTGCTACGGCTGGGCGAAGGCCCTTGTTTTGAGCTGTTTGAAATGAAGGGGGCGGTTCAGCGACCGGCTGCCTCGTTGCAGGATATCGGTCTTACCCACCCGGGAATATATGTGGACGATATCGATCAGGCTGCCGAGCGGCTCAAGATGGCAGGAGGGAAACTGTTATCTCCTCCGCATGGCCTGGCACGCAACGAAGGCGGTGAGCGTAACGCCGGACTGTATGCATATACGCCCTGGGGCATGTTAATCGAGCTGCTGACCTATCCGGATGGCATTACCTATCCAGATACCTCGCCCGCCACTCGATGGAAGCCAGCCTGATAAACAGAGGGAGATTGACCATGCTCAAGATGACCATGTTTCTGAAGCGCCACCCTGATTTATCTCATGACGAGTTCGTTAGTCATCATATCGATCAGCATGGGCCGCTGTTTCGCTCCATTCCGGAGGCTGACCGGCATGTGATGCGATATATCCAGACGCATCCATCTCCGCTAAGTGATGACGCTCCTGTCAGCGTGGATGACTACGACGGTACCGCGGAGATCTGGTTTGATGACGAGGCCGGCATGAAAGCCGTACTCACTTCTGATACTTATCGCGATAAGGTATTTCCCGATGAAAAAACCTTTCTGGATCACGATAATACGCTGATTCAGGTGGGGTATCAGACTACTATTATCAGCGATGTCTGATCGGTAATTGATGATGCAAAAAAGCCGCCTGAGAGGCGGCTTTTTAATCTGTCGTACACAGGAGCTGACTAGTGAAAAACGACAGTTTTGCTGTCGGCCAGAAAGATCCGGTGCTCGATGAAGTAGCGTACGGCACGTGACAGGGCCACGGTTTCCGTGGCGCGGCCAACCGAGGCCAGATCCTGAGGTCGGTAGGTATGATCAACGCGCTGGACTTCCTGCTCGATGATCGGGCCTTCATCCAGATCGCCGGTCACGAAGTGCGCGGTAGCACCGATCAGCTTGACGCCGCGCTCAAAGGCCTGGTGATAGGGGCGTGCGCCCTTGAAGCCTGGCAGGAAGGAGTGGTGAATGTTGATGGCGCGCCCTTCCAGTTTGCGGCATAGATCATCACTTAGAATCTGCATGTAGCGGGCCAGTACGACCAGGTCGGTCGCGGTTTCCTCGACCAGCTCAAACAGCTCCTGTTCACGCTGTGCCTTGTTCTCCGGCGTGATGGGCTTGTATACGAAGCGAATGCCTTCGCGTTCAGCCATCGAACGCAGGTCAAGGTGGTTGGAGACAATGGCGGTGATCTCCATGCCCAGCTCTCCCTTGCGGTGGCGGTACAGCAGATCTGTCAGACAATGATCGAACTTGCTGACCATGATCATGACCTTGGGCAGGCGCGAGGTGTCATGAATCTGCCAGTCCATCGAAAAGTCCTGGGCAATGGCTTCGAATTCGGCGTTGAGCTGTTCAAAGTCAGCTGTCGCACCTTCATTGAAACGAAACCTGGCACGCAGGAAAAATCGGCTGATTTCCTCGTCATCGAACTGGGCCAGTTCGCTGATGTAACACTGGTGACGGCTCAGAAACGAGGTCACGGCGGCAATGATGCCGGAGGCCGCCGGGCAGGCGACCGTCATGATGTAATGCGTCGGGGTATCCATGCTGCTGTCCGTAACAACCGGTGCGGCGAGTGATCATGCCGCGCCGGGAAACAAGTGTGCTGGCGTTAAAGTGCTGTGCGATAGTGACAGCTCATTCCAGGCGTTGGTGACCGATTATAACGTCCCATACGCTATTGGCAGCAGTTTTTATGAGACCGACCCGGGCAGGTAGCATGATGAGCACAGCACACTATGGCGCCGTCGGTGCCTTTTCACGGTTTTTCAGCTGGTGGGCAGCGTTGTTGGCGATGGCTTTTGGGCTGGCCGCTCCGTCGCTACAGGCTGCAGAAAATGACATCATTCTGCCGGCACACGTGCAGCAGGGGGCCATGGTCATCGGGCGGGTGCCCGTGGGCAGCCAGGTGCGTTATGACGGGCATGTGCTGAACGTCAGTGATTACGGCACGATCGTGTTCGGTATCGGGCGGGACGAAACACGGCCCCGAACCATCGAGGTAACGCTGCCCTCCGGCGTTCGGCAACAGGCCAGTGTCACGGTTACTCCGCGTGACTGGCCGATCGAACGGGTCAACGGGGTGCCTTCCAGTACCGTATCGCCCCCGCCGGACATCGCCGCCCGTATTGGCCGAGAGCAGGCACAGGTCAGCGCGGCGCGTACGCGCAATGACAATAGAACCGGGTTTGCCCAGCATTTCATCTGGCCGGTGGAGGGGCGCATCAGTGGTCGTTTCGGCCGTCAGCGTATCTATAACGGCACGCCAGGCTCGGCCCATTCCGGTATGGACATTGCCGCGCCCACGGGAACGCCGGTAAGGGCACCGGCCAGTGGAGTGATCACCTTTGCTGACCCGGACCTGTACCTGACCGGCGGTACGGTGCTGCTGGATCACGGCTTTGGCATCAGCTCCAATTTCCTGCACCTTTCGGCGCTTGATGTGTCGGTGGGCGATACGGTGACGCAGGGACAGGTGATCGGGCGCGTTGGTGCCACCGGGCGAGCCACCGGCCCCCATCTGCACTGGGGCATGAGCTGGTTTTCAACCCGTATTGATCCCCTGCTGGTAGTAAAGCGCGAGGAGTAAGTGGTGGGGTGGGCCGATTCGCAGGCAGGCTGCATGTGTGCCACGTCAGACCTGGCCGGGGCATCCTGCATCGAGGTGCGTATCGGCCAGGCACATCTTTCGTCAGGGCATGACCCGATAGGCATTCAGCAGCATGGACCGGGGTTCATCGGGGATTGGCGTCAGGGTGCCGACGACCACATAGTTGTTGAGCCATGCGTAGCGTCCGGCAGGTACCGAGAGATGAATATAGGACATGGCGTAGGGTGCCGACCCCGTCAGATCATCATGGACCACGGTTTCGTTGCGAACCTTGATGGTCACGCCATCAACGGTTTTCATCTCGTAGCTGGTTTCCTGTTCGCGGGTACCATTGGGGCGAATCAGCTGGCGGTCTCCACCTCCGGCCTTGATCTCTCCTTCAAGTCGCTCGCCCTTGAAGGTGCCGCCCGTAATCGGCATGACTCTCCTCTCCCCATTCGGGCCATGGCCCAGCGAACGGGTAGGGCCGATATGAATTACCGCTTCGTAAAGGGCTTCCAGGTGCGGCCTTTCCGGGGCAGAGGGGATGTTCAGAGCCTGCGCGGGTGCAGCACCCAGCGCGGTCATGAATACCAGGCCAACAGCGAACGCGGCGCGTCGTGCCCGGGATAGGTATGAATCGACCACCTGTCATGTCCTCCATGGCAGTAAAATAGCGGCCCGATACACGGTGCCGGAAAGAATGCAGGCAAGGCACAGACCGTGCCGTGGAAAGAGACCCTGTACAAGGAGCGCGACGACTGTATGGCATGCCGTTCGCAATGATACGCGTTGATGCCGTGTTGTGCTCGATGAGTTGACGCTCTGTACGGGGACCAGTCCAGCCGCTGATGTTGTTATATAGTGTAACATTTTGAAGCTTATACCGGTTTTTTACAACACAAAGGCAAACCATAATTCGGAATGCACCGCTTTCAACGGCGTGTCATCCATGGTGGTGTGGTTCAACCACAGTATATCGGGGACTGGCAGAGAGGGGATGTGAGCCTGGAAGTATTCAGACCTGTCCAGGCTGCTTGTGACAATACAGGAGCACTCCGGGCATGAGGCTGGTGCTCCTGACGTTCGTGCATGCTCGAATCAGGTCTTGTTCGGCAGATGGACGGTAATGACCGGGCAGCTCGCCAGATGGCTGACCTTGTGGGAAACACTGCCGACAAACAGGCCGTGCAGGTCGGAAAGCCCGCGGCTGCCCATGACGATGGCATCAATGTCGAGGGCCCTGGCTTCTTCGAGGATCGCTTCTACCGCGGGTCTGCCGCGCACAATGACATGTACCTTGTTCCTGTTCAGTCCTGCCTTGTCCAGACTTTCCTGAATGACCTGTTCTGCCTGTTCCCGCGCCATTTCCGGGGTGTAGTCAAGGGGAGCGGCCCCGACACTTGCGCCGAGTCGGTCCGTGGCCATCGGCGGCTCCGGTACATTGATAACGTACAGGCTGGCATGATCGTCCAGCATCTGGACTGCAACAGCCAGGGCGTGAGCGGCATGATCAGAGCCATCAAGCGGCACCAGCAGAGAGCGATACATGGCGTTTCTCCTTGTGCAAAACACTGAAGAGGTAACTTCCTCACCTCTTCAGTGTAGGCACCAGGCAGGCAAATGGGCCGTTATGCGATGGTATGCCGCAGGGGTCACCGACTCAGGTCGATGGTTTTGGTCTGTCCTTCGCTCAGCCTTACCTGCTTGAGAATAAACGGACTGAGAGTGCCATCCGGCAGGTGGACGGCACTGCCGACATAAAATACCCCGGCGGGGATGCCGGTTACGGTGAAGTGGCCGGTGCTGTCGGTGCGTGCGGTATGGGTATATTCACGGGCACGGGGGTCTGCCGGTTCAATCTGCTTGCCGGCGAGCGCGGCATCGGCAGCTTCCGCGGCATAGGCAGTGGCCGGTGCCACCGAGACGGTTTCACCCTCATTGGTTATCTTCTGACCGTTCCGGGAATAATAGAGCTGACCCTTGATCGTGCCGGTACCGGTCTTTTCAAGGCGTGCATATTCGTCGGCTGAAAATGGCACGGTGCGCTTGACCAGATTGGGGTTTTGACTGGGCGTTGATGTGGTGCTGTCGGGCAGGATGCCGCTTTCTGACATCATTTGGCAGCCGCTCAACATGACGGCGAACAGCGGCAGGGCCAGGATCTTGCGCATGGTATCTCCTTGAAATCGGGGAACGACAGGAGAGATGGTGCCTTCCTGCCGCACTAATGGCTACCGCAATGGCGCGTTTCAGACAGGGTCGTTACTGTTCCAGACGGCTCTTGAGCAGGACGAGCACCGCCTGTTCGTCCGGGCCGATCAGGGTATTGGTCTTGAGCTCCTGCGTGACCAGTGCGCGGAAGTGGCTGAGCGTTCTGCCGTCCAGGTAGCTCTCTACCACACGCGGATCAATATAGCTGGCCCTTGCAATGCTCGGTGTATTGCCCAGGCGCTGCGCAACGCGTTTGACGACCTCGACAACATTTTTCTGACTGGCCCTTTCATTCTCCCCGGGACCAAGCTCATCCAGAGCCAGCGCCGCCAGAGAGGTACCGGCCCAGGTTCGAAAGTCCTTGGCACTGAAGTCTTCACCCATGATGTCATGAATGTAGTCGTTGAGGTCCTGGCTATCGACACGTACCTTGCGGCCGTCATCATCGTAATACTTGAAGATTTCATAGCCTGGAATTTCGTCAAGCTGAGCCACCACTTCTGCCAGGCGCTCATCCTCCACCACCCGATGCTGTTGCTGACCACTTTTGCCCTGATAGTCAAAGATCAGCTCGTCACCTTCGATGGTCAGGTGTCTTGAGCGCATCGTGGTTAATCCATAGCTGTCATTTTCCTGGCTGTATCGCTCACTTCCGGGGCGGAAGTAGGCGGCATCGATCAGGCGCACCATGCAGGCCATTACCTTGTCCCTCGGCATTCCCTCCAGAATCAGGTGCTGGCCGGTGACGCGACGCATGGTCTCGAGTGTCTCGGCGAAGCGGGTGATGCGATCGAACTTGCGCCGGTCCTGTGCCTCTCGCCAGCTGTCGCTGTAGATGTACTGCTTTCGCCCTGCATCGTCCCGGCCGCTGGCCAGAACGCGGGCATCCTCGTCCAGGGTGATTTCCACTTCCGTCCAGGCCGGAGGGATGGCCAGGTCCTTGATCCACTGACGCCACTTCCTGTGGCTGAAGGTACGGCCCTGCGCTGTCCTGTAGGTAAATCCGCGTCCATGCGGGTGCCGGTAGACCGTTTCTGGGGCCACTGTCTGCTCCTTGTGTATCGAGTCCATTGATCATAGACGATCTTCCAGTGACGGCTTCAGGGCGGCATGGTCCCGGGCATCCCCTGGCCCCGACAGCTTCATCCTTGGTTGTATTGTGGTGGGGGGTGACACTGCGGGATAGTCGAAAGCGCTCATATGCCATGGGCTGCCAACAATAATGTCGTTCATGCAGGACGATGACACAGGGATTGATACCATGATCACCACTCGGCTGGCCGTACCACTGCTTGCATCACTGTTACCCCTGACACTGGGTTTGCCCGTCCAGGCGGCAGAGACACCGGACAAGGGAGAAGTGGAGGTGCTCAACTGGTGGACATCGGGCGGTGAGGCTCGTGCTCTGGGTGTACTCAAGAGTGATCTTGCCGATCAGGGCATCGGCTGGAAGAACATGCCGGTCGCGGGCGGCGCAGGTACCAATGCCATGGCAGTGCTTCGCTCGCGTGTCACGTCCGGCAACCCGCCAACGGCGGCTCAGGTGCTCGGATTTGATGCCCGTGACTGGGCAGAGCGTGGCGGATTAAGTTACTTGGACAAGGTGGCCCAGGACATGAAATGGGGCGACATATTTCCCCAGCCGCTGCAGGATTTTGCGAAATACAAGGGCCACTGGATCGGAGCCCCCTTCGAGATTCACTCTACCAACTGGGTGTGGGCCAACAAGGCACTGATGGACAAGCTGGGTATCGAGCAACCCACTACCTGGACGGACTTTCTGGCGTCGATGAAAAAGGCCAGGGATGCGGGCTATACGGGGCTTGCCTATGGTGGGCAGCCCTGGCAGGACGCCACGGTATTTGAAAATGTCATGCTGGCGACCGGCGGCCCTGATTTCTATCGCAAGGCCTTCATCGACCTTGACGATGCTACCCTGCGTTCCGACACCATGATCAAGGCCTTCAACAACTTCCGCGAGCTGCTGGCCTATCGTGATCCCAACTCCTCCGGGCGTGACTGGAATCTGGCCACCGCCATGGTCATCAATGACAAGGCGCTCTACCAGATCATGGGGGACTGGGCAAAAGGGGAGTTCATCAACGCAAACCTCGCGCCGTACAAGGATTATCTGTGCTTCCGCACGCCAGGTACCCAGCAGGCGGTGACGTTCAACAGTGACCTGATGATCATGTTCAAAACCGATGACACGCAGCAGCAGGCGCTTCAGGACACCATGGCGCGTGCCATTGCCTCACCAGGCTTCCAGATAGCGTTCAGCAATAACAAGGGATCCGTACCCGCGCGCATGGACCTGCCTGCTGATGAGCTGGATGCATGTGCACAGAAGGGATATGAGCAGGTACAGGCCGCAGCGAAGAACAATACGTTGATGGGCAGCATGGCGCATGGATATGCGGCTCAGGCGGCGGTGAAAAATGCCGTATTCGACATCGTGTCTGCCTTCGTCAACAGCAGTATGCCAGGCGATGTGGCTGCCGAGCAGATGGCCATGGCCATTCAGGACGCTAAATAAGTCTTTCCTTCCCGTCTCGGAGCATGACTCATGCCTTCTTCCCCCCCTCGTCATGGCGAGGGGCGGGGCCGGCTGCAGCAATGGCTTCCCAAGCTGGTGCTCGCCCCGTCCTTCGCCCTGCTGCTGTTCTTCGTCTACGGCTTTATTGTCTGGACAAGTTATATCTCGTTTACCGACTCCGGCATGCTGCCGGATTATACCTGGGTCGGGCTGGAGCAGTGGTCAAAGCTGTGGCGCTCATGGACCTGGGGGATCGCGCTTCACAATATCTGGGTGTTCGGCCTGCTGTATATCGTGAGTTGCACGGTGCTGGGGCTGCTGCTGGCCATTTTACTTGATCAGCGCATTCGCGCCGAAGGGGTTCTGCGTACCATTTACCTCTACCCGATGGCGCTGTCGTTCATCGTGACCGGGACCGCCTGGCAATGGTTTCTCAATCCGGGGCTTGGACTTGAAAAAACCATGCGCGAACTGGGATGGGAAAGCTTCACCTTCAATTGGCTCATCAATGCGGACATGGCAATTTATACCATTGTCATTGCGGCGGTCTGGCAGGCCACCGGGTTCATCATGGCCATGTTCCTGGCCGGGCTGCGGGGCATTGATGGTGAAATGATCAAGGCTGCCCAGATCGATGGCGCGCCGACCTGGAAGATTTATGCGCGAATAATCATTCCTCAACTGCGCCCGGTCTTTTTAAGCGCGATTGTGGTGCTGGCGCATCTGGCCATCAAGAGCTTCGATCTGGTTGTTGCGATGACCGGAGGCGGACCCGGCAACTCGACGGCGGTACCGGCAACCTTCATGTATTCCTATGCCTTCTCCCGCAATGAAATGGGGATCGCGGCAGCCAGTGCGGTGTTCATGCTGGCAGTGATTGCAGCATTGATCGTGCCGTATCTGTACTCCGAACTGAGGGGGGCCCGCTCATGAGTTCTGCCATGCCGGGTCGGCGTTCGCTCAGTGGCGCGCGAGTGATGCTGTATGCCGTATTGTGTGTATTTGCCGTCATTTATCTGACGCCCCTTTATGTGATGCTGACCACCTCGTTCAAGTCGCTGGAAGAAATTCACCAGGGCAACATGCTGGCGCTGCCGGAACAATGGACGGTCACGCCCTGGCTGGACGCCTGGAGTGGTGCCTGTATCGGGCTTGAATGCAATGGGGTGCACGGCTACTTCTTCAACAGCATCAGTATTGTGGTGCCTGCTGTTCTGATTTCAGGACTGCTGGGGGCCTTTAATGGCTATGTGCTGACAAAATGGCGCTTTCGCGGCCACAAGATTGTCTTTGGCCTGATTCTGTTCAGCTGCTTTATTCCCTTTCAGATTGTCCTGCTGCCCATGGCACGTGTACTGGGTATTCTGCAGGTAGCCAACAGCACCACGGGGCTGGTGCTGGTACATGTGGTCTATGGCATCGGCTTTACGACCCTTTTCTTCCGCAACTTCTACGAAAGCTTTCCCAATGAGCTGGTGCGGGCCGCGCAGCTCGATGGTGCCGGATTCTTTACCCTCTTTTTCCGCATTCTGCTGCCGTCGTCCATTCCCATCATTGTCGTGACCGTAATCTGGCAGTTCACCAATGTCTGGAATGACTTTCTGTTTGGTGTGTCGTTCTCCTCGGGAGACAGTGCACCAATCACGGTGGCGCTCAATAACCTGGTCAACAGCTCGACCGGGGTAAAGGCCTATAACGTCAATATGGCCGCCGCGATGATTGCGGCAGTGCCCACGTTGATTGTTTATGTCCTCGCAGGGAAATATTTCCTGCGCGGTCTCATGTCCGGTTCGGTGAAGGGTTGAGCAATGAGTTTTCTACACATCAACAATATTAAAAAACGCTTTGGCGACACCACCGTGCTCAAGGGCATCGATATCGCGATCGAAAAGGGCGACTTTCTGGTGCTGGTCGGACCTTCCGGCTGTGGCAAGTCAACGCTGTTGAACATGATTGCCGGACTGGATTCCATTTCGGAAGGGGAGCTTCTGCTCAACGGCGAACGCATCAACGAGCTGCATCCGGCCCGACGAGATATTGCCATGGTGTTTCAAAGTTACGCGCTGTACCCCAGCATGACGGTGGCCGGCAACATCGGCTTCGGGCTCGAAATGCGCAAGGTACCAAAGGCGCAGCGCCGGGAGGCCATCCAGAAGGTCGCCCGCATGCTTCAGATCGAATCGCTGCTTGATCGAAAGCCGGGGCAGCTTTCCGGCGGGCAGCGCCAGCGTGTGGCCATGGGGCGAGCGCTGGTACGTGATCCACAGCTGTTTCTTTTCGATGAGCCCCTGTCCAACCTGGATGCCAAGTTACGGGTCGACATGCGTACCGAGATCAAGCAGCTGCACCAGCGGTTGAATACGACCATCGTGTATGTGACCCATGACCAGATCGAGGCCATGACACTGGCCACTCGTATCGCGGTGATGCGGGCAGGAGAGCTTCAGCAGCTGGGAACACCGCAGGAAGTCTACGATGACCCCAGTAATCTGTTCGTGGCCGGCTTCATGGGATCGCCTTCGATGAACCTGCTTCGGGCTGATATCGTCCGGCACGAGGGTGTCCTGCATGCCCGGGTCAGGAAACGTGATGAAGACGCTCTGATGCTGCCCATCGAACGGGATGCCGAGGCTCTGGCCGGCTGGGAAGGCCGTGAGGTGATCCTTGGTATCCGGCCGGAGGCGATTACCGACCCGGCCAGCGCCCATCATGACGGCCGCATCTTTGAAGCAGAGCTGGAGGTAGAACTTGTCGAGCCCACCGGGGCCGACATGTACGTGGTGACGCACCTGGGGGGGCGGGAGATTAATGCACGCATGCGGCCAGGTACTGATATTTCGGCCGGAACGCCGACCCGCTTTGCGTTTGATGTCTCTCGTATGGTGGCGTTTGATCCTGATAGCGAGGCGCGAATTCGTCATACCTGATTTGCAACGCGTCGACGGTGCCTTCCCAGAGCCGCGGCGTGGGCACCGGGCCTTCGTCAGCCAGGCCCTGAATGCCCGTCGGCCGCGCTTCTACCTGAACGATGCCTGATACACTGATCAGGCCGTGCCTGCCTGCCTTTAAATGCATGTCACCAAAGGATTTTTCTATCAGGTGGTGGTGCGCGGAGACATGCTCGACAAGGGGTGGGGGCAGGATCCTGTTCGGTGGATCCTGCCGTAATAACGAAGTGTCAAAACAGCGCGGCGGCCTTGGCAAGGGCAATGTAGAGGCCGATCAAAAAAGGCACGCCGACCGCGAGCCAGGCAATTACGCCGCGAATGCCGAACCGGCCACGCGCGGCCAGCTGGGCGTCGCTTGAGACACTGGCTTCGTTTTGCAGAGCGCGCTCATGGGCGAGCTCCTCTTCTGACATGTGCAATGAGTGGTCGACCGGTCGGATAAGGCTATTGCAGATAAAGCCTATCGCCAGCAGGCCCGCCATGAGATAGAGCGTGCGGTCGTATACCAGCGCTGGTGCTACGCCGGCATCCAGCTGGGCTTCTCTGATGAGGGTAATCACGACAGGGCCGATCAGGCCCGCAGCGGTCCAGGCGGTCAGCAGGCGGCCATGAATGGCACCAACCATTTGTGTGCCGAATATATCGGCCAGATAGGCAGGAACGGTGGCAAAACCACCGCCGTACATACTCAGAATTACGCAAATGGAAATGACGAACAGCCCGGCCATGCCCAGGTGACCCCAGGTGGGCAGCGAGCAATAGGCGATGATACCGAGTACAAAGAACACGTAGTAGGTGTTCTTGCGCCCCAGCTTGTCTGAAAGGGAAGCCCAGAACAGCCGTCCTACACTGTTGAATAGACTGATCAGGCCAACCAGACCCGCTGCGGCTGCGGCAATTGCCGTGGCTTGCGCGCTGGTCAGTGCCTCGCCGGTCTTCTCCACGCCCAGCAAGGCAGAGCCGAATACATCCTGCAGCATGGGGCTTGCCATCGAAATCACTGCAATGCCCGCGGTGACGTTCAGGAACAGCACCGCCCAGATCAGCCAGAACTGCCGGGTTTTCCAGGATGTTTTGAGATGAACATGGCCCTGAGTGATCATGGTATTGGTGTGCTGCTTGTCCGACGGCTGCCATCCCTGAGGCTTCCAGCCATTGGGCGGGACGCGAAAGCTCAGGGCGCCAATGCTCATGACGATGAAGTAAATGATGCCCATGGTAATCAAGGTGAGGGCGACGCCATTGCCGCCGTTATCTGAGTACATCCCCATGAGCCAGACGGCCAGAGGAGCGCCTACCATCGCACCACCGCCATAGCCCATGATGGCAAAGCCGGTTGCCATGCCGCGTCGGTCAGGGAACCACTTGATCAGCGTCGAGACGGGCGTGATGTAGCCAAGCCCCTGGCCAATGCCGCCCAGAACACCGCACCCCAGGTAGAGTAGCCAAAGCTGGTGCGTCATCACACCCACGCCTCCAAGAATCAGGCCGCCACCCCAGCAAAGCGCCGCGATGGCGCCGGCCTTGCGTGGCCCGGCATGCTCGAGCCAGGCTCCCCAGAGCGCAGCGGAGATGCCCAGCATGGCGATAAAGATGCCGAAGGTGTACGTCACATGACCTACCGCCCAGTTGCAGGAGGTGGTCGTAAGCGCTTGTAAAAGTCCTGTGTCGCTACAGCTGGCCGCAGTGTCCGAGGAAGGCAGCAGGGTGGTCATGGGAATCCAGAAGACCGAAAACCCGTATGCCATGCCGATGCAAAGATGTATCGCAAGTGCCGAGGTAGGCGTCAACCAGCGATTGAACCCCGCCTGGGCGATGGTTGTCTCGCGGTCGAAAAAGCCGGCAGGGCGCCGAGAGGCGGTAGTGTTATTCATTGATTCTCTTTTATCTTTATTTGTGAGCGTCGCGAACGACGTACAAGCATCATGAAAAAGTGCCTGTTCAGGGCGCCTCTGCCTGTGCCGATATTGATTGCGTCTTCAGGTAAATCCGGACTCGACAGTTAAAGTCATCGAATAGGGCGCAACAACTAGCCAATAGTTATATGAACGATTTTCATGGTCAAAGGAGGTCATCAGGCCATTGCTTCATGGCCCGGGCGTGAGACGTGAGTAAGGTGCGCGATGACATGACCAGCGGTTGCCGGTTGCCTGCTTTGAATGCACGAATTCCCCTTCAGCAACCGGCCTTTTCAAGGCCTGTCGTCAGTCAAGTAACACTGTCTGTGACCGATAAGGTTCTGACCATGGTGTAAGTATGTGCTTGCACCTGAACTGCGATCAGAGCCCTATGTCATGGCAAAATATCTTTGCGTTCTGCTGGGTCTGCTGGTGCCGTTGCTGTCAGCGGCGGACGATCAACCGCTTGATCACCTGAGCATCAATGGGTTCGGTACGCTGGGCATGGTGTACAACCCCCAGGACAAGGCTGCTCCCGTGCGTGAGCTGGACCAGCCCGACGGTGCCGGCAAGGGCATCGGGTTTCGCCAGAACAGTCTGCTCGGACTTCAGCTTCGCTACGATGTTGATCGCGAGTGGGGCGCCGTGGTTCAGGGGCTCAGCCGCTATGACGATACGGGCAGCTTCGAGCCGGTACTGTCGCTGGCCTTCCTGCGGTATTCCCCTTCCTCTCATGTTCATATGCGCCTGGGCCGTATCGGCTGGGACGTCTATATGCTCTCGGAATCCCGGTACGTCGGTTATGCCTACCCCTGGCTCAGACCCCCGGTAGAGCTTTTCGGACTCATGCAGCTCAATGCCATCGACGGAGGCGACGTGACGCTGACTCAAGGAGTCGGCTCCGGTGTCATCAGTACCACCTTCTTTGGTGGTAATGGAAATCGCAAGCGGCTGTACCTGACGGATAATGTCTCGGCCAACCTGAAGGACCCGCATGTCTGGGGCGGTCACCTTGATTACAGGCAGGGAAGCTGGTTTGTCCGTGCCGGGTATACCTCGCTGAAAACCAGCCCCGACTACGACTATGGCGCTATCGATGCCGGGGTGGTAGCCGCCCTGGTGGCGCAGAATGCCGACCTCAACGACCTGTACGGCTTTGCCGACATGAATTTCACGTCGCTGTCGGTGAGTTGGGAGCCTGGCCCTTTTCAGCTGCTGGCCATGGCCAACGAGATCTCGCTGTCCGGCAAGGGCGGTCATGTTCACAGTGCGCTACTGTCGGCCGGATATGTACACGGCAAGTACACCCCTTATCTGTCGGCCGCGTGGATGGCCTCCCATCCGAATCAGGATCTCAATGGGGGTCATTTCAGGCAGCGAACGCTGAGTGCCGGGCTTCGGTATGACGTAACCCCCAGGGTGGCGATCAAGGGGCAGATTGATCATGTAAGTGCCTATGGGGCGTCTCCCCTGCTGCGTCAGCACGATGATTATGGGCACCTTGAGATGGTGACATTCGGTCTTGGGCTGGATTTCATCTTCTAGGAGGAGAACATGCGTCATGCCTGCTGTGCGTTATTGGTGTCCCTGTTTCTGCTCTGCTCACATGCCCGGGCGGATATTGCCGTGATCGCCAATCCCGATAGCGACATCCTGACGCTTGAACGCGATGACATCGTCAATATTTACATGGGGCGCTATAACCGGCTTCCACGTGGTGAGCTGGCCCTGCCGATCGATCTCGCTCCGCTGCGCGCCCGATTTTACCGGGCGCTTGTTCAGCGTGAGCTGGCGGAAATCAACGGCTGGTGGGCTCGGCTGGTATTTTCCGGCCGCGGCTCGCCGCCACATCAGGTCAGCGAGGAAGCTACCGTCTTCGAACTGGTGGATCACAACCCCAATGCGCTGGGGTATATCGATGCCGCCGATCTAAGGCCTGCCACGCGGGTGATCTTTCTACTCAGAGAGGCGCCTGAATGATCAAGCGATTGAAAGTGCTGTTTCAAACCCGGCTGGCGCTGCGTACGACAGCAATGGTCATGGGCGTCGTGGGGTTGCTTGGTGTCATATTTGTCTCTGTCGCGGTCGAGATGCACGCCAGTGATGAGCGCCGTAACCAGTACTCCAGGATTGAAGAGCTGCTTTCAACGGTCGAGCGTACGGCACAGGCGGCCTGCTTTCTGGGGGACACGCAGCTGGCCCATGAGCTTTCCGAAGGCTTGATCGGCAATTCCATCATCAGTGATGTTTACATCGTTCAGGCCGATGGCACCGCGTTGACCCATGCCGGGTATTACGTACCTGGCCAGGCGGAAGGTGGCATTGAACGCGTGATTCATTCTCCGTTTGATGCCCGAAAGCAGGTATGCCGGATTTTCGTGATGCCGGACGAAGCCGGTATCGACCGGCAGGTGGTGGAGGCCTCCCGATTTTTGACAATAGCGCTGATGATTCAGCTGCTGGGAGTGGGGCTGTGTGTCGTATTCATTGTGCTGCGCCATGTTACGCGGCCCATTGCCGGTATTTCGCATCGCCTGAGCGAGCTTGAAGCCGAGACCGGTCAAAAGCTCGAAATTCCCTGGAATAATCATCACGATGAAATCGGCAAGCTGGTCGGTAGTGTCAACGCGATGATTGATCGCCTGATGAAAAGCCTTGGCGAGGAACGGCGGCTTCGCCAGATCCAGACGGTGGAAGAACGTCGGTACCGAACGCTTTTCGATAATGTCGATGCCGGTATTTTCGAGCTCGATCATGAAGGCCGGGTGTTGTCTGCCAACATGGCCTTCCGGTACTTTTTCGGCCTGGCGCCGACACTTGAGCTTGAGCGCGTTCCGCTGTTTCTTCACGAGTTACCGGGGGTTGATATGCCGTCCACCGAGGCATTCCTCAGGTGCGGCGCCGGCCGGAACGAAGCCTGCCAATGGGAGGTTCGCATTGATACGCTGGAACAGCCCCAGTGGCTCAGCCTGCAGATTACCCCTCTGTCACCCGGACGCTCGCAGGGAGTGGCGCACAACATCACGGAGCAAAAGGTGGCTGCACACCAGGCCACCCTGCTGGCCATGACGGACCCCCTGACCGGGCTGGGCAACCGGCTGGGGTTCGAGCGCAGGCTTGATCAGTACCAGTTCCTCTCGGCCAGCGATGTACAGCCACCGGTCACGCTGTTGCTGGTGGATTTTGACCACTTCAAGCAGGTCAATGATACCTACGGGCATCATGCCGGTGACCAGGCCCTGATCAGCGTGGGCCGGCTTTTGAATGCCGCCATGATCGAGGATGACTATCTGGCCCGGCTGGGAGGCGACGAGTTCGTGATGCTGGTAAGCAGCCGCTCGGGCCGCCCAGCCATCAACGAGTTACTGGCCGGGCTGTCAGCGCAGCTGGCAGAGCCGGTGCTGGTTATCGACGGTCATGATGTTCACATGGGCGTCAGTATCGGTATTGCCGTGATCGGGCATGATACCGGTGACGGCCGCGAAGCACTGCGGCTGGCGGATGCGGCCATGTACTCGGCCAAGCGGGCCGGCCGCAATACCTGGCGATATCACGAGCGTCAGTGAAGCTCGGCCAGCCATGTGATCACCCCGAACATCGCCACACCGGCCAGAATCGGCAGGCCGGTACGATGAGTCAGGCGCCAGCAAAGGATCGTGGCCAGGGCTCCCACCAGGGTCGCCAGCCAGGTGATGGGCTCTGGCTCCGAAGGCACCAGTGAGACCCCCAGCAGCCCGGCAATCAGCAGCGGCCCTGCGACGATCAATCCATAAGGCGTGGTCGCCATTGACGTATCAGGCCGCGCGCGTCGTCGCTGTACCCACCAAAGTGGCAGGGCCCGCATCAGCCAGGTGCCCAGGGCCATCATGATCAGCGCCGCCCAGAATGCGATGGTCATCGTGACATGCTCCGGTGGTGGTTCAGCCAGAAGTAAAGCGCGCCACACCCCGCCGCCAGCAGGATGCCCACATTGGGCCAGCCTGCCATGGCCATGATGACACCACTGAACACACTGATACTGATGGCCAGCGCCCAGTGGCGCGTATTCATGCGGGGCAACAGCAGTGTGATGAACAATGCAGGCAGTGCAAAGGGCAGTACCCTGTCCAGCAGGGGCCACTGCATCATCAGCCAGTGGCCGGCGAGCACTCCTGTCAGTGTTCCCCCTACCCAGCTGGCCCATGCTGCGAGGGCTACGCCACTGAACCAGCGCAAGCGCTCACCTTCATGGTGCTGTTCAAGTCGGCTGCTGGCCAGGGCAAAGGACTCATCAGTCAGCAAATGGCTCAGAAACGGCAGGACCGGATGGCGTGGCAGCGAGGCGGCAATGGCCGGCCCATAGGCTACATGCCTCAGATTGATGCCCAGGGCGATGCCGGCGGCCAGCAGTGGCGATGCACCACCGGCGACCAGCCCTACAAACAGGAACTGAGCGGCGCCGGAATAGACCAGCAGAGAAAGTGCCAGAATGCCGATCGGTGTGATACCGGCCTGCAGGCCGATCACGCCAAATGCCACGGCAACCGGCACATAGCCACTCACAATCGGCAGGGCCTGGATCATGCCCGAGTAAAGCGGCCGGTGACTCTTCATGGTGTACAGGCCTGCCGGTAGTGGACTTCCACCAGAGCTTCGCAGCCCTGATCATGGGTCAGGTAGTGGTGATCGACATCTGCATCAAAGGTCAGACGCTCGCCGGCGACAAGCCGCCTGCCGTGCTGATCATTCCCGGCGGTCAGGACACCATTGATCACCGTAACATGCTCCCGGGTACCCGCTGGATGGGCCCTGGCGTACCGCTGCTGGTGAGCCGCCATCTGCATCAGGTACATGTCCATCGGGGCAGTGGTCGTGTTCTGTGCCACAAGCTGAACCGACACGTCTTCATTGCCTGCGTGACCGTTTACCGGAGCGATCAGGCTGCCGAAGGGCAACTGAAGTGCTTCTGCCAGCCGCCACAGGGTATCCAGGGTGGGATTGGCCTGACCCCGCTCCAGGCGGGAGAGACTGGATTTGGCCAGCCCGGCGGTTTCTGCAAGGCCTGACAGTGACAGTGCTCTGGCATCGCGCAGCGTCGTAATGCGCTGGCCCAGACGTATTAGTTCGTCGGTAGTCATACGAGGTGTTCCATATAAAGAACGTTTATCTGAAGTGTTCTTTATATGGAACGTCAGGTCAAGCAGGCGCCATGAAAAAACGCGCCCGAAAGCGCGTTTTTTCATCGACAGGTCACATGGTCATGCGGTGGCTGCCTCCCGTGACGCGGCATGCTTGCGCCGGCGCCGGTTCTGCAGGGCAATAATCAGCCCCAGCACGCCCAGCGCAGGAAGCCATAACCACTCCTTGGCGAAGCGGTCAGCGGGCAGGCGGACTGCGGTGATGGTCTGATCAAGGTCGAACCCGAGCTCCTTGGCTTCACTGCCCCAGGTCACCATGTCCACCAGCGTCTTGTTGCCGTCCTCTCGCAGCATCAGGCCCAGGTTATCCAGCTTCTCCTGGCCGTTGGCACCTTCTATCGGCGGGATTTCCACCACAAAGTGGGTGGGCTGGCCGTAGTCATCGATGCCATCTATGGCCACTCGCACATTGTCACCCGGCCCGGCCTGTTCCAGCGCCTGCGCCATCTGTGCAGGAGGCAGGTCCTGCCAGGGGGGAACAATCTTGTCCTGCCAGTAGCCCGGACGGAACAGGGTAAAGGCAATTACCAGCAGCAGTACCGTCTCGTACCAGCGGCTCCGGGTAATAAACCAGCCCTGAGTGGCAGCAGCAAAGATCAGCATGGCCAGGGTGGCCACGATAAAGATCAATATGCCGTGCCATAGATCCACGTTGATCAGCAGCAGATCCGTATTGAAGATGAACAGAAAGGGCAGGGCGGCTGTGCGCAGGCTGTACCAGAAGGCCTGAAAGCCGGTTCTGATGGGGTCTGCCCCCGAGATGGCCGCGGCTGCAAAGGATGCCAGCCCGACCGGCGGTGTGACATCCGCCATGATGCCGAAGTAGAAGACAAACAGATGTACGGCGATCAACGGTACCAGCAGGCCCTGTTGCTGACCCAGTTGCACGATGACGGGAGCCAGCAGGGCCGAAACCACAATATAGTTGGCCGTCGTTGGCAGCCCCATGCCCAGAATCAGGCTCAGTACCGCCGTCAACAGCAGCATCAGCATCAGGCTGCCCATCGACAGCTGCTCGACCAGATCGGCCAGCACCAGCCCGACGCCGGTCTGGGACACGGCCCCTACGATAATACCGGCGGTCGCGGTGGCAATCCCGATGCCAACCATGTTGCGTGCCCCGTCTACCATCCCCATCCATACATCGTGAACACCGGCCCTGGCGGCCTGGCCGAACTGGCCTTCCTGACGGAAAAAGGCATCGATCGGGCGCTGGGTAAGCATGATGATGACCATCATGACCGTGGCCCAGAAGGCGGATAATCCCGGAGAAAGCCGCTCGACCATCAGACACCACACCAGCACGATGACCGGCAGCAGGAAGTGCAGGCCGACCATCACGGTAGGACGGGTCTGAGGCAATTCGGTAATGTCGCTATCCGGGTGATCATGCTCCAGCGGAGGGTAGTTGGACCCCAGTTTGAGCAATAGGATATACACCACGGCCAGCAGCAGACCCACGATCCAGGGGGTGGCATCGCCCAGCAGCGGTTTCAGCCAGCCGAGTCCGTAATACACCCCGGTTGCCAGCGCCATGATGCCGATCAGCCCGGTCAGGAAACCAAGCACCTTCTGTAGCCAGGGTTTGGGCGGATTGGTGCTTTTCAGCCCGCTCATGCCGGACTTCATGGCTTCAAGGTGAACAATATAGAGCAGTGCGATGTAGGAAATGACGGCGGGCAGGAAGGCGTGCTTGATGACGTCCACATAGGGAATGCCAACATATTCGACCATCAGAAAGGCCGCAGCCCCCATGACCGGTGGCATGATCTGGCCATTGACGGATGCGCCAACTTCGATGGCTCCGGCCTTGGTGCTGCTGAAGCCGACCTTTTTCATCATCGGGATCGTGAACGTGCCCGTGGTGACGGTATTGGCAATGGATGACCCGGAGATCAGCCCGGTCAGTCCGGAAGCGACCACCGCTGCCTTGGCCGGCCCACCGCGATAGTGGCCCAGCATCGAGAAGGCCACCTTGATGAAATAATTGCCGGCACCGGCCTTCTCAAGCAGGGCACCGAACAGGACAAACAGAAAGACAAAGCTGGTGGATACACCCAGCGCAATCCCGAAGACACCCTGGCTGGTCAGCCACTGATGGTTGATCAGGGCTTCGAAACTGACGCCCCGGTGAGCCAGCATGCCCGGCATGTAAGGCCCCGCCAGGGAATAGCCCAGAAAGACCATGGCCACGATCATCAGCGGTGGCCCAAGCGCGCGGCGCGTGCCTTCCAGCAACAAAACCAGCCCTAGAATACCGACCACCACGTCCTGAGTGATCGGGTTGCCCGGTCGGTTTGCGAGCTGATCATAGAACATATACAAATACATGGCCGCAAAGGCAGCGACCAGGGCCATGGCCCAGTCCGGTAGTGGAACGCGCTCCTTTGGCGACCGCTTGAAGGCCGGATAGGATAAAAACGCCAGTACCAGTGCAAAGGCAAGGTGAATTGAGCGTGCTTCCGTGGCGCCGAAGACGCCAACCCCCAACATGTAGGGCAGGGGAGAGGCAATCCAGAGCTGAAAGGCTGACCAGGCAAAGGCCAGCAGCAGAATCAGCCGCTTCGGATAGCCCGTAAGCTGGCGGCCGCCGGTGTCGGCGCTGGCGGCCATTTCCCGCGCGCGTTCGGCGGCATCATGGGATGATGAAGCAGGAGAGTCTGTCATGAGGTGTTCCTTCGATGACCAGGGACGTTGTTATTTAATCAGTCCAGTAACGCAATACCCCCGGCGGACCGGGGGCATGGTGGTCGGAAAGCATCTGCTTTCAATGTATCACCGTATTACTTGTCGGTGAGCCAGCCTTTTTCCTGATAATAACGCTTGGCACCGTCATGCAGCGGGGCAGACAGACCATCGCTGATCATGGTTTTCGGGTCGAGCTTGGCAAAGGCCGGGTGCAGCTTCTTGAAACGATCGAAATTGTCGAATACAGCCTTGGTGGCTGCGTAGACCGTATCGTCGTCGACCTTGGTGGAGCTGACCAGCGTGGCACCGACACCGAAGACGGTTACGTCCTTGTCATTGCCCTTATACATGCCACCGGGGATGGTGTAGAAGCTGTAATAGGGTTTTTCATCAACCAGCTCCTTGATCGCCGGATCATCCAGCGGGATCAGGGTGACGTCCGTGGTGGTCGCGGCTTCCTGGATAGAGCCATTGGGGTGTCCGGCAACAAAGATGAAGGCATCGATGTTGTTGTCGGCCAGGGCAGAAGCCTGCTCGGCGCTATCCAGCTCGGAGGCGAGGGCAAAGTCGTCCCTGGTCCAGCCCTTGGCTTCCATGATCATTTCCATGGTCGCGCGGTTACCGGAGCCCGGGTTACCGATATTGACACGCTTGCCCTTCAAATCATCCAGGGACGTGATGCCGCTGCCGCTGCGCGCGACGATAGTGGCCGGTTCACCGTGCAGGGCAAACACGCTACGCAGATCCTCATGTGGTTCACCCTTGAACTGGGCCTCGCCATGATAGGCGTTGTACTGCACGTCCGACTGGGCAACGCCCATGTCCAGATCGCCATTTTCAATGCCGTTGACGTTGGCTACCGAGGCACCGGTCGACGGCGCATTACATTTGTAGCCACTGTCGCCCTGGTTCACGAAACGGCAGATTGACTGGCCTACCACGTAATACACGCCGGTTTGTCCACCGGTGCCGATGGTCATGAACTTGTCGGCTGCCTGAGCCGGTGCAGTCGTCAGTGCCACCGTGCTCAGCGCCAGTGCAGCGGCCGAGAACAGCGTCTTGAAGGCATGATGTTTTGCAAACATGAGAATCCCTCGATCATTGCCCTTGCTTGTTATAGTGCGTGTCGGAAGGTGCATGATCACGGCGTTCAAGGGCAGGTTGGTATTGTAGTGTCCTGTTCACGGTAATCCCCGGAACGGGTACTGCCAAACGTGGCTTGATCAGGATTAAGTTTCAAAAAAGTAATTTGATGTGAAACGAGAAGGTAGAACTGAAAAAAAGGTAAGCAGGCCTCAATCAAAAACACCTGCAGAAGCAGGTGTATATTGATTCGCCACTCAGCACATGTTGTGACGCTTGTCGCTGGGCTGGTGGTCGAACGGATGAGCAAACCCGCCCTGACCCTTCTGATCCGTGCTGCCCGCATAGGCATATGCGGCGGCGCTGGCGGTCAGAAGAATCACGGTAGTCACTGCCATAATACGTCGCATGATGATCTATCCTTGGACTTGAATAATAGTTATAGGGTCGCCAAAGCGAACTTTGACGATTAAATCATGCGCGAACTGGTCAGGGATAGTCTGTGCCAATAAGTGCACAGGCCGTGAGACGGGACCAATAGCCAGGAACACGTAGCCCGGCTACAGGGGATACATAAAAAAACGCCTGCATGGCGCAGGCGTAACAGCGTTTGGGCGGCTGTCGGTTGAATCGATCAGCACATGTCCGAACCACCGGACGAATGACTTTGGTGATGACCACCAAACAACCAGCCCCAGAATCCACCTTCATCACTGGTCCTGTCGCCCTGACCGGCATAAGCGGCGCTACTGGCGGACATGACAAGTGTCATTACAACTGCTGCGGTAATTTTCATTGCTTCCCCAACCTCATCAAGCTTTATAGTTTTGGCCGACATCACTCAGCACGCGAATGATGCGCCTGGCCCAGGCCGCGTTCTGTGCCGGAGTTGCCATTGTGAAATTTCCGGTCACGGCATGTTTTTCACGTAGTTTATAAGTAAGTCTTTGTTTTGATGGGGAAGGGGTCATTGCACGCAAGAATATAGCGTCAAGGACATGGCGTGGATGCACACTTCGGCACACTGCTAGAGGAGAAAACCATGGAAGGCAGCTGCGTTCGATGCAACTGGCCCGGCAATGATCCACAGATGATTGCCTATCACGACACCGAGTGGGGGGTGCCGGAATACGACAGCCGCGCCCTGTGGGAAAAACTGATGCTCGATGGCTTTCAGGCGGGGCTGTCCTGGCGAACCATCCTGCACAAGCGGGAGGCGTTCAGGGAGGCCTTCGCGGGCTTCGAGCCCGCGCGGGTTGCGGACTTTACCGAGGCCGATGTGGAACGGCTGATGGGCAATGCAGGCATTGTACGCTCACGCAGGAAGATTGAAGGCGTGATAAGAAATGCGCGCGCCTGGCTGGCCATGCATCAGGCCGGTGAACCCTTTGACGAGTTTGTCTGGGCGAGTGTGAAGCATACCCCGGTGCAGGCAGGTGAGGTGCCGATCCCCACACAGACCGAGACCTCAGTGGCGCTTTCGAAAGCGCTCAGGAAAAGAGGCTTCACCTTTGCAGGCCCGGTGATTGTGTATGCCTGGATGCAGGCCACGGGCATGATCAATGATCACACCCATGCCTGTTTTCGACACGCCGAGGTCGCGGCGCTTTCCTGAGTCAGGCCGTCAGCTTTACACGACTGCCGATCAGGGCCAGCGTAATCAGCAGAACAATGCCACTGGTCAGCATCATGCCCGGTGCGCCGGTGGCATCCACCAGTACGCCACCGGCGGCAGCCCCAAGTGCAATGGCCGTCTGAATGGCGGCCCCGAACAGTGCCCCGGCACTTTCGGCCTCATCCGGCACGATGCGGGTAATCCAGGTAGACCAGCTGACAGGCGTGGCCCCGAACCCCAGGCCCCAGACAATGACCATGGCCGAGGCCATCCAGCTGCTTTGGGTGCCCAGCAGGGCCAGGCAGGCAAGGGCAAGCCCCATGAACAGCGCCGTGCCGCACAGCATGCGGGGCATGTGATGTTCCAGCAGACGACCGCCCACGAGTGTGGCGATCAGGTTTGCGACGCCGAAGGCCAGCAGCAGGGTGGAAATTCCCGTGATATGAAATCCGGCATTGTTTTCCAGAAAGGCCCGCAAATAGGTAAATCCTGCAAAATGGGCTGTAAACACCATGGCCACGGCCAGCATGCCAATACCCACCCCAGGCCGCTTGAGCACCTTCAGCATGGTACCCGCGCCCGCGGCGTGGTTCGGTGCCATGCGGGGTAGTGTGATCAGCTGGGCGATCAGCGTCAGACCGCCGAGCCCTGCCGCCATGAAAAAGACCATCCGCCAGCCGAACAGGTCACCCAGATAACTGCCCAGCGCCGCGGCGGTAATGGTCGCCAGGGGCACGCCACTGAAAATGATCGACAGGGCCTTTGGTATCTCGGCCGTTGGCACCAGTCGCATCGTGGTGGCGGCTGCAATCGCCCAGAAGCCGCCCAGGGCCAGCCCGAGAAAAATGCGCGCCAGCAGCATGAGCGGCAATGACGGAGCAACTGCTACCAGCAGGTTGGAAGCGATCAGCAGGCAACAAAGACCCAGCAGTACATGACGGCGATCAAGCGTGCGGGCCAGCGGGACAATCGTCAGGCCGCCGACCAGCGCCATCAGCGCGGTCACTGTCACGGCCTGCCCGGCCTGCCCTTCGGATACTCCCAGACCTTGCCCCATCGGGGTCAACAGACTGGCAGGTAGAAATTCGGCGGTGACCAGTGAGAAAACACCGAGTGCCATGGCCCATACAGCCCCCCAGGCCGCAGAGGCCGAGTCAGGCGAAGCCGTACAGTCGGCGGTAGTAGATGTCATGAAATGCTCCCGAGTGAAACAGTGCTGCAGAAAGACTGGGCGCAGACTACGGGAAGTCGGCCGGACGATCTATCGTCAAGTATCTGTCATACGTAACTTTTTCGGCTGAAAACGGCTCGGTTCCTTTCCGGGCAGCACCGCCTGCCCGGACTCTTGCGCATGGCTTCAACGATAAGGGGGATCCGTGCCAGGCGCTGCCACTGCCGGGACATATCGGAAGGTATGGGTTGTGTAAACACTCACTTTCTTGAACAGTGTTGCTTGCAGCCGAGCAGAAGCGCCGTGATCGATCATGATGGGTCGCTGGTCTGGCGCTTTCCTCGGCTATCCTGACTTCTGACGCGGCTCGCTCTTTCAAGCTGCGAAATCGCAGGCCGACTGGATGCGTCCATTGGTTGTATTTTTCCTGATCAGCGTAATGGCTGTTCGAGTGCCTTGGCCCATGAATCTGATGGCAGATGAAACCGGTTTGAACTTCGAGGCGCTTTCGCTCGATGATACCAGGGCAGTCGAGCTGCCTGCCCTCGAGCGTTATACCGCGCGTGACGGTCGTGCGCTGGGGTATCGGCACTATCCGAGTAATTCGAGTATTGCGCTCGTTCTGGTGCATGGCTCAGGTACCGAAAGCCGGTATCTGGCCCCGCTTGCGCGGTCTATCGCCTCCTCCGATGTGGCAACCGTTTATACGCCGGACCTTCGAGGGCATGGCCCGGCGCCTCATCGTCGCGGTGATGTCGATTACATCGAACAGCCCGGCGATGATCTTGTGGATCTTGTGGCCCATATTCGAGCACGCAGGGACAGTATCGAGCGTGTGGTACTGGGCGGCCATTCATCCGGGGCCGGGCTGGTGGTGCGCCTTGCAGAAAGGCAGGACATGCCCCCGGTGGACGGGGTTCTATTGCTTTCGCCCTATCTTGGCCACGATGCGCCGACCACGCGCAGGAACTCGGGAGGCTGGGCCAGGCCGAACCTCTTTAAAATCCTGCCATTGGCATTGATCAATCGACTCGGGGTCACGGCCTTTAACAGCGCCCGGGTGCTCGATTTCGCCATGCCGGCGACATACCGTGACGGCTCGGAGACGCTTTCTTATTCCTTCCGCATGATGGCCGGACTCAGCCCTACCGATTTCAAGGCGGGCCTCAAGGCGATGAAGGCGCCTCTGTTGCTTCTCGCAGGGTCGGACGATGAAGCCCTCTTTGCCGACCGGTTCGAGGCCGTTGTCAGGCCGCTGTCGCCACACATGACGTTACGTATCGTTGAGGGCGTATCTCATCTGGGCATCGTAAGGGACGAGGAGGCAGCGCGTGCAGCCCGCCAATGGCTCACGTCGCTCGCGCCATGACTGCGTTGTTCTGGCTCTCGCTCTCGGCGCTATACTCAGGCCCATCTACCGCGCAGGAGGATCAGATGGACCGCACTGGCCGATGGCGGATCTGGTCATGACCTGTCCTGCTCCGCCGTGTTGGGAAGAAGGGCGGTAGAAACGCTCTGGTAACCGCTTGTGTTGCCTGGATAACCCTGCCACTACTTCGTTAGTGCGAGATTCTGGATGACAACGCCATGATTATTTCCGCTTCGACCGACTACCGCCGTGCCGCCAGACGTCGTCTGCCCCCCTTTCTGTTTCACTACGCCGACGGCGGCTCCTACGCCGAGCATACGCTTGAGCGTAACGTCAGCGACCTGGCTGACATTGCCCTGCGCCAGCGGGTGCTCACTGACATGTCCGAGCTTTCGCTTTCCACCGAACTCTTTGGCCGGCAGCTTTCCATGCCGGTGGCACTGGGGCCGGTGGGCCTTGCTGGGATGTATGCCCGACGCGGAGAAGTGCAGGCGGCGCGGGCGGCAGCGTCAAAGGGGATTCCCTTCACGCTTTCCACCGTGTCGGTCTGCCCGGTCGATGAGGTGGCCGCAGCGTCTGCTCAGCCCATCTGGTTTCAGCTCTATGTGCTGAAGGACCGCGGGTTCATGCAGCATGTGCTGGAAAAGGCGTGGGCGGCCGGGGTGCGTACACTCATCTTTACGGTGGATATGCCTACCCCCGGGGCCCGCTATCGCGACGCCCACTCCGGCATGAGCGGACCGTTTGCCGCACAGCGGCGCATGCTTCAGGCCGCGATGCATCCGCAGTGGAGCTGGGATGTCGGTATCCATGGCAGACCGCACGATCTGGGCAACATCTCTGAATATCGCGGGCAGGTGACCGGGCTTGAAGACTACATTGGCTGGCTGGGCAACAATTTCGACCCGGCGATCTCATGGAAGGATCTGGAATGGATTCGTGAGTTCTGGAAGGGCAGCATGGTGATCAAGGGCATTCTTGATCCTGAGGATGCCCGCGACGCGGTGCGCTTTGGTGCCGATGGGATCGTGGTGTCCAACCACGGCGGGCGTCAGCTTGACGGCGTGCTCTCCAGTGCTCGCGCCCTCCCGCCGATTGCCGAGGCGGTCAGCGGGGAACTCAGGATTCTGGCCGACTCTGGCGTGCGTAACGGGCTGGACGTGGTGCGCATGATCGCCCTTGGCGCCGATGCCGTGATGCTGGGACGGGCATGGGTCTTCGCGCTGGCCGCGGCGGGCGAGGCAGGGGTGGCCAACCTGCTGGACCTGTTTGAAAAGGAGATGCGGGTGGCGATGACGCTGACCAGCAAGCGCTCGATTGCCGAGATCGATCAGGCGGCGCTAGTCAGTGCCTTGAAGGAGCGGGAAGACAGCCTGCGCTGATATCTTCCTCGGCCCGCTGCGACCGGCTGACCGGACGGTGTCTCGTTCCTTCTGCACGGCGAGGGCAGCTATCGCTCGACATCATTACGGAACGTGACCCGGGCCAGGGTACCGCCGCCGGGGGCAGGGTGCAGTGAGATCGTGGCATCCAGGGCGATGCAGATCTGGCGGGCGATCGCGAGCCCCAGCCCGGTGCCGCTGATGGCGCGGGCATCATCGCGCTGGTCACTGGTATGGCGCCCGCGATAGAACCGTTCGAACACCTTCTCGCGCTCATCCTCCTGAATGCCCGGCCCATCGTCCTCGACCTCGATCACGGCGCCGGGCAGGACCCGCACGACAATATTGCCGCCCGCCGGCGTATAGGCCTGGGCATTGCCGATCAGGATGGCCAGCAGCTCGTTGATCAGTGACATATCTCCCCGCACCTGAACCGTTTCCGGTGCCTCGAAGGCCAGGGTCAGCTCGCGCTGCCAGGCCAGCGAGACCATGCTCATGCAGAACTCGCGGGTGGCTTCGGTCAGATCCAGCGTGGTGTCGGTACATCGCTGAATATCGTTCTCCACCCGCGCCAGTGACAGCAATCGATTGGCCAGCAGCGTCAGTCCTTCAAGGTCCTGATGAACATCGGTCAACGTGGCCTGAAGCCCGGCCTGCGAGGTATCCCGCATGCCCAGTTCCAGCCGGGCACGTAACGCAAACAGGGGCGTTCGAAGCTCGTGAGCGGCGTCGGCAATGAAGGCGCGCTGGGTCTTCAGGGTCTCGTCCAGTCGCTGATTGAGGTGATTGATCGCAACGATCAGGCCAAGCACTTCACGCTGCACGTTGTCGGTCGGGAGCGGTTCAAGGTGATGCGGCGAGCGGCTGGCGACCATGTCGGCAATGCGCTTGAGGGGTTTGAGGGCGGCGTCGATGGCGAACACGAACAGCCCGAAGGCCGCCACGGCGAACAGCAACAGGCGCAGCAGGGTATTGCCGAGCAGCTCGTGCAACAGCTGAGCATGAATGTCGCGGTGTTCGGCTACCCGCACCTCGATCATGGCCTGGTAATCCGGCTGACTGACCGGCACCAGCAGTGACACGAGGCGCACCTCCCGATGGCCATAGGACCCATCGTAGAAGCGCGCCAGTGACGGGTAGCGTCGCGTCATTGGCATGCCGCCCGGTGGGGCGGGCAGGTCGTCAAACCCGGCGACGGTGCGGCCTTCGGCATCGATGACCTGATAAAAGGCGCTGCCGCCGCTGTCGAGCGAGAACGGGTCAAGGATGGCGCGTGAAATATGAACGCCGAGGCGGCCGTCCTCGACATGGACCGATTCCCCGAGCATTCGGGCGGCGATCAGAAGCGGCCTGTCATAGGCCTGGCTGGCGATGCGGGAGGCATCGTAGACCGCACCGGCCACGGCGATGCCGGTCAGCAGCAACAGCGCGGCGCCGATGCGTCGGGTCAGGCGGCCGCGAAGGCTGCCCCGTGACAGGCTTGCCTTCATGACGATGCAACAGGCGATGTGTCGGGTGCCCGCTCAAGCTGATAGCCCAGACCCCGGAAGGTCACGATGCGTACATCGCTGCCCTCGAGCTTGCGTCGCAGCCGATGCACGTAGACTTCAATGGCTTCGAAGGAGCCATCCTCGTCCATTGAAAACATCTGCGCGGCGAGCTGTTCCTTGCTGACCGTGCGTCCCAGCCGGGCCATCAGAGCCTCAAGCAGGGCGAGTTCGCGCGGTGGCAGGGTCAGCGGGCGGTCCCTGAGGGTGAAGCTTCGTGCGCCGACCTCGAAGGCGAGTGACCCGAGGCGATGAACTTCCTGGCCATCGTGCCGGGTACGACGGATCAGCGCATTGATGCGCGCCTCCATTTCCGACAGCGAAAACGGCTTGATCAGGTAATCATCTGCCCCGAGGTTCAGCCCGCGCACGCGTTCGGTGATGCTGCCACGGGCGGTAATGATCATCACCGGCAGGCGCGTATCGTGCTTTCTGAGCCAGCTCAACAGACTGAACCCATCCATTTCAGGCAGGCCGATGTCCAGCAGCAGCAGGGCATAGCTCTCCGTTTCAAGGGCCGTGCGCGCCGAAAGACCATCGTGCATCAGATCAACACTCCAGCCGGCGCTGACCAGCGCCTGTCTGATACTTTCGGCCAGAGACGGATGATCTTCGACTAATAGGGTACGCATGGCGCTGTCCGTGAAAGGTTGATGAAAGTCTTCGTGGATACCGTGTCTGTCAGGCAGGGCCAGGGGCCGTTTGCGGGCGACAGTCTAACGATTTCCAGCAGGTTTGGGAGTGGCCTCTGAAGAGAGGGACTGATCAAGTGCATCGGTGGCTGTCTCGGAGGGGCTGACGTATCGAGCGCTCTTTTGCATTACGCATGCCCGCCTTTCGATCCTGTGCCAGACAACAAGAATCGGTGTCTCTTTCGAGCAGACATGACCGGAGATGATGACATGAGCATTAAAACCCGAGTAGTAGGCAAGCGTCGCATGGTGGCTGCGGCATTGATGAGCACCCTCGCGCTGGGCATGACCCTGCCGGCACAGGCCTTCGATGGCCCGAAACGTTCCGAGTGCATCGCGCCTGCCGCCCCCGGCGGCGGGTTCGATCTGACCTGCAAGCTCGCACAGAGCGCGCTGGTGCAGGAAAAGATTCTCTCTACCCCGATGCGCGTTACCTACATGCCCGGCGGTGTCGGCGCGGTCGCCTACAACACCGTTGTCGCGCAGCGCCCGGACGACCCCAACGCGATCATTGCCTGGTCAAGCGGTTCACTGTTGAACCTGGCGCAGGGCAAGTTCGGTCGCTATGACGAAAACGCCGTGCGCTGGCTGGCCGGTGTAGGCACCAGCTACGGCGCTGTCGCGGTGCGTGCCGATTCACCCTACAAGACCCTCGAGGATCTGGTTAAGGCGCTGAAGAAGGATCCCGGCAAGGTCGTGATCGGCGCCGGTGGGTCGGTTGGTGGTCAGGACTGGATGCAGACGGCGATGCTTGCCAAGGCCGCCGGCATTGAGCCGAAGGACATGCGTTACGTGGCGATGGAAGGCGGTGGCGAGCTGGCAACAGCACTGCTGGGCGGCCACATTCAGGTGGCGAGTACCGATATTTCCGACTCCGTGCCGCACGTTGAAAGCGGCGACATGCGCATTCTTGCGGTGTTCTCCGACGAGCGTCTGCCGGGCAAGGTCACCGCCGATATCCCGACCGCGATCGAACAGGGCTATGACGTTGAATGGCCGGTCATCCGCGGATTCTACGTGGGGCCGGAAGTCAGCGACGATGCCTACAACTGGTGGAAGAACGCCTTCGACAAGCTGCTTGCGTCCGAAGACTTCGCCAAATTACGTGAAAGTCGCGAACTCTACCCCTTCGACATGACCGGTGACGAGCTCAACGCCTACGTGAAAAAGCGTGTGGCGCATTACCGGGAGCTGGCTGACGAGTACGGTCTGATTCGATAAGGCCTGCTGACCCGTCCCCAGGGCCCTCTCAACGAGGGCCTTGTTCACTTCTGGTTATCTCGTTGACTGGAGCGACCGCCCATGTTGTATCAACGTTTATTTCTGGTGGCCCTGCTGGTCGTGTATGCGGTGCTGGCCGTCGCCACGATGGGCTATGAAGCCGCCTTCTCCTACGAGCCGGTCGGCCCGCGCGCCTTCCCGCTGCTGCTGCTGGCGCTGCTGGCGGCGGGTACGGTCTATCTGCTCTTTCGCCCCGGCCACCTGGCCGAGGAAAACGCCGAGACCCCGCTGACCCCGCAGGTGCTGGGCAAGCTGGTCCTGTGCGTGCTGGCGCTGTCCCTGTTCGCATTCTTCTTCGAGCGGCTCGGCTTCATTGTCTCGTCGTTTCTGTTTGCCATTGCCATGTGTCGTCTCTACAACGGCGGCTGGATCACCAGCGTGATTACCGGTCTCGTGATGTCACTGGCCTTTTATGTTCTGTTTGATCGTGTGCTGGATGTCCCGCTCCCTCTGGGCGTGCTGTCCGGGCTGGGGAGCTGAATCATGGATACATTAGGCTATCTGGGCCAGGGGTTCGGTGTGGCGACGACCCCGTTGAATCTGATCACGGCGCTCAGCGGTACGCTGATCGGTACCGTGGTGGGTCTGTTGCCGGGGCTTGGGCCAATCAACGGCGTGGCGCTGTTGATCCCGATCGCCTTTGCGCTGGGGCTGCCGCCGGAAACCTCGCTGATCCTGCTGGCAGCGGTTTATCTGGGCTGTGAGTATGGCGGCCGTATTTCCTCGATTCTGTTGAACATTCCAGGCGAGGCCTCTGCGGTCATGACCGCGCTGGACGGCCACCCGCTGGCCCGTCAGGGCAAGGCCGGCATCGCGCTGTCGATTTCGGCGGCCGGTTCCTTTTTCGGCGGTCTGATCGCGACCATTGGCGTAACCATCTTCGCCCCGTTGCTGGCCACCTGGGCGGTAGCCTTCGGGCCGGCGGAATACTTCGTGATGATGGTATTTGCCATTGCCTGCCTGGCGGGCATGGCCGGGAACAAGCCGGTCAAGACCGGCGTGGCTGCGCTGATCGGCCTGCTGCTGTCGTGCATCGGCATCGATTCCAACAGCGGTGTCTATCGCTTCACGTTCGGAAGTCTGGGCCTGTCCGATGGTATCCAGTTCGTGGTGCTGGTGCTTGGGCTGTTCAGTATCAGTGAGATTCTGGTGCTGCTGGAGCGCACCTATTACGGGCAAACCGCACTCAAGACCAGCGGCCGCATGATGTTCAACATGAAGGAGTTCATGTTTATCAAATGGGCCACGCTTCGCAGTGGTGTGGTGGGCTTTTTCATGGGTATTCTGCCCGGTGCCGGGGCGACCATGGCCAGTGCCGTGGCCTACATGAGTGAAAAGCGTATCGCCACGCGGGACAACCGCTTCGGCGACGGCGATCTGCGCGGTCTGGCTGCACCGGAAACGGCCAACAGTGCTGCCGCCTGTGGCTCGATGGTGCCGATGCTGACCCTCGGGGTGCCGGGGTCCGGCACCACGGCGGTCATGCTTGGGGCGCTGACGCTTTATAACATCACGCCGGGCCCGATGCTGTTCCAGAACCAGCCCGATATCGTGTGGGGGCTGATCGCATCGCTGTTCATTGCCAATATCATGCTGGTCGTGATGAACATTCCGCTGATCCGGGTCTTCACCAGGATTCTGGCCGTACCCTACTGGGCACTGGTGCCGGGTATTGCCATCGTGACCGCCATCGGGGTCTATGGCGTGCATGCCACCACCTTCGATCTGTTCTTGATGATCGTTATCGGGGTGATTGGCTACATTCTGCGCAAGTTCGACTTCCCGCTGTCGGCCATTCTGCTCGGGTTCATTCTCGGGGGCATCATGGAGCAGAACCTGCGCCGTGCGCTGTCGATCTCCAACGGTGACCTGTCCATCCTGTGGTCCAGCCCGATTACCTGGGGCGGCTGGGCGCTGGTGGCGCTGATGGTCGTGCTGCCCATATACCGGGGCTGGCGCCAGCGTCGCGCGAGAGTGCCGCTCGCACCCTGAGGCCATGCCCTGTCGTCAAGCCAGTCAAGGGAGCCCGCCATGTGCGGGTTCCCTTTTTTGGGATGCGGTGGCTTGCGTGACAGCGCGTGTGCAAACGCGCCGCCGAGGAAGGCTACGTTGAAGAGCGGGTGTTGCTGTCCTGCTCGGGGTCTTCCGGATCGGTGTAGTCGCCGCTGTCGTGGTTGTCGTTGCCTTCGTCGCTGCGGTTTCTGCTGTCGCCATTGCTGTCAGGATCATCGTTGTCGTCATCGCGCTGCTCCTGAAGCCGCTTCTGGCGGAGCTGCTGGCGATAGCCGTAGGTGGCGCTGCGCACCGTTTCATCGCTCTCAAGCCCCGACCCCAGCGCACCCCCGACGGTGGCCAGCGAGGTCGCAAGCCACCCGAGCGCCCCGAACTCGAGCAACCCAATCTCGTGGCCGAGGGTTTTCCCCATGACCGCCGATGGCACAAACAGGTACGCCGTAATGAAAAACAGCAGCATCAGGAAAAGGTAATAGAACAACACCCCGATGCCCAGCGTGCTGAAGGTGGCGATGTTGTAGAGTCTGGCATTGGAAAACGCATCGCGGTGGCGTACCGGCTCCCACAGGCCATGGTCGACGATGATCCAGAGCACCATCGCGATCATCGACAGCAGCATCAGCGTCAGAAAGCGCCAGGGTTCGTAGCTGTCGGCCAGCCGCCACATCGAAGGAAAGATCATTCCGTAGGCACCGGTCGCGAAGGCAGCGGCGCCGACGCGGCGAAAGGCGGGAAAGATCGTCCACGGGCGGTTGGCCCGCACCATGCCACCGATCAGCTTGATGTAGCCGGTGGTGCGGAAGCGGGCGACAAAGCGCACGTCGAGATCGGTATCGTTTTCGGACAGATCCCGCCGGACAAAGGGCGCGAACCACTCCGACAGTCTGCGCCTTACCAGCCGCCTGGCTTCCTGGCGCTGGCCGCGGCGTTTCTTGCCGTGGTAATCGCAGAACGCCTCCCGGCCCTTTCTTGTGCTGCCGAAGTGAAGTTCGCTGACCAGCTGAGTGATCGCTTCCTCCACGCGCTTTTCCATCGGCGAGGCACCCAGCGCCGGCTGGGACAGAATACCGATGCCACGCGAGTGGCTGGCACTGGCGGCCAGCGGCTTGCCGTCCTGAAACAGCGGCAGGTCAGTAATGCACACCACGTAGGTCCAGCCGTGATCGCGTTTGAAGCGCTCGGCTTCATCCATGATGTCGTTGGCGTCTTCATCGGTGCCGACCATCGGGTTGGTGATGATCTCGATGCACCAGTGTTCGTCGCTGGCGACCTGACTCGACAGCCGCTCCGCCAGGCGCTCTCGAACCCTTTCGACGATGCGTGCGGGCAGTTCCGGGGCGGGCAGCAGCCCCAGGGTCCAGCCGGTCGGTTCGGCGTGAGAAGAGGATGAATCGGAAGTCATTGGGTGTGTCGGGTCTGTGCTGGTTATTGTCAGGGTAACGGTCAAGCATAGCCCGCTGGCGGCATCGGGGCAGTGCATCGACAAAAAACACCGCGCAGGGGGCAGTAATGTCGGGGTGAACGGCGCCTGTACCAGGTAGTCTGATGCGGGGGCGTCATTGTAGGCAGCGGCTGCGGGCAGCGATATAACCTGAGTGAATGCGGCCGTGTTTCTTCCCGGGCCACGGGCGTCACGGCACCCGCCTGGTGAACCCGATGGCATTACGCCATGCCGTTGTTTCCCTGACCTCACCCTCGAGCAGCGCTATACTCATGCCCGATTCATTTTTCATGACTGCCAGGAGGTCTCATGCCGGCCCAGTTTCCGCAGGCCCGTCTTCGTCGTTTGCGCAAGAGCGACGCCCTTCGCACCATCGTGCGGGAAACCTCACTGCGTGCAGAGCATCTGGTCTACCCGATCTTCGTCGAGGAAGAGACCGATGACTACACGCCCATTGAAGGCATGCCGGGGCAGTACCGCGTGCCCGAGAGCAAACTCGGCGAGGAAGCCCGCCGCCTGAGCGCGCTGGGGCTTAAAAGCATCATGCCGTTCGGTATTTCCCACAACAAGGACGAGACCGGCAGCGACGCGCTCAAGGAAGATGGCATGGTGGCGCGCATGGTACGCACCATCAAGGAAGCCGCGCCGGAGCTGGTGGTGATTCCCGATATCTGCTTCTGCGAATACACCAGCCATGGCCACTGCGGCATCCTGAAGGGCAACACCGTCGACAACGACCGCACCATCAAAAACCTCGGTATTCAGGCGGTACAGGCCGCGAAGGCCGGGGCCGATATCATCGCGCCGTCCTCGGCGCAGGACGGTCAGGTTGCCGCGATTCGAAGCGCCCTGGATGAAGCGGGCTTCAACGACATTCCCATCATGGCCTACTCCACCAAGCTGGCCTCTGCGCTCTACGGCCCGTTTCGTGAAGCCGCCGGCACCGAGCTTAAAGGCGATCGCAAGACCTACCAGATGGACCCGATGAACCGTCGCGAGGCGCTCAGGGAATCCATGGCTGATGAAGCCGAAGGCGCAGACTTTCTGATGGTCAAACCGGCGCTGGCCTATCTCGACATCATGGCCGACATTCGCCGTAACAGCCTGCTGCCGCTGGTGGCCTATCAGGTCAGTGGCGAGTACGCGATGATCAAGTTCGCGGCCCAGCAGGGCGTGATCGATGAATACGCCGTTGTGCGCGAAACGCTGGGCTCCATGCGTCGCGCCGGGGCTGACCTCATCATGACCTACTTCGCGCCGCAGCTTCTGGAAGAAGGGCTATAAACGCTCATTCGTACAGTGGGCCCGTACAAAAACGCCGCGCAGATGCGCGGCGTTTTTTATGCCCGATTCAGGTGACGTAACAAGTCATCAGCCCTTGGGGGCAGGCCGAGTGCGAAGGTGAGCCAGCGCCGGCAGGCGAAAGAGCACCACCAGTGCCACGGCGCTGACCAGCGGAAAGCCGGCCAGCACCCACCAGGGCAGCCCGGCGCCGGGGGCGGGCGTCAGCGCCCCATCGAGCAGATCACCCGCCACGGCGTTGCCAAGCAGTACCGCGACACCACCGGCAGAAGCCAGCGCTCCGTAGTACACCCCCAGCGGCTTGTTACCGGCAAAGCCCGGAATCAGATCCATCGCGACCGGCCGCACGATCATCTGGGCAATGGCGATGGCACTCACCATTACCGCCGCGGGCCACAGCTTGAGCCAGCCCTCTGCCGGGGCGTGCGGCGCGGCCCAGGCCACCGCGGCAAAGCCCGCGGCGTAGATCAGAAACCCCAGCGGCAGGCTGATGCCCGGCCCGACATGACGCGCCAGCCGGTTGATCGGCAGTTGAAGGACGATGACCAGTACCGATACCAGCATGAACATGATCGCCAGCGCCCCTTCGTCTGCCCCCACGCGCTCAAGCTCCACCGGCATCGCCAGATAGAGCTGGTTGTAGCTCAGAAGCGCCGTGCTGTAGATCACGATGAACGCCAGAAACTGCGGGTTATGAAACACATGCCACCACGAGGCCTGCGGTTCATCGGTCTGGGTAGTGGTCGCCCCTGCCGGAAGCGCCCGGCCCAGCACGAAGAACATCAGCACGAAGACGCCCGCCCCCGCCAGCGATACCAGTTGGAAGCTGACATCCAGAAGCAGTGCCCCGAGCACCGGCCCCATGACCGCCCCGCATTCGCCCCAGATCGCCAGCCGTGCAAACAGGGCCGAGCGCGACTGCCCACCGCGGGCCTCGCTTTCACTGCCGGCCAGCGCCAGAAGCGCCGACACCGCCGGTGAAAACAGCGCACTGCCGGCGCCGGTCAGGCACGCACCCAGTAAAATCATCGGGAGGGAATTGGAAAAGCCCAGCATCAAAAAGCCGGCGGTACGTATCAAACAGCCCAGCAGGATGATGCGCCGTGGCCCCAGGGCATCAGATAAGGCGCCACCGAACACGAACAGCCCCTGCTGGGAGAAGGTCCGAATGCCCAGCACCATGCCCACCATCGCCCCGGCCATGGCCAGGTTATCGCGCAGATGCACCGCCAGAAACGGCAGCACCATGTAGAAACCGGCGTTGAAGATCAGCTGGCTCACCAGTAAAAGCCGTGGATTGACCGTGGGTGAGCGCGATGGCGTGCCGGAAGGGACCGAGGGGGATGTCACATCAAGCTCCAGAACAGGACAGGGAATCAGGGCGATGGCCGCAAGCGCAGCCCGCGGCGCACTATAGCAAAAAGCCCCGGGGCCGGGTGCGCTCTGTCACCAGGGTGATGCCCTTGTTCAGGTGTCACTCTCTCTACGCATGGGCAAATGGCTGGTTAATGCGTAAAGCCTAAATTGGCGTATACGTGTGCCGATAGGTACTGGATGGTTATGTCATTGGACGCCGCTTAAGCTTCCCCGCACGGGCGCTGTATCGGATCGTCGGGCCGAAGGGGGTGCATGGGTATATCGGTTGGTATTTGATGAAGCGGGGCGGTTTAATTCAATCTATGGTATTAAATTAATAAAGGGGTGGGTTTTGTTTAAGGAAAATCATGAGTCAAGATTTAACAGCCTTTTTGATTGGGTTAAATCCATTTCGATAATAATGCTGGTGGCGGTTTTCTGTTATAAAGTATATGACACACCACTTAATTTTGAGGTTGATTTTTCGGCCTTTCTTTCTTTGGTGCTGGCTATTTCTTCAGTTTTTCTTTCAGCTCTTTTTTATTTTAAGGCTACTGAGACAAGTAATAGGTTTTACGATAATAATTATAAATTCACTAAAGATATCTCTGATCTATTGGTAAAAATAGAAAGTGGATTTGGAGAAAGGCTTAAAAATCTTGACGAAGGATATTCTGCAATGAGAAGCCAGCTTCATAACGATAAAGGCTATGAAAGCAATAAAGAGTTTAAGGGGAAAATTAAGAGTGAGGAAAAAGAAATCGAGAAGGTGATTAAGGAAAGGAATGATATATTAGAAAAATTCATTGAAAAAGCTCAGCTGGAAAAAAGTGAAAAGGATAAATTGATAAGTAGTCTAAAGGAAAAAGAGGATGAGTTGATTAAATCTCAGCGAGATTTAAACAAGATGAAAAGTAAGTTCTTAGTTAGACGAATTAATAGGATGAGTTCAAATTCAGGTTTGCAGTCTGCGCTAGAGAATTATACATACAATAAAGTTGTTAGCAAAATCGATTTTTCAAAAGTTATTTTTTTAGATGATTCTAAATTTAAAAGTGAGGTGGATGAGATCCTTTCTATGTGCTCGCTACAATATATTTCAGATCTTGAAGGTCGAGGGTATTTTGATAACGGATTAACTGATAAAGGCATTAATTTCATGAGGCAAGTGGCAATTAAATTTGAAAAGGAATAAAGGCTTGTTGTATTAATAAGTTTTGGCTTTAAATTAGAGCTTGTAGATTTCTCTTCTCCCAAGACAATCCCCCCTCAAATCCGGATAATGGCGGGCAATTCGCCCCGAGCGACACCCGTCACCAACCCGGTTCTGCATCATGGAAATCAAGGTCAACTACCTCGACAACCTCCGACAGGAGGCGAAGTTCGACGACTTCACCGTCATCACCGACCAGCCGATTCGTTACAAGGGCGATGGCTCCGCCCCCGGCCCGTTCGATTACTTTCTGGCCTCGTCCGCCCTGTGTGCGGCGTATTTCGTGCGCGTGTACTGCAATGCCCGGGATATCCCGACCGAGAATATCCGGCTTTCCCAGAACAACATCGTTGATCCGGAAAACCGCTACAACCAGATCTTCCGCATTCAGGTCGAGCTGCCGGATGATCTCTCCGAGAAGGACCGCACCGGCATCCTGCGCTCCATCGAGCGCTGCTCGGTCAAGCGGGTGATCCAGAACAATCCCGAGTTCCAGATCGAGGTGGTCGAGAACATCGACGAGGATGCTCAGGCACTGCTGATGGGCAGCGCTGCCGATAAGGATGGGGCAGAGGCCAGTACCTGGATCGAAGGCAAGGATCTGCCGCTGGAGCAGACCATCGCCAACATGACCGGCATTCTCGAGCGCCTCGGCATGAAGATCGAGATTGCCTCGTGGCGCAACATCGTGCCCAACGTCTGGTCGCTGCACATCCGCGATGCGGCGTCCCCCATGTGCTTTACCAACGGCAAGGGATCCACCAGGGAAGCCGCGTTGTGCTCCGCGCTGGGCGAGTTCATCGAGCGGCTGTCCTGTAACTTCTTCTATAACGATCAGTTCTTCGGCCCCGAGATCGCGGGTAGTGATTTCGTCCACTACCCGAACGAGCGCTGGTTTCAGCCAGGGCCGGACGATGCACTGCCCGCTGAGGTGCTGGATGCGCACTGCCTCGATATCTTCAACCCGGACGGCGAGCTGCGCGGCTCTCACCTGATCGATACCAACTCGGGCCGGGCGGACCGCGGCATCGTTGCGCTGCCGTTTACGCGTCATTCGGACGGGGAGACCGTGTGGTTTCCGTCGAATCTGATCGAGAACCTGTACCTGAGCAACGGCATGAGCGCGGGTAATACCCTGGCCGAAGCCCAGGTGCAGTGCCTGTCAGAAATCTTCGAGCGGGCGGTGAAACGCCAGATCATCGAGCAGGAAATCGCCCTGCCGGACGTGCCGAAAGACGTCATCGCGCGCTATCCCGGGATCAAGGCAGGCATTGACGCGCTGGAAGCTCAGGGTTTCCCGGTACTGGTGAAGGATGCCTCCCTCGGCGGGCGCTATCCGGTCGCCTGCGTGACGCTGATGAACCCGCGCACCGGCGGTGTGTTTGCCTCCTTCGGCGCGCACCCGAGCCTACAGGTCGCGATCGAGCGCAGCCTGACGGAGCTTCTGCAGGGCCGCAGCTTTGAAGGCATGGATGACCTGCCTGCGCCGACCTTCAACTCCCAGGCGGTGGCGGAACCGAACAACTTCGTCGAGCACTTCATCGACTCCTCCGGTGTGGTCTCCTGGCGCTTCTTCAGCGCCCGCGCCGATGTCGAGTTCTGCGACTGGGATTTCTCCGGTGCGACCCGTGACGAGGCCGAGCGGCTGTTCGGAATCCTTGCGGAAGACGGCCATGAAGCGTACGTCACGCATCATGAGGACCTCGGCGCGCCGGTATGCCGCATTCTGGTGCCGGGCTATTCCGAGGTGTACCCGGTGGACGATCTGGTGTGGGACAACACCAACATGGCGCTGACCTACCGCGAAGACATTCTGAACCTGCACACACTCGAGGAAGACCAGCTCGCGGACCTGCTCCAGCGGCTGGAGGAAAGCGAACTCGACGAGCAGATGAAGATCGTCACGCTGATTGGCATCGAGTTCGACGACAACAGCGTCTGGTCCGAGCTGACCATTGCCGAGCTGAAGCTCCTCATCAGCCTCGACCTCGGCCAGTACGAGGATGCGCTCGACCGCACGCAGATGTTCCTGCAGTTCAACGACAACACCCGCGACCGGGGGCTGTTCTATCAGGCGCTCACCGCCGTGCTCGAGATCCTGCTGGATGACGAGCTGGAGTTCGAAGACTACCACCGAAACCTCGTGCGGATGTTCGGCGAAGAGAAGATCAACGCCGCCGTCGGCTCCATCAACGGCGACGTGCGCTTCCATGGCCTCACCGAAACCAGCATGAATCTTGAAGGCATCGACCGGCACCAGCGGCTGATTACCAGCTACAAGAAGCTGCATGCCTGGCGGGCGGCGAGGGCCTGAGGCGGCAGGGGCGTATCAATGGGATGAGTCATTGACGCCGTATGTCCCGGCGTGAGGTTTTTGAGAACAGGTGAGCCCCGGGCCACCTCGTGGCCGGCCGGAAATACATCTGGCCGGCCATGCCCCTGCAGGCTTTTACGCCTGCGGTTCTGCTTGCGCTCAGGTAGCAGCGCCTATCAGAACTGCGCAATTGGCCTGCTTATTGCTTGATGTGTTGATAGCTAAATAACGGCTAACGAGGCTTCGAGCATGCAACATTCCGACTATCCCCTCAGTGAGGTACCAGCCAGCGCGCGGAAGGGGCTGTTGTCCACGTCTGTAGTGCTGTTGGGTTTCACCTTTTTTACCGCGACCATGTGGGCCGGTGGTTCGCTGGGCCAGGCGTTTCCGATCGACCAGCTTCTGTGGGTCGTGTTGCTGGGAAACCTGCTGCTGGGCATCTACGCCGCGGCGCTTGGCTATATCGCCTGTAAAAGCGGGCTGAACGCGGTGCTCATGGGCCGTTTCTGCTTCGGTGAAAAGGGCAGCAAGCTCTCGGATTTCATTCTGGGGTTTACCCAGATTGGCTGGTACGCCTGGGGGACCGCGACCATTGCCGTAGTGCTGGTACGCACCACGGGGATGCAGGCGTGGATGGAAATCCCCCTGATGGTGCTTTTCGGGTTCGGCTTCTGCATCACCGCGATGATTGGTTACCGGGGCATGGATTGGCTTTCGCGCCTGGCAGTGCCGGTGATGATGCTCTTCATTGTTCTGAGCCTGGCCATGGGGCTGGTTGATGTGGGGGGCCTTGAGGGCCTTGTCCGGCAAACGCCGAGCGAGAGCATGAATGTGGCCGCCGCCGTTACGGTAATCATCGGTACCTTCATCAGTGGCGGTACCCAGGCTACCAATTGGAGCCGTTTTGCCAAACGCCCGCGCATTGCGGTAATTGCCACGCTGTTGGCCTTTCTGGTAGGCAACGGCCTGATGGTATTGACCGGCGCGCTGGGGGCCATGATCTATCAGCAGGCGGACATCGTTGATGTGTTGATCGCCCAGGGGTTTGTCTCCATTGCGGTCCTGATGCTTTTCCTGAACATCTGGACTACCCAGGACAACACCATCTACAACTTTGCCGTGGCCGGATGCAATTTGATCCGTACCGACCGGCGTCGCACCGTTACCGTGGCGGGGGCTGCCATCGGCACCGTGCTGGCGGTGGGAGGCATGTACAACTATCTGATTCCGTTTCTGGTCCTGCTCGGCACCTTCATTCCGCCGATGGGCGGGGTGATCATGGCGGATTTCTGGCTCAAGCATAAGGGCCGTTACCCGGCTCTGGCCGATGCCGCACTTCCCGACTTCGACCGCCGAGGCCTTGGTGCCTACGCCATGGGCGCCGCCGCCGCCTTTTTTTCACCGTTGCTGCCGCCGCTGGTCGGCGTGCTGGTGGCTGCTCTGAGCTACGCGCTGCTGCTGCGCATTCGCCCGCACGCGTCTGCCGATCGTCTTTCCACTCCCCCCAGGCACTCTGTGGGACATTGAATGCACATCGTCGATGCCTGCTACCGAAACCTCGTGCGTATGTTCGGCGAAGAGAAGATCAACGCCACCGTCGGCTACATCAACGCCGACGTTCGGTTTTATGGCCTCACCGAGACCAGTATGAACCTGGAGGGCATCGACCGGCACCAGCGGTTAATTACCAGCTATCAAAAGCTGCATGCGTGGCGGGCGGCGAAGGTTGATTAGAACGTCTTCATTTTGCACATGGTGCCCACCGTTGAGTGGGTGCCGTCGTTTTTTGTCATCACGATCTGGCTGCAAGGAATGATGGCATAAAGTCCTTTCTGTTCGTAACCTCTTGGTACACGATGTGGAAACGGCAAAGCGTGTCCGGACTTTGCTCGCGTCCTTCCAAGCCGCTCTTATCGCATAGCTGCCATAGTGACTGCCGAACGCAAGCGTTATGTTTTTAGGAAAAATCATGATTGAAATGATATTGGGTAATTTGGTAAACCTTATAGGCCCGTTGCAGGCGATGTCGCGTGACCACCGGGAGCTGCGAGATAACGCTCTTCGTAGTATTTCACACGCGCTAAATGAAACTTGTATCTATTATCGAAAGCTCGATTCAGACCGGAAAAGAAACTTCGAAACCGAGAATCAACTCTCTAGGTATTGGGCCGCAGCCGCTATTCCTATAAGACATATTGATTATGAGTTATCACAAATATGTGAGCACAAATCCGAATATTGGATTAATCCAGAAGGATGGAGCCCTGAAGAGTTGAAGCAGTTCAATATCGACTTGGACGGAGTGAGGAAACAATATCGGCAGTTGCTGCAGCCTCGTTTCTCTCGAGCAATAAAAAAGAATGCATGAAAAATTGCTGCAATTAATGCCGGCTGTACTGCTAAAGCCGAGCTAAAGCATTGCGAGTATGAATGGAGTCAGTTAATGAAATTAGAAGGACTATTCGATTTATACCGAAGCATGAAGTCTCAGGAGATCGACCGATACCGCTTCTCCTACATGTCGGGCAAAGCAATTTTTGATGTCTTCTTTTTTATTGATGAAAGCCCATTTGTGCTTCTTTTTGGAGTAAAATCCGAAAATTTCAGCTTTGAGATAGTGGTGGAGAAGGGGTTTGAGATTGATCCGAGGTTTGATCGGGACACCTACAAAGAGCTCTGTCGAATACTCGGGCTAGAGTACGACCCAGATAGACCTTTCAGCCCTTGGAGCTTCTTTAAAGAATTCAACAAGAATATTCCAGATCAAGCGTTTAAATTACAGAAGGCAGCGCCACACGAAGTCGCCAGTTATCGCTCGGTTGCTGAAGAGGCCGACAAGATTTACTTTCTCGGTTGGCGAGACAATACCAAGCGTGGAGAGCAAGTGGGTGTGTTGAATCTCGAAAAAACAAGAAGACTTCTAGGTGAAAAGGCCTTTGAAAGATGTCAACAGAAAAATATTAGCAGCTGCTGGACTGATAATAAAAAAGCGGCAAAAGATTTTGCGTTACCGTGAAAGGCATTCATAACATTCGTTGTTTTTAGATAGTTTATATACCGCTTTGTGGCTTAAAAATTGCCTTGCAAATTCAGAGTCATTAATTAATGAGGATTGAATGTGAGAGCCAACAATAAAAAGCCTCTGTACCGAAAGGTGAACACTAGGACGCATGGCGTTCATCATCTCCATGGAGATGATTTCAGAAACACACGACGTAGGAAATCTGCCCTTGGAATGCGCAAAGGCATCCAGCGTGGGCTTGATTACACGCCGCTTTTCAAGTTTTTGTTGGCCAAAGTTGGTTGTCCATGGAGTGAGGTTCATAGTGAAGCGGTCTCTCGGTTGGATAAAAAAGACCCTATTAATTGGCTGGTTGCCATGGATTACGAATCAGCCGAAGAGGTAATTCGCGTTGGTGAAAGCTCATACTTCAGTGGCCTTTACGTAGACGAGAAAAGAATTCTACGGATAGTTAACCCTGATATTGATGAAAATACACTGGGGCCTCTTTGCAAATGCTGTACTCACACTTTCAACGGCATTCCTTTCACTCAAAAATACAATGAATGACTCGAGTCTTGTCTACTGTAATGAGCACCGTTAGGCGGAATGAGCTAAGCGTTCCATAGGTAAAGTGTTGCATGCAAATAACCTGCTGATCTGACGCCTCCCCCAGCCGGCAACCCAACTACTGCCTCGCCGTATGCCCGTCATCGATTGGTATAAACATTCCGCGAACATCGGGCTGCGCTTTACTACCGCGTGGTCATTCATCCTTTTTCTCTCCCAGGAACTACCAACTACCCCGCTCAAGAGGAAGTATTTTTTCTGTCTAAAAATATGTTATATCATAACAATAAAGCCATTGAGGGAGCCGATCATGACCGCCGCACTCGCCACACCGCTTGCCGAACACGTTCACTGGGCCATCGACCGGGAGGTCTCGGTGCTGCCGCGCATTTTCGATCCCGAAATCACGCTGGCCGTGATGCAGCGCACGCTCTCGCCCGAGGTGGTCGGGGGAGCTCGCGCCCAGCGTGAGGCGCGCTTTCCGCTGTCGTTTTCGTGGCGGGGTAACCCGGAGGGTGAGGCGCTTGGGGATGATTTACGCAAGGCACTGCACGCGCCGGAGACCAGTGCGGCGCTGATCGAGGATGTGGTGACGCTGGCGCAGGCGATGGCGTATCTGTTCGAGACCGAGGAGGTCGGGGTGCGTCTTCGGCGCCTTGATGAGGCGATGTGCCCGCGCTTTCACTGCGATCGGCTGCCGGTGCGGCTGGTAAGTACCTATCTTGGCCCGGGCAGCGAGTGGCTGCCGGATGACGCAGTCAATCGAGCTGGCCTGGGGGCACCATCGGCCAGCAAACCCGACATCCTGCGGGTGCCGGAGGCGCTCGATACCCTGAGCGCGGGAGATGTGGCATTGATGAAGGGCACCGGCTGGGTGGGGAGCGAAGACCGGGCGCTGGTGCACCGAAGCCCGGGAGTGTCACCGGGCGAGATGCGGCTGGTACTGACCATCGATCCAGTCTGAATGCTTCAGGGGTACGAATCAGTCATCGGACTCACGGTGGCGGTGCGTGCCGGGCAAGGGGAATACCACCCCGGTGCTGGCCCAGCACGCCACCGCCAGCGCTCGCCAGCCTCGGCCAGGGCGGGCCTCGCTACTGTTCTGCTCATCTGTCGGTACGTCCGCTGGGGCGGTATCCACTTCTGCCACCAGCCGGTCGGCCTCATAATCGGCGAGCACCGCGCGGGCAAGCTCCAGATCCTCCGCTGCGACCTGCACCTTGATGCCGCCCAGCGCCGTTTCCCACATCCACTGCATCGTGATCAGGTGTTCATCGGCGATGAACGCCGTCAGGTGACGTGATTCGAGCAGCCCCTTGAACAGGTACGCTTCATAGGGGTAACTGAATCGGGCCACGGTAACCGGGTGAGACGCCATGGGTAGTCTCCTGCGCCTGGGCAATGAGTCACTATACCGGCGCCGCCGGGGCGGGCCCATTACCCATTGTGGGATGCGGCGGTCATGGGAGTTTTCTCGGGGCGGCGCACCGCGCTCGAGACCGCCAGCCCGAGCGCCAGTACGGCAAGCACTACCATCAGGGCACGGTCGAGCCCGGCGTGCTCGCCGATGAACCCGAGCATCGGCGGCCCGGCAAGAAAGGCGATATAACCCATGATGGCGGTGGCGGCGACCTGGGCGTCGCCGTTGTCGCCTTCACCGGCGGCGGACATGCTGAGCGGAAAGCCGACCGAGGTGCCGATGCCCCACAGCACCACGGCGGCGATGGCGACGCCGCTGTGCTCGGTCAGGGTGATGAGCGCCACACCGACAAGCGCCAGAATGATACAGAGCCGAAAGAGCGTGTGTCGGGGCAGCCAGCGCATGAGGGCGTTGCCGGAAAATCGCCCAAGCGTCATGGTCAGTGCAAACAGCATGAACCCGAGCGAGCCGAGCGCGGGAGAAACGCCGTGCACATCCACCAGCAGCAGCGGCAGCCAGTCGTTGGCCGCCCCCTCCGAGAGTGCTACCGCCAGCACGATGGTGCCAAGCATCAACACCCGCGGGGTCTTCCAGACCGAGACCGGCGGTGCGGTATCGGTGTCAGGCGTATCGGCCCTGACGGCAGTTGGTTGCGCTCGTTTGCCGGTATCAAGGGGCAGGCCGCGAATGGCCCACCAGAACGCCGGCAGGGTTACAAGCGTCAGCCCCATCAGGTGATATTCGGTCGGTACCCGCCAGGCGGTGAACGCGATGCCGACCAGCGCCCCGAGCACGGTGCCAAGGCTGAAGCAGCCGTGCAGCGTCTGCATCAGCGCCCGCCCGCTCAGCCGTTCCACCGCCGCGCCTTCGATGTTGATCGCAACCTCGGCAAGCCCCATTCCCGCACCAAAGAGCGCCAGCCCGGCGGCGGCGACCAGCGACTGTCCGCTGCTGACGCCGACACTCACCACGCCCATGCCGGCCGCCATCAAAACGACGTTGACCGCGAGCACGCTGCGGGTGCCGAACCGGCGCACCCAGAGGCCGGCACTCAATACGCCCATCATCGCGCCGACGGCAAGGCCGAACAGCACCAGCCCCATTTCGTCGGTGGCGGCATCGAGGCGGTCGCGGATGTCCGGCGTGCGGGTGATCCAGGTCGCGGCAAGCGTGCCCGGCAATAGAAACAGGGCGTAGAGGGCGGCAATGCGGCGCAAGTACGGGGACGGTGATGACATGGGGCGAGCCTCGATAAAAAGCGGCGACCGACAGTTGCCGGTCGCCGCAAGATAGCACGCTTTTACGCTCCGGGCCGGGCGCTAGAGCGAGCCGGGCCAGTGCCACTGGGCGGTGGCCACGGCGTCGTGGGCATGCAGGCTTTCCATGTGGGTGATGTCCAGCCTGAAGCCGGTAACGCCGGGCTGGGTTGTCAGGGTATCGTGCAGCCGTCGGGCGGCGTCTTCGCAAAACATCAGGTTCTGGCCGTTGGCCAGGGCGAAGGCCTGCTCATCCACACGCTTGACGGCCGTTTGAAGCGCCGTGCCAAGGGCGACTTCGCTGCGCTCGATGACATCCTGCCAGGGCAGGCGGGCGTGCCCTGGATCAAGGCGAAGCCGCAGATGGGCGCGGCTTCGCTGGCTGTGCGGCGTGGCAATGATGCCGTCTTCACTGCCGAGCCAGTTCCGCACTGCCTCAGGTGTCAGGCCGGACGCGTCGCCGAACCTTTCGTCGAAGTGACGCTGGATGAGCTGGCGCGCCAGCGCCGCCGAGCAGGGGCAGGTCGATGAATACCCGATGTCGAGCTCGAGCTGGGCTTCGAAGCCCCTGGGTGAGCGCCTCGTCCTGAGCGTGAGCGGGTAGCCCTTCCAGCCGCTGTGATCGCTGATCAGGGCCGGCCGCCTCAGTAGCGGGGTGCCGGTGAGGTCAAGGTAGGCGGTGTCCGACAGCCCGTCATGGCTTTCAAGAAATCCGGCAAGCGTCTCGTCAAGTCGGGCCAGCGTCAGCGGCCGCCGGGTGAGGGCGTCGAGCCCCAGGTAGAGCCTGGACATGTGAATGCCGCGGGCATGTTCGTCATCCAGGCTGACACCTGCATCAACGCGCACATCGAAGGCGGTGTCATCAAGCAGCAGGGGCAGCTCGATGCCGGCCATGCCGACACGGCTCAGTGCGCCGGTCAGTCGGGAAGGCCCGCGTGTCACATCAGACAGTCCATCGCGGGCGTCGAGGGCTGAGGCGTTCGGGGAAGCGAGATCAGTCATGCCAGGCCTCGAAGGGGTCGGGGAGGGTTTTCCAGTATTCAAATCCCTGAAGCAGTGCATCGTCATCGAGCAGGCAGGCATCAAGTGCCTGACGCATGCGCGCTTCGTTCATGTTCTGGCCGATGAATACCAGTTCCTGACGCATGTCGCCGAAGGGCTCCTCCCACTTGTCCAGAATGGCGTCTCGCCACTCGGGGTCGGCGGGCCAGTCGCTTTCGGGCACGGCCTTCCAGAACAGCCCGGCAAAGCCGTACCGGGCGATGCCCCCGGCCTGGCTCCACTGCGCGGCGTAGCGAGGGCGGCTGGCCAGCCAGAAAAAGCCCTTCGAGCGCAGCAGCCCCTCACCGAACCAGTCGGCGTGCAGCAGCTCATGCAGTCTTGTCGGGTCAAAGGGGCGGCGGGCGAGGTAGCTGAAGCTTGAAATGCCGTATTCCTCGGTTTCCGGCACGTGCTCGCCGCGCATCTCCTTCAGCCAGCCTGGGGCGGCGCTGGCGCGCTCGAAATCGAAGCGGCCGGTATTCAGCACCTTGTCCAGAGGGACTACGCCGTCCCGCATCGTCAGCAGGTCAGCCGCCGGGTTCAGTCGGGCAAGTACTGCTTCCAGTTCGGCTCGCTGGGCATCACTGATCAAGTCGGTCTTGCTGAGCAACAGCACGTCGCAGAACTCGATCTGATCGACCAGCAGGTCGGCCACGTTGCGATCATCGTCCTCACCGGCGGTTTCGCCGGTTTCCGCCAAGGCCTGGGCCTCCAGGTACTGACGCATGAAGTTCACGCCATCCACTACCGTCACCAGCGTATCAAGCCGGGCCACGTCCGACAGGCGTCGGCCCTGGTCATCCTCGAAGGTGAAGGTCTCCGCCACCGGCAGAGGCTCGGAGATGCCGGTGGATTCGATGACCAGGTGATCGAAGCGGCCTTCCCGGGCCAGCCGGTTCACTTCGATCAACAGATCTTCGCGCAGGGTGCAGCAGATGCAGCCGTTGCTCATCTCGACCAGCCGCTCCTCGGCGCGGGCTACCTCGGTGCCGGTATCGTGGCCGCGCACCAGCGCCGCATCGATGTTGATCTCGCTCATGTCATTGACGATCACTGCAACGCGGCGGCCCTCCCGGTTGGCCAGAATATGATTTAGCAGCGTGGTTTTACCGGCGCCTAGAAAGCCCGACAGCACGGTAACCGGCAGGGGAGTGAACTCGGACATCGGATATGGCTCCTGGTGATTCCGGGACCCGTTGGCGTGGGGCCACAGTAAGAGTGACGCCTGACGGCGCCGTGATCGGCAGTAACTTATATGTTATAACATAACAATTCAAGGGCGAGAGCGAGGCTCTTCATATGCCAGCGGCGGAATCGGGCAGTAGCGAGTCTGTCGAGCAGGCGCCGTGACCGAACGGCAAAACGCCCGGCAGGCCGGGCGTAGTAAGCGGGCAGAGGCTCGGTGCGGGTTATTCCAGCAGCACATCGTCACCGCGCAGGCAAACAGGCCAGGTGGTCAGGCGCTTCTCGGGGTCTTCCAGGCAGACGCCATCGCGGAGCCGGAAGTGCTGCTTGTAAATGGGAGAGGCCACCACTGCCTCGCCGTTCACATGGCCGATGATGCCGCGGCCGATCACGTTGGCGCCGGAAAACGGGTCGTGGTTATCCAGCGCGTAGAGCGCCTCGCCCCGGTCAGTGGCGTTCTCGTGAGGGTCAGTCACGTCGGCCTCGCCGGGGCGAGCCGGCAGATGGAACAGCGCGATCTGATGGCCATTGTACCAGGCCACCACGCCGGAACCGGCCACCAGATCCCGACGGTGGCACAGGTATACTGCGTCGGTGGTGTGAGGTGCAGCGCAGGATGTACTCATGAGGATATCTCCACTGCCAGGGCCTTGATCTCGTCAGGTCGCGCCGGGCGCGGCTGGTTACGTTCGGAAACGGCGATGATGTCGGGGTCGCGGCGCGAATCGTTGACGAAGGTGCGGAAACGCTTGAGCTTTTCCGGGTCCTTGAGGGCATTGGCCCACTCGCATTCGTACTGGTCGACCACGTGCTGCATCTGGGCTTCCAGGGTGTCTCCCAGCCCGAGGCTGTCATGGATGATGACGTCCTTCAGGTAGTCCAGCCCGCCCTCCAGGCTTTCCCGCCATACCGAGGTGCGCTGAAGGCGGTCAGCCGTGCGGATATAGAACATCAGCAGGCGGTCAATCAGCTTGAGCAGGGTGGCGTCGTCCAGGTCGGTGGCGAACAGCTCGGCGTGGCGAGGGCGCATGCCGCCATTCCCGCAGACGTACAGGTTCCAGCCGTGCTCGGTGGCGATCACGCCGACATCCTTGCTCTGGGCTTCGGCGCACTCGCGGGTACAGCCGGATACCGCAAACTTGAGCTTGTGCGGCGAGCGTAGTCCCTTGTAGCGGTTTTCAATCGTCAGGGCCATGGCAACGCTGTCCTGCACGCCGTAGCGGCACCAGGTATTACCGACACAGGATTTTACCGTACGAGTGGATTTGCCGTAGGCGTGGCCGGTCTCGAAGCCGGCATCAATCAGCTCACGCCAGATCTCGGGCAAATCCTGCAGTTCGGCCCCGAACAGGTCGATGCGCTGGCCGCCGGTGATCTTGGTATAGAGGTCATATTTCTTCGCTACTGCCCCCATGGCGATCAACTTGTCGGGGGTGATTTCACCGCCGGGAATGCGCGGCACCACCGAGTAGGTGCCGTTTTTCTGCATGTTGGCCATGAAGGTATCGTTGGTGTCCTGCAGTGGCACCAGGGAGGCATCCATGATCGGGGCATTCCAGCAGGATGCCAGAATCGAGGCCACGGCGGGCTTGCAGATGTCACACCCCAGCTGCCCGGTGCCGTGCCGTGCATGCAACGCCTCGAAGCTGGTCAGCTCCTCGACGCGTACCAGGCTGTAAAGCTCCTGGCGGGTATAGGCAAAGTGTTCACAGAGACTCTTGTCGACGCTGATGCCGCGGCTTTCCAGCTCATGTTCGAACACCTGCTTCAAAAGCGCCGTGCAGCCGCCACATCCGGTACTGGCTTTTGTATCGGCCTTGAGGGTGGCCATGTCGCTGCAGCCGGCCTCCACGGCCTGGCACACTGCCCCCTTCGAGACGTTATGGCAGGAGCAGATCATGGCGGTGTCCGGCAGGGCATCGGCCCCGAGGGTCGGTGCGCCGTCACTGTGGGGCAGTATCAGGCTGGCGGGGTCATCGGGCAGGGCAATGCCGTTTTGCACGTACTGCAGCAGGGTGTCGTAGTAGCTGTTGTCGCCGACCAGTACGGCGCCGAGCGCGGTCTTGCCGTCAGCCGAGACCACCAGCCGCCGGTAGCCATGAGTGGCTTCATCAATGAAGCGGTAGCTGATGGCGCCCTCGGTATGGCCATGAGCGTCGCCGATCGAGCCCACATCCACGCCCAGCAACTTGAGTTTGGTCGACATGTCGGCGCCTGCAAACGGTTCACCTTCAAGCCCTACCAACTGGTCGGCAGCGGTGCGGGCCATGGTGTAGCCCGGCGCGACCAGGCCGAAGACACGACCGCTCCACAGGGCGCACTCGCCAATGGCGTAGATCGACGGATCGGAGGTCACACAGGCATCGTTGATCATCACGCCGCCGCGCTCGCCGAGGGTCAGTCCGCACTCACGCGCCAGCCGGTCCTGCGGGCGAATACCGGCGGAAAATACGATCAAATCGGTCTCGAGCGGCTCATGGTCCTTGAAATGCATCCGGTAGCGGTGGGTCTCGCCCGGGGTGATCTCGGTGGTGGCGTGGTCGACGTGCACGTGCACGCCGAGTGCCTCGATCTGGCGTTTCAGCGCTCGGCCACCTTCGTCGTCCAGCTGCACGGGCATCAATCGGGGCGCGAACTCGACCACATGCGCCTCAAGCCCGAGCGAGGTCAGCGCGTTGGCGGCCTCGAGACCCAGAAGCCCGCCGCCGATTACCACGCCGCGCCGGTGGGCGTTATCGGCCACGCCCGCGGCGGCGTCGCGGATGCGGTCAAGGTCGTCAAGGGTGCGGTAGACCAGCCCGGCGTGGCCGGTGCCGTCGTCCACGGTCGGAATCTGCGGTACGAACGGGTAGGAGCCGGTGGCGAGCACCAGCTGGTCATAGGGGAGGTCGCCGCGTTCGGTGGTCACGGTCCTGGCGCTGCGATCAATGGTACTGACGTGCTCGCCCAGGCGCAGCTCGATGCCGTGGCGCGCGCAGAAATCGGCTTCGCCGAGCGCCAGCCCCTCGGCGTCCCGGCCACTGAAGTACTCGGAGAGGTGCACACGGTCGTAGGCCCGGTGGCGCTCCTCGCCGAACACCGTGATCGCAAAGCGCTCATGAGCGCCGCGTTCAACCAGCTGTTCCAGAAAATAATGGCCGACCATGCCGTTGCCTATCACGATCAGCCGAGGGGAATGGGACGTGGTCATGCGACCTCCTGCAGAGGGTGGGTGGCATCGGCTGCGCCGAAAATCAGTGTCTCTCGAGCCGCCCCCAGGGCGGTGCCGGCCTGGGCCAGCCGAAACAGGGCGGGGCCATCGGTGGTGTCGCCGTACAGCACGGCGCCCACCAGGCGGTCGTCGGCAATCAGCAGGCGGCGGTAATCGCCGTTGCCCGGGTCGGCGTAGGTCATCGATTCCACACCGGGGGCCGGGTCGGCCGCGCCGAAGCTGTACAGATCAATGCCGGCCACCTTGAGCCGCGTGGCGCTGGGCATCGGGACATGGGCCGGGGTCGCGTGCCCGCAGAGCACGTCGGCCAGGGTCTCGACCTGCTCCCAGATCGGCTCCACCAGTCCGACGGTGGTGCCTGCCACTTCGGCGCATTCGCCCAGAGCGTGGATGGCCGGGTCCCGGGTGGTGAGGTGGCCATCGACGCAGATGCCCTTGTTCACGTCCAGCCCGGCAAGTCGGCCCAGCTCGGTGTTGGGGGTAATGCCGGCGGCGATGATGACGCAGTCGGTGGCCAGACGACGCCCATCGGCCAGCACCACGGCGCATACCTGGCCATCGGCGTTACCTTCGCACCGGGCCAGCTGCGCGCCGGTTTCCACCGTAAGCCCGCGTTGGGTCAGGGTGTCCTTCAGCCAGCTGGCGGCCACAACGTCGAGCTGGCGATTCATCAATCGGTCGCTGCGCTGCAGCAGGGTGACTTCCACCCCGCGTTTTCGAAGCCCTTCGGCGGCCTCGAGCCCCAGTAACCCGCCACCGACCACCACGGCGCGTTGCCCCGCGGTGCGCTGCATCAGCCAGTGACTGTCTTCCAGCGTGCGGAACCCGCCAATATTGCCAAGGCCAATGCCTGGCATGTCCGGCAGGGTGGGGCGGGCGCCGGTGGCCAGCACGAGGCGATCATATTCAAGGCGCGTACCCTGATCGGTCCACAGGGTGCGGGCAGTGCGATCAATGCCGGTTACCTGCTCACCCAGATGCCAGTGCAGGCCATGCGTCGCCGGAGCGGGCAAGTCGAGGCTGTCACGGTCAATCTCGCCGGCCAGCCAGGGCGACAGCAGAATGCGGTTGTAGGCGGTAGTGGCTTCTTCACCGATCACGGTAATGCGGGGCGGTCGGTCGGGCCGGGCCATCAGGGCGGTGACAAGTCGGTGCCCGGCCATGCCATTGCCGACCACTACCAGGTGTTCATGGGGCGGGGAGTAGCCTGTCGTATCTGTCATGCTGATCTCCTTGGGTGGTGGCGCGTTGCGCACTACCACCACGAAAAAGGCGCCTGATGCCACCAGGCCGAAGCTTCGTGGCATCAGGCGCCTTTGCCTGAAGGAATAACGATGTCATGTGCTGCGGCCGTCGTTGGCCGGTCATGAGTCTGACAAGGCGAAAGGTGTGCCATGTGCGGGGAATATTTTTCAATTCAAGCAGTTGGATGGTCAGGGCTATCGTCGGGTTGGCGGGTGGGCTACTGAAATGATCATGCTCGGTGCACTCGCTGCGCGATATGCACCATTTCCAGCCATGATCCCATGCCGATGCGGGTCAAGCGGCGCCTTGTCTTTCGATATTCATGCGCAACTGCCTGTTTTTGAATGAAAACGATCATCAAGGAGTGATAATTGCCTTCATTTGGTACGCGGTGCGGAACAATGGGGTTCCAGCCCGACAGTATTCCCGCTTCATCCGACAGCACATCACTGTGCCGGCATCTGCCGGCATCAGGCAAAGAGGCCTGACCTCACGGCAACGTGACGTCAGGCCTCTGTCGTTTTCAAGGAGGCTTCATGTCCGATGCCCGTGCCGTACACCCGCCGAGTGTACACAACGCCGCTCCCTGCCAGGCCGCGACCACCTGCCCCTACTGTGGGGTGGGGTGTGGCGTAAGCGCCACGCTTGAACAGGGCCGAATCACGGCCGTCGCCGGCGATACGACCCATCCCGCCAATCAGGGAAGGCTGTGCGTCAAGGGCAGTGCGCTGCATGAAACACTGGGGCATTCAGGTCGGCTGCTGCATCCGCGTGTAGATGGTGCGATAACCAGCTGGGATGACGCGCTGGATCAGGTCGCTGCCCGGTTGAGCGCGACCCGCAGCACGCATGGCAATCACGCCGTGGCGGCGTACCTGTCCGGTCAGCTGTTGACCGAGGATTACTATGTGGCCAACAAGCTGTTCAAGGGGTTTCTTGGTACACCGCATGTGGATACCAATTCACGGCTGTGCATGGCCTCGGCGGTCGCCGCCTACAAGCGTGCCTTCGGGGCAGATGCCGTACCCTGCTGCTATGACGATCTTGAGGAGGCAGAACTGGTCGTGCTGGTCGGCTCCAATCTGGCCTGGAACCATCCGGTGCTGTATCAGCGGCTCAAGACGGCCCGGTCGCGTAATCCGCTGATGCGCATTGTGGTGATTGATCCGCGGGTGACCGACAGCTGCGACATTGCCGATTTGTACCTGGGCATTGCCCCCGGCAGCGACGCACGGCTGTTCAACGGTCTGCTGGCCTTCATGCACCGCACCGGGCGCATGGATCAGGTCTATCTGGACCGTCATGCAGAAGGCCTTGAGGAGGCTCTGGCGGCTGCCTGCGAGGCGGATGTCACCCTTGACGCCATCGCTGCCGACTGCGATATCGACCCTGAGCGGCTGGAAACCTTCTATTACTGGTTTACCAGCCAGCTGCATGTCGTGACCCTGTACTCTCAGGGCATCAATCAGTCCAGCAGCGGCACCGATAAATGCCAGGCAATCATCAATTGCCATCTGGCCGGGGGGCGTATCGGCCTGCCCGGTGCCGGGCCGTTTTCGATCACCGGACAGCCCAATGCGATGGGTGGCCGTGAAGTGGGCGGGCTGGCCAATCAGCTGGCGGCCCACATGGATTACCACACCCCGCAGGCCCTGGAGCGCGTCACGCGCTTCTGGCAGACCGGCACACTGGTGCCGACGCTGCCGGACGGGCCTGGCCTCAAGGCGGTGGCGCTTTTCGAGGCCATCGAACGGGGGGAGGTACAGGCGGTATGGATCATGGCGACCAACCCGGTGGTCAGCCTCCCGGACGCTGACCGGGTCAAGCGCATTCTGGCGGCCTGTCCGCTGGTCATCGTGTCGGACTGCATGGCCAATGCCGAGGTACTGGATGTGGCCGACATCATCCTGCCGGCCACCGGCTGGTCGGAAAAGGACGGTACCGTCACCAACTCCGAGCGCTGTATTTCACGCCAGCGCGGGCTGACCGAACCGCCCGGCGAGGCCCGGCACGACTGGTGGATCATGACCGAGGTGGCGCGTCGGCTCGGCTTTGCCCAGGCCTTTGACTACGACCATCCGGCCACCATCTTTGCCGAGCATGCCCGGCTTTCAGGCCTGGATAACGACCCGGGCGCGGCGGGCTGGCGCGTATTCGATATTTCCGGTCTGGCCTCGTTGACGCGGGATGAGTATGACGCGCTGGCGCCGATACAGTGGCCGGTCAATGCCCGGGCACCGGCCGGCACGGCGCGCCTGTTTACCGACGGACACTTTCCCACGCCGAGCGGGCGGGCCCGATTGATGCCGGTGAGGCCGTGTGGCCCGCAGCAGGCTCTGAATGCTACGTATGCCCTGCGGCTCAATACCGGACGGGTGCGTGATCAGTGGCACACCATGACTCGCACGGCGCGTTCCGCCCGGTTGATGAATCATCGTGCCGAGCCCTTTGTCGACCTGCACCCGGAGGACGCCGAGGCACACGGCATCAAGGATCGTCAGCTTGTTGAGCTGACCGGGATCTGTGGACGATTTCGTGGCCGGGCACGGATCGCTCGTGCCCAGCGCCGCGGCGAGGTATTTGTGCCAATGCACTGGAACGAAGCATTCAGCGGCCGTGCCAGGGCCAATGCCCTGCTGGCCCCGTACGTGGACCCGATATCCGGCCAGCCGGAATCCAAGCATGGCGCGGTTAATGTGCGCCCGCTGACCCATGGCCGTGAAGCCACGCTGATGGTGACAACCGAACTGGCCGAAGACCTTCAGCCTGTTCGCGACTGTGCGTACTGGGCTCGGATCCCGATGTGCCACGCCGTGCGCTGGCAGCTGGCCGAAGACAGTGACATGGCCGAACGGGACTGGCTGGCCTGGATTGAAGATACCCTGCCCGGGCCCCTGTCACAGTGGAGCGTGGACGACGCCCGTGGGCGTCTGCGGGCAAGCAGCCTGCAGGATGGCCGCCTGAACTGGTGGCTGATGGTTGGCCCGCCTGACACGCTGCCGTCACCACTGTGGCTGGATGCGCTGTTCGGCGAGGCATCCTCCGAAGGCATCTCCATGGCGGTACGCCGGCGCATTCTGGCTGGTCGTGACAGTGATGCCCGTGATGACGGACCAATTATCTGCAGTTGTCATCAGGTCGGGCAATATGCCATTCAGGCCGCCATCCGCGATGGCGATCACAGTATCGAGGCCCTGGGGGCCCGGCTGGCCTGCGGCACACAGTGCGGCTCCTGCCAACCTGAACTTAAAGCCCTTCTGGAAGAGGAGCGTGACCATGTCCGCCTGTAACCCATTGCGTGCTCCGCGATTAAACCCCATCCGCTGGATGGCGCGGCTGAGCCAGATGGCTCAGGGGCGTCTGGCCGGGCGCACAGCGATGCCACCGGCGCGCACCGCGTTGCCTGCCGCCCTGTCGGGACAGGTCGCGCTGGTCGGGGCAGGCCCCGGGGCGCTGGATCTGCTGACGATTCGGGCACTTGATCGGATCAGCGCCGCCGAGGCGGTGGTCTATGACCGGCTTGTCGGCCCGGATATTCTGGCGCGCATCCCGCCGGGATGTGAGCGCTATTACGTGGGCAAGGCCTGTGGCCATCACAGCGTACCTCAGGCGGAGATCGGCGCGCTGCTGGTGCGGCTGGCCGGTGAGGGCAAGCGCGTTGTGCGGCTCAAGGGGGGTGATCCGGGGGTATTTGGCCGAATGGGAGAGGAGCTTTCTGCGCTGGCCGAGGTCGGGATCGACGCCGAGATCGTGCCTGGCATTACCGCCGCCTCCGGCGCCGCCGCTGCGCTTGGCATGCCACTGACGGACCGCGCCCATGCTCAGGGCCTTCGCTTTATCACCGCGCAGCAGTACCGCGCCGGGCACGGGCCTGACTGGCAGGGCCTTGCACGGCGCGATGAAACGCTGGTGTTTTACATGGGGCTGGGCCGGGTGGGCGAAATCAGCCAGGGCCTGATGCAGGCAGGGTTGCCTGCCGACTGGCCGATGATGCTGATTGCCCATGCCTCCCTGCCGAGCCAGCAGGTGCGCGTCAGTACGCTGCGCGACATGCCGGATGTGCTGGCGCACGCGCCGCTGCCGTCGCCCTGTCTGATTGTCGTGGGCAGTGTGGTCTCGATGCAGCAGGCCATATCCATGACCACCGAAAAATCGCTACAGACCACCTTGTCTGGCTGATCGTGGAGCAGGTGTAATACGCGTCATTAAAAAACGCCGTCATGACCATGACGGCGTTTTCGTGTCAGTACCCCGGCAGCGCCGGGATGACAGAAGCAGTGGCGTCAGCGCGCTGCCGCAGGTTGGGCGGAATTCCCCCGCTCACCACTGGCCTGCTCATAGGCCAGGCCTTCTTCGGCTTCGGTGGCGGGAGTGAAGCGGACGGCAAGGGTGCACAGCGATGCCAGTATCACGGCCACACCGAGGTAAAACAGCCCCTGCTGGTAACTCAGCGATTCGCTGCGAAACAGAAAGCCTGCTGCAACGGCGCCTGCATTGCCTCCCGCGCCCACGATGCCGGCCACGGCGCCCAGGGCCTTTTTATTGATAAAGGGCACCACGCCGAACGTGGCCCCTTCCGCCATCTGCACAAAGAGACTGAAGACCAGCATGATGCCGATAGCCACGGCCAGCGTCTGCATCTGGGCAAAGCCGATCAGGGCGATGCCTTCACACAGCATGGCCACGAACAGCCAGCGAACCCGTCCCTTGAGCCCGCCCCGGCGAGCAAACAGGTCGGAAAATACGCCGCCCAGGGTACGGGCAAACAGGTTCATCATGCCGAACAGACCGGCAATCAGCCCGGCGGTGGCCAGACTCAGCGAAAACGTGTCGAAAAAGTAGATGGCGGCGATGTTGTTGATGGTCAGCTCGACGCCAAAGCAGGCCGCGTAGACGATAAACAGGGCCCAGACCCGAATGTCCTTCGCCGCTGACAGGAAGCTTTGCAGGGCGCCGTGTTCCTTCGTGGCCGGTGGCAGCTCGCCACGGGAACGCAGGTCACTGAAGTTGCCATCCGGGGCGTCCTGCGTGAAGCGGTAATAGGCAACGCCGGTCAGAAACAGCACGATGCCGGGCACAACCATGGCCAGCCGCCAGCCCAGGGCTTCATTGACGCCAAGCATCAGGATGCCCGAAAACACCAGTGGCATCAGTATCTGGGTTGTCCCGCCACCCAGGTTGCCCCATCCGGCAGTGGTGGCGTTGGCGGTACCCACCACGTTGGGGGCAAACATCATGGTGGAATGGTACTGGGTAATCACGAACGAGGCGCCAATGGCGCCGATCGCCAGCCGTGCCATCAGAAAGGTTTCAAAGCTGTCGGCCAGCCCGATCAGCATGACCGGCAGGGAGCCAAGGCACAAAAGCCAGGTATAGGCCTTGCGCGGTCCGATGCGGTCGCACAGCAGCCCGATGACCAGCCGAACCACAATAGTGATGGCGACCGAGGCAATAATGGTGTTGCCGATCTGGGTCTTGGTCAGGCCCAGGTCGTCTCGCACGACCGCCATCAGCGGCGCAATGCCGAACCAGCCGAAAAAGCAGACGTGAAAGGCGAACCAGGACATGTGAAATGCGCGCATCTGCGGCGTTGATAGCGTGAACAGGCGGATCCTGTTGGCTTTGTGTCGGATGTTCATGACTCGTGCTCCGTGGGTAACGACGGCACCTGAATGGCGTCGCGCCAAAACGAAAACGGCGTCCATCTCGTTTCGCGGGGGCACGAAACAGGATGGACGCCGTTGTCCTCTGCGGGTCCGGGTGGGGCCGGCCTGCAATGAAAGATGACAGGGTTGCCGTTAGACAACCGATCGGACCGCCGTTGGCCCGAGTCATCCTTTCAAAGCATACGAAGTGCCATCTCAAGGTAAGCCGTTATTTTTCAGGGGGTTGCGTGGTGCGAGGGTGGTGGCGGGCCGTTGTTGTGGGCAGGCGTGGTGCACCCGCGGGGAAGGGCGCACCAGCGCGTGGCGGGGGCTTCAGGGGGCGGGGCGATCAACCATCAGGTCCATGACGGCCCGCGCCACCGCAACCAGTGGCTTGCCCTGATCCATGGCTGTCTTGCGCAGCAACCGATAGGCGGCCTCTTCCGAGAGCGCCTCATGGGCCATCAACAGGCCCTTGGCCCGCTCGATCAGCTTGCGCTCCCGCAGGTGGCGGCGGGTGTGCTCAAGCTCGTCACTGAGTTTTGCCAGGCGGCTGTTCTGGGCCTGCACCAGCCCCACCAGCCCGCATCCCAGGTGAAATCCCATGGTGCTGGTCGCCAGAGAGGCAGTGGCTGCATCGCTGTCCATTGACGGCAGCGGTGAGCCGGGCTCCTCCGGAAGGTCATTGAGGTGGGCCGAGGCGTCGAACGGGGTGTCTCGGCACGATTGCAACTGCTCATGACAGCATTGATGCAGATCGGCCACCAGCTGGTCTTCCACGCGCTTCATGCCGTCAATGCGTTGTGTGGCCAGGGCGTACCACTGCTCTCCAGGATCTTGGAGCCCGGCCGGCAGAGGCGTACCGTGGTGCGCCAGCTGGCGAAGCCATTCAAGCGCTTCGTTCATCGGCGGTGAGCCGGCCTGTTGCCAGAGTGCCTGCTGTGCCGGGGTTGCAAATTCGGTAAAGGTCTCCAGGCAGCGCTGCTGTGCGTCGATCAGTTGCGTGAGGGTATGCTGCAAATCAGCGTCAAAGGTGCCCTGGGTAAACCCGAAGGCGGTGCAGGCACGTTCCTGACCGGCCAGCTCCTTGCCCTGAATGAAATGAAACAGGCTGACCAGCGCACGGGCGATTACCGGGTTATCCGCCGTGTCGGCAGCTTCAAATACCACGGACAGAAGTGTACTGATCAACCGGTTGTAAAGGCGCAGGGTGTCATCAACGGTGACGTCCAGTGTGTCGATCCGGGTGCGCAGCCCGGGCAGGGCATTCATTCCCTGCCAGACTGCGGCAGTCCGTCTCATAAGCCCCGGTCCGGCATGCCTGAAGGCGCTGGAGGGAGCATGTTCCGGCAGGGCCCACTGACTCAGGCGTTCATTCAGCAGCTCTCCGGCCTGAACGGATTCCTCGATACGCTGGCGGCGCTGGTGCACAAAGCGCTGGCCGTGGGAGCCCAGATAAATACTCGAAGCCCCTCGCTCGCGTTGAAGGGCGTGCACCAGTCGGCAGGTATCACCGACCAGCAGGCAGGTATCACTCAAGTGAGCCAGTCGTTCCAGCTCGGCGTCGTGGGCGGCTTTCAACAGCCGCTCGATGGGTGCAGTCGTCACGGTCTTATCCTCTGGCCCCGCTCGGAGGAGGTCGTCGATAGCGTTATTGTTGTGTGGTCTGGCTGTCCCTCAAGGGTATACCACATGCCCCCGGTCAGGTACGACGAACGTCCAGGGGCATCCATCACGGCGCAGCATTCAGCAGGAGTATCCGTATCCCTGGTGGGTCGGACGATCATGCCGGGCTGAGCTATAGTGATGCGACATGTCCTGTGCCGGGTAACCGTGATGATTCCTGCCTCCTGTACCACCTTCTATCTGGAGCTGCCTGCTCCGCGAGAAGATCTCGCCCCCGCGCTTCCACCCCGGATGGTGGTTGATGAGGTGACGCCCCCTGACTGGCGGCTGAATCGACGGCTCTATCATCTGGTGGGTGATGGCTGGCAGTGGGAAGATCTGGACGAAGCCACCGACGAGGAGTGGCAGAAGCGTATTGCAGACCCGACACTCAGGACCTGGACTGCCACGGTGGGCGATACCCTCGTGGGCTACTTCGAGCTTCACCGGCCGGATCATGTCACTACCGAAATTCGCTATCTGGGGCTGTGCCCGGGCTGGACGGATCAGAAGCTGGGCGGCCCGCTGCTTGGCGAGGCGCTGCGCAAGGCCTGGGGCTGGCCCGGTACACGGCGGGTCTGGGTGCATACCTGTACGCTTGATCATCCGTCGGCGCTTGCCAATTATCAGGCCCGTGGGATGGTGCTCTACCATCAGGTTGAGTGCTGACTACCGGTGCGATAAACAAACTTTATTGTTAACCTGCTAACTATCGTCTAGGCTCTGGGCATCCATGAACAGGGCCGATGATGCCCTGATCACTATTTGCTCAGGGAGAGGCAGTTTGACTTCTATTTTTGCACCGTATGATCTTCAGGACATCCGACTGAACAACCGGGTCGTGATGGCCCCGATGACACGCTCCCGCGCCAGCGAACACGATGTGCCCAACGAGCTGGGCGCGCTGTACTACCGTCAGCGGGCCAGCGCCGGGCTGATCATTTCCGAAGGCAGCCCGATTTCACGCGAGGGGCAGGGGTATCTGTTCAACCCGGGGATCTTCAGCCCGGATCAGATTGCCGGCTGGAAAAAGGCCACCGATGCCGTGCATGAGCGCGGTGGCAAAATCTTCTGCCAGACCTGGCACGTAGGGCGGGTCTCGCATACCTCGATTCAGCAAAACGGTGCGGCTCCGATCAGCAGCACGACCACCCAGGGCGGCATGGCCTTCGGCTACAACGAGGACGGCATGCCGGATATGCTCGCGGCCAGCAAGCCGCGTGCGGCTACGACCGAGGAATGTGGCCGGCTGGTGCGTGACTTTGCCCAGGCCGCCGTCAATGCCCGGCAGGCCGGCTTTGATGGTGTGGAGCTGCACGGGGCCAATGGCTATCTGCTTGAGCAGTTCATCAACGGTGCGCTGAATGACCGGGATGATGCCTATGGTGGCTCGCGGGAAAACCGCTGCCGGCTGCTGCTGGAATCCATCGACGCCTCCGTGGCCCTCATCGGTGCCCATCGGGTCGGTGTGCGGCTGACGCCATATGCGACGCTGTTTGACATGCCGCTGTATGACGATATTGAAGGCACCTATCTCTACCTGGCAGAAGAACTCGGCAAGCGTGGGCTGGCCTATGTGCACCTGATGGACCAGGGCGCTCAGGGTCAGAACCCGCTGCCGCGTGACTTCCTGCGCAGGTTCCGTGAGGCCTATACCGGTACGCTGCTGTTTGCCGGCAACCTCGACAGGGAAGAAGCGCAGCGCCTGGTGGATGAAGGCACCATCGATCTGCCCGTGTTCGGCCGCCCCTTTACCTCCAATCCGGACCTGGTGGAGCGGATGGAAAACGACTGGCCGCTGACGCCCTTTGACCCGGATACCTTTTATGGTGGCGATGCCCGCGGGTACGTTGACTTCCCCACCTATCAGGAAGAGCAGACCCGCAAGGCGCGTGAAAAAATGCTCGCAGACCGTGCCTGATCCTGCACTGACGCACTGACAGTCGCATTCTGCTGACGCCCGGGCCCTGTGCCCGGGCTTTTTTGTGTGCAGGGCTATCCCCCGGGGCAGCGTGCTGCGCTATGGTAGGCCTTCTGTTTCTGCTGGAGATGCTGTTCCCATGGCTCACCCCTGTTACTGGCACGATAGCCTTGCGACCCCGCCGGTGGCCTATTCACGGCTTGACGGTGATATCGACGCCGATGTGGTCATTATCGGTGCCGGGTTTACCGGCCTCTGGAGCGCGTATTACCTCGGTAATGCCGACCCTTCGCTGAGGATTGTGGTACTGGAAGCCGAGCATGTGGGGTATGGGGCCTCGGGGCGCAACGGTGGATGGCTGGTCGGCAGCATGGCCGGGCTTGATCGCTACATTGACGACTGGCCGCTGGCAAAGCGCCAGACCGTATGTGATCTGCTGTGTCGCAACGTGGATGACATTGGCGCCGTGCTGGAAAGGGAAGGGATAGAGGCCGACTACCACAAGGGAGGAGCGGTCTATGTGGCGGCCCGTTATCCGGCACAGGAGCAGGTGCAGCGGGAATACCTGGCGCACCTGCACCATATCGGCTTTCGTGACGAGGACTGCCGCTGGCTGGACCCTGATGCCATGGATCGTATCGGTCGGTTTCGTGATCAGCGTGGCGGTATCCTGCAGCGTCAGGTCGCGACCTTTCATCCGGTGAAGCTCCTGCACGGTCTGGCCGTCCGGCTGGTGGCGCGCGGTGTGCGCCTTTACGAGCACAGTCCCGTGGAGGAGACGGCGCCGGGGCTTGCCCGCACGCGTCATGGCCGGGTCAGGGCACGTCATGTAGTGACGTCTACGGAGGGCTATACCCGTCATCTGGGGCTGAAGCGCCATATCCTGCCGATCGAGAGCATGCTGATTGCCACCGAACCGCTGTCTTCCATGCAGTGGGACGAGATCGGCCTGGCCGGCCGTCAGGCCTTCGGGGATGCCAGTCGGCTGGTGACCTATGGCCAGCGCAGCCAGGATGACCGGCTTATTTTCGGGGCACAGGGCTACTACCATTTCGGCGGCCCTGCCCGGGCGGAGTTCGGGATTTCCGCGCGGCATCAACGCATGCGGGAGGGGTTGCTGAACGCCCTGTTTCCCGGCCTTGGCAAGGTCAGTATTACCCATGGCTGGGGCGGGACGCTGGGTCTGTCACGCCACTTTCGGCCCCATGCCATTCTGGATGCGGAGACCGGCATGGCCACTGCCGGTGGCTACGCCGGAGAGGGGGCTGCCATGGCCCACCTGATGGGGCAGACGCTGGCGGAACTGATCACCGGGCAGCAGACCGAGCGTACCCGGATGCCTTGGGTGCATGCCAATGCCCGTCCCGCAGAGGTGCTGAAACGCTGGGAGCCGGAACCGCTGCGGTGGATGTCTGCTCAGGCCGTGTCAGCAAGCTATGGTCTGGAAGAGGCGATGATGCAGCGTGACCTTCATGTGCCGGGGTTGAGTCCTGCGCTCAATGCGGTCAACAACGCCGTATCGCGGATGGTGGAGTAGGCCCTTCAGGCCGGGTCACTGCACTACCACCAGCGCAACGATAATCCCCAGATGCCCTGGATACCAGCTGCGCCACAGCCAGCGCGGCAGCGTCGCGCGTGGTGGCAGACGCGGCACGTCATGGCCGCCGCGGGCAGCAATGACCAGCACGAACAACGTGGTGGCACAGGTAAAAAACAGGGCGGGCGTGCTGTCATTGAGTTGGGTGGCAAGCCAGCATACCGGCAGGCATCCCAGCGCAGCGGTCAGGCGAGGGTAATTGACCAGCAGATACTGCGCCAGCATGAAGGCCGGAATGATCAGCACGCCGTCCCGGCCGTATTCAAGCCGTGGCCCCACGGCGTACCAGAGAAACAGGCCGACTGCGGCCAGCAGCACATGCCGAAGCACCGTCGCCGGGTTCCATGCCGCTTCCCGCATCAGGGCACGCGTGGTGCAGGCCAGCATCAAACCGAGCGCGAGCGTAAAGCACACGTTCAGCGCCAGCCCACCGGTCAGCAGCATGAAGGGTAACTGGGCCACCAGGCCTATGATCAGCAGGCGCCTTGTATAGCGCCAGTGGCGGGAGGTGTCATACAGGGCATGCCAGGCCACCATGGCCGCAAACAGCGGAAAGGCGATACGCCCTGCCGTTTCCATGATCCACAGGGCCTGGCCGTGGCCCGCCGGGACCAGCAGGTAGCGGGCAACATGATCCAGCGTCATGGTGATCAGGGCGAGCCATTTGCCCCATTCCGTCCATCCGGAGCAGGGGGGCGCAGGTGGCATGCCGGTCATTCACCCCCCCCCCTGTACATGCGTGGCGTCGAAGCGGTTACAGCAGCGGGCCCTTGAGCACGACCTGAGGCTGGCCAAGGGAGTTGCGCTCGACGTGGCCGTCCACACGATAGACCTGTTCCAGCAGGTGCTCGTCAATGATGGTGGCACAGGGACCGAAGCGATGCATGCGCCCCTGGCTGATGGCCAGGGCCTGGTCACAGTACCCCAGGGCATGGTTCAGGTCATGCAGGGCAATCATCACGATCATCCGGCGCTCGTCGGCCAGTCGGCGTACCAGGCTCAGCACTTCCATCTGGCGGTGCAGGTCGAGGGCGGCGGTCGGCTCATCCATCAGCAGAATGTGCGGGCGCCGGATGAGGCTTTGTGCAATACCGACCAGCTGCCGCTGGCCCCCGCTGAGTTCGGCCAGATACCGGGAGGCGAGGGAGGTAATGCGCAGCGAGTCGAGCAGTTCGTCGATCCGCTCAAGCTCTTCGGCGGTCACCTTCAGTGAGCGTCCCTGCTTGGCAGCCAGGACCACGGATTCAAACACGGTCAGGGCGGCGCTGGCGCTGGTATCCTGAGGCAGGTACACCAGTGCCTGTTCTCCGTCGGGAACGCCTTCGATATGTACCTGGCCTTCTCCGGCTGCCAGCCCGGCAATGCGGCGAAACAGGCTCGACTTGCCGGCGGCATTGGGGCCGATGACGGCAATGATCGATCCGTCGTGAATCACGGGCGTCGTGATGTCGGTCAGTATCTGAGTACGGCCATAGCGTACGCCGAGGCCTTCAATGGCGAGGCTTACCATGCGTTACGCTTCCTGCTTGCAAAGATCAACGAGAAGAAGAACGGGATACCTACCAGCGCTGTTGCCACGCCGATCGGCAAAATGGCGCCCGGTACCAGCATCTTGCTCAGCACCGAGGTGGCCGAGAGGATGAGTGCGCCGCACAGGATCGAGGCGGGCATGAAGAAGCGTTGATCTTCCCCTACCAGCATTCTGGCGATGTGCGGGCCTACCAGGCCGATAAACCCGATGCTGCCGACGAACGATACCGAAATGGCGGCCAGCAGGCTGACGAGCATCAGAGTGGTCAGGCGCAGGCGCTTGACGTTGACGCCCAGGCTTTCCGCGCGGGCATCTCCCAGTCGCAGGGCCGTCAGGGCCCAGGACTGGCGAATGAACAGGGGCACGGTCAGCACCAGCGCCATGGCCGTTACCGCCACCTTGGTCCAGGTCGCCTTGACCAGGCTGCCCATGGTCCAGAACACCACGGCAGACAGTGCCTGTTCGCTGGCAAGGTACTGAAGCAGGGCCTGCAGGGCATTGAAGGTAAAGACCATGGCAATGCCCAGCAGCACGATCGTCTCGACGGTCACGCCCCGCAACTGGCTGAAAAAGTGAATCACCAGTGCAGCCAGCATGGCCATGACAAAGGCATTGAGCGGAATGATGAAGGCCGTCAGCACCGGCACCAGCGCAATGCCGAATACCAGTGCCAGGGCCGCGCCAAACCCGGCCGCGGCAGAAATGCCCAGGGTAAACGGGCTGGCCAGGGGATTGGCCAGAATCGTCTGCATCTGGGCACCGGCCACCGACAGCGAAGCCCCGACGGTCAGCGCCATCAGCGCGACCGGCATGCGAATCTCCCACAGGATCACGCGCATCTTGGTGTCAGCGTCATCCGGGAACAGCAGAGTGGTGACTACGTCGGACAGCGGGTAGTCATAGGGTCCGGTCGCCAGGTCGACGGCAAAGGATACGACCAGGGCAGCGGCCAGCCCGAGCAGAATAAGCAGGCGGCGGCCGATGCTGGCACGGTAGGAATGACTGCCCCGGTGAACCGTTGGTGCAAGCGTATCGCTCATGCATCCTCATCTTTGTTCAGGGACGTGAAATACCCGGGCGCATACTCGAGGGGCAAAAAGCGGGAGTAAAGCTCGCGCAGGGTGGCGTCAGGATCCACGTCCCTGAAGAGGTCAGGGTGAATCCACTTGGCCAGCTGTTCGATGGCCACAAACTGATAGGGGCTGTTGTAGAACTGGTGCCAGATGGCGTGCACGTTACCCTGTTTCACTGCTTCGGTGTGGGCTAGGGCCGGGCGGGTCAGCAGGTATTCAAGCCGCTTGCGGGCTTCGGCCTGGTCGCTGTTCGGACCGGCAGGAATCCATTTGCCGTCCGGGACATAGCCGCTCCATTCGCCGCCGGTGGCAATATAGACCGACGGGTCGGAGGCGATGACCTGCTCCGGGTTCACCGTGCCGAACGTCCCCGGGATGATGTCGCCTGCGATGTTGTGTCCACCGGCCAGGGTCACCATCTCGCCAAAGTTGGCGTTACCGAACGACATGCAGCATTCCTCGCTGTAGCCGGCGGCGCGCTCGATGAATACTTCCGGTGTGGTCGGGCTGGACTTGGCCAGTCGGTCGGTCACGGCCTTGATATGGGCGTTGCTGAATTCAATGAATTCGTCGGCGCGTTTCGAATGATCCGTCAGGCGGCCCAGCAGGCGCAGGCTGGGGTCGGTGTGCTGCATGGGCTTTTCACGGAAATCGATGTACACCACCGGGATGCCCACGGCGGCCAGCTTCCGGTCAAGCCCGGAGCTTTCCGTAGCTTCACGTGCCTCGATATTCATCACCACGACCTGCGGGTCAAGCGTGATGGCCTGTTCGACATCGAAGGTGCCTTCCTTGAAACCACCGAAGGTCGGAATCTTCGTGATCTCCGGGTAGCGCTTTTTGTAAGCCTCCCAGGAACCCGGGTCGGCCTTGGCGAGGTCATCGCGCCAGCCCACGACCCGCTTGAACGGTGCTTCCCGGTCCAGCATGGCCAGGGCATAGATCATTCGACCCTCACCCAGAATCATCCGTTTTACCGGGACTTCAACGGACACGTCGCGGCCGGCGATATCGTGAACGGTAATGCGTTCCTGCGCGAATGCGGCCGTGGACAGCGCCCACAGCACTAATGCGGTGATGATTCTTGATGTCATGCCCGATACGTCCTGCCTTTTTATGATAGAGCTTATTATTTGGAAGTGTTTGTCACTTGTAAACCGCTATTTGGCGGCGCTCTGTTATCGCTTTGTTGCCGAGCCCGGATCGGCATGAAGCGTGGCAGGGGGCAGTGTCGTGAAAACGCACCGGCCGGGTGGGCGGTGCGGTTGAGGAGGAAGGCGGCTACTGCGCCTGTGCCTCGCGCTCCAGCGCGGTACATACGCCGGCCTCGAGCCCCAGCGCCCTGCCCAGCTGATCGAGCCATGCCCGTTCCATGTCATTTTGCTCATCAATGATGGCAACGCTTGCCAGGTAGACTTCCCGGGCCGCCTGGGGGGTATCCACATCCCGTGCGATGGCACTGGCATCGAGCCGGCTCGCCATCTGCTGCTCGACCCATGCCTGCAGCTCGTCATCGGCACCCAGCTCGCGCATCTGACCGGCCAGCATGTCCTGTTCCCGCTCATCGATATGCCCGTCGGCTCGTGCCGCGGCAATCATCGCCTTGAGAATGACCCGGCTGCGCTGCTCCCGGGCCTGGGCATCAAGCTGTTCCAGCGGCTCACCTTCACCGGCGGTCGAGCTGCTCTCACTGCGGTGTTTCTGCCAGGCCTGCCAGGCCATTTTGCCCAGGCCTGCCAGGGCTGCGTACTTGATGGAGCTTCGCCCGCGCCGGCCTCCCAGCAGCATGCCCAGCGCGCCGCTGCCCAGAAGCGAGGACACGTTGAATCCGGAATCGCCGGCGGTGTGTTTTTTGCTCGACGAACGGGCAGCCTGCTTCATCAGCTGGGATAGGATCTTCTGTGCGTTCATGAGCTCTCCTGACGCAATGAATGAAAGTGTCCCCCTCTTTATAGACCCTTCAGGCCATTCGAGGTGGGGCCGTCGCGCTCGACCAAGGTTGAGGAAGGGTTTGCCGCAGGAGTGTGCCAGGGTCAAAAAACCGTTATTCACCCGAGGTGGCTCAAGATGCTCAAGGTTGTCGCTCGTCCCGTGGTGCGGCTTGTAGAGCGCTATCTACCCGATGCCTATATCTTTGTGCTGTTGCTGACACTGATAGCGGCCGGCGCCGCCATGCTGGTCGAAGGGCAGTCGCCCATGGCGGTGCTGAGGGTCTGGGGCGGCGGATTCTGGGGGCTGTTGAGCTTTTCGATGCAGATGCTGATGGTACTGGTCAGCGGTTATCTGCTGGCCAGTTCGCCCCCGGTCCGGCGTGGTCTGACGGCGCTTGCGCGGCTGGCCGGCACGCCCGGGCGGGCCATTCTGATGGTGACGCTGGTGTCACTGATGGCCAGCTGGATCAACTGGGGGTTCGGGCTGGTCATCGGGGCATTGTTCGCCCGCGCGCTGGCCCGGGAAATTCGGGTGGATTACCGCCTGCTGATTGCCAGTGCCTATTCCGGCTTTGTGGTATGGCACGGCGGACTGGCCGGTTCCATTCCACTCACCATCGCCACGCCCGGTCATTTCACGGCTGACCGGATCGGTGTGATTCCAACCAGTGAGACTCTCTTTTCATTTTATAACCTGGCCATTCTGGCGGCACTTTTCGTGATCATGCCGCTGGTCAACCGGGCAATGATGCCGGACGAAAGGGACATCGTGCTGGTCACGCCCGAGCAGCTGGCCGAACCGGAGCCCGTGGCCGGAAAAGACGCTTCGCTGCCTGCCGAGCGCCTTGAAAACAGCCCGTGGCTGTCCTGGCTGGTAGGCATTCCCGGTGTGCTGTATCTGGTGGTGTATTTCATTGTCGATGGCGGCGGGCTGAACCTCAACAGCGTCAACTTCCTGTTTCTTTTTCTGGCGATGGTGCTTCACCGCACGCCCCGCAACCTGCTCAACAGCCTGACCGAGGCCATCAAGGGCGGCGCCGGGATCGTCATCCAGTTTCCGTTCTATGCCGGCATCATGGCCATCATGGTGGAGTCGGGGCTGGCGCAGTCACTTTCGGAACTGTTCGTGTCGATCGCCGATGCCGATACGCTGCCGTTCTGGTCCTTTCTCAGTGCCGGGCTGGTGAACCTTTTCGTGCCATCCGGCGGGGGGCAGTGGGCCGTTCAGGCCCCGGTCATGCTGCCGGCCGCGCAGGCACTCGGGGCTGACGTGGGCCGGGTGGCCATGGGCGTTGCGTGGGGGGATGCGTGGACCAATCTACTGCAGCCCTTCTGGGCACTGCCGGTGCTGGCCATTGCCGGGCTGGGCGCGCGGGATATCATGGGCTTTTGCATGATTCATCTGGTCATTACCGGCGTGGTGATCGGGGCGGGACTGACCTTTCTCTAGGCGGTGATGTTCACTGATGAGCAGGGCTGCCGCCCCCGGCGAGGAGGTCGGCAGCAGGCCATCAGGCGGGCGGCAGTCTTTCCGCGCCCCAGCTTCGGCGGATATAGCCCATGACATCGTCCAGTTCGGCAGCGGGAATATCGGCCAGCCGGCCCTCTTCCTGCGGATCCTGATGGAAGATATAGAGTCGTGAGGCAAACTGGGCGAAGGGCAGGGAGGCTTCGCCGAAGCGCTCGCCGCAGCCATCGGTGCTGACATCCACGCCATCGCCCCAGTTCTGACCGCTGTCATTGTTGGGATTGAAGAAGTAGATTCGCATGTGATCATCCGGCCCCGGAGCGGCGCGCAGAATGCTGATGGCGTGCCAGCCGATGAAGCGGGCGGCACTGTCGGTCACGGCAATGCCGGCGGGTTGCGGGTGGATCAGGGGCTGGTCGCCGTTATAGTGCGGATGGTAGGCGGCGTAGAAGTGGCGCAGGAAGGTTTCCGGCTCGATCAGCATGCCGGTGGCCACATCCACATTGATGTGAAAGGCGCGTCCGGTCCACCAGCCGTGAAATTCCGGATTGATCCAGCGATGCGGGTCGCCTTCCCGACCGATGCAGCGCCGGCCCATCTCCATGTAGATGCGGTCCAGATGCGGCACCACCAGCAGGGACACCGGATCGAGGTCCAGCGGTAGCGTGGGAGAGAGGCCTTCACCGCTGTCGCAGGATGAAATCGGCTGTCCTTCAAAGTGCATGGTAATGCCGTCATCCCGTGCCGCCCAGGTCACCATCTGCAGCAGATAGTCCGGGTCGCTCCAGCCCCACATGGAAAGCGCCCTGGCGGACTGACAGGTGGGATTATTGCCCTGGCCCACGCCCAGAGGCTGGCCCAGCATGCACAGTACGCCTTCCAGCAGCCGTGCTTCCGGGTCCACCATGTCACCATAGGCGGCCTTGATACGGGCACGCGACCAGTCGCTCAGGGGCAGTCCAAGCTGACGCCACAACGCCGGCGGAATGGGCGGCTGGTACAGAATGCCGCGTTCCAGCAGCCGGGCCAGGCCGTACAGGGCCTGATCGGTTTCCGGCTGGGCCACGCGTGCCAGCAGGGCACGGATCAGCGGGTGAAAGCGCAGCAGACAATCGCGGCCGGTGGCGGACAGCCCGAGCGCCTCGCTGATCAGGTGATCGTGATCCTTCAGCAGATAACGCACCAGTACGGCGTGATAGGCCGAGACCAGCCCGGTATCGTGCATGGCGCGGGCCATGCCGGTGGCCTCCAGCTGAAGGGCGGCGCCATCCATCATGGCCAGCCGTTCTTCGTAGATATCAATGCCCGGATCTTCGCTGCAGGCCTGGGTCGGGCCGAACAGGCTGCTGACCAGCCGTGTTGCTCCCTGCCCGCTGGTGCCCAGATCGATCTCCGGGTCCGCCTGGCACAGGGCGATGCGGGTAATCATCTCGCGGATGGTTTCGGTCTGAATCGGGCGCTGTTTCAGCAGCCGCCAGATTTCATCGATCATGGAATCGATGACGTTTTCAAACCCGATGCGCTCGGACAGGTGAGCCAGCAGCTGACGGGATACCAGTGCCAGTTTGCCCTGGGTTTCCCGTTCGGCTTCGCTGGGCGGGCCAAACAGCATCGACAGGTTCAGCGCCAGTACCTGGGTCAGGTAGGAGCGGGCCTGTTCGGATGACACCTGGGGGTGGGCATAGTCCTCCCGCGCGACGGCCAGCAGGCGCAGCTCGCTGAGAGCCTCGATGACCACGGTCATCGGCTCGGGGCTGGTCAGTGAGTGGCGGGTCAGTGTCGGCAGCAGAATGCCGGGGCGTGCCCAGTCCGAGCCTTCGAAAATGCCGGCTTCTTCCATCGCTCTGGCACGGGCTTCCAGCGTCCCGCAGCCACCGGGCTCCATCAGCACACGGCGTGCAATATCGAATACGCGTCCTGCCCGCCCCACGCGGGAAACGGAAGGCGCGTCGGCCAGCCGGGCAACGGCATCGTCGAGCTGAAGTTCAAGACGGGCGAGCCGTGAAGGCTCGCCCGTTGCGTGTGATTCGCCACTGTCCTTGATCGTCACAGGGCCTCCCTGAGGCGGCACGGCGCAATGCCTGATGCATTGCCCGCGCTATCGCATGTCTTACACATAGAAGTCGAGGTCTTCCTGATGCTTGAGCAGATCCCTGAGGGTATGCGGATCCTCACCGAAGAAGAAAATCAGCCCCCAGTGGGTGCCGAAGGCCGTGCGCTTGGTCACGGTGGCTTCCAGCGGTGCCGTCAGCTCGTGGAAGTCGAAATACGCGTGGTTTTCGGTCTCTTCCGGAATATCAAGCTGGCTGACGACGCGACGCCGCGGATAGACCCCGAAGCAGCCGGCATGGCCCTTCGCATCGACCACTTCCGTCGGGAAGAAGGCGTTGATCTCTTCTTCCGTGGTGTGCGGGTCGAAGACCAGCATGGTGGCCTGATAGGCACTGAAGCCATAGGCGCGTTCGATCAGTTCGAACGCCTTGAAGCCCGGCGGACGGTAGGCAACCTCACCGAAGTACATGGTGCCGTCACTGGTGACAAAGTATTCGGGGTGAATCTGGCCGAACTGAATGTCGAAGGTCTTGATCAGCAGTTCGATCTGCTGCGTGATCTGGGCACGGTATTTCTCAAGCTCCGGCGTGGCGGGCACAAAGACGGAATATCCGAGGGTCACATATTCGGAGATGTTCAAGAACTGGATCTTGCCGTTCCACACCCAGGCTTCGACGGCAAATTCCCAGCCGTCCAGATGGCTTTCCATCAAAAGCGGGTATTCGCTGTCGGGGATGGTGTCGATTTCCTCCGAGGAGCGAATGACCCGATGCCCCAGGCAGCCGGCCTTGTCGAAGGCCTTGAGGTGAATCGGGTCTTCCGGGTCGCCATCAAGCTTGAGCAGGGTCTGGTTGACGCGCTTGAAAAAGCGCAGCACGTCACTTTGCTCGTGGGCTTCTTCAAAAATACCGACCCGAATGCCGCCCAGCTGGGCTCGGCGTTTCATCAGGGCCTTGTCCCGGAACAGCACGGCCTGACCATGCAGGCGCGGATTGCCCATCAGTACGGAGTTGATGGCACCGGCCCATTCAACGGTTTCTTCAAATAACGGAATGGCAGCATCGATGCCCATGTCCCTGAGGGTCTCGGCAATCTCGATGGAGCGGTCGTTCAGGCGCTCGAAGTTCCAGGGCACGTAAGGAATGTTGTGTTCGGTGCAATACTCTTCAGCCCAGGTGGGAGCCACTACCACGTAGCGCCGGTCAAATTTTTCGGCAGCTTCCACGGCACCGAGACTCCAGCCCAGCAGTGCGATATAGCCCTTGTTGGGATCCTTTTCCATGATCCTGTCTCCTGTTTTTTATATGTCATGTGAGTGCGAGATCGTGGGGTCAGTGTAGTTGATTAGAGGTTTTTTGCGGGAAAATCGGCAAATTGGTGCCGTTCAGGCATGAAAAAACAGACATGCGTTCAGCGGCTGATCGGCGTGGCGAGCGGCCCGGCAGCGAGGTGGCGCAAGGTTCGTCACGGCCTGGTTTCATGTCATTGTCAGCGGGTCATCCCCCTGTCATGACGGCTTTCTAGACTTGCGGTGACCTGGGTGGAATGGCCTTACATGCCCTGGTCTGATACCTGTCACGGGCACTGCCGGAGAGCACCATGAGCAGCGACGCTTCAGAAACCGGCGGACACGCCACGCTGGATACCTTCAGGCACTCGCCTCGGCTGAGTCTTTTCTTTATCGGGCTGCTGCTGGCCTTTACCGGCTACTTCGTGGCCTGGGGCAGTGGCTACATCCAGAGTCAGCATACGCTGCTGTTTTTCTTGACCACGCTCTTTGGCGTGTTCATGGCGTTCAACATTGGCGGCAATGACGTGGCCAACTCGTTTGGTACCAGCGTTGGCGCCGGCACACTGACGGTGCATCAGGCGCTGCTGGTCGCGGCCATTTTTGAAGTCAGTGGGGCCGTGATCGCCGGAGGAGAGGTGACCTCGACCATTCGCGGCGGCATCGTTGATCTTGATGGCATGGCGATCCGGCCGCTGGAGTTCGTGTTCATCATGATGTCATCACTGATTGCCGCGGCACTGTGGCTGCTGTTTGCCTCCCACAGAGGGTACCCGGTGTCCACTACCCACTCGATTGTCGGGGCCATCATCGGCGGGTCTGTCACGCTGGGAGTGTTGAAGCACGGCGGACTTGCCGCCCTTGATCTGGTGCAGTGGCGCGAAGTGGGCATGATCGCCATTTCCTGGGTGCTCTCGCCGGCACTGGGGGGCATTGTCGCTTACGTGCTGTACTCGCTGATCAAGCGCCATATCCTTGCCTACAACGACAGGGCGCAATCCCGGCTGGAAACCATTCGCGAGGAAAAGCGTGCCCACAAGCGGCGTCACAGGGAGGCTGTCGAGCGGCTGTCGGAAGTGCAGCAGATGGCCTACACCCAGGCCATGGCGCGGGACATGCAGGCCATCAGTGACAGGGATTTCAGCATCGACGATCTGGAATCGGAGTACTACCGCAAGCTCTACGCCATCAATCGAAAGCGCGAGGATGTGCATGCCCACCGGGCACTGGAACACTGGGTACCGGTCATCGCAGCCCTGGGGGCGATCATTCTGACGGCCATGCTGCTGTTCAAGGGCTTCAGCCACCTGGCTCTGGGGGTCGATACCCTGGGCAGTTATCTGATCATGGGCATGGTGGGCGCTCTGGTCTGGATGGCGACGTTCATCTTTGCCAAAACCCTCAAGAGCGAGACCCTGGGGCGCTCTACATTTCTGATGTTCAGCTGGATGCAGGTCTTTACGGCGGCCGGGTTTGCCTTCAGTCACGGCTCCAATGACATTGCCAATGCGATTGGCCCCTTTGCCGCGGTTCTGGATGTGCTGCGCACCGGGGTCATCGGCGAGGAGGCCAGTATTCCGCCGCTGGCGATGCTGACCTTCGGCGTGGCGTTGATTGCCGGGCTATGGTTCATTGGCCGGGAAGTCATTCAGACCGTCGGGCACCATCTGACCAGAATGCACCCGGCCTCCGGGTTCTCCGCCGAACTGGCTGCCTCTGCCGTCGTGATGCTGGCCACCACCTTCGGCCTGCCGGTATCAAGCACCCATATCCTGATTGGCGCCGTGCTTGGCATCGGCATGGTCAATCGCCAGACCAACTGGTCCCTGATGCGCCCGATTGCGCTGGCGTGGGTCATTACCCTGCCTGCTGCCGCCGTGCTGGCTGCCGGCGCGTTCATGGTCCTGAACGGGGTGTTCTAGGCGCTTTCGCCTTCGTGCAGGGTGAAGCCGACATTGATGCTCAGTTCGCCCAGCGGCTCCCCCCTGATGCGTCGCAGCAGCTGTTCGGCAGCCCGTTGCCCGATCAACTCCCGGGGAGAGACAATCGTGGTCAGGCGTGGCGTCATGTGCCGGCCGATCGGCAGGCCGTTGAAGCCTGCTATGGCGATATCCTCCGGAATGCGGATGCCATCGCGCATGGCCGCGAGAAGGGCACCGCAGGCCATGTCATCGTTGGCAAAATGAATGGCATCGCATGTCGGTGAATGCGTCCGAATGTGCATGAGTGCCTCGGCCCCGCTGTCCATCTGCTGTCGGCTCGGCAGGTCAAGCAGCGGTGCCGGCAGCCCGGCGGCCTCAAGCGCCTGGCGGTGTCCTTCAAAGCGCTCTCCGGCGCGATAGTCCCGCTCGAGCTCTGCCCCCGCGTAGTGGATATGCCGATAGCCCCGGTTCAGCAGGTGGGTGGCCATGGCGTGGCCGGCGGCGCGGTGATCAAGGCCGACGTTCATGTCCAGACCGTCGCCGTATTCCATGATTTCGACCACCGGCTGGTTCCAGTTCTCCAGCAGCTGGCGGGTCTCGTCACTGTGACGCAGCCCGGCGATGATCAGCCCCGAGGCAGACCAGCCCAGAAAGGTGCGTACCAGTTGCGCTTCCCGGTCCAGGTCGTAATCGGTCTTGCCCAGCAGCAGTTGATAGCCGGCGGCTTCCAGGCGCTGCTGCAGCCCTCGAATCACCTCGATGAACACCACGTTCGCCAGCGACGGCACGATGACCGGGATCACCCGAGTCGTGGCCGAGGCCAGGCTGCCGGCAATCATGTTGCGGACATAGCCGACCTGGTTGACCGCGGCTTCAACCTTTAGGCGGGTAGCGTCACGTAGTGCCTCCGGGTCGTTGAAGTAACGCGACACCGTGATCGGTGCGACGCCGGCTTCCCGGGCCACATCGGTCAGTGTGGGCTGCATGGCTCCCTTGCGGGAGCGTTTCTCGTGGGCGTCATCCCTGGACATTGGTCGCGTTTTCCTTGTTCGCACTTGCGCAGGGCTCGAGACTAAAGCACCCTTTTTGGTAGCGCTACCATTTACACAATCATTAGCCGGCAAGACCGGTTATTGCCCACGGGAGAATCACTGTGTCTACCCCCTCGAATGCTGTATCCCCTGACATCGGTGTAGTTGGTCTGGGTGCCATGGGAATGGGCACGGCCTGTTCCCTGCTGCGTCAGGGCCTGTCGGTCATCGGCTGCGATATCTCACCGACTGCCCGTGCCGCCTTTGAGGACGCCGGCGGCCGAAGTGCCGAGACCCCGGCCGCGCTGGCAGGCTGCAGCGTCGTGCTGCTGGTGGTCGTGAATGCCGATCAGGTCGAGCAGGTGCTGTTCGGGGCCGAGGGGCAGGGTGGCCTGGCCGCAGCGATGTCGCCCGGCAGTGTGGTAATGCAGTGTGCCACGGTTGCGCCAAGCTACGCCGTGGCCCTCGGTGAGCGCCTGGCGGCCCTGGGGCTTGTCATGCTGGATGCACCGATCAGCGGCGGGGCCGCGAAGGCCCGCACCGGCGAGCTGTCGGTCATGTCTTCCGGGACTGCCGAGGCCTATGAAAAAACGGACGCCGTGCTGTCGGCCATGGCGGCGAAGGTCTATCGGCTGGGCGAGCAGCCCGGCGCGGGGTCCAGCGTCAAACTGGTCAATCAGCATCTGGCTGGTGTGCATATTGCCGCGGCGGCAGAAGCCATGGCCCTGGGGGCGAGCATGGGCCTCGACCTTGAGGTGCTGTACGACGTCATTACCCATTCGGCGGGCAATTCCTGGATGTTTGAAAACCGGGTGCCACACATTCTGAAGGGCGATTACACCCCGTTATCGGCCGTGGACATCTTCGTCAAGGACCTGAACATCGTGCACGCTACCGGTCGGGAGCTGAAACTGCCCATGCCGGTGGCCGGCAGCGCACTGCAGCAGTTCACCGCTGCCAGCGGCGCAGGCCTTGGACGTGAAGACGATTCGGCGGTGGTGAAGGTCTATCAGCGGTTGCGTCATTTCGATTTGCCGGCGGCCAATGATGCCGAGGAGCGTCCGTCATGAGTCTGGTGCTCGGGGGAATTGCCGACGATTTCACCGGCGCCACGGATCTGGCCAACAACCTGGTGCGCGGCGGCATGCGCACGGTGCAGGTCATCGGGGTGCCGGAGGATGATCAGGTGCTGGAGGACGCCGATGCCGTGATCATTGCGCTCAAGTCGCGCAGCACTCCGGTAGAGGAGGCCGTTCTTGACAGTCTGGCGGCGCTGGCCTGGTTGCAGGCACGTGGCGCCCGTCAGATTTTCTTCAAGTACTGCTCGACATTTGATTCCACGCCGCGGGGCAACATCGGCCCTGTTGCCGAGGCGCTGATGGCGGCTCTTGATACGCCCCAGACCGTCATGGTCCCGGCCTTCCCGGTCAACGGGCGCAGCGTATATCAGGGGCATCTGTTTGTCGGAGACCGACTGCTCAACGACAGCGGCATGGAGCAGCATCCACTGACGCCGATGACGGATGCCGATCTGGTGCGGGTACTGGGCGCGCAGACGGACAGGCCTGTCGGCCTTCTCGCTCATGCCACCCTGGCCGGTGGCGCAGACAGGGCCATCGAGCGGCTGGCCTCATTGCGGGAGGCCGGCACGGCCCACGTGATATGCGACAGCGTGGACGAGCAGGACCTGGCCGTGCTGGCCGAGGTCACGGCGGATCTGCCACTGGTGACCGGCGGTTCCGGTCTGGCTCAGGCACTGCCTGAGGCCTACCGCGCCCGGGGCTGGCTGGCACCACACGGTGATGCTGCAGCGCTGGCACCCTCATCCGGAGGATGTGCGGTGCTGTCCGGCAGTTGTTCGCGCATGACGCTTGCACAGATTGAGGCGTTCAAGGCCCGCCATCCCGGTCTGGCGCTGGACCCGCTCAGGTTGAGCGAGGGAGATGCCCATCGGGACGAGGCACTGCAGTTTGCCCGGCAGTGCATGGCCCGTGACCCACAGGCGCCTTTCCTGATCCATGCCTCCGCTGACAGTGAGGCCGTGCGTGCCGTGCAGGACAGGCTCGGCACCGAACGGGCCGGCGCCCTGGTCGAGGAGACGCTGGCCTGGCTGGCTCGCACCCTGGTGGACGAGGGTATCGGCCGTCTGATCGTGGCCGGGGGCGAAACCTCCGGGGCCGTGGTATCAGCCCTGTCGATCACCACGCTGCGGATCGGGCCACAGATTGATCCGGGCGTACCCTGGACCCAGGCGAGCCTGCCTGGCCGCGAGACCGTGCTGTCCCTTGCCCTCAAGTCCGGCAATTTCGGCGGCACTGATTTCCTTACCCGTGCATTCGAGGTATTGCCATGAGCCAGTCACCTCACGAGATCAATCGTCTGCGCGAGCAGATTGCCCTGCACGGCAAGTCGCTTTTTGACCGCGGGCTGACCATGGGGTCCAGCGGCAATATCAGTCAGCGCCTGGAGGACGGCGGGTGCCTGATGACGCCCACCAATGCCTGCCTGGGCCGGCTCGATCCGGCGCGGATTACCCGGCTGGACGCCCACGGCAGGGTACTGGACGGCGATGCACCGACCAAGGAGCACTTCCTGCATCGGGCCATGCTGGAAGAGCGGCCGAGTGCCGGCGCGATCGTGCATCTTCATTCAACCCATTCGGTGGCGGTGTCCTGTCTGCCGGACATCAACCCCTGTGACTGCATTCCGCCGCTGACAGCCTATTACGTGATGCGGGTCGGCACCCTGCCGCTGGTGCCTTACCACGTGCCGGGCGACGAGCGGCTGGGGGACGCCGTACGGGGGCTGGCCGGTCAGCACAGTGCCGTGCTGCTGGCCAACCACGGCCCGGTGGTGGCCGGCAAGAACCTTGATGCGGCGGTGTATGCCACCGAGGAACTGGAAGAGACCGCCAAACTGTTTTTGCTGCTCAGAGGCACCAACCCTCGCGGGCTGACCCCTGAGCAGGTGGATGAGCTCAATGCGCGTTACCCGCGTGACTGATGATACCTGCGGGGCCTCCATGCCTCGCGTTACCGGACTTGAAGCACAGGATATGCCCATGACCACGAAGCTGGCCGCCAATCTCAGCATGATGTTTGTCGAACACGCCTTCCCGGCCCGATTTGCCGCGGCGGCGGAGGCCGGATTTCGCGGCGTCGAGTACCTGTTTCCCTACGCGTATGCCCCGGAAGAGATCAAGGGCTGGCTGAGTGAGAACCGGCTTGAGCAGGTGCTGTTCAACCTGCCGCCGGGGGACTGGGACGCCGGAGAGCGAGGGCTTGCTTCCCTGCCCGGTCGCGAGGAGGACTTTCGTGCCAGCGTGGCCGAGGCCATACGCTACGCCGAGGTGCTTGATTGCCCGCGGGTGCATGCGATGGCCGGGCTGGTACCGGAAGGTGCGGACGAAGCCACCTGGCAGGAACATACCGAGACCTACATCGCCAACCTGCGCTTTGCCGCCGGCGAGCTGGCCCGGGCAGGCAAGACCCTGTTGATCGAACCCATCAACCTGCGGGACATGCCGGGCTTTTACCTGAACCGTCAGGCTCAGGCCCGCGACATCGTGCAGCGGGTAGGGGCGAGCAACCTCAAGGTGCAGTTCGACATGTACCACTGCCAGATCGTTGAGGGGGATGTGACTCGACGACTGGAAGCGCAGTTCGACGCCGTCGGACATGTGCAGATCGCAGGTGTTCCCGACCGGCACGAGCCGGATCGAGGGGAGCTGCACTATCCGGCCCTGCTGGAGCGGCTTGAGACGCTTGGCTACACGGGCTGGGTGGGCTGTGAATATAAACCGCGCGGTAATACCCGCGCCGGACTTGGCTGGGGCCGCCCGTACGGGCTGACCACCGGCTGAGCCACTGCTTTTTTTTCCCGTCATGGCATCCACGCACTACAACAACATTCGACAACCTTTGCTTTATCAAGGAGTTGGCCATGCATGTCATGATCACCGGCGCGGCAGGATTTCTGGGGCAGCGCCTTGTTCATCAATTGATCGAGCGCGGCGCGCTGAAGGGGCAGGCCCTTACCCGCCTGACCCTGCTTGATCACGTAAAAACAGCGCTCCCGGACACTGACGTGCCGGTAGATATTCATACCGGCGACCTGGCCGACCCGGCCGTCATTCAGGCCTGCCTTGCCGGTCGCCCGGCGGTGATCTATCACCTGGCGGCCGTAGTGAGTTCGGCTGCCGAGGCGGACCTGGCACTGGGAATGCAGGTCAATTTCGATGCGACGCGCCAGTTGCTGGAAGGCTGTGCGGCGTTGTCCCTGTCGGACACGCGACTGATCATGGCCGGATCGGTCGCGGCCTATGGGGGCGCCCTGCCGGATACGGTGACCGACATGACGGCACTGGTACCGCAGAATTCCTACGGTACCCAGAAGGCGATGGCTGAACTGCTGATCAATGACTACAGCCGCAGGGGATTGATCGACGGGCTGGTACTGCGGTTGCCCACCATTATCGTGCGTCCTGGCCGGCCGAATGCTGCCGCATCCAGTTTTGCCTCTTCGCTGCTGCGGGAGCCGTTCAAGGGCGAGGTGGCGGTATGCCCGGTGCCCGAGTCGCTTGAGATGTTTGTCATGTCGCCGGGCTGTGTCGTGGCGGCGTTGCTGCATGGTGCGGACGTGCCGGCCTCAGCGCTTTCTCATTCCCGCGGGTTCATGCTGCCTGGCATCACCATCAGTGTGGCGCAGATGCTTGACACGCTGGAGGCGCTGGGCGGGCCCGAGGCGAGCGCTCTGGTGCGTCATGAACCGGACCCCCGCATCGAGGCCATTGTCGGCAGCTGGCCGGCCCGGTTTTCTACCGACCGCGCACGTGCGCTGGGGTTTGCCGGTGATACCGACCTGACCGCCATCGTGCAGGCCTTTCTGACCGACGACGCCACCGTGGCGTCTGCCTGAGTGTATCCCTAACTACAGCCCTGACAGGGGAGTGTCATCATGATTGAGTCTACCGCCGCAGGACCTCAGGTCATCATCGGTCTGGGGATTGCGATTTTTGTAATGATTTTTCTGGTATTGAAGACCCGGGTGCATGCGTTGCTGGCATTGATCATTGCCGCTTCGCTGGCCGGTATCATCGGGGGCATGCCTCCCAATGAGGTGGTGTCGACCATTACGACCGGCTTTGGCAAGACGCTTTCGACCATCGGGCTGGTCATCGGCTTCGGGGTCATGATGGGGCGGATACTGGAAGTCTCCGGTGCCGGCCAGCGAATGGCCTATGCGATTTTAAGGCTGCTGGGAAAGAACAAGGAAGAAGGGGCCATGGCACTGACCGGCTATATTGTCTCGATTCCAATCTTCTGCGACTCGGCCTTTGTCATCCTGCATCCGCTGGTACGGGCGCTGGCGCGCAACAGTGGCAAATCCGTCATCGGGCTGGGGATTGCGCTGGCCTCCGGGCTTTCCGTGACCCACAGTGCCGTGCCTCCTACCCCCGGCCCGCTGGGTGTGGCAGGTATCTTCGGCGTTGATATCGGTCTGATGATTGCCTGGGGTGTCGTGATCACGGCGCCGGCGTTACTGGCGATGGTGATTTATGCCCACATCATGGGGCCGAAGATCGAGGCCATGCTGGCGCGTCAGCCCGGCGGGTTTGATCCGGAGGGGCATCAGGACGCCCTGACCATGAAGGAAGAATCCGAGCTGCCTGCGCTGTGGCTGTCCTGCCTGCCCATCGGTCTGCCGATCCTTCTGATTTTCCTCAATACCCTGACGGCTGCGCTGGCCGGCAAGGAATCCACGAACCTGCTGGTGCAGCTGGTGGGCTTTTTCGGTAACCCGGTCATCGCGGTGGGCATCGGTGTCCTGATCGCGGTGTATGGCCTGATGCCGAAAACACCAAAGGATGAAGTGTTTCAGCATCTGGAAAAAGGGGTGGAAACCGCTGGTATCATCCTGCTGGTGACCGGTGCCGGGGGGGCACTGGGTGCAGTGCTGCGGGCCAGTGGTGCCGGAGACTATATCGGCGAGTATGTGGCGTCGATGGGCATACAGCCCCTGCTGATCCCGTTCATCATTGCCACACTGGTGCGCTTCATTCAGGGCAGTGGCACGGTCTCCATGATTACCGGTGCCTCGATTTCGGCCCCGATTCTGGCCAACATGCCGGAGGTCAACATGGTGCTGGCTGCACAGGCGGCCTGTATCGGCGGGATTTTCTTCAGCTACTTCAACGACAGTTACTTCTGGGTGGTCAACCGTCTGTTGGGCGTGAAAAGTACTCGCCACCAGCTGCTGGTGCTGTCGGTGCCCACCACGATCGGCTGGGCGGTATCGCTGGTCATGCTGCTGACGGCCAATGCCGTGATGAGCTGAGGTATATCATCGGTATCAGGCCTTGAACAACCGCCGTCACATGACGGCGGTTTCATTGAATATGCGGTTCAGGCGGAGGTGGCCGGCCGGGTATCGAAGGCCTCCCTTCGGTGCTCCAGGGCCCTGCCTGCGACATAATATACGGCGGCTCCCATCGCCGATCCGGTAAACCACCCGTAGTCATGGAGCCAGCTCCAGACGCCGGTCGCAAGTGACAGCAGCATCAGGGCCACGGGCAGGCCAAAGGCAATGAACCCGGCCATGTTGACGTTCGGGTAGCGGCCGCCCTCACGGTAAAGGCTGATGACATCCAGCTGCTGGCGCTTGATCAGAAAATAATCCACCACCATGATGCCGGCGATCGGCCCCAGCAGGCTTGAATAGCCCAGCAGCCAGTTGGAATAGAGGCTTTCAAGGGTCACGCTCGAGACAATCACACCGGCCTTTTGCAGCAGGTCGTATCCCATCAGCAGCGTACCGATTCCGCCGGTCATCAGGACACCTCGGGTGCGGTTGATCACCCTGGGGGCGATGTTCTGGAAGTCATTGGTCGGCGAGACGATATTGCCGGCGGTGTTGGTGGAGAGGGTCGCAATCACGATCAGGATCATGGCGATGGAGACCCATATCGGGCTGTCGATGTGGCCGATCAGCGTGACCGGGTCAGCGACCGTTTCACCCACCAGTGATGCCGAGGCGGCGGTCAGTACCACTCCCAGTGCGGCAAACAGGAACATCGTCAGCGGCAGTCCGATGACCTGACCGATGATCTGATCCTTCTGGCGGCAGGCGAAGCGGCTGAAATCGGGGATGTTGAGCGACAGGGTTGCCCAGAAGCCGACCATCGCCGTGAGGCCGGACAGGAAGTATGGCGTGACCGAGGCGCCTTCGGGTCGGGCAGGCGGCGTGTCCAGCAGCTCTCTCAGCGAGATATGCGGCAGTGCCCAGACCAGCAGCCCCACGGCGACCAGCAGCAACAGCGGTGCCGACAGGGTTTCCAGCCACTTGATGGAGTCCGCACCACGGATCACGACCCACAGATTGAGGGCGCCGAAGATGAAAAAACCGATCACCTGACCGATCCCGCCCAGGGCCTGCCAGGGCGGAAAAATGGCTGACAGCAGCAGATGAAAGGCCAGACCGCCAAACATGGTCTGGATACCGAACCAGCCACAGCCGACCAGCGCTCGGATCAGGCACGGTACGTTGGAGCCTCGCAGGCCGAATGAGGAGCGCAGCACGACCGGAAACGGAATGCCGTAGCGAGTGCCGGGGAAGGCATTCAGCGTCAGCGGAATCAGCAGGATCACGTTGGCCAGCAGGATCGTCAGCAGCGCTTCGCCCACACTCAGTCCAAAATAGGCAGTGAGTACGCCGCCCAGCGTATAGGTCGGTACACAGATCGACAGGCCGACCCAGAGCGCGGCGACGTTCCATGTCGTCCAGGTTCGCTCGCGGGCCTGGGTGGGGGCGATGTCATCATTGAAAAGGGCGCTGTTACGAACGTCGTCGCCGAGCGTGAGTTCGACCTTGCCGTCACGTTCGACCATGCGAGACACGGAAGTTGTCATTGTTGGAATCCTGATCGCAAGGGGATGAAAAACCGCCGGCAAGGCACACCAGACAGGCCCGGGGCGCGCCTTGCCCATATCGTTACAGGGTTATCCGACGCTGGCGACGGACCGTGGGAGCTGGTGATACTGCCGGTTGAAATAAAGCAGGCACTCGTGCGCGTCATGGGTCGACATCGAGACGATTTCGCACAGCATTATCTCGTGTGTGCCTACCGGCATGCGCTGGCTGACCCGGCACTCGAAATGGGCCAGAGCATCTGCCAGCACCGGGGCGCCGGTATCCTGCGTGATCCACTCGGCGTGGTCGAAGCGCATGGCCATCGGGGTCTTGCCCCCGAAGGTATTGGAAACCTCCTGATGGGCGGCGCTAAGCACATTGACACATAGCGTTTCATTGTCGGCAAAGGCCGGGTAGGCCGAGGCGCTGCGGTTGATGCAGACCAGCAGTGTCGGAGGTTCATCGGTCACGCTGCATACGGCCGAGGCGGTAAATCCCGCCCGGCCGCCGGGGCCATCGGTCGTCACTACATTGACGGCGGCCGCCAGATGAGACATCGCTTCGCGAAATGCCCGTGAGGAGATTTCCCGAGGGGCGGTGTGCTGTTCCTGTTGTTGAAGGGCATTCATGAGGCAACTCCTGTTAGCGGGATCAGGGCCGTGTCGTCGGCCAGGTACTGCGTTATCAGTGTGTTGAATGCATCCGGGACGGTCACTGTCAGGCCGTGCCCCCCGTAATCGAACATCACCTGTCGGGCATTGGGCAGTCCTTCGGCAAGACGCTGTGATCGCATGTACGGCACCAGCAGATCGTCACGGGAGGCAATGACCAGCGTGGGCGTGGCGATGTCGCCCAGACGGGCATCGATATCAAAGGCTGACAGCGCCTCGATGCGGGCCATCACATTGTCCTTGCCGGGGAAGTGGGCAAGGGCGTGTGATTCTTCTGCCAGCAGCTGCGTGTGGTGGTTCGACAGCCAGTCGGCGGGATAGAGAAACAGGGGCTGGGCATGCAGGTAGGCCTCGACCCCGCTGTCTCTCAGCAGTGCTCGCCGAACCTGAAAGCAGCGCGCGCTCTGCACGTCCAGGCAGCTCCATGCGTTGATGACAATCAGGCGGTTCAGGCGCGCCGGCGCCATCAGGGCCATCTGCAGACCGACCAGTCCGCCCAGTGCATGCCCCATGACATCCACCTGATCGATCTCCAGCCGGTCAAGCAGGGCCAGCGCCTCCCGGGCCATGTCCTCGATGCGGTAACCGGCCGGCAGGGCCGCCGGGCTCTGGCCGGTACCGAGGTGGTCGTAGATCAGCACGCGATGGGTTCGTGCGAGCGCATCCAGCTGGGGGGCCCAGAAACTGCCGGCACCGCCAAGGCCTGACGACAGCAGAATCGTCGGTGCATCAGGTGACTGACACCCTTGTAGTTCGTAGTGCATGGATCGTCCTCGGCCAGTGGGATGAACGCGTCGCGCTAGTGCGGCACGTGAGCGACCGAGGCAATCTCGATCAGGGCGTCGGGTTTGACCAGACCGCACTGAATGCAGTACCGCGCCGGCTTGTCACCCGGGAAGAACTCGGCGTATACCGCATTGATGGCGGCGTAGTCGTCCCAGTCACGCAGGAAGATCGAATTGAAGGTGATGTCGTCCATGGTGCCCCCGGCGGTTTCGACCACACGCTGAATCAGCTCGAGCACATGGCGTGTCTGCGCGGCGGCGTCACCGACGTGCACCACGTTGTTGTCCTTGTCGAAGGGCAGGGTACCGGACACATAGACAATATTGTCGGCCTGAGTGCCGGGTACGAACGGGGCCAGCGGTGTGCCGGTACCTTCGGGAATGACGCTTGTTTTAGGCATGATGACGTCCTCGGGCAGAAGATGGGGTCAGGCGGTTTCGGTGGCCTCGACGCCGATGGATTGACAGGCGGTTTCGAGCGCTTCGACGCTTGAGACCCAGCCAAAGAAGGTTTCAATATTGAACAGGGCCGCCGCCTGGGCTGCGGGCGGCCCGGCCTGGTAGGTGGCGTCCTCGAGCACCGTACCGAAGTACTCGAGGAAAAAGCCGTCGCGCAGTGTCGACTCGACGCAGACGTTGGTGGCAATGCCGGTAAACAGCAGATGGCGAATACCGCGGGCGCGAAGCATGCTGTCCAGCGCTGTATTGAAAAAGCCGCTGTAGCGGGGTTTGGGCAGGACAATATCCCCGGCCTGTGGTGTCAGGGCATCGACCAGGGCGTAGTCCCAGGTGCCCCTGGCCAGAAACCGGCCATCGAGTTCGGGCTGACGGCGCATCGTCTTCAGGGCATTGGACTTGTGCCAGTTGGGTGAGCCGGGGCCACCGGCCTCGACGTACTCCGTATCCCAGCCGTTCTGGAAAAAGATGACCTGGAAACCGGCGGCGCGGGCGGCGCTGATGGCTCGAGCAGTGGCCTCGATCACGGGCCCGGTGGCGCTGACATCGAAACCGGCGAGGTCCAGATACCCGCCGGCCGAGGCATAGGCATTTTGCATGTCAACGACGATCAGGGCCGTCTGCGCCCGGGGCAGGGCAATGGCTTCCGGCCGCCCCGGCAGCACGATCTCATCGTCCGATGCGGCGCCGTCGCACCGCACGACCGGTGTGGTGTGCAGCGAGCTCATGAGGCGATCTCCCTCGGCGCCATGGTTGCACCGGTCACATCAACGCGGGTCTTCATCAGCGGCTGTATTTTTTCACCGAAGGTATCGAGACCTTCCAGGAAGTCGTCAAAGGTCAGCATGACCCCGCCCATGCCTTCGACCGTGTCGATTTCATCGAGCATGCGAGCCACGTTCTCGTACGACCCGACCAGCGTGCCCATGTTGAGATTGACCGCCGAGGTCGGATTGGTCATGTGACGGACATTCGTGTCCTTGCCGGAGGTCTTGTCCTGGCCGCCCTGATCCGCCATCCAGTCCAGCGCTTCCTGATCGGCACCTGCCTTGTAGTGTTCCCAGCGGGCCATGGCGGCTTCATCGGTCCTGTCGGCGATGACCATGAACAGCACATAACAGGCGATATCGCGTTCACTGTCCCGGGTGGCTTCATTGAGGCGTTCGGCCGTTTCGGCAAACGCCGTGGGCGTGTTGAGCCCCTTGCCGAAGCAGAAGCTGTAGTCGGCATGTTTGGCGGTAAAGGCCATGCCGGCGTTGGACTGACCGGCGCAGACGATCTTGACGCCCTGCTCGGGGCGCGGGCTCAGTCGGCAGTCGTCCATCTGGAAGAAGTCACCCTTGAAGTCACTCCGGCCGCTTTCAAGCAGCTCGCGCATGACGGTGGTGTATTCGTCCAGATAGGCGTAGCGCTTGCCGAAATACTCATCGCCGGGCCACAGTCCCATCTGGCTGTATTCGGGCTTCTGCCAGCCCGTGACCAGATTGATGCCAAAGCGTCCCGGGGCAATGGAGTCGATGGTGGCTGCCATGCGTGCCGTAATGGCCGGCGGCATGACCAGGGTGGCGGCGGTGGCGTACAGGTTGATTCTGGAGGTAACCGCGGCCAGTCCGGCCATCAGAGTGAATGATTCGAGGGCATGCTCCCAGAATTCGGTCTTTCCGCCGAAGCCGCGCAGCTTGATCATCGACAGTGCGAAATCGAACCCGTAGTACTCTGCCTTCTGGGTGATGGCCTTGTTGAGTTCAAAGGTCGGCATGTATTGCGGTGAATTTTCGGAAATCAGCCAGCCGTTGTTACCGATGGGAATGAAGACACCAAGTTGCATGGGTTACCTCCAGGTCATTGCGGGATGACATGTGCCGGTGGGCCACGACAGGGGGTGTGCACCGGCACTGCATGAAATACATGCCAACAGGCGTGCCAGGTATCGTTTCCCTGTCTGTTTTCAACGGCTTGTCAGGCGGGGCAGGAAATACATCGGACCAAATGGTCCAGGTTATTGTGAGTCAATGAGCAAAAACGGCGCGCATTGCCCTCATTTCGCGCTTTTTTAGCGCATTTGCAGGCGTGCGGCTTCATGATGGTGGCGTGCGGGCCTGAACAGGGCGTCAGTACACCGTAATATTCAGGCACCGGAAGTGGCCTTTGAGGGGCAGGGAGAGACATGAGCGACAGGGGTTCCGCCGCCGGCGGCAAGCGTTCGGCAGACCGTGAAGTGCGCATGCAACGTATACGCCATGCCGCACTTACGCTGTTCTCGCGGTTTGGTGTACGAGGTACCAGTCTGGACGCCATTGCCGAGCAGGCCGGTGTTTCCAAGACCAATCTGCTTTATTACTTTTCATCCAAGGAGATGCTCTACATCTCGGTGATGCAGCAGATTCTGGATACCTGGCTTGCCCCGATGCGGGCGATCAATGCCGATCAGGCGCCGGCGGATGCGATTGCCGATTATATTCGTATCAAGGTCGAGCTGGCCCGGGACCGTGCCGACGCTTCCAGACTTTTCTGCCTTGAAATGATCCAGGGGGCACCGCTGATCAAGGAGCTGCTGGAGCAGGACCTCAAGGCGCTGGTGGAGGAGAAGTCGGCGGTCATCAACGACTGGGTGGCCAGTGGCCGGATCAACCCGGTCGAGCCGCATCATCTGCTTTATCTCTTGTGGGGCGCGACGCAGCATTACGCTGACTTTGCGGTGCAGATCAGGGCGGTGTCCGGTCAGGGGCTGGATGACCCGGCCTTTTTCGAGGCCACCGTGCAAACGATTCAGGACATGGTGCTGGGTGGGCTGTTGCCACGCTCGACCCCGTAAGTGATGTACGCAGTCGAGCGCGGCCGCGGGCCATGCTGTCAAGGGCGCATCAGACGAGCTGGCAGGCCTCATCGAAATCAAGGCGCGGCAGGCGCGGCTTCACGCCACTGGCATCGCCGTATCCCAGGTTGATCAGCATGTTGACGGTCCAGTCCGTGCCGGCAAGGAAGGCCTCGTCGATGGCCTTCGGATCAAAGCCTGACATCGGGCCGGTATCCAGCCCCAGGGCCCGCGCGGCCAGAATCAGATAGCCCGCCTGCAGCGAGCTGTTGCGCAGGGCGGTCTGCTCGGCGAAGGCCTCGCTGCCGGTGAACCAGCTGCGGGCATCGGTGTGCGGGAACAGGGTCGGCAACCGATCGTAAAAGCGCTTGTCGTAGGCGACGATCACCGTGCAGGGGGCGGTCGCTGTCTTGTCGGTATTGCCCGACGACACGCACGGCAGCAGTTTTTCCCTGCCGGCTTCCGTACGAACAAAGATGAAACGTGCCGGGCAGCAGTTGGCGGATGTAGGGCCCATTTTCACCAGGTCATAAAGCGTGCGCAGGGTTTCCTCGCTGATCTTTTCCGGCTGCCAGGCGTTGTGAGTATGAGCCTCGAAAAACAGTTGCGACAGCGCGTTATTGTCGAGTGATGACAGCATCGACGTTCTCCTTGTTGTTGTAATCGATATAGGTTTCCAGCACTGGCTACCCTAGCTCGCCGTTCCCCCCGATGCCAGACGTTTGTCGTACCTGCCTGTCCGGCAGGAGGGTGGCGGGCGTCGACGGCTCGGCTTCTGACGTTTGAGCGCGCCGGCAGCCTGACATGAAAAAACCGCCCTCGCAGGAGGGCGGTTTTTTACCATCTGCCCCGGCAGGCGCCGGGGATGCTGCGTATTACTGCGCGATCATCATGGACTTGATGTTGACGAATTCGCGCATGCCGAAGCCACCGTGCTCCCGGCCATAGCCGCTGTCCTTCACGCCGCCGAAAGGCAGGTTGGGCTGAGCAATGTAGTAGCCGTTGATGCTGATCATGCCGGTATCGAAATGATCGCGGGCCAGTTTGACTGCACGCTCTTCATCTTCGGAGAAGATGCCACCGCCCAGGCCATAGACCGAATCATTGGCGATGCGCAGGGCATCGTCTTCATCGGTGGCACGGATCAGTGAGGCGACCGGGCCGAACAGCTCGCCGTCATAGGCCGGCATGCCGGGCTTGACGTCTTCAAGTACCGTGGCCGGGTAGAAGAAGCCTTCCACGTCCGGCAGCTCACCCCCGACAACACAGGTTGCGCCGTTTTCAATCGATTCCTGCACCTGCTGGTGCAGTGCGTCGCGCAGGTCCTTGCGGGCGACCGGACCCAGCTGGGTGTTCTCGTCGGTCGGATCACCGAACGCCACGTTTTTCATCTTCTCGACGAAGGCATCGCGGAACTTGTCATAAACGGCGTCCACCACCACGAAACGCTTGGCGGCGACACAGGTCTGGCCGTTGTTGTAGATACGTCCCATGACGCAGGCGTTGACGGCCTTGTCGATATCGGCATCTTCAAGCACCAGAAAGGCGTCGTTGCTGCCCAGCTCAAGAACGGTCTTCTTGAGCTGCTCGCCGGCGGCGGCGGCAATCTTGCGACCGGTCGCGGCGCTGCCGGTAAAGGTCACGCCACGCACCAGCCTGTGCTCGGTCACCTGGCTTGCCTGCTGGTCCTGGATGTAGAGCACGGAAAAGATGTTTTCCGGCATGCCGGCTTCCTTGAAGATCTCTTCAAGTGCCTCGGCACAGCCCCAGACATTCGGTGCGTGCTTGAGAAGCACCGCGTTGCCGGCCATCAGGTTGGCGATGGCGTAGCGCACGACCTGATAGAACGGGAAGTTCCACGGCTGGATGCCGAAGATAATGCCGATCGGCTGGTAGCTGACCAGCGCCCGTCCACCGTCCAGATCGCGCTCTTCATCGGCAAGCACCTTTTCGGCATTGTCGGCGCTGTAATCGCAGATGGCCTTGCAGAGATCGATCTCGCCGGGACCCTGACTGATGGGCTTGCCCATCTCTTCCGTCATCAGTTTTACAAGGCGATCCTTGTGGGCGTTCAGGCGCTCACCGACCTTTTTGATCAGCGCGCCACGTTCGCTGATGGATCTGGATTTCCACTCGAGAAATGCCTGGTGGCTTTGCTCGATCTTCTGTTGAAGTGCTTCATCGGTGATGGTGTCAAATTCGCGAATGGCCTTGCCGGTCGCCGGATTGATAGTAGTTACTGTATTAGGCACAGCACGCTCCCTGTGGTGTGAATCAAGATTTCCAATGACCCCAGCATGGTAGATCGCGCGCGATTTGCCAAACTCATTCCTGCTCAACTCTTGCCTGATCCTCCAGGCGGGCTTCAGTGTTCCTGTCGAGGCAATGTGCCCCCGGGACCTATGCGATGACTCTCGTGCCGTTTTGAAACCGACTGAATCCGGTCATTTCGCATCGGCGCAGGCGAACTCGGACAGGGCGACTATAGTCGTAACCCTTGAATGGATGATCTGGAGAGCAGGGAATGCGGGCAGTCACAGGAGTAGTCGTTGCGGCTGCACTTCTTTTGGGCGTAACAGCGGCGAATGCCACGGAGCGAGCCATGACACGACTTGATGACGGGATAGTGAAGGGCGAGGTGACCGACCAGGCGCGCGTATTCAGGGGCATTCCCTTTGCGGCGCCACCGGTCGGAGCACGACGCTGGCAGCCGCCACATCCGGTAACCCCCTGGGAAGGGGTGCGGGATGCCACGGCCTTTTCGCCCAGCTGCCTGCAGACGCCCATGGCCGGCGATGAGGCCCCCCTGGCGGGCAATCTTTCCGAGGACTGTCTGTACCTCAATGTCTGGCAGCCTAAGGATGACGCAGAGAATCATCCGGTGATGGTCTGGATTCACGGGGGCGGATACGTCAACGGCGGGAGTGCTGCTCCCGTGTATGACGGCAGTGCCTTTGCCCGTGATGGTGTTGTGCTGGTCAGTATCAATTATCGGCTGGGGCGCTTCGGGTTTTTTGCACATCCGGCCCTGACCGCCAGTGAGTCCGGTCCGAAGGGTAATTACGCGATCATGGATCAGATGGCAGCCCTGGCCTGGGTGCAGCGTAATATTCGAAAATTTGGCGGGGACCCTGACAATGTGACGGTGTTTGGTGAATCCGCCGGTGGTAATTCGGTGCTGTATCTGGCCAGTCAGCCAAAGGCACGGGGGCTGTTCAGCAAGGCGGTGGTGATGTCCGGCGGTGGGCGCGATCTGATGGGGCCGATATATCCACTGGAGCATGATGACACACCGTCGGCCCAGGACAGCGACGCACCGCGTTCCGCCGAGGATTTCGGCCTTAATTTCGCTCGGCAGCATGGTATCGAAGGGACGGATGAGGCGGCGCTGAAGGCACTGCGTGACCTGCCGGCGCAGCAGGTGGCCGGTGAGCTCAACATGCCGACCCTGGCCTCCGAGCGTATCGAGAAGAAAACCTACGTGGGCGGGCCCTTCGTGGATGGCGATGTCATCGTTGACAGTGTTCAGCATCGGTTCATGAACACGGCGCAGTTTCAGGTGCCGCTGTTGATCGGCACGACGGATAACGATCTGGGCGCCATGGGCGCTGATTCAAGGGAGGCGTTGTTTTCGCGCTTCAAGGGCGCTGCCGATCAGGCCCGGGCCCTGTATGACCCCAGTGGTACGGCTGAACTGCATGATCTGTCCCGTCGCATCGGGCGTGATGTAAAAATGACCGAGCCCGCTCGCTTCATCGCCAGGCAGGCCATTGCCGGAGGGCAGGCGACCTGGCTGTACCGCTTCGGCCATGTGGCCACGCCCATGCGCGGCCGGTGGAACGGTGCCCCCCATGCCACGGATATCCCCTACGCCTTTGATACGCTGGCTACCCGCTTCGGGGCCGAACAGGTCAGCGAGGAAGATGCCGCCGCTGCCCGGGCCTTTCACACTTACCTTGTCAACTTTGCCCGGCAGGGAGATCCCAATGGTGCCGTGGTGCCCGAGTGGCCGCGTTATGACACCAATACGGCTCCCCTGATGATCTTTCCCGAGCGGGCGGCACCGTCGGCGTCGCCTGACCCGTGGCAGACGGCCCTGGATCTGGTGGAGGGGCTTCACTAACTCCCGGGCCGCGCCCGATTCGGGCGCGGCCTGGAGGTCAGTCGTCCCGTTTCACGGACCAGCTGAGATGCTCACCGGCCTTGTAGGGCACAAACATCTGCTCGCCCTGACCGATGTGGTCCGCCATGAGGGTCGGCGTGCGGGTCAGGGTAATGGTCCCCTCATTGCGGGGCAGGCCGTAGAAGGCCGGCCCGTTGTCGGAGCAGAAGGCTTCAAAGTGCTGCAGTGCGTTTTCCTGTTCGAAGACATCTGCATATACCGACAGGGCGGCAGACGTATTGAATACGCCGGCGCATCCACAGCTTGTTTCCTTGGCAGCGACAACATGTGGCGCGGAATCGGTACCCAGGAAAAAGCGGGGATGGCCACTGGCGACGGCCTGACGAAGCGCGGCCTGGTGCTCGGCTCGTTTCAGAATCGGCAGGCAGTAAAGGTGCGGACGAATGCCGCCCACCAGCATGTCATTGCGGTTTTGCGCCAGATGCTGCGGCGTCAGTGTGGCGGCCAGAAATTGATCACCGTCCTGCACGAACTGGGCGGCCTCTTTGGTCGTGATGTGCTCGAACACGACCTTCAATTCGGGGAAACGCTGCCGAATGCCGCTCATTACGTCATCAATGAAGTACTTTTCCCGGTCGAAGATATCGATGTCGCCACGGGTGACTTCACCATGAACCAGCAGTGGCATGCCGATGCGTTGCATGGTGTCCAGCAGCGGGTAGATATCGGCCACATCCCTGACACCATGGCTTGAGTTGGTCGTGGCATTGGCAGGATAGAGCTTGGCGGCGGTCAGAATGCCCTGCTCATGGCCGTGTACCAGGGTGTCACGGGTCACGTGTTCATTGAGGTAGCAGGTCATCAGGGGAGTGAAATCGTGGCCTTCGGGCAGGGCGGCCAGAATGCGCTCCCGGTAGCTGCGGGCCATCTCGAGGGTGGTAATGGGCGGTGCCAGATTGGGCATGACGATGGCCCGGGCAAACAGCTGGCTGGTATGGGGCAGTACGGTGTTCAGCGTGTCGCCATCGCGCAGGTGCAGGTGCCAGTCATCGGGGCGACGAATGGTGAGGGTCTGGGGGGCGGTGGTCATGGGGGCTCCTGGGCAGGGAAATGAACGCGGCTCATCATACCAGAGCCCCCGGTGCGTGCGATTATTCCTGAACGGAACGCTGCATCGACAGCCGTGGCAGGTCGAACAGGGCCTTGAGCGGTCCGCGGTTGATCAGACTGTATGCCAGCAGGGAGAGCCCCAGGACGACAAATCCAAGCAGCAGCGGCAGACCGGCAAACAGCAGCGACCCCTGCAGGGTGTCGACGGACAGTGCACTGAACGCGAGCGCCATCGGATAAATCAACAGCATGTGCAGCACGTATACCGGCAGCGTGCGCTGGCCCAGGGCCTGGAACCAGCCGAGTGACCACCGCTTGAGTATCAGGCTCAGCATGTCGATGCTGATCGATACCATCAGGCACGACATGATGAGCTGGGTGACCGGGTGATAGAACAGGTCGAGCTGACGCCCGGCAAGCATCACGATCGGCAGGACGATCAGCGTTCCCAGCAGCCGAGGCAGTTTTACATCCGCGTAATAGCGCTCGATCCAGGGCTTGCCGAAGCAGCCTGCGGCGTAGAAGAACCCATAGCCGATGAGCTTCGAGAAATTGGTGATATCGGTGAGCCGGTCGGCCCCGAGGTAGAGCGCAAACAGGGCGCCGAGCAGAATGAGCGGCTGGCCTTTGAGGGCCTTGCAGAGCGTGAAGTAGATCACGAGTGCATAGAGGTACCAGATGGTGTTATCGGCCAGAAGCAGGTGGGCCAGATAGTCGACCGGTCCGGCAATGGTTGCTTCCAGCACATCGGGGGCGAACGCGCTAGCGAGCCAGGTCTTGAACAGCAGCAGAATCGAGGCCCAGAGGATGTAAAGCCAGCCCAGCATCAGAATGCGCGATGCCAGACTGTGGCTCCAGGGCCGTCTGGTGATGGCCGAGTGGGCCAGAAAGCCGGAGATTACAAAAAACAGCGGCATCCTCAGCGGCTGAAACAGTGTCAGCAGGCCGGTCCAGTAGACATCCAGCGGCATGTGGGTATAGGTGGCCTCATTGAACGCGCCGGTGGCGACGTGCCAGAGAATGACCATGAATATACAGGCGCCCTTGGCGGCATCGATCCAGGCGATTCTGGCAGGTGAGGCAGTAGCAGTATTGTGTGACGTCATGGGGGGTGCGCTAATGGTGGGTAATTATACGACTATTGTCGCACGTCTTTCCGCGTGCGTCCGTGCTGATCATTTCAACGTCATCGTTTCACGTTCGGTGCGCCTGAGCGAGCCTCTGATGTGCCCCTGTCGTGGCCAGTGACGTGCGCGGCGGTTTGCCTGCCCCGGAGCGTGGTATCACGCCTCGTGTGCTTTCGACTGCATGTGCCGGCCAGGCGGCAGGGCGTCTATGCTGTGTCCTGGTATATGCCACCCCACAGGATGCTCACGAGACCGATATGCCCCATCGACTTGCCCATTCATTGAGCGGTGCACGCGGCCTGGCCGCCATCGCGTTCGTATTCACCGTGACGATGCTGGGCACCACACTGCCCGCACCGCTGTATCCGATCTATGAGCAGCAGTTCGGTTATTCGGCCCTGATCATCACGGTGATCTTTGCCACTTACGCCGTGGGTGTATTGCTGGCGCTGGTGGTCAGCGGGCCCTGGTCGGATCAGCTGGGGCGGCGCCCCATGCTGGCTGTGGGGCTGGTATGCGCCTTGGCAAGCAACCTGTTTTTCATGAGCGACGGGACGCTCTGGTGGCTGCTGGCAGGGCGTTTTCTGTCCGGTCTGTCGGCCGGGCTTTTTACCGCGACGGCCACCGTGGCCGTGATCGAGCTGGCTCCGGAGCGCCTCAAAAATCGGGCGGCCATTATCGCCACGGCCGCCAACATGGGTGGGCTGGGGCTGGGGCCTCTGACTGCCGGAGCGCTGGCGCAGTATCTGCCGTCGCCCCTGGTCCTTCCCTACGCTGTGCATACCCTGCTGATCGTCGTGGCGGGCGGGCTGTTGTGGCAGTGCCCTGAAACCGTCACCCGCCCGGACAGGCTTAGGCTGCATCGCCAGTCATTCAGCGTGCCCCGAGAGGTTCGGGCCGTATTCATTCCTGCCTCGATTGCCTGCTTCGCGGGCTTTTGCGTCATGGGGCTGTTCACCTCACTGGTGCCCAACCTGATGGGCCAATTACTGCACATTGATAATCACCTGGTGGTCGGGGCCTCCATCTTTCTGCTGTTCATGGGCTCGACCCTGGGGCAGATGATTCAGCGCAGGTTGCCGGCGCACCTTCGTCTGCCCCTGTCCACGTTCACGTTGCTGGTCGGGCTCGGGTGTCTGCTGGTGGCGATAATGACCGGGCAGTTCGGGTGGCTCATTACCAGCGCCGTGATGGCCGGTACCGGGCAGGGAGGTTCCTTTGGCGCCAGCATCTCGACAGTGGCGGGGCAAAGCCCAAAAGCGCAGCGCGGGGAGGTGACGGCACTGTTGTTCGTGGTGGCCTACGTGGCACTGTCGCTGCCGGTGGTCGGGCTGGGTCTGGCAGTGACGCTCATGGGGCTGAAAGCCGCTGGCCTGTTGTTTACCGGCCTTGTCATGGTACTGGCCGCAGTTGCGCTGGCGGGATTGCTGCGCCTGCGGCACAGCCAGACCTGAGCGTTTTCAGTGAGCCGTCGTCCCGGAATGAGGAAGGAGCCTATTGTGCTGTACCGTTGCCCTGAAGGGTAAACATCGTCAGTTCCGGTGGGGCATCGATACGAATCGGCACCATGCTGAAGCCGATCCCGCGATTGACGTACAGCCTGTTGCCCGGCGCGCCATAGTCCTCCTCGATCCAGCCATCGGTATGTGCCGGGCCGGATTGAAACAGGCTCATCCAGCTCCACTGTGGCAGCCCCGGCAGGCGCATCTGCCCGCCATGCGTGTGGCCGGCCATGGCCAGCGGCGCCGTATGGGCAGGAAAATCGGGAAATGACGCCGGGTTGTGCATGACGACAAGGCGGGCAGCGTCGGCCGGCAGGGTTTCAAGGGCCTGTTCCACGTGATCATTGCCGGCGTAGTGCGAGCCGATACCCACCAGATAAAGGGGCTGGTCCGTGGTATTGCTGTCTGGAAGTGACAGCGGTACTGCCCGGTTCTGGAGCACGGTAATGCCGGCCTGTTGGATGCGTTTTTTCACGGCATCGGCAATGAATCCCAGGCGGGCATCATGGGGAGAGGCCATGGCGTAATCATGGTTGCCCAGCACCGCATGAACAGGAATACCGGCCTCCATCAGAGGCTTCAATCGCGCCAGGGTGGTATCCAGTGACATGAGGGTTTTTTGCTCATTGGCCGTGTTCAGTGCCCGCTTCGCGGCAGCGGCATCGGATGTATTGGTGGGGTGATAGACAAAGTCGCCGGCAATGATCACGGCAGCCGGGCGCTGCCTGAGGAGGGTCTCGGTAATGGTATCGATCAGCGAGGTGTTATCGAGCCACATGCCGGACTGAAAATCGGCGAGCAGGGCAATCCTGCGCCCTTCCCACGCCCTGGGCAGGTTGGGCACTGTCGCGCTGGTATTACGCTGATCAAGTGTATAGGGCTCGATCACTACACCCCAGACCAGTGTGGCGAGTAGAGCGAACGCAAGCGTAACCACAGTCCGTTTGATAATGCGTGTCATGCCGTTTCGCTCCGAAATGCCTGTGCCGCTGCGGCGGATCGATTCTGACAAGCCGGATGCCAGGATACAACACACCTTTTCGGAACGTGACAGGTTGACCACCTGAAAAGGTCGAACATGATGCGTCGACAGGCCGGTGCGCCCATACCGGGGAATATGTCGGTGTGCCCTGGCCTGGCTCACCCTCTGCAGGATCGCCTGGTTGTCCTCATAACCGAATGTATATCGAAGTATCGGGAAAACGGTATTAGTGGCTTGCCAATCCCCTGGCCTACTGTGGTGGCGAGCACGTTATTGGCACCGCTCAACCAGCGAATGATTATTTCGAATAAAAAGCAGACTGCTGACACAGTCGCACCGCAGGAGCACGTACCATGAAATGGGGAATGTCCTTTTCCTGTCTGGCGCTGGGCGCCAGCCTTGGATTTCTTGCCGCCAATCCGGCCCTCGCCGACGACAGTGGGGCGATGAACACCCCTGACTCCGTCGAACGTTCGGCATTTGGCACCTTGCCTGACGGGCGCAGGGTCGATCTTTATCGCATCGTCAATGGCAACGGCGTGGAAATGGAAGTGACCAATTACGGTGGCATCATCACGTCACTCAAGACGCCGGATGCTCAGGGCCGGCTCGATGACATCGTGCTGGGCTTTGGCTCACTGGATGGCTATCTATCGGACGCCTATCGTCAATCCAACCCGTATTTCGGAGCGTTGATAGGGCGCTATGGCAACCGGATCGCCGGCGGAACGTTCGAGCTGAACGGTAAAACGTACGATCTGGCCAAAAATGATGGTCCCAACCACCTGCATGGGGGCGACAAGGGATTCAACCGCGTGCTGTGGAACGCCACGCCGTTTGAAAATGACAGCGGTTCAGGGCTGATGCTGACCTATACCAGTGCTGATGGCGAGGAGGGGTATCCCGGCAAGCTGGACGTCGAGGTGACCTACACACTGACGGATAACAACGAACTGGCCATTGATTACAAGGCCACGACGACCAGGGCGACACCTGTCAATCTGACCCAGCACAGCTATTTCAACCTGGGCGGTGAAGGCAGTGGCGATATTCTGGATCATCAGGTCATGATCAATGCCGACGAGTTCACGCCCATCAATGAGACGCTGATTCCGACCGGTGAAATCAAGTCGGTGAAGGGCACGCCGTTTGATTTTACCAAGGCGACGGCTATAGGGGAGCGAATCAATGACGATAACCAGCAGCTTGTTCGCGCCAGGGGATATGACCACAACTTCGTGATTGATCGCGCGTCAGCAACGGACGACACACTGGTATTGGCGGCGCGGGTCAGTGACCCTGAAAGCGGCCGTGTCATGGAAGTAGCTACCACCGAGCCGGGCATTCAGTTTTATTCCGGCAACTTTCTGGATGGCACCCTGACCGGCAAGGGAGGCAATGCCTATGGCCATCGCAGCGGCCTTGCGCTGGAAACCCAGCATTACCCGGATTCGCCCAATCAGGCCGACTTTCCTTCTACCATCCTGAAACCGGGCGATACCTATCAGTCCCGTACGGTGTATACCTTCTCGACCGAGTGATTCCATATGTGATTGGAACGTGACACTGCGCCGCCTTCGGGCGGCCTGCATGGTGGATACAGATAAAAACTACTGGTTTCCCTGCGATTCACTGCCGTACACGCAGCTCAACCTGACCTCGCCCGATTTCGAATGGAAAAAGGTGGAATCAGAAGGGCTGGAATTCACACTCAATAATCGCAAGTCAGACGAAACGATACCCGGCGCCGATGGCGTCGGGTTTTTTATGCTGCCATACAGACCGCTGAAAAACGGCAATAATAAAGGCGCTGCGTTTTTCGCAGGCGCCGGCGGTGGTTCAAAATTACCCGGGGCGATGCCCGAGTCAGGAGGAAATACCCTGCAAACACGCAGTGCCTTTGTTCCGGGCAGTTTTATGGCAGTGGGCATGATCTGGGGCGACAGCCATGTGGGCAAGGCCGCCGAGACCTGTCTCGATCTGAACACCGCCAAAAAAACCAGACGTTTCAGGCCATCTGAGGTCAGAGGGCAAGCTCTGCTCGAACGATGGCGGCGCCCGCGCTCAAGGCGTTCAACTTTCCTTGTGCCACGGCGCGTGGCAGGGGCGTCATGCCGCAGTTGGTGCAGGGATACAGCTTGTCGGCATCCACGAATTGAAGCGCCTTTCGCAGGACATTGGCGACCTCCTCGGGTGTTTCGATGGTGTGGGTGGCCACATCGATCGCGCCGACCATCACTTTCTTGCCCCGAATGAGTTCGATCAGCTCCATCGGGACATGGGAGTTCTGGCATTCAAGCGAGATGATATCGATGTTCGACGCCTGCAGTCTGGGAAAGATCTCCTCGTACTGGCGCCATTCCGACCCCAGTGTCTTCTTCCAGTCCGTGTTGGCCTTGATGCCGTAGCCGTAGCAGATATGTACTGCCGTTTCGCACTCGACCCCTTCGATTGCCTTCTCGAGCGCCGCGATGCCCCAGTCGTTCACCTCATCGAAGAAGACGTTAAAGGCCGGCTCATCGAACTGGATGATGTCGACGCCGGCGGCGGCCAGCTCCCGAGCTTCCTGGTTGAGGATCTTCGCGAACTCCCAGGCGAGCTTTTCACGGCTCTTGTAGTGGCCATCATACAGTGTGTCGACCATGGTCATGGGGCCCGGAAGCGCCCACTTGATGGGTTGGTCGGTCTGCTGGCGCAGGAATCTGGCATCGTCGACGAAGACCGGTTTTTCGCGCGCCACGGGGCCAACCACTGACGGCACACTGGCGTCATAGCGATCGCGAATCCTGACGGTCTTGCGTTGCTCAAAATCGACGCCGCTCAAATGCTCGATGAAGGTGGTGACAAAGTGCTGACGTGTCTGTTCGCCATCACTGACGATATCAATGCCGGCCTGCTGCTGATCGTGCAGCGATACCCGCAGTGCATCCTGCTTGCCTTCGATCAGTTCCCTGTCCTGCAGTTTCCATGCAGACCAGAGCGTCTCGGGCTCGGCAAGCCAGGCAGGTTTCGGCAGGCTGCCGGCGGTGGATGTGGGTAACCATTCATTCATGATGTAAAACCTTGTCGATAGAGAATCAGTGGCGGAAGAATCAGGATGCGGGGCGTGAAGACCACTGATCGAGATACGGCTTGTAGGGCTTGATGAAGTGCTCTTCGGCAAACCTGCCCTGCTCTATGCCCAGCCGGTTGCGCTCTTCGCGGTCGTAGACGATCGGGGTCAGTGAGTAGTCCGAGTGGTCAAGGCTTGGTTTATAGGCACGGCCCGCCACGGAATTCGCGTTATAGATTTCGGGGCGGTAGATCTTCTGGAACGTGTCCATGGTGCTGATGGTGCTGATGAGTTCCAGATTGGTGTAATCGTTGAGCAGGTCGCCGAAGAAGTAGAACGCCAGCGGTGCGACGCTGCCTTCCGGCATGAAGTAGCGCACGGTCAATCCCATCTTCCTGAAATACGCATCGGTCAGTGAGTAGTCATCCTGCCGGTATTCGACGCCAAGCACCGGGTGTCGGTTGTCCGTGCGGTGGTAGGTCCTGCTGTTGGACACGCTGATGCAGATCACGGGCGGTTTGGTGAAGCAGTCCTTGTAGGCACCGGAATTGATAAAGGAGGTGAACAGATTGCCGTGCAGCGTGCCGAAGTTGTCCGGGATGCTGAAGGTGGTGCGGTTCTTGTTGTGTTCCGGCAGTACGACGCTGAAATCATAGTCCCGGACATACGAGGAGAAATTGTTGCCCGCGACGCCCTCGATGCGTTCACCGGTCTGGCGATCGAGGATGGTGGTCTTCAGGATTTCGATCAACGGCAGGGCATCGCTTGCGCGCGCGGCATGGATTGTCATGTCGACGGATACGATATCAAGTTCGACGGTATAGCGGTTGCCTTCCGGGTTGTCCCAGTGGGCCAGTGCATTGAACCGGTTGTCGATCATTTCAAGCGTTCTGCGCAGGTTCTCCTGGCGCTGTTCTCCCCGGGCCAGATTGGCAAAGTTGGTGGTGGTGCGCGTGCTGTCCGATGGACGATAATGCTCATCGAATCCGATGCGTTTGATGGTAAAGGTAACCTCTTCGCTCATGGCGACCTGCACTCCTGATACCTGAAATTCATGGGTTGCCGGGCCCCGTTTCTTTTCTTTCCGTTCTGGTCGGTCCCGGGTGCGGCTCAAGCGCGCTGGCCTGTTGCCGCGTCAATCCGTTGGCATGCCTGATCTGCACGCGATGGCCGTATCCATGCATCACCCGAGGTAACGGGTGAGCGACGATCGGCGTTTGGAAGGTATTGTCGGTGACGCCTCATCATGAAACAAACTGAATATTTTCAAGATTAAATAGAATAAAATTCATGATTGGGCGATGTCTCCCATCTCATCGAGGTGGCACATGCGGCGCTCAATCGTCATGGGGTCCGGTTTGACAGGGCGTTCGATCCGGCAGCGGAAGGGCAGTGATCATGTTGAGAAAGGCACTTTGCGAACACCGGTTCGTCTGTGTTGTCGAGTTTGTGCCAAGACGTTCTGCCGAGCGCCTGGCAGGCTTTGAACAACTCATGCAGCGCTCAAGCCTGTGCGGCTGGCCGCTGGTCGGGGCCATTGCCGACCGGGTGAGCAGCAACGAAGACCTGTCGCCACCAGAGACGTTTTCAAGAGCGGCATGCTCCTTTCCGGCCCTGCTTCACTTTTCCGGCAAGGATCGCGACCGACAGGCGCTACTTGATCAGATGGATCGCATGGACGCCGCCGGTCTGGATCAACTGCTGGTGCTGACGGGCGATCGGGTGGTGGGGCATGAGCCCGGTCAGCCCGTGCGTTATCTGGAGTCCGTTCCTGCACTGGACATCGTCAGGCAGGCCAGGCCGAGCTGGCTGCTCGGTGCCGCCTTGAATCCGTTCAAGTACCAGGAGGACGAGAGCGGGGCGCAGTACCTCAAGGCTGAAAAGAAACTTCTGGCCGGTACCGATTTCCTGACCCTCCAGCTGGGCTTCGATGCCCGGAAGCATCAGGAGGCCCAGACATGGATGCAGCAGCGCACCGCCCCCGTGCCCCTGTTGGCCTGTGTCATGGCGTTGACCGCCAGAAGTGCCACGCTCCTGGAGCACGTTCCTGGCGTAACGATTACCCGCTCGATGCATGCGCTGCTTGCCGCTGAAGCGGCGGTTTCCACGGCCTACGCCCGTGAACGCAGTCTTGCGCGTCTGGGGGTGCAGATCATCGGGCTTGAATTGATGGGGTATGCCGGTATCCATCTGTCGGGGATTCACACCCTGGAACAGCTGCACGCGCTGGAAAAAACGATCGATACCCTGAGACTGGAGATCAGGACCCTCGAGCAATGGCGTGCCGCCTGGGAGGCGCACTGGCACATGCCGGACGTGCCTCTCGTGACGTTTCATCCCTCGGAGTCTGGCTGGCAACCGGGCGAGTCCCGATCACGTGCGACCCGAAAGGAACGTATGCGCTACCACACGCTATCGATGTTCCATTCGCTGTTGTTCAGTCGCACCAACCCGCTGAGTCGAGGCGCTGGCTGGCTGCTCACACGTCGGGTCTGGCGCACGCCCCGCGGCAGGCACTGGCTGCATCGACTGGAGCGGGGGGTGAAACGCCCCCTGGTCGGATGTGATACCTGCGGGACGTGCCGCCTTGAGGACACCTTGTACATCTGCCCCGAAACCTGCCCCAAGGGACTTGCGAACGGCCCCTGTGGCGGAACTCGGCTTGATCGCTGCGAGTTTGGTGATCGCGAGTGCATACACAGCGTTAAATACAGAACGGCCAGGGCGACCGGGCAGACACGGATACTGACCGACCGCCTGATTCCGTGCATCGATGCTGACGCGCGCCACCAGAGTTCCTGGCCACAGTGGTTCGATGCCGCGTCACCGCGAACGCCCGGGGATCAGGAACAGAGCCCTTGAGCGTAATGAGTGCATGGCCACAAGGGGGGTCAAACGCGGTAGCCTCGTGGCCTCTCGAGAGGCTTAGCCCTCGCGTATCCGTGCCATCGACAGCGCATCGACCAGCACGCCCTCGCGGCGGGCAAAGTTCCGATGGCGGCCTTCCTGTTCGAAGCCTGCGCGGGTGTAAAGCGCGATGGCGGCGGCGTTGTCAGCGTACACGCTCAGCTCGAGCCGGGTCAGGCCCAGCCAGTCATCGGCAAGTTCCAGTGCCGCCCCGAGCAACCGCGTGCCGATGCCCTGGCCGTGAACGGTTTCATCCACACCCATGCCGAGGCTGCCGACATGCCGCCTGCGCGGGCGGTGCTCCTCCAGCAACAGACTGATCTGGCCGACCAGACGGCCATCGAGCGTCGCGACCAATAGATGCTTGCCCGGTCCTGCCGCCACCTTTTCCGCCCATGCCGATACCGGCATATACGGCAGCCCCAGCGTGTTGCGCTGAAGGGTGGGCTGGGAATAGAGGACGTGAACCGCGGGGATGTCCTCGGGTTCGAGGGCGCGAATGTGAAGAGAGCTCATGGCGATACCAGGAATGTGTCGGGGGACTTCCCCATACTGCCTGATGCGTGATGCATGGCACAAAAAAGGCAGCGCCCATGCGCTGCCTTTTTGACATGCCCCTGAACAGGCTCAGCCGTTCACGACCGTGCCGCCATTCGGATGCAGGGTCTGACCGCTGATGAAGGAGGAATCCAGCGAGGCGAGAAAGACAAAGCACGGGCCGAGTTCGGAGGGCTGTCCGGCGCGGCCCATGGGGGTGCCACTACCGAAATCCTCGAGCATGTCCGGATCGTGGGCGCCAAGGGTCGCCGGCTGGAGGGGGGTCCAGACCGGGCCAGGCGCGACGGCATTTACGCGGATGCCGCGCCCGACCACCTGGTTGGACAGTGAGCGGGTAAAGCTGATGATCGCACCCTTGGTCGCGCTGTAATCAATCAGAAATTCCGGTCCGATGTAGGCGTTGATCGAGGCATTGTTGATGATGGTGTCGTCCTCACCCAGATGGGGAAGGGCGGCCCGGGTCAGGTAGAAAAGGCTGTCGATGTTGGTGGCGAAGGTATTCTTCCACTGTTCATCGCTGAGCTCGGTCATGTCCTTGCTGACCTGCTGGGTGCCGGCATTGTTGACCAGTGTGTTCAGCGCGCCGAAGGTATCGATGACCTGACGAATCACGTCGTCACAGACGTCACGCTGGCGGAGGTCGGCTTCAATCAGCAGACACCTTGCCCCTTCGGCCTCCACCAGACGTTTGGCTTCCAGGGCATCCTCCTGCTCTTCTGCCAGGTGGGTAATGGCAACACTGGCCCCTTCGCGCGCAAAGTGGATCGCTGTCGAGCGGCCTATGCCGCTGTCTCCGCCGGTGATCAGCGCGACCTTGCCATCGAGCTTGCCGCTGCCACGATAGCTGTCGCGGATGAACTCCGCCCGGGGTGACATCAACGCTTCACTGCCTGGCAGGGTTTGTTGCTGCGCGTGGATCGTGGTCTTCCTGACCATGGTGACTGCTCCTTTTGATCTCGTGAGGTCTGCACCGCGGTGTATCTGAAAAATGATCGACTACGATGAAAGTAACAAGAGGTGTAGTAGAGACAGGAAGCACTGACAAGCGGCTCGCTCGCTGGAGCGTTGCCGGTTTTGTCGGTATCATATCGTTGACTTTATCAATTAGTATTCTGCCTGCGAGTATTTATGCCCCAATCAACTGTCCCCTTTTCACTGGTGCTTGCCTTGGCCCTGACCATGATGCTGGGGCCTTTCTCCATGGATACCTATCTGCCGGCCTTTCCGGTCATCGGTGAGTCGCTGGGTGTGGGGCAGCAGGCGGTATCATTGAGCGTCTCGGTGTATATCTTCGGGCTGGCGTTCGGACAGCTGGTGGGGGGCGCGTTATCGGACCGGTTCGGCCGACAGCGTATCCTGATGGCGGGTCTGGTGGTCTTTGCGCTTTCAAGCCTGGTCATTGCCCAGGCCGAGACGCTGGGTACGCTGCTGGTCGGGAGAATCTTTCAGGCCTTTGGCGCCGGCTGGGTGCTGGTGTCAGTACCGGCGCTGGTGCGTGACCGGGTCGGGGGGCGTGATGCGGCCAAGCTGTTTTCAATGATGGGCTTTATCATGGTACTGGCCCCTGGTGTTGCGCCCAGTGTTGGCAGCCTGCTGTTGCAATTCGGGTCCTGGCACGTGATTTTCGTGGCGCTGGCGGTATATGCCCTGCTGCTGGTGCCGATGCTGTTACAGGTGGTGTTTCATAAAAACAGACGTGTATCGCGTCAGAAATCGAACCTGAGCATTCTTCAGCGCTACAGGGCTGTGCTGTCCACGCGTCAGGCCCTGCCGTTTATCGTCTGGCAGTCGGCCGCCTTCTCGACCATGATGCTGTTCGTTACCTACGCCTCCTTCATTTATCAGGGGCATTTCGAGCAGACGCCTTCGGCCTTCTCGTTTCTGTTTGCCGCCAATATCATCACCATGCTGTGCTTCAATATTGCCAATCGCATCCTGCTGTCTCGTTTGCCGTCACTGCGCATTCTTCAGCTGGCAACCTGTTGTCAGGCGCTGGGCATGGTGCTGTTGGTACTGGCGACCTTCAACGACTGGGGGCTCTACGGCTTTCTGGCTGCAATGATGCTGACCATTGGTTCGATGGGGGCCATCAGCCCTAACATTCAGGCCTGCTTTCTGGAGTTTTTCCCTCTCAGTGGCGGGACGGCCGCGGCGCTGTTGGGGGCGGCCCAGTTCGGTATTGCCGGCACCGTGTCGGCGCTGTCGGCGCTTTTACCGCATACCCTGGAAGCCCTGATCCTGGCCATGGCCGCCTGTGCGGCAGTTGGTGTGCTGATGTTGCTGCGCTCACTCATCAAGGGGCGGGCCAGCGTGGAAGCCGGGTGAGATCGGCGGCAGTTTCGTGGCGCTCTGACCGGCCACGAAGCGCGAGTCTGCACGAGAGAAGGAGCACATGGGATGAGTCAGTCATGGCGCGCGCGGCTGCGCGTGATCACCGGTGATATTACACACCTGAACGTTGATGCGATCGTCAACGCCGCCAATCATTCGCTGATGGGAGGTGGCGGCGTCGATGGGGCCATCCATCGTGCAGCGGGGCCTGAGTTGCTCGATGCCTGCAGAAACCTCCGCCGGCAGGACTGGCCTGACGGCCTGCCCGATGGTGACGTGGCGCTGACCGAGGGGTTCAAGCTGCCTGCGCGCTACGTGATTCATACCGTTGGGCCGGTATACGCCAGAACGAAAGACAAGTCCCATCTGCTGGCAAACTGCTACCGCAACAGCCTGGCGCTGGCCGCCGAACACGGCTGCACAAGCATTGCCTTTCCCGCCATTTCCACCGGGGTCTATGGCTACCCGTTCGACGATGCTGCCCGGGTGGTGTGTGGCCTGATGGCCGAGGTGCTGCCGAACTATCCCGAGCTTCACGTGACGCTGTGCTTTTTCAGTGACCAGGACGCCCGGGCGTTCCAGACGGTATACGAGCAGGTTCTCGCCGCAGACTGACGCACCGGCGTTGCCGGAAGCCGGCCATAGGGTTGAACAGTGTCCCGAACAACGGTGTTGGCTGTCAGTGCCTGGCCTGTGTCAGGCGCCGAACCGGCCAAAGGATGCAGCGAGCCAGGCGGGCGAGAATGCTCGATAGCCACAGGGCCGGCAGCAGCACGATGAACCACAGTACGCCCTGGCCCAGCCAGGCCGGCCAGCCCAGTAGCCTGGCCACGTTGACGCCGATGGCGTTGATGAGGGAGGGGTGCGTTACCACCAGCCAGACGGTACTGCCATAGACTGCCCAGCGCACCGTGCGCGAGCCGGCCACCGCTCGGGCGGCGCCGGAGAGCAGTGCACGGCGTTCGGTGGTGGTGCCGACCCGTGTGGCCTGTGCGGCGCGCTCGGTGCGAAGCGCTGCGCCCGCACGCAGTGCCTTGACGGTACTGGCGACCACCAGTACATCGAGCCCTGCCGAGGCGATATCCCAGCCGCCGATGGCCTGATCACCCTGGGCCTTGCGCTCCAGCCCACGCAACCCACCGGTGAAAAAATCAGACAGCGCGCTCAGGGTACGCTCGCCCTGCAGCCAGTGCGTCGTGCCGTTTTGGTCAATCACGAACTGGTCCAGAAACCGATAACCCTGGCGATTCAGCAGTGCGATCGCCAGAGCGGCGCGTGCCTCGGGTGAAACCGGCTCGGTCTGGTTCGCTGCGTGGTCTTGCTCGACAGGGCCCGGTTCGGCATCACCGGATTCATCCTTCCACCAGTTCGTGAAGGTCTTCGACCAGGCGCTGGCCTTATCGGCGGCCCAGAGCCGGGCGTTTACCAGCGGCAGCTCGCTGGTTTCGAAGTAATGCACCGGCACCACCGCATCGGCGCCGAATCGGTCGAGCGCGGTTTGAAATCCGGGGTCGAGGCCGTGCTCTATCAATACCCTGCGAGCGGCGTCAGGGTGCTTGAGCATGGCCCGCCGTGCGGCCAGCGTCAGTGCTTCATCGCTGCTGTAGGCCAGAAATATCCTGTTAAGGGCAATGCTTTCCGTGTGCAGTTCGGTGGCGATGGCCGGGGAGAGGGCGTTATCGACAGACACTCTGATGAGCTGGTCGGCGAATGGGGTCTTTGTGGCTGTCAGCGTCAGACCGGTGGCCAGCAGTGCGGCTAGCCCGAGAATCAGCCATGTTTTCCGCGTTATCCGCCTCATGTACGAAAGCCCCCTGAAAATGTCGCGGGTTGTATCGGCAGCAGTATATCGCTATCGCCAGTGCTTTATCTTGGGCTTCCGTGTCAGGCCAACTATCTTTATTCGCAGTCCTTGATCCCAGCAAGGAAGCCTCGAACGCGAAAGGAGTCGTACCATGAGCCGGAATGTGGCTGAAATCATCGTTGATACCCTGTTGGATGCCGGAGCACAGCGCTGTTATGGCGTTGTCGGCGATACCATCAACCATCTGACCGATGCGATGCGCCGGTCCGAGCTGGACTGGGTTCACGTGCGTCATGAAGAAGTGGGCGGGTTTGCAGCCGGTGGCGAGGCCATGATAACCGGTGAGCTGGCCCTGTGTGCCGGCACCTGCGGTCCGGGGAGCCTGCATTTTGTCAACGGCCTGTTTGATGCCCATCGCAGTAACGCCCCGGTCGTCTTTATTGCCTCCCAGGTGCCCACCAGTGAGTCCGGCGTTGGCTTCCCGCAGGATGTTGATCAAAAGCCGATCTACGAGCAGTACAGCGTGTTCTGTGAAACCCTGACCAATCCGAACCAGGCACGCCGAATGGCGGCGATTGCTGCCCAGTCGGCGATCAACAAGCGTGGTGTGGCCGTGCTTATCGTCCCCGGGGATCTGTTTACGCAAACGCCGGATAATGACCTGCCGTATCGCGCCCATCGGTTTGATCCCATCATCCGGCCCAGTGCCGAAGAGTTCGTGCCGGCGCTCGAAGCCATTCAGGCCGGCAAACGAATCTCGATCTATGCGGGGTTTGGCTGTGAAAATGCCCGCAGTGAAGTGCTGGCGCTGGCGGCGCGGCTCAATGCGCCGGTGGCGTGGACCTCGCGCGCCAAGGATTTCATCGAGTACGACAACCCCTTCGAGGTCGGCATGACCGGGGTATTCGGGCTGGAGGGCGGCTATCACGCGGTCGCCGATTGTGACGTGCTGCTGCTGCTGGGCTGCAACTTTGCCTGGACGCAGTTTTATCCCGAGAAGGCCACCATCATTCAGGTGGACATTCACGCCGAGCAGATCGGCAAGCGGCACCCTGTTCATGTCGGCCTGCTGGGCAGCGTGCGGGATACCTGCGCGGCACTGGCCACCATGGTCGAGCCGCGGACGGATACCAAATGGCTGGATGGATGCCGCAGGACCTATGAGAAATCCAGAGCCCATGCGACGCATACCTCACGCGATGATGAGCTGATCCACCCTCAGGAGCTGGCGCTGGCGATCAACCGTCATGCCAGCGATGATGCCGTATTCACTGCCGATGGTGGCAGTCCGATGGTGTGGCTGCTGCGTCATATCGACGTCAATGGCAGGCGCCGTACGCTATCGAGTCTGGTGCACGGCACCATGGCCAATGCCTACCCTCAGGCCCTTGGCGTTCAGGCGGCCTATCCGGGGAGGCAGGTCATTGCAATGTGCGGTGATGGCGGCATGAGCATGCTGATGGGGGATCTACTGACCCTCAAGCAGTTGAAGCTGCCGGTCAAGCTGGTGGTGTTCAACAACAGTGCGCTGGGCTTTGTCGAGATTGAACAGAAGGTTGAAGGTCTGCTGGACGCCTTTACGGATCTGGAAAACCCGGACTTCGGCGAAGTCGCCCGCGCGGTAGGGCTCTGGGGCAGGAAGGTCGAGCACAAGCATGATCTGGATGGCGCCATGCGCGAACTGCTGGACCATGATGGCCCGGGTATCCTGGATGTGAAGGTCAACCGGATGGAACTTGTGATGCCTCCGAAGGTGGAGCCGGGGCAGGTTGCTTCCACGGCCCTCTATTCCACCAAGGCCATCCTCAATGGACGAATGGACGATGTGCTGGATCTGGTCAATTCGAATTTCCTGAAGCGGTGAATCGGCATGGCTCATCAAAAGCCGCATTTGCCGACCAAAACCTGTCCGGTCTGTGGCCGGCCGTTCAGCTGGCGGAAGAAATGGGCCAGAGACTGGCCACAGGTGCGGTACTGCTCGGAGCGGTGTCGGCGGAATACTGTGGTATAAAAGCTATGTCGAATAACTAATCAGGATGGCTAATAGGCGTCATGGGGTATCAGGCATACCATGATGTCTGTACCTCGAATGCCCAGGAGTGCTTCATGAGTGATGTGACCTTTCTATGCGTGCAGGAGCCGGCGCAGTTCATCGCCGGCCAATGGCAGACCGGTGAGGGCGGTGATCCGCTGGTTGATGTCAATCCGTTCGACCAGAGTGAGGTGGCGCGCCTGGCGCCGCTGTCACGAGAGCAGCTGGATCATGCGATCGAAAGTACTGCTCGGGGTCGTGATGTGATGCGCAGCATGCCCCCGAGCGAGCGGTCCCGCCTGCTGCGGGACGCCGCTGACTGGCTGGAAGCACGTCAGGAAGCCTTTCTGACGCTATCGGCCATGGAAGCAGGCAGTTCGCGGCTGAAGGCTACGTTCGAGCTGGGGGCTGCCATTTCCGAGCTGCGTGAAGCGGCCAGCTTCCCGGGCCGGATGCACGGTACACTGGTGCCGTCCAGCGTTCCCGGCAAGCAGAGCCGAGTGGTGCGTGAACCGATGGGCGCGCTGGCGGTAATCAGCCCCTTCAACTTCCCGCTGAACCTTTCCATGCGCTCCGTGGCGGCGATGCTCGCCACCGGCAACAGTGTGCTGCTCAAGCCCGATCAGCGCACCTATCTGACCGGTGGGTTGCTGCTGGCGGAAATGTTCCAGGCGGTGGGCCTGCCGGCAGATGCCCTGAACGTGGTGGTCGGTGATGCGAAGATGATCGGGGCGGCCATGACATCTCATCCGGTGTTTGCCGGCGTCTCCTTTACCGGTTCCACCGGGGTGGGGCAGTACATCGGAATCGAGTGTGCTCGCCATTTCAAGAAGTCGTCGCTGGAGCTTGCCGGCAATAATCCAATGCTGGTGTTGAGTGATGCCGATGTCGAGGCGGCTGCGGATGCGGCGGTCTTTGGCTCGCTGCTGCACCAGGGACAGATCTGCATGTCGACCAACCGGGTGCTGGTCAGCAGGTCCCTGTATGAGGATGTTGTCACGGCACTGGAGCAGCGTGTTCGCAGCATCAAGGCCGGCAATCCGCTGGAAGATGGCGTTATCCTGGGCCCGTTGATTGATCGGCGTCAGGCTGACGCCGCGAAGCAGCGCATTGACAGCAGTGTCTCGCAGGGAGCCCGGCTGATTTGTGGCGGTGAGCAGGACGGCAACCTCATCACGCCAGCCTTGCTGGTCGATGTGAAGCCCGAGATGCCGGCCGCGAAGGAGGAGATGTTCGGCCCCTGTGTCACGGTGCTGCCGTTCGAGGATGATGACGCGGTACTGGCCGCGGCCAATGTGGAAGGCGGTGCGCTGTCGGCCAGCGTGTTCACGCGGCGTGAGCGCGGGCCCATTGAGCAGATGCTGCAGGCCGGGATGATCCATTTCAACGATCAGGGCGTCAATGATGAACCTCAGACCCTGTTTACCGGGCTTGGGGCCTCGGGCATGGGGCAGCACAATGGCCACTGGGGACTGAATGCCTGGACGCGGGAGCGCTGGATCAGTGACCAGGGTGATGCCTATCGTCAGTTTCCGTTTCCGACACAGGGCTGACGGAGCCTGATATCGTGCTGCCGGACAGGGATGTCATGTCAGCCCTTGGCATAGTGGCATTATTGCACACGCCTTCTACACTCTAATGACTGCGAACGAATCGCAGTTGGTGCTCCGAGGGGCATGCCCTTCACGGCATGGTCGGGGTGCTGACAGGTGCTACACAATGGAGGTGGATAATGAAGGATTCCAAGACCGACAAGGCTGAAGGCATGGTCGACAAGGCAGCCGGCAAGGTGAAGGAAGCCGTTGGCAAGGTAACCGACGACAAGGACACCGAAGCCGAAGGCAAGGCGCAGAACACCAAGGGCCACGCCAAGGAAACCAAGGGTGACGTAAAAGACACCATCGACAGCGCGCTCAAGTCCGACTCCGAGCAAAACAAGCGATAAGCTTGAGCGCAGCAGCATCCTGCAGGGGCTCTTTTTGAGCCCCTGTTTACGTTTGGGCCCCGTGATATTGTCCGGTGCGGTATTTGCTTGACGTGCGATATACCCCCTTTGACAATTCAGAACCGTTCCCTTGTGCAGGCGACTCCATGACCATCGAACAGCTGGATATCCGTGACCACATGGCGCAGTTTGCGCCCTTCGATAACCTTCCCGATGAGTGGCTGGACCGGCTTGCCGCGGAAGTGGAGATTCAGTATTTTCCGGCGGGCGCTCAATTGCTGACGCTGGGAAATGATATTACCGAGCTGTTCTATGTTCGCAGCGGCGCGGTCGAAATCAAGCGTCGCAGTGGGCAGCTGTTTGACCGGTTGAGCGAAGGGGCCATCTTCGGATACAGCGACCTGCTGCGCCACCGGCCTTCCCGTTACCAGGCGGATGCCCTGGAAGATACCCTGATCTACTTCCTGCCGGCGGCCATCATCGAAGCGCTCAACGATGATGACGAGGGCTTTGCGGAATTTCTCGTATCCGGCGGCCAGCGACTGAAGGCCAGTGCCGAACACCACTCCCACGAAAGCAACATGCTGACGACGCGGGTTCGCCGGTTGATCGTGCGCCGGCCATTGATGGTGGCACAGAACACTCCCCTGCAACGCGCTGCACAGCTGATGCGTGAGCAAAGCACTTCCTCGCTGCTGGTAATTGAAAGTACCGAGGAAGTGGATGCCACGACCTTTGTCGGCGACGATCAGCACCAGTGGCATCTGGTGGGCATGCTGACCGACCGTGACTGCTGTACCCGCGTGGTGGCCGACGGGATTGACCCGCAAACGCCGGTCAGCGAGGTCATGTCAAAAAACCTGGTACGCATTCAGGCCGACGAGTCGGTGTACGAGGCCATGCTGACGATGCTGCGCAACAATATTCAGCACCTGCCGGTGCTGTATCGTCGCCGCCCGATGGGGGTGTTGCAGCTTTCGGATATCGTACGTCACGAAACCCACAGCAGCCTTTATCTGGTCAGTAATATCTTCCACCAGACCAGTGTGGAAGGGCTGGGGCGGTTGAGCGCCGAGGTCCGCAAGGCCTTTGTTCGTCTGGTGGATGATGGTGCCAACTCGGGCATGATCGGCCGAGCACTGGCGACCATCGGACGCAGTGTGATTCGTCGTCTGCTGGAGCTGGCCGAGGAATCCTATGGCCCGCCACCGGTGCCCTATGCCTTCATGGTACTGGGGTCGATGGCTCGGGATGAGCCGACCATTACGGCGGATCAGGACCATGCTCTGGTCATTGATGATGCCTTTGTTCCCGAGGAACATGATGTCTACTTCGAGAAGCTGGCTGTCTTTGTTCGAGAGGGCATGGCGGCCTGCGGCTACGCCCGGTGCAAGGGCGATATCATGGCCAGCAATTCGCGCTGGCGTCAGCCGTTTTCGGTCTGGCGCGAGTACTTCACGTCATGGATCGATGAACCCAGCCCGGAACGCCTGCTGCACAGCTCGATTTTCTTTGACCTGACCTGCGTCTTTGGTGAGGACCGGCTGGTAGAGCCGCTGCAGGAATTGATTGCCGATCTGGCGCCGAAGCGTCCCCTGTTTCTGGCTGCCATGGCGCGCAATGCCCTGGGGCGAACGCCGCCACTGGGCTTCTTCCGCACCTTCGTGGTCGAAAAGGACGGCGAGCATCGCAATTCGATCAATATCAAGCGGCGGGGCACTGCGCCGCTGGCGGACCTGATTCGTGTTCATGCGCTGGCCTGTGGTTCCAAGGCGCAAAACAGCTTTCTGCGGCTTGATGACATTGCCAATACCACATTGCTGGCAGAGGGGGTCAATGATCGGCTGCGCTACAGTTTCGAGCTGCTGTCGATGGTTCGTATTCGCCACCAGGCGCTGGATCTGCAGCAGGAGCGTGAACCTGATAACAACGTCGAGCCGGACAGTATTCCGAGCCGTGATCGTCACCACCTGAAGGATGCCTTCGAAATCATCAGTCACGCCCAGAAGTTCATGGCTTTCCGCTATCCGATGCCTTCCCGCAGTGGCAAGGACAATGGTTCACGGAGGCGCTCGTGAGGTGGAGTACCTGGAAGTCTCGCAAGCGACCGGACTGGCCGGAATACATGTCCGAGCGGGCGCGCCGGGTCAAGCACCCGCTGTTGCGCGATTTCTTCTCGGCTGCCCCGCTGGACCCGGAAACCCCGGTGGGTGAGGTGCCCATGGTGGCACTGGACCTTGAAACCACAGGGCTGGATGCCACACGCCACGATATTGTCAGCATCGGGCTGGTGCCGTTTCGGCTGGAGCGTATCCCCATGCGGGAAAGCCGTTACTGGGTCGTGTCTCCACGTCGCAAACTCAGCAACAAGTCCGTCACCTTCCACCACATTACCCACAGTGAAGTGGCACAGGCCCCGGATTTAAGCGACGTGCTTGACGACGTGATGGGGATGCTCAAGGGGCGTCTGGTGGTGGTTCACTACCGTCATATCGAGCGCCCCTTTCTTGATCTTGCCCTGCGTGAGCGTCTGGGCGAGGGCGCCGTGTTTCCGGTGATCGATACCATGGGGCTCGAGGCGCGTCTGCATCGGCGTCGTCGCTGGGTGTGGCTGCGCCGGATGGCAGGGCGTCCACCGGCGTCCATCCGATTGTTTGAAAGCCGGCAACGCTACAATCTGCCGATTTACCAGGGCCACCATGCACTGGGGGATGCGCTGGCAACAGCGGAGCTGTTACAGGCTCAGGTCGCCTTTCATCACAGCCCGGATACGCCCATTCGACGGCTCTGGAGCTGATGATCGTCAGCAGTCCATGAAAAAAGGCGACCCGAGGGTCGCCTTTTTTATATCGCGCTTCGCAGTCAGCCCGGCTTTGGTTCGCTCCGCAGCCCCTGGATGATGGCCACACAGGCCAGCAGCAGGATGATGGTAAACGGTAGCCCGGTAGAGACCACCGCGGCTTGCATCGCGCCAAGTCCACCCCCAAGCAGCAGGGTAATGGCCACGGCCCCTTCGATCAGGGCCCAGAAAACACGCTGGGATGTCGGCGCATCCAGCTTGCCGCCGGCAGTGATCGAGTCGATGACCAGTGAGCCGGAATCCGACGAGGTCACGAAGAATACGATGACCAGCACGATACCGATAAAGGACGTAATACTGGTCAGCGGCAGGTGCTCCAGCATGACAAACAGCTTGAGTTCGAGCGTCGCGTCGGCCACGGCCTTCATGCCGCCGGCGACCTGATCGATGGCGGTGCCACCGAAGACCGTCATCCACAAAACGGTGATCAGCGTAGGCACGATCAGAACCGCCATCAAAAACTCACGCACGGTACGGCCGCGGCTGACGCGGGCGATAAACGTACCCACGAACGGGGACCAGCTGATCCACCAGGCCCAGTAGAAGGCCGTCCAGTCCTGTACGAAGGCCGTATCATCACGCCCGAACGGATTGGCCAGTCCGGGAAGTTCCTTGCCATACGCCACCAGGTTGCTGAAAAAGCCACCAAGCAGTGACATGGTCGGGCCGGTAAACAGTACAAACAGCAGCAGCAATACCGCCAGCACCATGTTGAGTTCGGACAGTCGCTTGACGCCCTTGTCGACTCCGGCGGCAACAGATACCAGCGCCACGCCTGTGATGGCGCAGATCAGCAGCACCTTGGACACTTCGGTATTCGGCATGCCGAACAGGAAGTTGAGTCCTGCAGCGGCCTGTTCTGCCCCCAGACCCAGGGAGGTCGCCAGCCCGAACAGTGTCGAGAACACGGCCAGAATATCTACCAGGTGGCCCGGCCAGCCCCATACGCGCTCACCCAGTACAGGGTAGAGAATGGAGCGCATGGTCAGTGGCAGACCCTTGTTGAAGGAAAACAGCGCCAGCGCCAGCGCGACCACGGCATAGATGGCCCACGGGTGAAGGCCCCAGTGGAAAATGGTGGCCGCCATGCCGAGGTCGGTGGCCTGGCCGGGGTCGGCCGCCTGGATGGCAAGCGGCGCCGAGGCGCCTCCAGCCATCGAGTCCGAGTAGTGCGTCATCGGCTCCGAGACGCCATAGAACATCAAGCCGATGCCCATGCCGGCAGCAAACAGCATGGCAAACCAGCCCAGGTAGCTGTGATCCGGCTTGGCATCCGAGCCGCCCAGACGCACCTTGCCCAGGGGGGTAAAAATGATTCCCACGCACAAAAGCACGAAAATATTGCTGGCGATCATGAAAAGCCAGGAAAGGTGGGCGGTGAGCCAGTTGCGCACCGTATTGAAGATCGGGCCCGCCTGGTCCTGAAGGGCCAGGGTCAGAATAACGAAGACGGTGACCAGCAGGGCAGAGATACCGAAGACCTTGCCGTGCATATCCACATCAAACAGGAATTTGGTCTGGATGTTGTCCTGACCGATCTTGTAGTCGGTGTCGATGAGGTTTACGTCACCGCTGGGCGCTGGCACACCTTCTGCCGGCGCTTCAGGCTCTTCCTGCCGGGCGTCGTCGTTGTCGGAGTGTTTATCAGCCAAGAATTTTCTCCATTATTATCTGGTCGCGTCGTGGATTCCCGTGTCAGACCGATACAAATCGCAGTCGGCAGAAAGCCAGCCACGCTGGTCAGGCTGGCCATGGCAGGTAAACAAGCATGGAGCGTTGAGAGCCTTTCTGCCGCCGGGTATCGGCTGATTCAGGTTAAAATCAGTGACATGATAGCAGTCAGGGGGCATTGCTTCATTACGGCGGGCGATTTTTTAAAATCTGAGGTGATGCCGTGGAGATGGTTCAATAATAAAAAATAATGTATGGGCGGGAAGGAACGCACGATGGCGGAGAGAAGGAACGGCCCGCTTGCCGGGCCGTCTGCCTGCGATTATGCCATGGTATCGACGATGCCACCTTCTACCCGGAGGGCTGCGCCAGTCGTGGCACTTGCCTGGGGGGACGCGGCATAAACCGCCATGTTGGCGACCTCTTCCGGTGTGGCCAGCCGCCCGATGATGGACGAGGGACGATTGTCAGCCACAAAGTCGGCTTCCACCTCTTCCAGGGACTTACCCTGCTCTTTTGCCATGGCCTCGAGCATGGCAACGACGCCTTCCGATCTGGTGGGGCCGGGCAGGATGGCATTGACCGTCACACCGGTACCCGCCAGAACCTTGGCAAGCCCCCGTGAGATGGACTGTACCGCTGACTTGGTCATGCCGTAATGCACCATTTCCGCCGGAATGTTGAGGGCAGATTCGCTGGACAGAAACTGGATACGGCCCTGGTTGCGGGATTTCATGCCCTGTGCGTAGTGGCGCGAGAGCCGCACGGCGCTCATGACATTGACGTCAAAGAATTGCTGCCAGGTTTCGTCATCGGTCTCGAAGAAGTCCTGGGGCCCGAAAATACCCACATTATTGATCAGAATATCGGCATCCGGACGTGCCGTGATCAAGGCGTCACAGCCTGCCCGAGTACCCAGATCGGCCGCGATGCCCGAGACGGTGCCACCCGCGTCCCGCTGCAGGGCTTCCACGGCACTATCGACCCGGTCCTGCGTACGGCCGGTGATCGTCACCTCGGCGCCGGCCGTCAACAGCCCCTTCGCAATGGCGTAGCCTATGCCGGCGGTGGAGCCTGTAATGATGGCGCGCTGGCCGGTTAAATCAATCTTCATGCCATGTCCTCCTTGCGGTCGGTGACCTGATATCTGGCCTTTTCAGCTATGGATCTTTGGTCAGTGGGGGCCCGTATCAAGGGGGGCCTGGTCCGATCGCGTACGTTGCTGCCACGCTGTCCGTGCCACAACCAGTATCAATATGACGCATACCGGTAGCACACCCATGTTCAGCCACTGCCAGCCGAGTTCGGCACTCAGTGGCCCGGCCAGCAGGGACGCCAGCGTACTGCCCCCGAAGACCAGGCAGTCATTGAGTGCCTGAACGCGCGGGGCTTCCTCGGGCCGGTAAGTGGTGGTCAACCAGGCACTGGCCGTCACGAAGGTAAAGTTCCAGCCCAGCCCCAGCAGGATAAGGCCGGTATAAAACGCCCAGCTCGCCGGTGCCCACCATGCGCACAGCAGCGCCAGTGCCAGCAGCAGGCTGCCGAGCAGAATCATGGTGGTATGGCCGCACTGCTGAATCAGGCGCCCGGTGATGAAGGACGGCGCAAACATGGCCAGAACGTGCCAGCGAATGACATTCGCCACGTGCTCGATGTTCATGCTGGCATGTGTCATCGCCAGCGGTGTGGCGGTCATGATCAGTGTCATCAGTGAATACCCCAGAAGCCCTGCCACAATGGCCGAGGCAAGCACCGGCTGGCCCAGCAGCACTCGCCAGCTACGGCCCTGACGCAGACTCCCGGGCTTGACCGGGTTGATGAGTGGCACTCGGGCTATGATCAGCAGGGCCACCAGATACAGGCCGGCCAGCCCGGCCAGACTGCCCAGAAAGGGTGTCTCCGACACGCCCTGGGTATGCACTGCAAGCCAGGGACCGAAAAAGGCGGCAAGCACACCACCGGCCATGACCATCGAGAGCGCCCGATCACGCTGGGGCAGCGGTGCTGCGTCAACGGCGGCAAACCGGTAGAGCATGCCTGTTCCTATACTGGTACCGATCAGAAAGGTACCGGCGTTAAAGCCAACGAAGTGATGTGCGGTTACAGACAGCGCACACAGCCCGATGCCCGCCATGCCTGTAAGGTTGCCAATCACAAAGGTTCGTCGCCGTCCGAACCGCGCTGTCAGCCAGCCGGCCGGCAGAGCCGCTGCCGTCAGCCCCAGCATCTGGATCGCCACCGGCAGGGTGGCCAAGCCGTCACTGGGAGCAATCTGCTGGCCGATCAGGGGGGTAATGGTGATCAATACTATATTGCCGCTGACCAGCAGTGCCTGACACAGCGTCAGCCACCAGACGGTATACGGAAGCGCCCTGGGTGAGGGGGTGTGGGTCATGAGGCCTCCAATGAGCCTGAACGCGCGTGATAAAGCGAGGGTGAGAGGCCCGGGTGGCATTGAAACGGGCGGCGAAGCTGCTCGGCACTGCTTGGCCGGCAGTATGCGGTCACCTGTGCCATCGAGTGATAATCGCTCAGTATCTGCTGGCGCGCGCGCTCCAGTCTCGATAGCGTCACGAGATGCCCCTGTGACGTCCCCATGCCCTCCTTGAACAGCCTGCTGGCGTAGTGCCAGCGTGTGGCGCCGGGCTGCTGGCTACAATGACCTGTTTCCCACCGATTCGGCCCTTTTCATGCTGACCCGCATGAAAAAGGCCCGCCGTTGACGGCGGGCCTTTCAAGACATCCAGCCGGTTGATCAGATCATGTCGGCTTCGGAATAGAGCACGCGGGTACGCAGGGTACCATTGACTTCGCGCAGCGCTTCCAGAGCCTGCTGGCTGTAGGCCTTGTCGACATCAATGACGACATAGCCCACATCGGCGTTGGTCTGCAGGTACTGACCGGAGATGTTGATGTCGTTTTCCGACAGTACCCGGTTGATGCAGGTCAGCACGCCAGGGATATTCTGGTGAATGTGCAGCAGGCGATGCTTGTGCGGGTGAGACGGCAGGGCCACTTCCGGGAAATTGACGGAGGTGATGGTGGTACCGTTATCGGAGTAGGTGATCAGTTTTTCGGCCACTTCGATACCGATGTTTTCCTGCGCTTCCATGGTGGAGCCGCCGATGTGTGGCGTCAGGATAACGTTATCGAACTCGCGCAGTGGCGAGACAAATTCCTCGGTATTGCTTTTCGGCTCGACCGGGAATACATCGATGGCTGCGCCAATCAGCCGTCCGGAGCGGAGGGCATCGGCCAGATCCTCGATCACGACGACCGTGCCGCGGGAGGCATTGATAAGCACGCTGTTGGGCTTCATCTTCGCCAGCTGCTGCTTGCCGATCATCCACTTGGTGGACTGGATTTCCGGTACGTGAAGCGACACGATGTCGGCAGTTTCAAGCAGCTCGTCAAGGCTGGCTACCTGCGTGGCGTTGCCCATGCCCAGCTTGGTTACGGCGTCATAGTAGATCACCCTCAGGCCCAGGGATTCGGCAATGACGGACAACTGGGCGCCAATGCTGCCATAGCCGACGATACCCAGTGTCTTGCCGCGCACTTCGTGCGAGTGATTGGCTGACTTGTCCCAGCCGCCGCGATGGGCCTTGGCATTCTTTTCCGGAATGCGGCGCATCAGCATGATGGACTGGGCGATGACCAGTTCGGCCACGGAGCGGGTATTGGAGTAGGGTGCGTTAAAGACCGGGATACCGCGCTTCAGGGCTGCCGGCAGATCCACCTGATTGGTTCCGATGCAGAAGCAGCCAATGGCCGTCAGTTTTTCCGCTGCGTTGATCACCCGCTCGTTGAGCTGAGTACGAGAGCGAAGACCGATAAAATGCACATCGCGGATTTTCTCGATCAGCTCCTCTTCGGACAGGGACGTCGCCAGATGCTCGATGTTGGTGTAACCGGCATTGAGGAAGTTGTCCACAGCGGACTGGTGGATGCCCTCAAGCAGCAGGATTTTGATCTTGCTCTTGTCCAGGGACGTTTTAGCCATTATCGCTTCTACCTTTGATATCGGTGGGCCCGACGATTGTCTGACAGGGAAATGGAGAAACGCTGCCGCTCGGAAACGCGAAGGCGTGCAATGCAGTAACAGACACGCTTCATACGCTGGCGAGGCCGCAGCGGAGAGGTATTCTACCATAGCCTCGAGATGCTGCTATGAACATGGCTCACGCGCCACATGAGGCGCTATCATTCGGGAGCCGGCGGCATGTCGCCGGGTATCGGGATAACCGACGTCGCTGTTCAGTCAGGCTGATGGCATGACATGGGGGCGGGCAGCGCCGACACCGGCGATGTGGTGTGTATAATGGCTGCATCATAAACGCATCCATCCGCGATGGATCACTTTCCGTGATGCAGTGAGAGATGACATGGCTGAACAGGATGTGACGCCGCCCGAGGCGCCCGATTTTGCCGCCACTCTGGCGGAGCTTGAAACCGTGGTTACCCGGCTTGAGTCCGGGGAGTTATCGCTCGAGGATTCACTGACCGCCTTTGAGCAGGGTGTTCGCCTGACGCGGACGGCCCGTGAACGTCTGACCACCGCCGAGCTGCGGGTACAGGCGCTGATGGAACAGGGCGATGGCCGGGTTCAGGAGACGCCTCTGTCCCGGGATGCCTCGGCCACGACGGATGACGACCGGCAAGGAGGCCGTTAATGCGGGTAGAAGCGTTGATCAATGACGGGCGCGTGCGTGTCGAGCGTGTGCTGCTCGACACCCTGCGTGCTTCCCCCTGCCCCGAGGGGCGGCTTGAAGAGGCCATGCGCTACAGCGTACTGGGGGGCGGCAAGCGACTGCGTCCGGTACTGGTGTACGCCGCCGGCCAGGCCGTTGGCGGCGACATGTCGGATATGGATGCGCCGGCTGCCGCGGTAGAGCTGATTCATGCCTACTCACTGGTACACGATGACTTGCCGGCGATGGATGATGATGACCTTCGTCGCGGCCAGCCTACCTGTCACAGGGCATTTGACGAGGCGACGGCTATACTGGCCGGTGACGCCCTTCAGACTCTGGCCTTCGAGACCCTTGCCGAATCGGGTCACCCGCGGGCCATGGCAATGTTTCGGACGCTGGCCCGGGCCTCGGGTCGACGCGGCATGGCCGGTGGTCAGGCGCTGGACCTTGGCGCCGTCGGCCGTGAAATCACGCTGGATGCGCTGACCGATATACACCGTCACAAGACCGGTGCCCTGATTGAGGCGGCGCTGGTCATGGGCGGACTGACGGCACTTGAGGAAGACGATGAGCGTCTGGAAGCCTTGCGCCGTTACGGGCGTGCCATTGGTCTGGCATTCCAGGTGCAGGACGATATTCTGGATGTGACCGGCGATACCGCCATTATCGGCAAGATTCAGGGCGCCGATGCCCTGCGCGACAAGCCGACCTATCCCGCGCTGCTTGGCCTTGATGAGGCACGACACAAGGCGCAGGCCCTGCTCGATGAAGCCCTTGACGCTCTCGCTGTGCTGGGTGACGCCGCGCACCCGCTGGCAGCACTTGCACGCTACATGATTGAACGCGATCACTGATACCCATGCCCATGAAGCAGTTTGACACCATACCCACAGAGCGTCCGACGACGCCCTTGCTCGATCGCATCGACACCCCCGAGGCGTTGCGTCAGTTTTCCGAGTCACAGCTTCGACAGCTGGCGGACGAACTGCGTCTGTTCCTGCTCTATACCGTCGGACTGACCGGCGGACACTTCGGCGCCGGGCTCGGCGTGGTCGAGCTGACGACGGCCCTGCATTACGTGTTCAATACACCGCATGACCGGCTGGTCTGGGATGTGGGCCATCAGGCCTACCCGCACAAGATCCTGACCGGTCGCCGTGATGCCATGGCGACCATACGTCAGCTGGGCGGGCTGGCTGCGTTTCCCAAACGTGATGAGTCGGAATTCGACACCTTTGGGGTGGGACATTCCAGTACGTCGATTTCTGCCGCGCTGGGCATGGCCCTGGCGGCCCGCGGCCAGACGCCGCCACGTCGTGTGTGTGCGGTGATCGGTGACGGCGCGCTGACTGCGGGGATGGCATTTGAAGCGCTGGCTCACGCAGGTCACGTCAATGCCGACATGCTGGTGGTGCTGAATGACAATGAAATGTCGATTTCCGAGAACGTCGGCGGCATTGCGACCTATTTGTCGAGCATCCTTTCCAGTGCGCCGTACCTGTCGGTGCGCGAAGGAGGCAAGCGCGTGCTGTCACATCTACCGGGAGCGCTCGATATTGCCCGGCGTACCGAAGAGCACGTCAAGGGCATGGTCAGCCCGGCCACGCTGTTCGAGGAAATGGGCTTCAACTACACCGGGCCGATCGACGGGCATGACCTCCCACGGCTGGTCAAGACACTGGCCATGCTCAAGGACCGGAAAGGGCCCCAGTTTCTGCATATCGTGACCCGCAAGGGGCGCGGGTTTCTGCCAGGTGAAGAGGATCCGATCGGTTATCACGCCATTACCAAGCTGGAGAAGGAGCCGGTATCTCCGGCAGCGACTCAGGCGGCTGCACCTGCCGCTGCGCGGCCCAGAAAATACTGCAATGTCTTTGGCGAATGGCTGTGCGACATGGCCGCGGCTGATAAGCGGTTGATGGGCATTACGCCGGCCATGCGTGAGGGATCTGATCTGGTGCAGTTCTCGAAGGACTACCCGAAACGCTATTTCGATGTGGCCATTGCCGAGCAGCATGCGGTAACGCTGGCAGCAGGCATGGCCTGTGAAGGTGCCAAGCCGGTCGTCGCCATATATTCCACCTTCCTGCAGCGTGGCTACGATCAGCTGATTCATGATGTGGTGGTTCAGGGCCTCGACGTGACCTTTGCCATCGACCGGGCGGGCCTGGTTGGTGAGGATGGTGCGACCCACCACGGTACGCTGGATCTGTCGTTTCTACGCTGTATCCCGGACCTGGTCATTCTGGTTCCCTCGGACGAGGCCCAGTGCCGGCAGATGCTGACAACTGCCTATGAATACAATGGGCCGGCTGCCGTGCGCTATCCGCGTGGCACCGGGCCGGGTACGCCGTTGAGCGAAGCACTCGATACCATTGAAATCGGCCGAGCCCTGACGGTGCGTGAAGGCAGTGAGATCGCCCTGCTGGCCTTCGGCAGTCTCACCGTGCCTGCTGCCATTGTGGCCGAGCGGCTGAACGCCACTCTGATTGATATGCGATTCGTCAAACCGCTGGATCGTGAGGCCATTCTGGCAGCGGCAGCGTCTCACTCGTTGCTGGTGACGCTTGAAGAGAATGTGGTGGCCGGTGGTGCCGGGGCAGGTGTGGGCGAATTGCTGGCCGAGGAAAACGTACAGGTACCGCTGCTTCATCTGGGTATTCCGGATCGCTTCATCGATCATGGCAAGCCGGCGGAGTTGCTGAAGGAGTGCGGGCTGGATGTGGACGGCATCGAAGCGGCCATTCGCCACCGTCAGTCCCTGATGTCCTGATGACATCGTTCAATGGCATCAAAAAAGGCCCGTATCTGCGGGCCTTTTTCTATTGGAGTGCGGTGGCTTTAACTGCCATCACGCAGTGCCTGTAGCCGCTCGTCCATTTCCTTGCGCAGTTCGCGCCGTTTTATTGCAGAGTCATAACGCTGGCGGGCTACATCATCCTCAGGCTCGATCGCCGGTACCTGCAGCGAGCGGCCATTGTCGTCGACGGCGACCATGGTGAAGTAGCAGCTGTTGGTGTGGCGTACCACCCCCTGGTGTATATCTTCGGCAATTACCTTGATACCCACTTCCATGGAAGACCGGCCGGTGTAATTGATGGCGCCCAGAAAGGTCACCAGCTCGCCGACATGTACGGGCTGGCGAAACATGACCTGGTCAACGGACAGGGTAACCACATAGGTGCCGGCCCAGCGACTGGCACAGGCATAAGCGACCTGGTCCAGCAGTTTGAGCAGGGCGCCGCCGTGAACCTTGCCCGAGAAATTGGCCATGTCAGGTGTCATCAGCACCGTCATGGTCGTTTGGTGACGAGGGGTATCCATAGTGAGTACAGGGCTCATGTTGTTATAGAGAGTAGCGAGCGCAGCGGGGAGCTGCAGGGCAAGTGTCGCATGTCCTGTCAGCAAATGTGAGGCTGTCTGTCAGCTGGAAGGATAGGGGTAGCTTAAGACGCCATGGTATATCGCAAGAAAATGACACACGCTGCCGCCCAGCACGAACAGGTGCCAGATGGCGTGCCCATAGGGGATGGCGCTGATGGCGTAAAACACGACGCCCACGGTATAGATGATGCCACCGGCAATCAGCAGGCGAACGCCTTCGGGAGACAGCGAGGCAACCATCTGGTCTGTAAAGAACACCATCAGCCAGCCCATGACCAGATAAATGGTGACGCGAAGGGCTTCAAGGCGATAGGGCCAGCAGGCCTTGACCACGATGCCGAAAATGGCCAGCCCCCAGACAGCGGCAAAGAGTCCCCAGCCTGTGGGGCCGCGCATGTTGACCAGCACGAACGGTGTATAAGTGCCGGCAATCAGCAGATAGATCGCACAATGGTCCAGGTGCTGAAACAGCCGTTTCAGGCGAGGGCGGCGCGTAAAGTGATATACCGTCGAGACAACATACAGGGCAATGAGGCTGGCGCCATACAGGGAAATACTGACAATCTTCCATGGATCAACCCGAGCCGCCACGCTGGCCATGACAATCAGTACCGTGAGTCCGGCAATACTGAGAAGCGCCCCGACAGCGTGCGAGGAGGAGCTGAGCCACTCCTCCAGCCGGGTGTATTCTTCCTCGAAGCGCTCTATCGGATGAGTTCCCTGCTTGTCCATGGTGCTGCTCCCCCTTGCCAGTCCCCGGGGGCAGAATCAGGGGTTACTGGCGTCGATCCGTATCGACCGATGCTGCCAGTGTAAACTCCTCCAGCCCCATCATATGACCCATTTTACCGGCCTTGGTGGTCAGGTAATGCTCGTTGTGAGGATTCCGCCCGGCCGTGATGGATACCCGTTCGACCACATTGACACCCTGTTGTTTCAATCCGTCGACCTTGCGGGGGTTGTTGGTCATCAGACGCAGCCCCTTTATGCCCAGATGATCGAGCATGGGTGTACAGATATCGTAGCGGCGAAGGTCGGCAGCAAAGCCCAGGGCCTCATTGGCTTCTACGGTATCAGCGCCTTCATCCTGAAGGTGATAGGCCCTGATCTTGTTCAGCAGCCCGATCCCCCGGCCTTCCTGGCGCAGATAGAGCAGGGCGCCACGCCCCTCTTCGGCGATCCGCTTGAGCGCTGCCTGCAGTTGGTATCCGCAGTCACAGCGCATTGAAAACAGCGCATCACCGGTGAGGCATTCGGAGTGCACCCGTGCAAGCACCGGGTGGCCGTCATCCACATCACCCAGCGTCAAGACAACGTGGTCCTTGCCGGTTTCGGTATCCTCGAACCCGTGCATGGTAAAGGTGGCCCAGGGGGTAGGCAGGCGCGAGGCCGCTATATAGTGAATGGTCACGTTCACCTCAGTGGTATTGAGCATGTCATCCCGGAGGCGGGGACAAAGCAATAGTGTAACAAGAACAGACGGCCCCCTCATCGGCTTAAGAGGGCAAACCATTCTGCAGGTCCCCCGGAAATTAATATAGATACTGTATAAATGCGCTATTTAGTTGAAATAGATCGTGAGGATGGCATCGATAGGGCAATTGTTGGGCCTGATTCAGGCCAAACGCGGGCGTCTCCGTTACACTGGGACGACATTTATGCCTGAGAGCTTATTGCATGACGCTTAAGAATGATCGTTTTCTTCGCGCCCTGGCTCGCCAGCCAGTGGATCGCACCCCTGTGTGGATGATGCGTCAGGCCGGACGCTACCTGCCGGAATACCGCGAAGTGCGTGGCCAGGCGGGCAGTTTCATGGACCTGTGCCGCGACCGCGACAGGGCCTGTGAAGTAACCCTGCAGCCGCTGGAGCGGTATGACCTCGACGCTGCCATTCTGTTTTCGGACATCCTGACCATCCCTGATGCGATGGGGCTGGGACTTTATTTCGAGACCGGTGAGGGCCCCAAGTTCTCCCATCCGGTGCGCACGCGCGAGGCGGTCGAGAAACTGACGGCCCCGGACGCCGAGCGTGATCTTGATTACGTCATGAATGCCGTGCGCACCATTCGACATGAACTGAATGGTCGTGTGCCACTGATCGGCTTTTCCGGCAGTCCCTGGACGCTGGCGACCTACATGGTGGAAGGCGGTTCCAGCAAGGATTTTCGTCATATCAAGTCAATGCTTTATGGCGAACCCGAAACGCTGCACCTGTTGCTGAGCACCCTGGCGGATGCGGTAACCGATTACCTCAATGCCCAGATCCGTGCCGGCGCGCAGGTCGTGCAGATCTTTGATACCTGGGGCGGCGCGCTGTCCACGCCGGCCTATCAGGCCTTCTCGCTGGATTACATGACACGGATCGTCAATGGCTTGATTCGCGAGCATGACGGGCGCCGTGTACCGGTAATCCTGTTCACCAAAAACGGTGGCCAGTGGCTGGAGCAGATTGCAGACAGTGGCGCTGACGCGCTCGGCCTTGACTGGAGCACCGAGCTTTCCGGTGCTCGGGCACGGGTCGGGGATCGTGTTGCCCTGCAGGGCAACCTTGATCCGAACGTCCTGTTTGCCAAACCGGCGGCCATCCGGGCCGAGGTCAAGCGCATCCTGGACAGCTTCGGGCCGGGAGAAGGGCATATCTTCAATCTGGGGCATGGCATTTCCCAGTTTACGCCACCTGAGCACGTCACCGCCTTCATTGACGGTCTGCACGAAATGAGCCCGGCGTATCATGGCTAGCCATACGCTCTGGAAGATGGCTGCCGGGGGCTGGGCGATGGCCATTGCCATCGGCAGTCTGATGCCTGGCGATGACCTGCCGTCGCATCTGCCATGGGACAAGCTTCAGCATGGGTTGGGCTACGGCGTGCTGGCCGCGCTGTTATATGCGGCCGGGCTGACCCGGCTGCAGGCATTGATGAGCGCCTTTGTGTTCGGCGTCGCCATCGAGTATGGCCAGTGCCTGGTGCCCGGCCGCATGGGGGGAGACTGGGAGGATATTCTGGCCAATACCCTGGGCGCACTGGCCGGCCTGGTGCTGGCCACGATTATCCGGCTGTACCGGCAGCGCCGATAAACACGCTTTTCTTTTCCTGTACCGGCGGCTAAGGTGCGCCGGGACACAAGGCGTCACCTCCCGGGGTGACCGGAACGAACGAGCCGCCAGGGGCGGTATGCAGGAGTCAGGGTAGATGAGTGAGCAGCCGATGGATGGGTGGTTTACCGAGGTATTCGATCAGCAGGGCAGCGCCATTGCGCTCCGAGTGACTGAAAAACTGCTGGATGTGACCTCGCCCTATCAGCATCTGGAAGTCTTCGAGACCGAGACGCACGGCCGGCTGATGGTGCTGGATGGCTGCGTCATGCTGACGGATCGTGACAACTTCCTGTACCACGAAATGATGTCGCATCCGGTGCTGTTTACTCACGCCGCGCCAAAGCGGGTCGTGATTATCGGCGGCGGGGACTGCGGTACGCTTCGTGAGGTGCTCAAGCACCCCGGTGTCGAGAAGGTGACGCAGATCGATATTGATGAGGAAGTGACCCGGGCTGCCGAACGCTTTTTTCCGACGCTGGTCGAGCGCAATGACGATCCACGGGCAGAGCTTCTTTTCGAGGATGGCGTCAAATGGGTCGACAACTGCCCTGATGAAAGCATCGATGTCATGATCATCGACTCGACAGACCCGGTCGGCCCTGCCGAAGGCCTGTTCAAGACCGATTTTCTGGCGCGGTGCCATCGCATCCTGGCTCCGGGTGGCGTGATGGTGCAGCAGAGTGAATCACCGCTCTACCACACCGGCACCATTATCCGGGAGCTGCGTCGTGACATGCGCGCTGCCGGTTTCGACAGTGTGGCCACTCTGCCTTTCCCGCAGCCGACTTATCCGTCCGGCTGGTGGAGCTGCACGCTGGCCGGCAAGGGCTGCGATACGGCAACGTTTCGCAGTAACGATGCCGACAGCGCGGATCTGGCACTTGAGTATTACAGTAGCGCTCTTCATCAGGGGGCTCTGGTATTGCCGCCGTTCATGCGGCGCCAGCTGGTAGAGTGAATGTGGCAAAATAAATAGGTAGCAAGGGGCGGCTCAATGAGCCGCCCTTTTTTATCCGGCCTCTTTGCTGTCAGGTCGGATCCTCCCCGTGTGAGGGGCCTCGCACCGGGCCGTCGCCGGGGAACGGGCCGTTCGAGGTGGCCCCGGAGTGATGCAGTGGGGCGGCGCCCTGCACGGGATCGCCACTTTCCATCTGAATGCTCATGCGCGACATGGCCATGTTGATGCCGTCATTTTCCATACGGCGCTTGAGGCGCAGATTGAATTCGCGAGCGACTTCCCATTGTTTTACCGGTGATGTTCTGAACTGTGCCCTGAGAATGGCGGCGCCGTTATCAAAGCTGTCGATGCCCTGAAACTCCAGGGGCGACCAGATATAAAAGCGACCAAAGGTTGCCTGCCGAAGCTCATCGGCCACTTCCTGCACCATCTTCATGGCGTCATCGATCTTCAGCTCATGGGGGATGCGAATGCGGAACAGGGCAATGCCGAATTCGCGGGAGTAGTTCTGAATCGACTTGATCTGACTGAACGGAATCGAATGCACGATACCGTCCAGGTCACGCAGCCTGACGGTTCGAATACTGAGCTTTTCGACCGTCCCCATATGACCGCCGACATCAACGAAATCATCGATGGCCAGCGTATCCTCGATCAGAATGAACACACCGGTAATCAGGTCCTGTACCAGGGTCTGTGCCCCGAAACCTACGGCCAGACCGATGACACCGGCACCGGCCAGCAGCGGCGTAACGTTGACGCCCAGATTGGCCAGCACCACGATCAGGGTGATGACCGAAATGGTGACAAACACCACATTGCGAATGAGAGGGGCAATGGTCTGGGCCCGGGTACTTTGATGGCGTCCCCGGTGGGTCTTCATGGTGGACTTCAGCGCCTGCTGGATGGCGGTATCCAGCACGATCCATACCAGCCATGCCAGCAATAGCGTGGTGCCAAGACTTAAAAGGCTATGCGCGACGTACTGCCAGAGGGTCTGGGGGTCACGGGCCTGGGTCAGGCTGTACCCCCATAGCTGCAGTGCAATCTCGAGAAAGATCACCCAGCTGATCAGCTGCAGAACGGTATAGCCGAAGCGGCTCAACCGCCGCCAGTAAAGTGAATAGCGGCGGCGCTTGCCTCGCGGACGCTCCTGCTCACGATGACGACGGATAACCCCGTTGATGATCAGCACCACCACCAGCAGCCCGGCGGTAAAGACGGCCTTGGCAAAGGCCGAACGGGCATCGCCGCTGAGCGTGATCACTGACAGGAACAGCGCTGCCACGAACAGAGTGGCCGGAATATGCCAGATGCGCCCCAGGGCATACATCAGCACCATGGCATTGCTTCGCTGCTTTCGCTGCGGATACGGACTGTTTTGAATCAGGTGGCGAATGGGGCGCTTGAAGCGAATGATGAAGATGCCGGTAATGACCACGGCAGCCAGATTGGCCATTTCCGATAAAAAGGATCCCAGATTGTTACCGACCAGCTGCCGTACTTCGTCGGCATTGGCCGCATCACCCAGCGCGGCCAGCGCTCCGATGACAAACAGCCGCCCCAGAGCGCGCTGGCGCAGCAGGCGCTGTGCAATTCGACGGTGACCATAGCCGAACAGCGAAAAGATGATCTCGCATATCAGCCGGAACAGCAGCCCGGCCAGGGAGACGTAGGCCATGACCATGCCCAGCGTAATGCCGGCCGAGGCAGGAAGCAGCGAGGCAATGCCCAGGGTGGCGCCGAAGGCAATGCTCCAGGGCAGTGCACGGCGCAGGAAATAGCGCAGTACGGCAATGAAGGCCGGCTCTTCCGGCAGGGAAATATCCCATGAGTAGTAGCGCGCCAGTACCCGAACCAGCCATTTGAGCCCCCAGCCGATGCCGAACCAGATACTAATGGTCATCAGGAAATGGCTGAGCAGGCGTCCGGCTCCCACGCTCAGTGTCATCCGCGAGGTCAGATCCTGGCCGGCCTTGATGGCCTTGAGCTTCCAGCGCGCGAGAAAGCCGGTGCGGTCCTGACCGTCGAAGGTGCTGATTGAACTGGCCAGCGCACCCAGCAGACCCGAGGAACCGGTGTCGGCGTCCTTTCTTTGCTCGTTGGCCTGCTGTAGTTGCTTGAGGCTTTCCAGCAGGGCCTGGCGCTGCTGATCGTTTTCAAGCGTCGAGATCACCTGACTCAGCGAGTCGTTCAGTGCGCCGGCGGACGGCGCATCCGTCGAGGCCGTCTGGCCGGGCAGTGTGCCTGCACCGGGGATCGCCGCCTTGGCGGGCAGCATGACCACAAGGCACAGCAGGAATATCAACAGGATAGAAAGGCGCTGCAGACCGGGAAGGACGTGCATGGTAGTTCCAGTATGGGAGTTCAGGAAAACGCCCGGTCATGCGGGCGAAGGACAGGGACTACTTTGACATGTTCCCTGTCACGCGCCCACCCTGAAAGAGCATTGCGTCCCACGGGAGGTTTTGCACTACAGTGATTTCAAGAGCCGGTTCCATTGAATGGCTCAGGAGTGCTGCGGCACCCCCTTGTCACCGGCGGTAACCGCCTTACCAGGGAGTCATGTGTGATGTCCGAATATGATTCATCCACCTCGATGGAAGAAGCCTTGTGGTACCCCGAGCCCGGGCGGGTCAAGGCGACGCAGATGAGTGCGCTGATGCGCCGCATCGAGCGGGATCATGGTGTGGCGCTGCCTGACTATGCTGCGCTTCATGCCTTCAGTGTCGAGCATCTCGAAACGTTCTGGTCCGAGCTGTGGGGTGATTTCAATGTGATCGCTGACACGGCCCCGGACCATATCCTGACCTGGGCCGATGGCGAGGAAGGGCGAATGGAACGGGCCCGCTGGTTCGAGGGAAGCCGCCTCAACTATGCTGCCAACTGTCTGTGGCGCCGTGATGAACATACGGCCCTGATCTGCCGCGATGAGCGCGGCCGCCATCGCGCGCTGAGCTATTACGCGCTCTATGATCAGGTCGCCCGCCTGGCCAGTGCTCTCGACAAGGCGGGTGTGACCGCCGGGGACCGCATTGGCGGGGTAGTGCCCAACAGTGAGCATGCCGTCATTGGTCTGCTGGCTTCGGCAAGTCTGGGGGCCATATGGTCATCCTGTTCGCCTGATTTTGGCGAGGCCGGCATCCTGGACCGCTTTGGTCAGATTGAGCCACGCATCATTCTGGCCTGTGACGGGTATAGCTGGAATGGCAGGCACATTGATATCCGTGAGCGGGTGGGGAAGGTCAGTGAGGCGCTGGACAGTGTGACGACCACGGTGGTGTTCGGATTTTATGAGGATACCCCGGACATTTCAGCCATTCCCAAGGCAGTAAGCTGGGATCATTTTCTGGATGGGGAAGCCGCCGAGATTGATTTCCGATCACTGCCCTTTGATCATCCTCTCTATATCCTTTATTCCTCCGGAACTACCGGGGCTCCCAAGTGCATCGTGCATGGCGCCGGTGGTTCACTCCTGCAGCACCTGAAGGAGCACCGGCTGCATACCGATCTGGATCAGGATGATGTGCTGTTTTTCTACACCACCTGCGGCTGGATGATGTGGAACTGGCTGGTCAGTGGGCTGGCCACGGGAGCCACACTGGTGCTGTTTGACGGCATGCCGCTTAGCCCGGGGCCGGAAGTACTCTGGGATATCATTGAAATCGACCAGGTCAGCGTGTTCGGCACCAGTGCCCGTTATATCGCAGCCTGTGAAAAGGAAGGGCTGGCACCGGACAAGAGTCATGACCTGGTGCATCTGCGAGCCATCCTGTCGACGGGCTCGGCCCTGTCGCATGAATCCTTCGACTATGTGTATCGCGAAATCAGGCAGGATCTGATGCTGTCTTCCATTTCCGGCGGTACGGATATCGTGTCCTGTTTTGCCCTGGGATGCCCGATCCGCCCCGTTTATCGTGGTGAACTGCAGTGTCTGGGGCTTGGCATGGATGTGGCCGTTTTCAATGATGACGGCCAGCCGGTGAGCGGCGAGAAGGGCGAACTGGTATGCAGAAAGCCGTTTCCCTGCATGCCGGTCGGTTTCTGGAATGACCCCGATGGAGAGCGTTATCACGAGGCGTACTTCTCTGAATTCGACAATATCTGGGCTCATGGTGACTTTGCCGAGCTGACAGACAATGACGGTCTGGTGATTCATGGGCGCTCGGATGCCCTGCTCAAACCCGGCGGCGTGCGTATCGGTACGGCAGAAATCTATCGTCAGGTCGACCGGGTCGACAGTGTTCAGGAAGCGCTGTGTATCGGCCAGCAATGGGAGGGCGACATTCGTGTGGTGCTGTTTGTGACCATGAAATCCGGTCATGCGCTGAACGATGAGATTGCCGAGGAGATTCGCCAGACCATTCGTACCCATGCCACCCCTCGGCATGTGCCCGCCATTATCATCGAGGCACCTGAACTTCCTCGTACCCGTTCCGGCAAGCTGGTTGAGCTGGCGGTCAGCCATGTAGTACATGGCCGGCCGGTCAAGAATCGGGAGGCCCTGGCCAACCCGGAATCACTGGCCTTCTTCGATGGACTCGACGCGCTGGCTTCATGAACGATAGTGGTGCACCAGCGCGTTTGCGCTGGTGCACTTCCCCCTTTCCGGAACCTTTTTGAATTCACTGTTTGTCCTGATGCGTCTGCCATACCCGGCTGATTGGGCCCTTTTTTGTCGAATCTTCATGATTTTGCGAACAGGTGGCTGAAAGTGGAACGCCCCTTGCAATGATCATGGGAGATGGTGCAACTGATGTTCCATTTTTCAGCACAAGGGATTTATTCATGATCAACAAGAACAATCAGGTCCTTTCTTTTGCTGCATTGACAGGTATTGCCCTGCTGGGGGCTTCTGCCATGGTTCAGGCCGCCACGCTTGATGAGGTCAAGGATCGTGGCCAGGTGCGTTGTGGCGTCAGCGATGGTCTGGCCGGATTCTCGTCGCCGGATTCAAAGGGCAAATGGCAGGGGATTGATGTCGAGGTCTGCAAGGCAGTCGCGGCGGCGGTTCTGGATGACCAGAACAAGGTGGCGTTTGCTCCCCTGACAGCCAAGGAGCGTTTCACGGCCCTGCAGTCGGGCGAGGTGGATGTGCTGTCACGCAATACGACCTGGACGGCGTCGCGCGACAATAGCATGGGGCTCAACTTTGCCGGCGTGAACTTCTACGATGGCCAGGGGTTTCTGGTCAAGAAGTCCCTGGGGGTCAGCAGCGCCAGGGAGCTGGATGGTGCATCCATCTGCGTCAACTCCGGTACCACGACCGAGCTGAATCTGGCCGACTATTTCCGCGCACAGGACATGCAGTACAAGGCCGTGGCCTTTGATGAAATGTCCCAGACCGCGCAGGGGTTCGACAGTGGCCGCTGTGATGCCCTGACGTCCGATTCGTCGCAGCTGGCCGCCTTGCGTCTGCAGCTAAAGGAACCGGACAGTGCGGTAATCCTGCCCGAGCGTATTTCGAAGGAACCGCTGGGCCCGGTGGTTGCCCAGGGGGATGATCAATGGTTCGACGTGGTCAAATGGACCCTGTTCGCCATGCTTGATGCTGAAGAGCTGGGTGTTACCAGCAGTAATGTCGATGACATGCGTGACAACCCGCCCAATCCCAATGTGGCACGTCTTCTGGGCAAGGACGGTAACTACGGTGAGCAGATGGGGCTCTCCAACGCGTGGGCCTACAACATCATCAAGCAGGTCGGCAATTACGGCGAGGTCTATGACCGGACGGTCGGCAAGGACTCTCCGCTCGATATTCCGCGCGGTATCAACGCCCTCTGGAACAATGGTGGCATTCAGTACGCGCCGCCGATTCGTTAATCCCCTGCTGGGGCGCCGCCCGTAAAGGGCGGCGCGTTCATGCCTTTTCCGATTAACGACCTCTCACCGGAGAGCCTGCATGCTGCGTCCTTTCGATTCTCTCCCCCGGCGCGGGCGAGGGCCCCTGTGGCGTGATCCGGCGGCCCGCGCGCTGGTATTTCAGGTGCTTTTGCTGATCGGGCTGGCCTCGGTCATCGGGTTGCTGGTTCACAACACGTTGCAGAATCTTGATGCCCGAGGCATCAATACTGGGTTTGATTTTCTGGATAACCGTGCCGGGTTTTCCATTTCCCAGACCCTGATTTCCTATGATGGCAACAGCACCTATGGGCGTACGTTTGTCATTGGGTTGCTCAATACCCTTCTGGTCTCGGCACTCGGTATTGTCGCGGCGACCATCATCGGGTTCACCGTGGGCATTGCCCGCCTTTCTCCCAATTATCTGCTGGCGAAGCTTGCCACGGTCTATGTCGAGCTGTTTCGCAATATTCCGTTGCTGCTGCAGATTCTGTTCTGGTATATCGCCGTTATTCGAAGCATGCCATCACCCCGTCAGAGCCTGTCTCTGGGGGATATGGTGTTTCTGAATGGTCGAGGCCTGTTCGTCCCCGCGCCAGAGCCCCAGACCGGATTCTGGTTCAGCGTGGCAGCACTGCTGGCAGGTAGCGTGGCGGCCATGCTGATGGCGCGCTATAACCGGCAGCGACAGTCGCGCACCGGCCGACGGCTGCCGATGGGATGGATCATTCCGGCTTTGGTGCTCGGACTGCCTGTGATGGTCTTCCTCGTGTCGGGTAGCCCGCTGCAGTGGGATGTTCCGGCACTCAAGGGATTCAATTTCAGTGGTGGCCTGACGGTACTGCCGGAATTGCTGGCGCTGTGGATTGCGCTGTCGATCTATACCGCCGCCTTTATTGCCGAAATCGTGCGTTCCGGCATTCAGTCGGTCCCGAAGGGGCAAACCGAGGCTGCCAGGGCCCTCAGCCTGCCGCCGAGACTGACCATGAACCAGGTGATCATCCCGCAGGCCATGCGTGTCATCATTCCTCAGATGACCAGTCAGTACCTGAACCTGATCAAGAACTCCTCTCTGGCGACAGCGATCGGTTATCCGGATCTGGTCGCCGTCTTTGCCGGCACCACGCTCAATCAGGTGGGGCAGTCGGTTGAAATCATGGCCATGACGATGGCGGTGTATCTGGTACTGAGCCTTCTGGTGTCGTTGCTGATGAACATATACAACGCGCGCACGGCGCTCAGGGAGCGCTGATCATGGCGACATCCTTTTTTCGCGAATCACTGATCTCTCCTCGCAAGCCGCCGGTCTCCCGCCAGGGCCTGCGGGGCTGGCTGCATGAAAATCTGTTTTCGGGTCCCGTCAACAGCCTGGTGACGCTTCTGGTCGGGGCCCTGGCCATCTACGCCCTGGTGCCTGTCATCGAGTGGGCGTTGATCAAGGCCCAGTGGGTGGGGGACAGCCGCGCCGATTGTAGTGGTGATGGGGCCTGCTGGGTCTATATCGAGACGCGGCTTGGCTCGTTGATCTACGGGTTTTATCCCGAGGCGCAACGCTGGCGTGTCGATATCGTGTTCGTGCTGTTTGTGGTGCTGGGTATCTGGCTGATGGTGCCTGCCGTACCCGGCAAGAAAGTAGCGGCGCTGGTGGGGCTGCTGGTTTTCCCGGTGGTGGCCTTTTTTCTGCTGTCCGGCGGGTTCGGGCTGGAGCATGTTCCCACGCGGTGCTGGGGCGGGTTGATGCTGACACTGGTCATTGCTTCGGTCGGCATTGTCGGGTCGTTGCCGCTGGGTATTGTGCTGGCGCTGGGGCGGCGCTCCAGCATGCCGCTGGTCAGGGGCGTATGTGTCGTATTCATCGAGTTCTGGCGTGGTGTACCGCTGATCACGGTGCTGTTCATGGCCTCTGTCATGTTTCCCCTGTTCGTGCCGGAGGACTTCAACATCGACAAGTTGCTGCGGGCACTGGTGGGGATCATGCTGTTCTGGAGTGCCTACATGGCTGAAGTGGTTCGCAGCGGGCTGCAGGCCATACCATCCGGGCAGGGTGAAGCCGGGGCGGCACTGGGATTGGGGTACTGGCAGCGCATGGGGCTGGTCGTGTTGCCTCAGGCGCTCAAGCTGGTCATTCCCGGGATCGTCAACACATTCATTGCGCTGTTCAAGGATACGACGCTGGTACTGATCATCGGTCTGTTCGACTTTCTGGCGCTTATCAAGGCCGGTACCAGTGATTCAAGCTGGCTCGGGTTTGCCATCGAAGGCTTCGTGTTTGCCGCGCTGGTGTACTGGATCTTCTGCTTCGGAATGTCCCGGTACAGTCAGTTCATCGAGCGCCGGCTTTATCGAGGCCATTGACCGGTGTGTCCCACGAGAATAATGAAAAGGAGGGCGTTATGGGCAGTGTGCAGACTACTTCATCGGATATACCCATGATCGAGCTTCAACGGCTCAACAAGTGGTATGGGGAGTTTCACGTTCTCAGGGATATCGACCTGACGGTACGCAAGGGGGAGCGGATCGTGATCTGCGGGCCGTCAGGCTCGGGCAAGTCCACCATGATCCGCTGCATCAATCATCTGGAGGAACACCAGGCGGGCGATGTCATCGTCAATGGTATAACCATGACGCGGGACGTGAAGCGGGTTGAACAGATTCGTCGGCACGTGGGCATGGTGTTTCAGCACTTCAATCTGTTTCCGCACCTGAGTGTGCTGGACAACTGCTGCCTGTCGCCGGTCTGGGTCAAGAAGACACCGCGTAAAAAGGCCGTTGATACTGCAATGATGTATCTGGAGCGCGTGAAAATCGCCGACCAGGCACACAAGTATCCTGGGCAGCTGTCAGGAGGACAGCAGCAGCGAGTAGCGATTGCCCGCTCCCTGTGCATGCATCCTGACGTGATGCTGTTTGATGAACCGACCTCGGCCCTGGACCCGGAAATGATCAAGGAAGTGCTGGATGTGATGATCGAGCTGGCCGAGGAGGGAATGACCATGCTGTGTGTCACTCACGAAATGGGATTTGCCAGAACCGTGGCTGACCGGGTGATTTTCATGGATGAAGGCCAGATCATCGAGGAAAACGACCCCGAAACCTTCTTTAACCATCCCCGGTCGCCGCGCACCAGGGCCTTCCTCGGCCAGATTCTCGGCCACTGACCGCCTGCCGGTGCCGGGGGCTGAATTACTTCGAGGCCTTTTTACGGCTGGCCTTGCGGGCTTCACTCACACCTTCCTCTTCATGAATGTCTCGGACGTCCGGCGGACGTCCGGTACGCGCGTCATTGGCGCGGGTAATGATCGGTGCCCGGGCAGACATGGCAATGACCTGCGCCTTCAGATAATGAGGCAGCATCCACAGCTCGGCCAATAGCCGCATGACCGCCATGGCAGCCACCATGGTGCCGACCCCCGTGCCCCAGCGAATCAGTTCCTGATGAAGGCCTCCCAGCCACAGCCAGTAGCCACCGCTGCCGAGAATGGCAAGTTGAACAAGCCCATGGAGGGTGCTTATCACGCGGCGGGACAGGGGGCGGTAGGGAAAGAAGAAGTTTCTCATGGCTCTTTGTGTCGTCGATAGAAGGTCACATCACGGTGATGTGGACGCACATCCTAGCGAATCCGCTCAATGCTGTCCCTGGATTGATGTATCGAACCGTTGCGGTATGTATGTGTGCAGGTGCGGGCTGCGCAGCAGCACGTCGCCGGCCGGCATCACGGGCCTGTCGGTCGTGTGCTCATGACTCTTCGATGCTGCTCCCTGTTAACAAAAGTAGTGTACCGCGGTTGTCAAGTTTATGTCTGGTGGCGTCGTTATCCAATGGAAACGCTTTGGATTCAGATCCGGAAATCATCTGAAGCCCAAGCCAGGAAGCAAGCTTCCCCAAGACCAGCGTGGGCCATAAAACATGAAAAAATTCAAGTCCATAAAACACTTCGTCGTACTTGCCTCGGGTGCCTGTATCCTGGCGGTCGTCGCTACACTTCTTGTCTACAACTATATCGCCACTCAGCGCACCGAAGAGGCCGTTTCCGAACGGACCACCGGGCTATTGAAGGACGGTATCAATGAACGTCTCTCCATACTGGCGGATTCCAGTGCCGGTCAGATAAACCGACAGCTTGAAAAGGCGCTGGTCATTGCCGGTGATCTGGCCAGTGCCACTGAGCTGGCCGTCGAAGCTGATGGCTCGGATACTACCTACGGTTTCGGGCGTCCCGAACTGTCTGCACTGGTAAAGCAGGCCGTCCACAATAACAGCTTCGTGCTGGATGCCTTCATTGGCATGGAGCCCAATGCCGTGGGCAACGACAGCACTTATGTTGCGCCGGCCGGCACCACGGACAGCTACGATGGCACCGGGCGTTTCAGGCCCTGGTCCTATCGCAATGACAAGGGAGAGGTGGAAGTCCTGTCGCTGGAGGAGGGCGGGATGGAAAACCTTACCATGATGGATTCTGGCATTCGGCGTGGCGAGTACTACCTGTGCTCCAAGGAAAGTGGCAAGTCCTGTGTGGTTGATCCGGCGTTCTACGACTTTGGCGGCAAGCAGATCATGGTGGCAACCTTCACCGTGCCTGTCATGGTAGATGGCACCTTTCGTGGCCTTGCGGGTACTGACTTGTCGGTCGATTTCATTCAGTCGGAGCTGGTTCAGGCCAACAAGGCTCTCTACGATGGCGCCGGCCGCATGGCACTGGTGGCCCCTGTTGGCAGGCTGGTGGCCTTCACCGGGGACGCGTCGCAGCTCGGCAAGCCCGCGAGTAACGTGCTGAGCGCTTCCGGCCTTGGCCGTCTGGATCAGGCGCGCACAAGTGGTCAGGCGGTCAGCATGACCGATAATGACACTGGCATCATCGAGTTCTATCAGCCGATCAGAATCGGTGACACCAGTGCTACCTGGACACTGGTCATGCAGCTGCCTATCGAGGCCGTCATGGCTGATCTGGCGGTGTTGCAGAAGGAACTTCATGAGCAGCGTACGACGGATCTGGTTGGCATGCTCATTATCAGCTCACTGGTAACCGCGCTCGGACTTGCCTTTATCTGGTGGGTGGGCAGCGGTATTTCCCGACCCCTGGGCAATCTCGCAGCGCGAATGCAGGATATTGCCAGTGGTGATGGTGATCTCACGCAGCGGCTGCCGGTGTCGGGCCGCAATGAGCTGGCCGCCGTGGCGACCCAGTTCAATGCCTTTGTCGACAAGATCAACCGCGTCATGCTGGACGTGCGGGACAGCAGTGAAAACGTCAAGCTGGCGTCCGGAGAAATCTCCACTGGTAGCCTTGACCTGTCGCGCCGAACGGAAAATACCGCCGCCAGTCTTGAAGAGTCCGCTGCCGCGATGGAGGAGCTGACCAGCACCGTCGCAAACTCGGCCGAATCCTCACGTCACGCCTCCGAGCTGACTGCCGAGGCGACCCGTGCAGCAGAGCAGGGTGGTGAAGTGATGAGCGATGTCGTGGGGACCATGCGAGATATCAGCGAGTCTTCGCGTGAAATCGTCAACATCATCGGTGTGATCGATTCCATCGCCTTCCAGACCAACCTGCTGGCCCTCAATGCGTCTGTGGAAGCGGCCCGGGCCGGTGAGCAGGGACGCGGCTTCGCGGTGGTTGCCGAGGAAGTGCGCAGCCTGGCCAACCGTAGTACCAAGGCTGCTCGTGAGATCAAGTCACTGATCGATGCCTCGGTTGAAAAGACGGCCAATGGCGAGGTGCTGGTTCAACAGGCCGGCGATAAGATGAAGGGAATCGTCGAACAGGTACAGCGTGTCAACGCGCTGATCGGAGAAATCAATACGGCCGCCAGTGAGCAGAATGCCGGTATCTTCCAGGTAAACCAGGCGGTCTCGCAGCTGGATCAGATGACACAGGAAAATGCGGCGCTGGTGGAGGAATCCGCGGCTGCCTCGGATGCACTGAGTCAGGAAGCAAGTCGTCTTGCCGAGATCATTGGCGTATTTCATCTGGGCGAGCGCGGCGAGCATGCCAGCGTTATTACCCACTCGTCTCAGGGGCGTGCCGCTCATTCAGCGTCATCTGTCAGGCATCACGAAGCCCGAGAGGAGCTCATCCAGTCATCCTGATGCGATGATGCCTCCAGTCGGATCGGTCTCCCGATCCGCCCCTTCAGATATCACGCCCACGTCATGTGGGCGTGATGCTTATCAGCCCGCCTGACACCCGCCTTGCCTGCATCTTTCCCGATGCACAGGCCCTTTTACCCGGTTGAATGCTGTCGGCCAGCCGCGGGAGTTAATCGTATATCACGCATTTTCAACGTTGTGATCGGCTCCTGTCTCAAGGACCCAGGGTGTGGGCCGTTATCTGAGGTACTTCACCTTATTTGGCGTGGTACCGCGCTACTACGAGAGAAAAAGCCCATGCTGACGTCGATTCGTGCCCGGATACTGGTGTTCTGTGTCGCCACTATCATTATGGCCCTTGCACTGACAGGTCTGGCTACCTATATGGTGACCAGTGCCTACAACGATGCCTCCATTAAAAACAACCTGTCATCCATCAGTGAAGGATACAGTCAGTCCATTCATGACTGGGATGCCAACAAGCGGGCCATTCTGGCCGCAGCCGCCCCGGGTGCAGTGTCGGATAATGCCGTTGCAAGTTTCAAGCAGGCGGCTCGAAGCGGCGGATTCTCCATGGTTTACATGGGCTACGGTGACAACCGCTTTGTATCCAACAGCGACTGGGTGCCCCCGGCGGATTTCAAGCCGACACAACGCACCTGGTACAAGGATGCCGTGGCCAAAGGCAGCATGATTGTCACCAAACCCTACATGGATGCCTCGACCAACAGCCTGGCGCTGGCCTATGCACAGCCCATCGCCCGTGATGGCCAGGTCATCGGCGTGCTGGCCGGGGATGTCGGGCTGGACAGCGTGACCAGAAATGTAAACTCCATCAGGCCCACCGAACACAGCTACGCCTTTCTGGTCGATGATTCCGGCACCGTGATTGCACACCCGGATCGCTCCCTGGTGCTGAAATCGTTGTCGGATGTGGACAGCAGACTGAGCATGGCATCGCTTCAGGAAGCGGGACGCTCTCACTCTATTCTGGAGACATCCATTGGTAACCAGGGGGTACTGCTGTTTGCCAATCCGGTAGAGGGATCCAGCTGGACGCTGGTCATTGCCCTTGATCGTACCGAGGCCATGGCCGGCCTGACCAGTATCGTCAAGACCACCATCGCCGCGCTGATCGTGGTAGGTCTGGTGGCCTCCCTGCTGCTCTGGGCCATCCTGACTCCGATTTTCCGTCGGATGCACGAAGTGCGTGATGCCATGAATGAGGTCAGTACCGGCGACGGTGATCTGACACACCGGCTGCCGCTGTCCAGGCGCGATGATGAGGTCAACCAGATCGCGCAATCGTTCAATACCTTCGTCGAGAAGATCAACCGGGTCATGCTGGATGTGCGTGGCAGTAGCGAAAACGTCAAGCTGGCATCCGCTGAAATCTCCACCGGCAGCCTTGATCTGTCACGCCGGACGGAAAATACCGCTGCAAGCCTTGAAGAATCCGCAGCGGCAATGGAAGAGCTGACCAGTACGGTCGCAAATTCGGCTGAATCCTCTCGTCATGCCACCGAGTTGACCTCTGAAGCCACTCGAGCGGCTGAAGAAGGCGGAGAAGTCATGAGTGAAGTGGTCGGCACAATGCGTGATATCAGCGAATCCTCCAGGGAAATCGTCAATATCATCGGTGTCATCGATTCCATCGCCTTCCAGACCAACCTGCTGGCCCTCAATGCGTCGGTTGAAGCGGCGCGCGCCGGTGAACAGGGCCGCGGCTTTGCTGTCGTGGCCGAAGAGGTACGAAGTCTGGCCAACCGAAGCACCAAGGCTGCAAAGGAAATCAAGACGCTGATCGATGCCTCGGTGGCAAAAACAGCAAATGGTGAGGTACTGGTCCAGCAGGCGGGCGAGAAGATGAAGGGCATTGTTGAGCAGGTACAGCGCGTCAACGGCCTGATCAGTGAAATCAATACGGCCGCCAATGAACAGAATACCGGTATTTCTCAAGTGAATCAGGCGGTCTCGCAGCTGGATCAGATGACCCAGGAAAATGCCGCCCTCGTGGAAGAGTCTGCGGCAGCCTCCGATGCCCTCAGTCAGGAAGCCCTGCGTCTTGCCGAAATCATCGCCGTTTTTACCCTGAGCGACGACACCACACCGGCCAGGGCACCTCGCACGGCACCACATCACATCTCCAAACCTTCTCGTTCAACTACAGGACATCATTCTGATGAAGCACTTTACCTCGATTAAGCACTTTGTCGTGCTCGCAGCGGGGGCCTGTCTTCTGGCCGTGGTGCTGGCCCTGCTGGGTTACAACTACGTTTCGACCACACGTACCGAAGCCACGGTGGCAGACAGTACCGAAACCCTGCTGAAGAAAACCACCGATGCCCGGCTGGCCTCGGTGGCTTCTGATCAGGCCGGCCAGATCAACCTGAAACTGGAAGGTGCGCTGAGCGTTGCGAAGGAACTGGCCCATGCCAATGAACTGATGGCGGCCGGTGCCAATGGCCCGGTACTGGACATTACTCGTAATGAGCTGTCGGCCATGGTGCGTCAGGCCGTGGTCAGGAATCCGGCCCTGCTGGACGCGTTCATCGGGTGGGAGCCCAATGCCTTTGGCAGCGACGCCGAGTTTGCCGGCCAGGAAACCAACGGCTATGACGGAAGCGGGCGCTTCATGCCCTGGTGGTATCGCACATCGACCGGTGACGTGGAAGTGCTGCCGCTGGGCGGGACCATGGACAGCCAGAAGCGTATGGACTCCGGCGTACGTGAAGGAGAGTACTATCTGTGTCCGAAGGAAAAGGGGCAGATCTGTGTCATCGACCCTGCCATTTATGACTATGACGGCAAGCAGGTCATGGTGACCTCCTTCAATGTGCCCATCATGGTTGATGGCACCTTCCGCGGCGTGGTCGGCACCGACCTGTCAGTCAACTTCATTCAGACGCTTCTGAGTGATGCCAACCAGGCGCTTTATAACGGTGCCGGCAGCATGGCGCTGGTGGCTCCTCTGGGGCGTCTCGTGGCCTTTACCGGTGACAAGGACAAGCTGGGCAAGTCGGCTGATGCCGTGCTGGGCGCGAGCGCAGCGAGGCATATCTCCGAGGCGCGTCAAAGCGGCAAGACCCTGAACTTCACCGATGCCGACAGTGGCATGATCGAGCTGTATCGGCCATTCGAGATCGGCAATACAGGCGTTACCTGGACACTGGTGCTTCGTTTGCCTGAAGCCGCCGTGCTGGCAGATCTTAATGCCATGCAGGCGCAGCTCGCCGATCAGCGGCAGAACGATATTTTCGGGATGCTGCTGGTCAGTGCCGTGGTGGCGGGTATCGGTCTGGCCTTTATCTGGTGGGTCGGCCGCGGTATTGCTTCGCCGCTGGCGGATGTGGCCGAGAGCATGCGCGATATTGCCTCGGGTGAAGGAGACCTCACTCAGCGTCTGCCGGTGGTAGGTCGTCATGAACTCGGGCGGGTTGCGATGCAGTTCAACGCCTTTGTGGAGCGTATCGAGCGAGTCATGACCGATGTGCGCCACAGCAGCGAAAACGTGAGGCTGTCCTCGGCCGAGATTTCCACCGGCAGTCTGGACCTGTCCCGGCGTACCGAAAACACGGCGGCAAGCCTTGAGCAGTCGGCGGCGGCGATGGAAGAGCTGACCAGCACGGTTGCCTCTTCTGCAGGCGCCTCCGGTCAGGCATCGACACTTGCCTCGAATGCCGCACGCTCTGCCGAACAGGGCGGTTCGATGATGGCCGAGGTGGTCGGCACCATGAAGGAGATCAGCGCTTCGTCGAAGGAAATCGTCAGCATCATTGGTGTGATTGACGCCATTGCCTTCCAGACCAACCTGCTGGCCCTTAATGCCTCTGTCGAGGCAGCGCGTGCCGGTGAGCAGGGCCGTGGCTTTGCCGTGGTGGCCGAGGAAGTGCGTAGCCTGGCCAACCGCAGCACCAAGGCGGCCAAGGAAATCAAGACCCTCATCGATGCCTCGGTTGAAAGGACCTCCACCGGTGAAACGCTGGTACAGCATGCCGGTCAGCAGATGGGTGACATCGTTGAGCAGGTCAAGCGGGTCAATGATCTGATCGGTGAGATCACGACTGCGGCCAACGAGCAGAATACCGGGATCTCGCAGGTCAACCAGGCCGTATCCCAGCTTGACCAGATGACGCAGGAAAATGCGGCTCTGGTTGAAGAATCTGCTGCGGCATCGGACGCACTTAGCCAGGAAGCGGCGCGTCTGGCTGAAATTGTCGGGACGTTCCGGGTCAGTGAGTTCAGTGGCCCGGATAGTAGCGGTCCGTCGACGCACTCGGACAGCGGCAGGCCCGTGAACTCCTCTCGTCGAACCCACGATGAGGCTGCGCATGTTTGACCATTAAATATCAAATATTGCTTATAAAATCATTGAAACGGCGCCTTCGGGCGCCGTTTCAGTCAGGAAGATATACAGGCGAAAATCTTCAAGGTTCGTTTCACTCAGGCCGATAGTTTCAATACTCCTTCATGGCCTCGTATCGGTTCCGATGCGACACCTCTACTGCAAGCCAGCATGGCCGTGAACCGCGTTGGCGTACGACGGCTCCGTGCCTTGTAAGCCGGCTAACCTTTGCAGGGTGAACTCAGATGATAAAACGCTTTAAGTCGGTCAAGCACTTCGTGGCGATTTCGGCAGGGGCATCTATCCTGGCGGTAGTGGCGGCGATGTTGATGTACAGCGCCTACTCGGCGTCGCAAACCCAGTCCTTCGTGCAGGAAAGTTCAAAGGACATGCTGATGTCGTCGCTGAAGGCGCGACTGGAAACCGAGGCATCCAAGCAGGCCACGCGCATCAATACCAACTTTGGCCAGGCGCTCAGTATCGTCAGTACGGTCGCTGCTACCAATGAAACGCTCGATAGTGACGAGGACGGAGCCCGCCGCAAGATGGTCGATACTTTGACGCAGGTGCTTCGAAAAAACGACTTTCTGCGTGATATCTATGTGGGCTGGGAACCTGATGCGTTCGGCGCTGATGCCAATTACGCCGGCGCGCAAGGAGCGCCCTACGCTGATGCATCCGGACGCTTCATGCCGGTATTCTTTCTCAACGATGATGGCACGGTCGGCAATATCGTTCAGGGAGATGAAATCGACAGTACGGAGATAACGCCTGCCGGCGAGGAAAAAGGGGCCTATTACCTTTGTCCGAAAAAAACCGGTGAAGCCTGCATCACTGATCCGGCAATCTTCGACGTGAACGGCAAGCAGGTCATGCTTGTCTCCTTCAATGCACCCATCATGGTCGATGGCACGTTCAAAGGCGTCATCGGGGGGGATATTGCGGTTGATTTCATCCAGCAGCTTCTGGTCGATACCAATCAGGGGATCTATAACGGCGCCGGCAATATTGCATTGATCACCTCGCTCGACAATGTCATTGCCAACAGTGCTGACGCTTCCTCTCTGGGTAAAAAGGCATCAAGCATCGTATCCGATGATTCACGTCAGTTGCTGCAGCAGGTCCGTACTTCAGGACAGTCCGTTTATTCCCTCGATGACAGCAGTGGCATGATTCGGCTCTATCAGCCCTTTAACGTTGCTGGTACCAATACACGCTGGATCCTGATGATGGAGCTGCCGATGTCGGCCGCTCTGGCGGATCTGAACGCCATGCAGGCTCAGCTGGTTTCCAAGGCCAAAAGTGACTTGTTCTGGATGCTCATGGTCAGCGCTCTGGTGGCTGCTATTGGTCTTGCCATGATCTGGAGTGTTGGTCGTAGTATTGCTAGGCCTCTGGGTGAGCTGGCTCAACGGCTTCGCAATATTGCCTCGGGTGATGGTGATCTGACGCAGCGCCTGCCCAATGGCGGTCGCAATGAGCTGGGAGAAGTAGCCACCCAGTTCAACGCCTTTGTCGACAAGATCGAGCGAGTCATGATTGATGTGCGCCACAGCAGCGAAAACGTGAGGCTGTCCTCGGCCGAGATTTCCACCGGCAGTCTGGATCTGTCCCGGCGTACCGAAAACACGGCGGCAAGCCTTGAGCAGTCGGCGGCGGCAATGGAAGAGCTGACCAGCACGGTCGCCTCTTCTGCCGGCGCCTCCGGTCAGGCATCGACACTTGCCTCGAATGCCGCACGCTCTGCCGAACAGGGCGGTTCGATGATGGCCGAGGTGGTCGGCACCATGAAGGAGATCAGCGCTTCTTCGAAGGAAATCGTCAGTATCATTGGTGTGATTGACGCCATTGCCTTCCAGACCAACCTGCTGGCCCTTAATGCTTCTGTCGAGGCAGCGCGTGCCGGTGAGCAGGGCCGTGGCTTTGCCGTGGTGGCCGAGGAAGTGCGTAGCCTGGCCAACCGCAGCACCAAGGCGGCCAAGGAAATCAAGACCCTCATCGATGCCTCGGTTGAAAGGACCTCCACCGGTGAAACGCTGGTACAGCATGCCGGTCAGCAGATGGGCGATATCGTTGAGCAGGTCAAGCGGGTCAATGATCTGATCGGTGAGATCACGACTGCGGCCAACGAGCAGAATACCGGGATCTCGCAGGTCAACCAGGCTGTATCCCAGCTTGACCAGATGACGCAGGAAAATGCGGCTCTGGTTGAAGAATCTGCTGCGGCATCGGACGCACTTAGTCAAGAAGCGGCGCGTTTGGCCGAAATAGTAGGAACATTCAAGGTCAGCGACGCAGCGTTCAGCGGGGCGTCGTCATCAGGCGGATCATCGGCAGTACATCGTTCCCCTGTTCGTGATCATGAACAGCATTATGACCATGCATGATCGGCACCTTGAGGAGCACGAGAAAGGCATGTAGCGGGATATCACAGCGCATGGCGCTGTAATGAATGGTGCGGCGTTGGGTGACATCGCACCATGTCGCCGAGAAGCCCAGCGCCATGCGCAGGATCTTCTCTTTGGGCGCCGACATTGTCGGCGCTTTTTTTATGGGCTTACGGTGCGTGCGGTAACACGATATCGTCACTGCTGTGTGCGTTGGCCGTCATGTCTCGGCACAATTTCAGAAACTCACGTACACCGGCGGTCAGGTACTTCTGCCGGTGCCATATGAAATAGAATTGTCTGCTCAGGTCCATGTCGGGTGTATGAATGGGGGCAAGGCTGCCACGACGAAAGGCATCCTTCAGGGCAAGGCGAGAGATGCAGCCAATCCCCAGCCCGGCCTCTACTGCCCGCTTGATCCCCTCGGTATGCTCCAGCTCCAGCTGTATCTCAAAGCGTTGATGGCGATGGCGCATGGCCTGCTCAAGTGTGCGTCGCGTGCCGGAGCCTTCCTCCCGCATGATCCATTCCTCCCGGAGCAATCGCTCCATGGATACGCTTTGATGCGCCAGGGGATGACCGGGTGCACAAAAAACACTCAGGTGATCTGCCACCCAGGGCTGCATGATGACGTCCTGATGCTGAAGGTCGCCCTCGATCAGCCCAAGGTCCAGCTCATGATGGACGATGCGCTCGATGATGGTGGACGTATTGCGGACGTGAAGGTGAACCCGGCTGTCCGGGTGACGAATCTTGAAATCACGGATCAGCAGGGTGGCCAGGTAGTTTCCTATGGTCAGGGTCGCACCGATATCCAGTGAGCCGACGCCGGTCTGTCCTCGCAGCAGCTCTTCAATTTCCTCGGCCCGGTCGAGCAGCGACACGGCCTTGGGCAGTAGCTGAAATCCCATGGCATTCAATTTGAGGCGCTTGCCGATTCGGTCGAACAGCTGACAGTCGAATTGCCGCTCCAGTTCGGCCAGTGCGGTGCTGGTGGCCGACTGGGAAAGGGCCAGTGTGCCGGCAGCCCTGGACACATTTTCAACCTGGCCTACGGCAATGAATACTTCGAGCTGGCGTAGCGTAAATCGCATGGCGGCCCCTTATCTGCAGAATGGATATTTAATATTTAAACAATTCATTTAACGGATAATGATTCTTTCTCTACACTGGCGCCAGACTCTTACGGCACATTCATACGGGTGCCTGTACTTCAAAGGATACCGCGGCATGAGCAGCAAGTTTTCAACAGAAGAAATTCTGAGCGTTCATCACTGGAACGACACGCTTTTCAGCTTTACCACGACGCGTGAGCGTACACTGCGTTTCAAGAACGGCCAGTTCGTGATGATCGGTCTCGAAGTGGATGGCAAGCCGTTGGCCCGTGCCTATTCGGTAGCCAGCCCTAACTACGAGGATCACCTGGAGTTCTTCTCGATCAAGGTACAGGACGGCCCGCTTACCTCACGCCTTCAGCACCTCAAGGTCGGGGATTCCCTGCTCGTCAGCCGCAAGCCGACCGGTACCCTTGTCCTTGATGATCTGCTGCCGGGCCGTAACCTGTACATGCTTTCAACCGGTACCGGGCTTGCGCCTTTCATGAGCCTGATTCAGGACCCGGAAGCCTATGAGCGCTTCGACAAGATCGTGCTGATTCATGGCGTGCGCTATGTCAACGAGCTGGCGTATCAGGAGTTCATTACCAAAGAACTGCCCGAGCACGAGTATCTGGGTGATGACATCCGCGAAAAGCTGGTCTACTACCCGACCGTGACTCGTGAAGACTACCCGACCATGGGACGTCTGACCGACCATATTCGTACCGGCAAGCTGTTTGAAGATACGGGGCTGCCGCCGATGGATCCGAAGCAGGATCGGGCGATGATCTGTGGTAGCCCGGCCATGCTGGATGAAAGCAGCCAGGTACTGGATGAGCTGGGATTCAAGGTATCTCCGCGGATGGGCGAGCCGGGCGATTACGTGATCGAACGTGCCTTTGTCGAGAAGTAGACCGCGGCCGGATCCCCTGGTATGAGAAGGCGCCTTCGGGCGCCTTTTGTATGATTAAATCGAATGTATCCGCGGATTTTATCCGTTTTTCATTCGATTTAATGAACAGTAAGATGGCTTCAACTACCTGCCTTACGGTGCCGACGCACCCGGAGAAGCCATCATGTCACGTCTTCTGGTCCTGAAATCCAGCATTCTTTCCACGTTTTCCCAGTCTGCCCAGCTTGCTGACCACACCATTGCCCAGTGGGAAGAAACCCATGGCCAGGGCAGTGTCACCGTGCGTGATCTGGCTGAAAATCCGCTTCCGATGCTGGATGGTGAGCTGGTCGGTGCCATGCGGCCGAGCGATGCCACCCTGACACCGCGCCAGCAGGATGCACTGGACCTGTCGGATGCGTTGATCAACGAACTCAAGGCACACGACGTTATCGTCATGGCGGCGCCAATGTATAACTTCTCGGTGCCCATCCAGCTCAAGGCCTACATTGATCTTGTTGCCCGCGCCGGTGTGACGTTCCGTTATACGGAAAACGGCCCTGAAGGGATGATTGATGGCAAGCGTGCGCTGGTGTTGACGACGCGCGGCGGGATTCACAAGGATTCACCGGAAGACTTCGTAGCCCCGTATCTGCGGACGTTTTTGGGCTTTATCGGTATCAGCGATGTCGAGATTATCTACGCGGAGGGGCTGGCCATGGGGCCGGAGTCTGCCGAAAGTGCGCAGTCGCAGGCACGCGATGCCATTGATCAGTGGCTTTGAGCTTTTGAGCCATCAGTCCTGCCTCGGCGCCCATCAGCGCCCTTGACCATGAAACGCCGCGCCTGTCGCGGTGTTTTTTTTGGACGGCACGAATATGGTCTGTGGCTTACCCTGAATCAGGCAGGATGGCAGTAGCACCATTCAAGGCATCAAAGGAGTCGATCATGATCGTATTGTATGGCTATCCCCATTCGCGCTCTGCGCGCGTGGCCTGGGTTCTTGAGGAGCTTTCGCTTGAATACGAGTATCGGATGGTGGACCTGAAGTCGGGGGCAGGTCAGCAGCCAGAGCACCTCGCGCGCCATCCGGATGGCAAGGTACCTGTCCTGTGTGACGGGGATCTGACCCTGTTCGAGTCCGCGGCCATTTGCCGCTATCTGGCCGTTCGCGATGGGGAGCATCGATTGATGCCTGCCGATCCGGCCGGCCAGGCGGTAGTGGATCAATGGCTGTCATTTATTACGACCGAACTCGAGCAGCCGCTCTGGACACAGGCCAAGCACTCATTCCTGCTGCCCGAAGCACAGCGCCGCGACGATATCATCCCCGTGGCAAGGTGGGAGTTCGACAAGGCGATGCAGGCATTGATGAGACGCTTTGACGGCCAGGGCCATGTGACCGGCGCGTTGTCACTGGCGGACCTGTTCCTTGCGCAGACTCTTGCGTGGGCCCGTGGCATGGTAAAACACGAGCTGCCCGAAACGCTCGATGCCTATACCAGCGAGATGATTGCCCGGCCGGCCTTTGAACGTGCCCGACGACGCGAGGCCTGCTGAGCGCCGCTGCCTCCGTCGTGAAATCGGAGGCAGCGGCTGGATCATCAGGGCGTCACGCAATCGCTGTCAGGTTAGACCGTATCCTTGCGGTTGTAGATATCGAGATCCAGTTCACCTTCACTCTTGCCGATCAGCGTAGTGACCATCAGATCACCGGCCACGTTGACGCTGGTACGCGCCATATCCAGAATCCGGTCAATACCGGCGACGACTGCAATGGCCTCCAGCGGCAGGCCGATCTGAGACATCACAATCGAGAGCATGATCAGGCCTGCACCGGGCACACCCGCTGTACCGATCGAAGCCAGTGTGCCGGTCATGATGATCATGCCGTAATCGGCCATCGACAGGTCGGTTCCGGTCAATTGTGCAACGAAGACGGCTACAACGCCCTGATAGATGGCTGTGCCGTCCATGTTGATGGTCGCGCCCACCGGCAGGACGAATCCGGAAACCCCTTCCGAAACCCCCAGATTGCGCTGCGCGCAGCGAATGGACACCGGCAGCGTGCCGGAAGACGATGCTGACGAGTACGCCACGACCAGAGCATCCAGGCTGCCACGCAGATAGCGCACCGGGTTGAGTCCACCGAGCAGTTTCAGCAGGCCTGAATATACGACCAGAACATGGACAATACTGGCGGCATAGGCGACGCCAATGACCTTGGCCAGGGGAAGCAGCACATCCAGACCATAATTGCCGGCCACGTAGGCCATGAGGCCGAATACGCCAAAGGGGGCGAACGCCATGACGAGCTCGGTGAGCTTGTACATGGCTTCGGCAAAGCTCTCGAATACGCGTACAACCGGTTCGCCCTTTTCACCAATCAGCGTCAGCGATATCCCGAGGCCGATGGCAAAGACAATGATCTGCAGAATATTGCCGGATGCCAGCGCATCAATCGGGTTCTGGGGCACAAGGCCTACCAGGATATCGACCAGCGAAGGCGCTTCCTTCGCATCCACCGGCGTGTCAAAGGACAGCGACAGTCCCGTGCCGGGTTGAAACAGCCAGGCTGCCAGCAGGCCGATGGCAATGGCAAACGCCGTGGTCAACAGATAAAGGGCAATGGTCTTGCTGCCGATACGGCCCATTTTCTTCGGATCGCGCATGGCGGTAATACCGACCACCAGTGTTGAAAATACCAGCGGCACGATCAACATCTTGATGGCGCTGATAAATATATCTCCAAGAGGTTTCAGAACACTGGCCTGTTCGCCGAACAGGGCGCCTGTCAGTGCGCCGAGGGCGAGGCCTGCAAGAATCCTTACCCACAAGGGGATGCGTTGATAAAAATGAGATGACGCCTTGTTCCGTGGCACGTGGGCCTTCCTCTTTCAGGGCCGTCAGTGAAATACCGGCGGCTTCAGGTGCGTCAGACTACCTGTTTCGAGGAACGATGCGTGGGGGTAATACAAAAGTCGGGCGGTGAGAGTCAGCGCATGGTGGGGTCATATACCATGACGCAGGCACGCCCGGCATTCTTGGCGCGGAAAAGAGCCTGGTCTGCCCGGTTCAGCAGGGTATGCACATGCTGCCCATCGTCGGGATAAAACGCCATGCCAATGGAGGAGGTCGTGCGGTATTCGCTGCCCTTGATATGCCAGGGCCTGGCAAGTGTGGTGCAGAGTTGATCGGCCACTCGGCGGGCCTTTTCATGATCCGTATTGCTCAACACCACCACGAACTCGTCGCCACCGATGCGTGCCACCAGGTCGTTGCCGCCGGTCTGTTGGCCAAGCCGGTGTGCCAGTGATATCAGGAGCTCATCGCCGATGTCATGGCCGAAGTGATCATTGATGCCCTTGAAATGATCAACATCCAGATACAGTACGGCCAGTCTGGCGGGCGTGGTATTGATAAGGTCCTGCAGGCTGTCCAGTAACTGGCGTCGATTGGCTACGCCGGTCAGCGGGTCCCTGTAGGCCATGTCCTGCAGTTGCTGTTCGTAATGTACTCGCTCATGAATATCCCGGCAGGCAAATACCACCTGGTAGCTGGAGGTGTTCTGCTCCCGGGTCAGGGCACGGGTAATTTCAAACCAGCGATATTCACCAGCGCTGTTTTTAAGCCGGCAACGTACCGGCCGGGTATGGACATCAAGGCAACCTATGTCGGTGGGGCTTGTCTGCTGCAGAATGAGCATGTCGTCGGGATGAATCAGCCGGCCGGGCTGACGGCCCACGTAATCTTCCGGGCGGTGGCCTAACTGATACTCGAGAGAGGGCGAGAGATAGGTCAGGATGCCCCTTGCATTGCGTGTGCCGATGATATCAGTCATGTTCTCGGCGATCAGGCGGTACTTCTGCTCGTTGTCGCGCAGGGCCGCCTCTGCTTCTACCCGGTCTGTAATGTTTCGGCTGACAATAAGCAGTTGATCGCGTGCACCATCCGGCGTGAAACGGGGAAGCTTGACCACTTCCCAGGTATTCATGCGCCCGTTGATCTCGAACTGCTTGTACACCGTCAACGCACTGCCATGTGCCCAGGCCTGTTCGTCTGTCTTGATGTTATAGCGGTAGGCGGATTCATGCTCCGGCCGCAGGGCCAGTAATTCCAGGTCGGTCTTGCCGAGAAAGTCGAGGTCCTGCAGGCCATAGGTATTTACTACGGCCTGATTGGCAACAAGCCAGCGCCCCTTGCCATCCTTCAGAACAATGAATTCTGTAATACCGTCAAGCAGGTGTTGCAACACTGCTTCGCGCGGGCGGAGGGCATCCGGGTCGTGAATCATTGGGCACCTGAGGCGTGTTCATTGGGCAATAACCTGTTATCGGCGCAAGAGTCCGGCGGTTGACAGGGATCAGGTTACAAAACAGGAATAATGCATAAAAAAAGGGGCGCCCCGGTGGGGCGCCCCTTTCATGTCAAACGCTGAACGTGTTCAGTTTTTCTTGAAACGCTTGCGCTCGTTTTCCGTCAGGTGCTTCTTGCGCAGACGGATGTGCAGCGGAGTAACTTCCACCAGTTCATCTGAATCCAGGAACTCGATGGCCTGTTCCAGTGTGAACTTGATCGGCGGTGTCAGAACGATGTTCTCGTCATTACCCGTTGAGCGCATGTTATCGAGCTTCTTGCCCTTGGTCGGGTTGACCACCATGTCGTTGGCACGGTTGTTGATACCGATCAGCATGCCTTCGTAGACTTCCGTGGCATGGTCGATGATCAGCTTGCCGCGATCCTGCAGGGCATACAGCGCGTATGCCAGTGCCTTGCCGCCGACCATGGAGACCAGTACACCGTTGCGACGCTCGATGGAGGCATCGGGCTTCAGCGGGCCGTAGTGATCGAAGCGGCTGGTCAGAATACCGGTGCCGGAAGTCAGGGTCAGGAACTGACCACGGAAACCGATCAGACCACGTGCAGGAATGATGAAGTCCAGACGAACACGGCCCTTGCCATCCGGGTTCATGTTGGTCATTTCACCCTTGCGATAGCCCAGTTCTTCCATGATCGAGCCCTGATGCTGCTCTTCACAGTCGATGATGACTTCTTCGTAAGGTTCCTGCTTGACGCCGTCGACTTCCCTGATGATGACTTCGGGACGGCCCACGGCCAGCTCGAAGCCTTCGCGACGCATGCTTTCAATCAGTACGGACAGGTGAAGCTCACCACGGCCGGAGACCTTGAACTTCTCGGGCGTTTCGCCCTGTTCAACACGCAGTGCCACGTTGTGAATCAGCTCCTGATCAAGACGGTCCTTGATATTACGGCTGGTCACGTACTTGCCTTCCTTGCCCGCGAACGGCGAATCATTGACCTGGAAGGTCATCGACACGGTAGGTTCGTCAACGGTAAGCGGCGGCAGGGCTTCCACGGCGCTGTTGTCGCACAGGGTGTCGGAAATCGCCAGATTTTCGATACCGGTGATGCAGATGATGTCACCAGCGGTGGCTTCATCGGTCTGTACACGGTCCAGACCCATATGAGTCATGACCTGGCCGACCTTGCCCTTGCGGGTAGCGCCTTCCTTGGTGACAACCGTGATCTGCTGGTTCGGCTTGACGCTGCCGCGCTTGATGCGGCCCAGGCCGATAACGCCGACATAGCTGTTGTAGTCCAGGGCAGAGATCTGCATCTGGAACGGTGCTTCAAGTTCGACCTTGGGCGGCTCGACGATGTCGACGATGGCCTGGAACATGGGATCCATGTTGTCAGCCAGATCTTCAGGGTCCATGCCGGCAATGCCGTTCAGGGCAGAGCAGTAGATGATCGGGAAGTCGAGCTGATCATCGCTGGCACCCAGGTTATCGAACAGATCGAAGATCTGATCGACAACCCAGTCAGGACGTGCGCCCGGACGATCGATCTTGTTGACCACAACGATCGGCTTCAGGCCCTGGTCGAAGGCTTTCTGGGTCACGAAGCGCGTTTGCGGCATCGGGCCGTCAACGGCATCGACCAGCAGCAGTACGGAATCGACCATGGACATGACGCGCTCGACTTCGCCACCGAAGTCAGCGTGTCCAGGGGTGTCCACGATGTTGATGTGGTAGACATCCTCGTTATTGGGGGCCTGCCAACGGATCGCGGTATTCTTGGCCAGGATGGTAATACCACGTTCCTTTTCCTGGTCATTGGAATCCATGATGCGTTCCTGGCCTTCTGCCTTGCGGTCCAGCGTACCGGACTGGCTGAGCAGTTTGTCGACCAGGGTAGTTTTGCCATGGTCGACGTGCGCGATGATGGCAATATTACGAAGCTTTTCGATCACAACGGGGTCCTGTCAGGAAGGGGCGCCAGATAAGTAGGAGTGCGCCACGGGTGCTTGTCATGAGATGCGGCATCTGCTGCGGGGGTACTGCGTGTCTCCTTGCGGCAGGCCTGCAAACCACGAAACAGCCACACCTGCTTTTAAAGACATCGATGCCGGGCATCGAAGTGGTCGCTATTGTCGTGGGTTCCGGTCCTGGCTTCAAGCCAAGAAGCACTTAATTTTACGCAATCGACCTGGTTGTAGCGTATTGGCCTGCTGAAACAGGCCGTCAGCCTCTCTGTCAGGGTGTGTTGCACCAGGAGGGAGCGTTCGGTATTCATTATGTGTCATATTGGTGCATGTCATGGCCGTGCCAGAGAGATCCGAGCGATGGCAGGACGGTGTTTCGGTGAAGAAAGGCATTTTTGTATTTTGATTTATGCTTTAAAACAGATGCTTGCATATTGCATGTGATGCCTCGCCCCATTTTGGCACGCTCAATGCATTGCAATTGCACAGTCAAAAGGCAGTCTGCACTCAAACAAGGCGCCGACTACACTTTATATCCGTTAGTTCGTTGCAGCATTACATACGCCATCTCGAGCCAGGCTCATATTGGAGGAATACCATGGCAGATAAAACGCTTGCCCTGATTGAAGAGCACGACGTCAAGTGGGTCGACCTGCGGTTTACCGATACCAAGGGCAAGGAACATCACGTCACTATCCCGTCCCGCTCCGTTGATGACGAGTTCTTCGAAGTTGGTCAGATGTTCGACGGTTCCTCCATCGAAGGCTGGAAGGGCATCAACGAGTCCGACATGATCCTGCTGCCGCAGGATGGCACTGCCTATCTTGATCCGTTCACCGAAGACCCCACGCTGGTGCTGCGCTGCGACATCATCGAGCCGGCCACCATGCAGGGCTACGAGCGTGATCCGCGCTCCATCGCCAAGCGCGCCGAAGCCTACCTGAACAGCACCGGCCTGGGCGATACCGCCTTCTTCGGCCCGGAGCCTGAGTTCTTCATTTTTGATGAAGTGCATTTCAAGACCGACATGCAGGGCTCGTTCTACCGGATCTCTTCCGAAGAAGGCGCCTGGTCAACCGACTCCACCACCGGTGAAGGCGGTAACATGGGCCACCGCCCGCGTGTGAAGGGTGGCTATTTCCCGGTACCGCCGGTCGACAGCTTCCACGACATTCGCGGTGCAATGTGTAATACCCTCGAAGCCGTGGGTCAGAGCGTTGAAGTACACCACCACGAAGTGGCCAACGCCGGTCAGAACGAAATCGGCGTGAAGTTCAACACGCTGGTCAAGAAGGCTGACGAAGTTCAGACCATGAAGTACGTGATCCACAACGTGGCGCACGCGTACGGCAAGACGGCCACCTTCATGCCCAAGCCGATGGCTGGCGACAACGGCAGCGGCATGCATGTTCACCAGTCTTTCTGGAAAGACGGCGAAAACATGTTTGCAGGTGATGAGTACGCGGGTCTGTCTGAAACTGCGCTTTACTACATCGGCGGCATCATCAAGCATGCACGTGCCCTGAACGCGTTTACCAACGCGTCCACCAACTCCTACAAGCGTCTGGTACCTGGGTTTGAAGCGCCGGTCATGCTCGCCTACAGCGCGCGTAACCGCTCTGCATCACTGCGTATTCCCTATACCTCCAGCCCGAAAGGCAAGCGTGTCGAGCTGCGCTTCCCTGACCCGACGGCCAACCCGTACCTGGCATTCTCTGCCATGCTGATGGCCGGCATCGACGGGATCAAGAACAAGATCCATCCTGGCGACGCGATGGACAAGAACCTGTACGACCTTCCGGCAGAAGAAGCCGAAGCCGTACCTACAGTGGCTTCAAGCCTTGAAGAAGCCCTGCAGGCGCTCAGGGATGACCACGCCTTCCTGACCGAAGGTGGTGTGTTCACTGATGACATGATCAAGGCCTACCTTGAGCTCAAGGAAGAAGACGTAACGGCCCTGCGCATGGCGCCGAGCCCGATCGAATTCGACATGTACTACAGCCTCTGATCGCTGTGTTATCGAAAGGCCCCGCTTCGGCGGGGCTTTTTTTGTGCTGAAATACGCAGTACACGCTCTGATCGGGCGGCAGGCAGGCGAGGAGTGTCATGAGGAAAAAAGGGGCAGGCATCGCAGCGCTTTTGCTGCTGGCAGGGGCATGGGGTGCCCAGGCTGCCACGGTATATCGCACCGTGGATGAACAGGGACAGGTGCACTTTTCCGACCATCCCCTGCCGGGAGGCAACCCTGTATCGGTACCCACGCCCGGCGTGGTACCTGCCGTACCCAGGGGGATGGCAACGCCGTCTGCCTCGGTTCAGCAGGACGCTGCATCAGCGTATCGGCGCTTTGTGATTGATTCACCGGCGAACGAGTCGACGATTCCGCCTGGCTATGCCGGTGATATCCAGGTCTCCGTAACGGTGGTGCCTGCACTTGAGAAAGTGCATCGGGTTCGGCTGATGCTGGATGGGCGCGTCAGCCAGTCGGCGCTGCATGCCACGGTCTTCATGGTTTCCGGAGTCGAGCGGGGCGAGCATACCCTGCAGGCCGAAATGCTCGACCGCCAGGGCAACGTGTTGCGTCGTACCCCACCGGTGACGGTGTTTGTGCACCGTGCCCGAGTCAATCGCCGGGCCGGACAGGGTCCGGTTGGCGGCGTTTCAGGTGTTAATACCCCCTGAACGGGCATTCGGAAATAAAGGAAAATCCTCCTTGCACCTTGATGGTGCATCATTGGCGCCCGGTCCTTTATCCTTTGCGCTCTCGGCGCGCATGTTATGCCGGTTGTGCCAATAGTGGCGCGTTTCTTGCACTACCACAGTGAATCACGCTGACGGGGAACAGGATGTACCAACGGCTGCTAGAAAATCTCACCACCGCAGTAGTACTGCTCGATGGGGCGTTACGTGTTCGGTGGATGAACCCGGCGGCCGAGGCCATGCTGGGCATCAGCCTGCTTCGTGTCCGGCAGTCAGGCCTTGAGTGTCTCGAAGATGCACATTCCGATATCGGTGTTCGATTGCGGCAGGCGCTGGCGACGCTGCACCCGTATACGCAGCGCGAGGTGCCTCTGACGCTGAGTAACGGCGGCAGCATTACGGTGGATTACACCGCTTCGCCCCTGTCCCGGGATGAACTGCTGCTGGAGTTCGAAGCCCGGGATCGCCTGATGCGCATTTCCCGGGAAGAGGCGCTGGTAGCGCGCCAGGAAATGGTCAAGGTGCTGACGCGGGGACTGGCTCACGAGGTCAAGAATCCGCTTGGTGGCATTCGGGGCGCAGCACAGCTTCTGGAGCGGGACCTGCCAGATGACAGTCTGGTGGAATTTACCCGGATCATTGTCGAGGAGGCCGACCGGCTGCGGGATCTGGTGGATCGCATGCTTGGCCCCAACGTCATGGTCGAGCATCTGCCCTTGAACATTCACTCCGTGCTGGAGCGGGTGCGTACGCTGCTTCGCGCGGAAACGAATCGTGTCTGCTTCGTGGGCGATTACGACCCCAGTCTGCCCGAGCTTGTAGGCGATGAGCGCCAGTTGATTCAGGCCGTACTGAATGTGGCTCGCAATGGCGTACAGGCTCTGGAGGAGAGTGGCACCGAGTCGCCCAGGCTGATACTCAAGACTCGCGCCCGTCGGCAGTTCACGCTGGGCGCCGAACGGCACCGCCTGGTATGTGAAGTATCCATTATCGACAACGGCCCCGGCATCCCGGAGCAGCTGCGCGAATCCCTGTTTTATCCCATGATTTCCGGCCGTGCCGAGGGCAGCGGGCTGGGGCTTTCCATTGCCCAGTCCATCCTGCATCAGCACCACGGCTTGATCGAGTGCGATTCCGAGCCGGGCAGAACCCTGTTTCGTCTGCTGATCCCCCTGGAACCGACCCCATCAGAGAAGGAGCGTACTGCCCATGACCGATAGCGCACGCATTTATATTGTTGACGATGACCGGGCCATCCGGTGGGTACTGGAACGCACACTGGCCTGCCCGGATCTGGAGGTGGAAAGTTTCGAACGTGCCGAGACCGCCTTTGAAGCCATCGCGCGCCAGCCGCCGGATGTACTGGTTACCGATATTCGCATGCCCGGTGTGGACGGGCTCGATCTGATGGCGCGAACCCGGGAGCGTTATCCGGAACTGCCAGTGATTGTCATGACCGCACATTCAGACCTGGACAGTGCCGTGGCGTCCTATCAGGGCGGCGCATTCGAGTACCTGCCCAAGCCGTTTGATGTCGATGATGCGCTGGCTCTGGTGCGGCGCGCCGTAGCGCATGCCCGCGAGCGCAAGGCGCCCCTGGATATTCCCGAAAGTCTGACCACCGAAATCATCGGCGAGGCGCCGGCGATGCAGGAAGTCTTTCGTGCCATCGGCCGGCTGTCCCAGTCGCACATCACGGTCATGATCAATGGCGAATCCGGGACCGGCAAGGAACGCGTGGCCCAGGCACTGCACCAGCACAGTCCGCGATCACGGGCTCCTTTCATTGCCCTCAACATGGCGGCCATCCCGAAGGATCTGATGGAATCGGAGCTGTTCGGCCATGAAAAGGGCGCCTTTACCGGGGCAACCTCTCAGCGACGCGGGCGTTTCGAGCAGGCCGATGGCGGCACCCTGTTTCTTGACGAGATCGGGGATATGCCGGCAGAAACCCAGACACGACTGTTGCGTGTGCTGGCTGATGGCGAGTTTTATCGCGTCGGCGGGCATACCCCGGTCAAGGTCGATGTACGCATTATCGCCGCGACTCATCAGCATCTGGAGTCGCTGGTCGAGGATGGCCGCTTCCGAGAGGATCTGTTTCACCGCCTCAACGTTATTCGCGTGCATCTGCCGCGGCTGTCGGAGCGCCGGGAAGACATTCCCCGGCTGGCTCACCACTTTCTGGCCGAGGCCTCCAGGGAACTGTCCACCGAGTCCAAGGTGCTGACCCGTGATGCCGAAATGCACCTGGCCTCGCTTCCCTGGCCGGGCAATGTACGCCAGCTTGAAAACACCTGCCGCTGGCTGACAGTCATGGCCTCCGGGCGGGAAATCCTGATTGATGATCTACCGCCTGAGCTGCGTGATATCAGCCAGGACGCAGGGTATGCCGATGACTGGCGGGGGGCATTCCGAGGCTGGGCCGACCAGGCACTTGCTGCAGGCCATACCCACCTGCTCGAACAGGCCGTTCCGGACTTTGAACGGATTCTGATCGAAACGGCACTCAAGCATACCGGCGGACGCAAGGGGGAGGCCGCCGAGCTGCTGGGCTGGGGGCGCAATACCCTGACGCGCAAGCTCAAGACATTGCTGCCGGCTCTGGCCGACGGGGACTGACCTATCGCGGCGGTACCTGAAAGTGGCTCAGCTGTGCCCCGAGCTGGTCAGCGGCCTGTAAAAGCAGATCGCTGTAGAGCGCGACGGTGGCCTCGTCGAAGCGTTCGTCGAGCCCGGTCAGTGCCAGTACACCATGATGGCGCCCCTGCTGGTCCCGCAGGGCCACGGCCACGGCGGCCAGTGAGGACGTGCGCTCTCCACGGGAGACGTGCACGAGCTGATCACGGGGGGCATCGAACATGCGTGCAGTGGCGCCGTTGTCCAGCGCGTACCGGCTGCCTTCTTCGACAAGGTGGCACAGTTCATGGGTACCCGTTTCGCGGAAGCGGCAGATGCGGGTATCTCCGTCACGGGTGCTGAAGGACGCGGTCTCACGGGTACGGTTTCTCAGCTGAACAAGATGGGGGCGAATCAGGGTTTCCATGTCCGGATGCTGGTCGCTGGCCAGAGTACCGAGTCGAGCCAGGGCCGGGCCCAGATGATAAACCCCGGCCGTGTCCCGGGTGAGATAGCCAAAACGCTCCAGCGAACTCGCCAGCCTCAGGATCGTGCTTTTATAAAAGCCGGTATGCTGCGATAGTTCGGTCAGGGTAAATATATGTTTTCGTGAAGAAAATGTATTGAGCAACGTCAACGCACGCTCCACTGATTCCACACGCTGTTGGCCCATGTGCGATATCTCCGTGAATGTTCTGCAAGGGTGCGTCAGGTGAAACCGCTCGACCATTGCGCTTTGGTCGAGTAGGTGCCCCTGGCTGGCAGGGCCGGTAGAGCGGTGCCAGAATAGCGCTTCATTCATTTGCCAGCGGAATAACTCATGTCTTCCATGCGCTGGGCCAGCCTTCTGGCCCCGGCCCGACTCAATGACAAGCCCGCCGGTTCCGAGCGGGAAGTCGGGCGGTCACCGTTTCACAAGGACTTTGACCGGATTGTCTTTTCCGGTTCCTTTCGCCGTCTTGGGCGCAAGACCCAGGTCCATCCGCTGACCGAGAACGATCATATCCACACCCGGTTGACGCACTCGCTGGAAGTCGGGTGCGTGGGACGCAGTCTGGGCATGATGGTGGCCGAGGGGCTGGCCTCTCGGCTGCCGGCTCATGTGACGCCTGCCGATATCGGTGTCATCGTCCAGGCGGCGTGTCTGGCGCACGATATCGGCAACCCGCCATTTGGCCATGCGGGGGAATATGCCATTCGTGACTGGTTCAGTCGCACCCTGGCCAGTCAGCCGGCCCTGTTTGACGGATTGTCTGAGCAGGAGGTGCAGGATCTTTTGACCTACGAAGGCAACGCCCAGGGGTTCCGGGTGGTGACTCAGGTGGAGTACAACCAGTTTCGTGGCGGAATGCGCCTGACCCTGCCCACCCTCGGAGCAATGATGAAGTATCCGTGGACCGTGACGCAGGCCGGACGCAGCGGCAAGTTCAGTGCCTATCAGTCCGAGCGGACACTGCTGGAAAGCGTTGCGGAGCAGCTGGGTCTGCTGAAGCGGGATGACGATGTCTGGTGCCGCCACCCCCTGGCCTATCTGGTCGAAGCCGCCGATGACATCTGTTATGCATTGCTCGACCTGGAAGATGGTCTCGAGATGGAGATTCTGTCCTTTGACGAGGTGGCTGATGTGCTGATCAGCATTGCCGGCACCATCCCTGAGGACTATCTGCGCATGAAGGAGGAGGGGGCTTCACGTCGGCGGCAGATCGCCGTATTGCGCGGTGCAGCCATGGAGCGTGCCGTTAACGAAGTGGCTCGTGCGTTCATTGATCACGAAGCCTCGTTGCTTGGCGGCGCCCTTGAAAGTGATTTGCTGGAGCTGTGTCACCCGGACCTGCACTGGGGCGTCAGTCAGGCCAAGCAGATCGCCCGGGAGCGTATCTTTCGCAATCCGCGCAAGGCAAAGCTGGAAATCGGGGCCTATACCACTCTGGGCATTTTGCTGGAGGCCTTCATCGGCGCAGCGCATGAACTGCACACCACTGGCAAGTCGAGTTTCAAGCATGAGCGCGTGCTGGCATTGATAGGTGAAAACACGCCACTGCCGTCCTGGTCGCTGTATGCAAGCTACCGGCGGATGCTGGACTTCATTGGCGGCATGACGGATCACTATGCCGTGGATCTGGCGCAGGAGATGGGAGGACGATTGAAAGGGGACTGAATGATACGTATCCATAACGCCATGATCTAATGAAAGCGAAAATGGATAACGGGTTGTTATACAAGGCACATTAAAATACTCTCCTGAGTAGGTGTGCGTGATGGACGTACCGGGTTAACTGGCAGGGCCTTTTGATCCAAAGGCCCTGCCGGTTCGTCTGTATGCCTGTCGCGCGCTTCTCTTACAAAAAAGGAATCCCCTGTATGGGCAGTGCGTTTTCTCGTATCGACAAGGTGTTGTTTTTTGGTGTTCTTCTTATTCTTTTCTCGGCAACAGTGCCGCTGGTGGCCTTTCCAACACTTGGAGCAAGCTGGGTCGCACAGGCGAAGAACTATGTAACAGATAACTTCGGGGTGGCGTATCTGGCCCTGGGGATCAGTTCATTTGGCTTCATGATCTATATCATTTTCAGCGACATCGGCCAGATCAAGCTGGGCGAGCCTGAGGAAAAGCCCGAGTTCCATATCCTGTCCTGGGCTGCGATGCTTTTTTGCGCCGGCATCGGTGGGGCCATTCTGTACTGGTCCATGATCGAGTGGGTGTATTACATGCAGGCCCCTCCGTTCAATGCCGAGCCATTCTCGGAAGAGGCCGTGACCTGGGCCACAACCTATGGAATCTTCCACTGGGGGCCGCTGGCCTGGTCGATGTATCTGGTACCGGCCCTGCCAATTGCCTATTTCGTGTACGTCAGAAAGCGTCCCGTGCTTCGCATCAGTGAAGCCCTGCTGCCGGTGCTGGGTGAAACCCTGGCCCATGGGTGGCTGGGCAAGCTGGTCGATATCCTGTTCATCTTCGGGATGCTCGGGGGTGGCGCGACCTCGCTTGGCCTGCTGGCGCCCCTGATCAATGAGTCCCTCGGCGTGCTGTTTGGTGTTCCCACCAATCTGGTCACTCAGCTTCTGGTTCTTATGGTGTGTACGATCATCTTCGCCAGCAGTGCCTATGTCGGGCTCAGCAAGGGCATCAAGCTGCTGTCGGATATCAACCTGTGGCTGGCGCTGGGGCTTCTGGCATTCGTGCTGGTGGTCGGGCCGACCCAGTTCCTGCTGAAGACCGGTCTGAATGCCATTGGCACCATGGCGCAGAACCTGATCCACATGGCCACCTGGACAGAGCCGTTCGGTAATCTGCAGGGCTTTCCGAAATCAAGCTTTCCTGAAAACTGGACGATCTTCTACTGGGCCTGGTGGCTGGTGTTTGCACCGACCGTGGGGCTGTTTATCGCGCGTATTTCAAGAGGTCGGACCATTCGTACCATGGTGGCGGGCTCGCTCTTTTTCGGCACCCTCGGCTGTGCGCTCTTTTTCAGTATCCTTGGTAACTACGCCATCTACCTGCAGCTGACCGATGCGCTGGATGTGGTGTCGATTCTGAATAATCAGTCGCCGGAAGCCGCCATCCTCGCGGTGTTGAATTCGTTGCCGCTGTCCTGGCTGGTGATTGCCGTATTCACCATCCTGCTGGTGATCTTTACTGCCACCACCTTTGATTCCATCTCCTACATTCTGGCATCGGTGGTCGAGTACAAGATGGATGAAACCGGTGAGCCCATGCGGTGGAATCGCTTGTTCTGGGCCTTTGCCATGTCGATTCTGCCGATGACGCTGCTGTTTCTGGGGGGCTTGAGCACGCTGCAGACTGCGGCTGTCGTCAGTGGCGTGCCCTTGCTGGTTGTGGCTGTGCTGTTGATGATTTCAACCGTGCGTGCGGCGCGCTTTGACCTTCGTTATCAGCCGCACTACGACGATCCGCAGATCAATATCCAGGAATTTCCCGAAGCCGACCCCTGGACCGAGGAAGGCAGCTGGGAAGAAGTCAACGATGAAAATGGCGCATCGCTGACCCGCAGTGACAAGGGCCCCGATACGCCTTGAGTGCTTTTGGGCTCTGCATGACAAAAAGGCGCCTTCGGGCGTCTTTTTTATGTCTGGCATGGCGCTCAGGCGGTAGTCGCACAGACGCGGAGACAGTATGTTGATGCAGGACAGGTATCTTGAATCAATATCGCGACGCATCAGGAGGCGCAGGCAACCAATGACACACACCATCATGATGATCGGCTATGGGGCCATGGGGCGCGAGGTTCATCGTCTGCTCCCTGAAGGCGTGGTACTTGGCTGCATCATCGAGCATCCCGCGGCCTGTGAGGCGCTGCAGCGCGAACTGGGCGATGACATTGCCGTAGTGTCGTCCGTGGCAGCGTGCCGCGTGGTGCCGGCACTGGTGCTTGAATGTGCCGGTCAGCCCGGCCTTCGTGCCCACGGCGCGGATGTATTGAGGCAGGGCTGGTCGCTGGCGGTGATTTCGGTGGGTGCGCTGGCTGATCCGGCCCTGTATGCGGAGCTTTGCAGGGCGGCAGAGCAGGGAAGCAGCCGCTTTGAAGTACTGGCCGGCGCGGTCGCCGGGATGGACGGTCTGGCGGCTGCCAGAGAAGGCGGGCTGGATACGGTCACCTATGAAGCGCGCAAGGCGCCGCGAAGCTGGCAGGGAAGCCATGCTGATACTCTGATCGCGCTGGACAGGGTCACGGAGCCTGCCGTGTTCTTTGAAGGCAGCGCCGGCGAGGCAGCGCTGCTGTTTCCGGCCAATGCCAATGTCGCTGCCACGGTCGCTCTGGCCGGTGTCGGTATGGAAGCGACGACGGTCAGGCTGGTGGTAGACCCGCATACCACCCGCAATACCCACCGTATTGTGGCAACGGGACGGTTTGGCGAGTTTGCCATCGAGCTGAGCGGTTATCCCCTGGAGGCCAATCCAAAAACCTCTACGCTGGCTGCGCTGTCCGTGGTGCGTGCCTGCCGTCGGCTGGTCACGCCGGCCCTGATCTAGCGACCTGATACCGGCGCAAACACCGACCAGCCGATCTGCTCGCTCAGCCGTTCGAGGGCCGCCATGCCTGCCAGGGAGTTGCCACTGGCATTCAGCTCGGGGGACCACACGCACAGGCTGAACCGGCCGGGAACGATGGCCACAATGCCGCCGCCCACGCCGCTCTTGCCCGGCAGTCCCACGCGGTAGGCAAAATTGCCGGCTTCATCGTACAGGCCGCTGGTGGCCATGATGGCATTGATCTGCTGGGTCTGGCGCGGGCTGACGATCTGGGCGTCGCTGTGAATGCAGCGCCCCTGATTGGCCAGAAAGGAGAAGGCACGTGCCAGATCCACACAGCTGGCGGCCAGCGCACAGTGGTGGAAGTAGCTTCTCAGCACATCTTCAACTTCGTTGTTGAAATTGCCGAAGGACTGCATCAGATACGCCATCGCGGCATTGCGTGAGCGGTACTGGTACTCGGACTGCGCGACGACATCGTCGGAAATGATGGTCGGATTATCGGCCAGGCGACGTACGAAATCCCGCATCGACAGGATGGGTGCAGCAAAGCGTGACTGGTTGATATCGGCAATGACCAGTGCGCCTGCATTGATGAACGGGTTACGGGGCCGGCCCTGCTCGAACTCAAGCTGTACCAGTGAATTGAAGGCCTGGCCGGAAGGCTCATGCCCCAGCCGTGACCAGATGTCCTCGCCCGAGTGCTGAATCGCCTGCACGAGGCTGAACACCTTGGAAATACTCTGAATCGAAAACGGGGTATCCGCCGCACCGGCAGTAAAAAGCTGGCCGTCAACGCCCATGGCCGCGATCCCCAGCTGGTTGGGATCTACTTCACCCAGTGCCGGGATATAACGTGCTACCTGCCCCTGACCCAGCAGGGGGCGTACATCATCAAGAATCGTTTTAAGGAGGGACTGCATGAAGGGGGTACTCACCGCCAGTGGCTCTCTGAGACGGCGAGTGTACCGCGCTTTGGCGGACAATAAAGCGTTGAATGGTCAACGTTGCCCGGCCTGTCCCGTGAGGGGAGCAGGCCGGAGCGAGGCACGTCAGTCTGTTACTTACTTGTCGGGCTGCGGCGTGACGCGCAGGTAAGGTGTTTTCTCGTCCCAGCCTTTCGGGAAGAGGGTTTTGGCGGTGTCATTATCCACCGAAGGCACGATGATCACGTCGTCGCCGTCAGTCCAGTTGACCGGCGTAGCCACCTTGTACCCATCGGTCAGCTGCAGGCTGTCGATCACCCGCAGGATCTCGGTAAAGTTGCGCCCGGTGCTGGCTGGATAGGTCAGCGTCAAACGGACCTTTTTCTGCGGGTCGATGATGAATACCGAACGCACGGTGTTGGTGCTGTCGGCATTGGGGTGAATCATGTCATACAGCGTGCTGACGCTGCGGTCGCTGTCGGCCAGCAGCGGAAAGTTGAGGCCGCAGCCCTGGGTACGCTCAATGTCGTTGCCCCACTGGCCGTGCTCTTCCAGAGAATCGACCGAGAGGCCTATCGCCTTGACGTTGCGCTGCTCGAACTGCGGTTTCAGGCGGGCGACCTCACCCAGTTCCGTGGTGCATACCGGTGTGAAATCGGCCGGATGCGAAAACAGGATCACCCAGTTGTCGCCTGCCCAGTCGTGAAACCGGATGGGGCCGTCGGTGCTGTCCTGGGTAAAGTCCGGTGCGGTATCGCCCAATCGAAGTGCCATGAAAACCTCCTTCAGGGTTCTGCATCAATGAACAGGAAGGCGTTCTGCGCATGCGCCGAAAGCGTAGAGGCTGACAGGAACGTCCATGAGACAAGCATTGTGGTGATTGGCCCGTTTCTCAAGTGGCGTTGTGTTACCGACATGAAAAAACGCGCCCGAAGGCGCGTTGCAGATCATCAGAACCGCATGTCAGACCGCATCCTTGCCGGTTTCGCCGGTACGGATACGGATAACCTGTTCCAGCGGAGATACGAAAATCTTGCCGTCACCGATCTTGCCGGTGTTGGCCACACTGGTAATGGCTTCGATCACCTGATCGATCATGCTGTCATCGACGGCCACTTCAAGTTTTACCTTGGGCAGAAAGTCGACCACGTACTCGGCGCCACGATACAGCTCGGTGTGCCCCTTCTGGCGGCCGAATCCCTTGACCTCGGTGACGGTGATGCCCTGTACACCTACTTCTGAAAGGGATTCACGAACGTCATCAAGCTTGAACGGTTTTATTATGGCGGAGACCAGTTTCATTGCTTCTCTCCCTGCGGTATCGATAAGGGTGTATCCCTTGCTTGTGCATAAGCATACAACGGCTTTTGCACTCCCACAAAAATGCGTTGTCCTGATCATGAAAAAAGGCCCCGCAAGGGGGCCAGGAGAGCACGCCAGCTCAACAATCGTTTTATTTTTTGCTGCCGATGAATTCCGGATACGCTTCCATGCCGCACTCGGTGATATCGACGCCTTCGTATTCCTCTTCTTCGCTGACCCTCAGGCCGATGACGGCCTTGATGATGGCCCAGACCACCAGACTGGCCACGAAGGTCCATGCAAAGATGGTGGCGATGCCAAGCAGCTGAGCACTGAAGGTGGCATCAACGTTGGACAGTGGCACTGCCAGCAGCCCCCAGATACCTACCGCGCCATGTACCGAGATCGCACCGACCGGATCATCGATTCTAAGCTTGTCGAGCGAGACGATGGCGATAACCACGATCAGCCCGCCTACCGCACCAACCAGAGTGGCGCCCAGGGCAGAAGGAGCCAGCGGCTCCGCCGTGATGGCCACCAGGCCGGCGAGAGCGCCGTTGAGCGCCATGGTAAGGTCCGCCTTGCGGAACCACAGGCGTGCCAGAATCAGGGCAGACAGCACGCCCCCGGCAGCAGCGGCATTGGTGTTGACGAAGACCTGCGCTACCGCGTTGGCTTCACCGATATCGGAAATCTTGAGCTCGGAGCCGCCATTGAAACCCAGCCAGCCGAGCCACAGGATGAACGTACCCAGTGTTGCCAGCGGCATGTTGGCCCCCGGAATGGCGTTGATCTGACCGTTCTTGCCGAACTTGCCCTTGCGAGCGCCCAGAAGGATAACCCCGGCCAGGGCTGCCGTGGCACCACAAAGGTGCACGACACCTGAGCCTGCAAAGTCCTGGAAGCCGGCGGTATCAAGGAAGCCGCCGCCCCATTTCCAGTACCCCTGAATCGGGTAGATGAAGCCGGTCAGGATCACGGAGAACAGCAGGAATGCCCAGAGCTTCATGCGCTCTGCCACCGCGCCGGAGACGATCGACATGGCCGTGGCCACAAACACCACCTGGAAGAAGAAGTCCGAACGTGCGGAGTAATAAACATCACCTCCGCTGGCCAGTACCTCTTCAGGCGTATGTTCGGCACCGATCAGGAAGCCCAGGCTGGGCATAAAGCCGCCGGCATCGCTTGAGTACATGATGTGGTAGCCCACCAGCAGGTACATGGTGCAGGCAATCGCGAACAGTGCGATATTCTTGGTCAGGATTTCGGTCGTGTTCTTGGCACGTACCAGTCCTGCCTCGAGCATGGAAAAGCCGGCAGCCATCCATAGCACCAGCGCGCCGGTCATCAGAAAATAGAAGGTATCAAGTGCGTATTTGACTTCGATCAGATCGTTCATGGTCCTGTTCCTTGAATGGCGTTCTCCGGGAGATCACACCGCATCGGGGCCGTGCTCACCGGTACGGATACGAATCACGTTGTCCAGAGGGGTAACGAAGAGTTTGCCGTCGCCAATCTTGCCGCTGTTGGCGGCCTGACAGATGGCGTCCAGAACGCCCTCCACCCGGCTGTCATCCACAGCGACTTCTATTTTTACCTTGGGAAGAAAATCCACCACGTATTCTGCGCCGCGGTAGAGTTCGGTATGCCCTTTCTGTCGGCCAAACCCCTTGACCTCGGTGACAGTGATGCCCTGAACGCCGTTATCGGCCAGCGCCTCACGCACATCGTCGAGTTTGAATGGCTTGATAATGGCAGTGACAAGCTTCATGCCTTGTTCTCCTTGAGGTGTCTCCTGGTAAAACATGGCAGGCACCATGCCAATGCATACCCTGTTCCTTTTTAATCAACCACTTGGATTCAGAGTGGTGCGGCTGTGTATCGTTGTGGTGCACAGGGCGCTGGCGCGACGCACCAAATGGAGGCTCTTTTGGGGCGAGTGGGGCGTACTTGCACTGTGGGGGTGCATGAGGCGAGTGATGTGGATCATTAGGCGTTTTGCGGTCGTCATGCGTATCCTGTAGAGCACATAGTTGAACAATGAGGGAACGACCATGGCCAATAGGGATGTATTCAGTCGCTTTGCCCAGCAACTGGGCGATCGTCTGCAGGACGTATCGCATGCGCCTGAAGATATTCAGCGCAGTGTACAAAGTGCAATGAAAAGCACCTTTGATCGCTTTGATCTGGTATCCAGAGAAGATTTCGACATCATGATGGATGTGCTGCAGCGCACACGGTCTCGTGTCGAGGCACTGGAGCAGCAGGTCGCCAGTATGGAATCCCAGCTGGACAGCCTGCGTGGCAAGACCACCACGACCGCCAATGCCGAAGCCAAAAGCGATCTGGGTGAAGACACCTCGGCTGCCCCGGAAAGTGGCTCGCCAGGCGCTGCCTGATTCGGTGAACCATGCTGTAACCCCGCCACCGTGCGGGGTTTTTTTATACCTGCGTCATGGGCTCGTCACCGGCCTGACCTCAGACTGTCATGCCTGCTGACCACACTTTCGGCCACCAACCCGGGAGGTAGATCATGGTGAAACGCAGGAACATTCTGTCATGGGGGCTCAAGGCCGGTGCCGGCGCAGGGCTGTTGGGAACGGGCATTCTCGGCGCCCCGGCGATCGTGCTGGCTGAACATCGCCGGCCGCAGGCGGTGTCCGGGGTCATGAGCGGCGATGTGCTGAGTGACCGGGCCGTGCTCTGGAGCCAAGCGGATCGGGCAGCCTTCATGCATGTCGAGATTGCCGACAACCCGGCCTTCAAGCAGGCACGACGGCTGCCGCGACTCGGCCTTCTGCCGGAAACCGGCCTGGCCGGCAAGCTCGATGCCACAGGACTGCGCGGCTGGGATCACCTCTACTACCGGGTATGGTTCGAATCGCCGGGAGATCACCGCGCCCTGAGTGAGCCGGTAACCGGCACACTGCCACTGGCACCGACGCGTGCCCGGGATATCCGCTTGGTATGGTCCGGTGATGTGGTCGGGCAGGGCTGGGGGATCGATGAAGCTCGAGGTGGCATGACCATTTATGACGCCATGCTGAAGGTCAACCCCGATTTCTTCATTCATTCAGGCGATACCGTATACGCCGATGGCCCGCTCGAGGAGCGGGTCATGCTCGACGATGGCAGCGTATGGAATAATCTGATGACGCCGGCCAAGCGCAAGGTGGCAGAAACCCTCGATGAATATCGCGGTCAGCACGCCTACAACCTGAAGGACCGCAACGTTCGAGCCTTCAATGCCGCCGTACCGATGCTGGCGCAATGGGATGATCACGAAACACTCAATAACTGGTACCCCCAGGAGGTGCTCGCCGATGACCGTTACAGCGAGAAAAACGTGGCATTACTCTCCCAGCGTGCCCGCCGCGCCTTCCTCGAATTTACCCCCACCCGCATGGCGCCCGACGCGCCGCAGCGCATCTACCGGAAGTTTCCCTACGGGCCGGGGATGGAGGTCTTCATGCTCGACATGCGCACGTATCGGGGGCCCAACAGCACCAATCTACAGCCCGACGCCTCGCCGGCGACGGCCTTTCTCGGCGAAACTCAGTTCGACTGGCTGAAGCGTGCCCTGACCGCGTCCACCGCGACCTGGAAAATCATCGCTGCGGACATGCCCATCGGCCTGCTGGTGCCTGATGGTGACAGTGGCGATTTCGAGGCCATTGCCAACGGCGATCCCGGCCGGCCTTTGGGTCGTGAGCTGGAAATGGCCCGGCTGCTGACCTTCATTCGGGATAACCACATTCGAAACGTCGTCTGGCTGACCGCCGATGTGCATTACACCGCCGCTCATCATTACTCGCCCGAGCGGGCCGCCTTCAAGGAGTTTGCCCCGTTCTGGGAGTTTGTCAGCGGGCCGCTGCATGCCGGCACCTTTGGCCCGGGCAGCCTGGACAATACCTTCGGCCCGCAGGTGATGTTTCAAAAGGCCCCGCCCGAGGGCCAGAAGAACCTGCCCCCGTCCCGGGGATATCAGTTCTTCGGCCAGGTGGATCTGGAGGGCGAGAGCAACGTGCTGACCGTCACCCTGAAAGACAGCGCCGGCACCCGGCTTTACCAGCAGGCGCTGACCCCCGAATACGCCTGACAGGGCCTGCTGTCCTTCAATGAAGGGCTGATCTGCCTGCCCATGGCCCCGCACTTCGGGGCCATGGGCAGGTATCGTTTAGTCGCCCCGCCTCGTGGTATCCGCCTGCCCGGCACGCATGGATACCCGGCATCAGCGATTTCCTATCGGGCATACAGAGAAACGGCTTCCTGACGATATAAGGCGAAAGCATATTTTTTAACCGTGTATCGTCTGTGCAGGAACCAGCCTATGTCACTTGCCATCATCCGTACCCGTGCCAGTGTCGGGCTTGACGCACCTCAGGTGCTGGTCGAGGTACATCTTTCCAACGGGCTGCCGGGGCTTGCCATTGTCGGCCTGCCGGAAGCCGCCGTGAAGGAAAGTCGGGAGCGGGTGCGTAGTGCGTTGATCAATTCAGGGTTCGAATTCCCTGCTCGACGGATCACACTCAACCTGGCTCCGGCGGATTTGCCCAAGGAGGGCGGGCGATTCGATCTGCCGATTGCCCTTGGCATTCTGGTGGCTTCAGGCCAGGTACCGGGAGAGGCGGTCGCGACGGTCGAATGTCTGGGTGAGCTGGCGCTGGATGGCAAGCTGCGCGGTGTGACCGGTGTGCTGCCGGCGGCGCTGGCGGCCTGTGATGCAGGGCATTCCATGATCCTGCCGAGCCGCAATGCCGATGAGGCCTCTCTGGCCGGTGATCTAGCCGTTCATCCTGCCGGCGACCTGCTTGAGGTGGTGGCGCATCTGGTGGGTCAGACCCGCATCCCCCCGTACCAGCGAACGGAGGCGCCTGGCGCGCAGCTTCCCCAGGCAGATCTGGCCGAGGTGCGCGGGCAGCATCAGGCCAGGCGCGCCCTGGAAATAGCGGCTGCCGGGGGGCATAACCTGCTGTTCGCCGGGCCGCCAGGAACCGGCAAGACCATGCTGGCCAGTCGGTTACCGAGTATTCTGCCGCCATTGTCGGAGCGTGAATGTCTGGAGGTGGCGGCGATCCGCTCCGTGTGCGGGCTTGATATTCTCGAGCGCTGGGGGCAGCGGCCCTTTCGCGCACCTCATCATACGGCCAGTGCTGTCGCACTGGTCGGCGGTGGCTCGAAGCCCCGGCCCGGCGAGATCTCTCTGGCCCATCAGGGCGTTCTGTTTCTGGATGAGCTGCCGGAGTTTGATCGCAAGGTGCTGGAAGTCATGCGTGAGCCGATCGAGTCCGGCGCGATTCATATCGCCCGAGCCAGCCATCACCGCCATTATCCAGCCCGATTTCAACTGGTCGCTGCCATGAACCCGTGTCCGTGTGGCCACCGGGGAGACCCCCGACAGGCCTGCAAGTGCACACCGCAGCAGGTGCAGCGTTATCAGGCACGGTTGTCCGGGCCGCTTCTGGACCGTATTGACCTTCAGATCGAGGTGCCGGCCCTGCCGCCGGAGCAATTGACCAGCGTACGCAGTGGTGAAAGCTCGACCGTGGTGCGTCAGCGGGTCGTGGCCGCCCGTGCCCGGCAGCAGGAACGTGGTGTATTGAATGCCCATCTACCCCCCACGCCGCTCGAAGCAGCCTGTGGTCTGGGGGCACCGGAGCGCCTGTGGCTTACCGAGGTACTGACGCGGCTGAACCTGTCGGCCCGTGCCTACCATCGGGTCCTGCGTGTGGCATTGACCATTGCCGATCTGGCCGGTGAGGCGCGCGTAAGTCAGCCGCAGCTGATGGAGGCCATCGGCTATCGACAGCTTGATCGAATGATGGGACGAGGGTGATGATCTATAACCTGCTTGACACTATCCGTGGCATGACGACGGTGAGGATGTGCACATGTTGAGTGATCTGACCCTGGTTGAATCGACACGGCTTGCCGCGATTGAAGCCGAGCGGCAGGCGAGGCTGGGTGCCAGTGCCTCACTGAACCGCGTCAGTGAGCTGATCTGTGAGCTGATTGGTGTGCCTACCGGGCTTGTGACACTGGTGGGGGATGAACTCCAGTGGATAGTGGCCCGCACCCGGTTTGATTGTGCCTCGACCTCCCGGGAAAATGCGTTCTGCAAGTATACCGTGGCCCGCCGAGCGCTGACCGTGATCGAGGATGCCACCCAGGATGAGCGAGTGAAAGAAAACCCGCTGGTCATTCGGGCCCCCAATATTCGTTTTTATGCCGGTGTGCCGCTGATTACCAGCGAAGGGCATGCCATTGGCAGCGTCTGTGCGATCGACTATGAACCCCGGAGACTGACGGGTACGCAGGCACGGCAGTTGCGGATGCTGGGAGATATTGCCACGGACATACTGGAGGCCCGCCATCGTCTTGGAATGGTGGAGTCCATTACGCTGTTCCCGAACTGCCATCAGCTGCGCAAGGATCTGGGTGACATGATGCAGCCGGCAGCCCAGGCCGAGCGGTACAGCCTGTTCATGATATCGACCATCGATATCAATTACATGAACGACATCACCAGCAGCTTTGGAGGCGTGGCCACCGACACCCTGATCTGCGATGTTGCGGCCCTTCTACAGCTTTTGATGCCGAGCGAGTGGCCTCTGTACGCCGTCTCGCCGTCCCGGTTTGCCTTTGTTGTGCCCTTTGCACAACGGGCCGCAGCGCTTGAGTGTATCGACCTGTTCTCTGATCGCATGGAGGACTATCACCAGGGCTCCATTCCGATTCGACTCGATGTGCATGCAGGCGTTCATGACTTCGATACCCTCGCGATGGATGGCCATGAGGTCTATCGCAAGGCGCTGAATGCCCTGCATGCGGCCCTGTCCATGGATATGAAGGTACTGGGCTACCGTGCGGGATACGATGATGAGCAGCGTGAGCATCTTCAGTTGATGATCGAGCTGGCAACTTCCATCGAGGCCCGACAGGATCTGTTCATGGTCTACCAGCCGAAGGTGGATCTGAAGACCAACCGGATCGTGGGGCTTGAGGCGTTGCTTCGCTGGAACCATCCACGCCGCGGAATGATTCCGCCGGGAGAGTTCATTTCCCTGGTCGACAAGACCAACCTGATCAATCCGCTGACGTACCGTGTGTTTGAAATGGCCGCCGCCATGGCCCGTACCTGTTACCTCGCGGGTGGCACTGCGCGGATTGCCATCAATATTTCCACCTCCAATCTGCTGGATGACGGCATGGTGGATATGTTCAGTCGCATTCTGGAGAAGGAGCAGGCCCGTGCCGAATGGCTGGAGCTTGAATGCCTTGAAACCGAAGGGTTGCTCGACAACACCCGGGCGGTGGCCACGCTTATCGAACTCAAGACACTGGGGTTTCGGCTGTCCATCGATGACTTTGGTGCGGGCCACAGCAACATCAACTATCTACGCCGCCTGCCCACGGATGTCATCAAGATTGACCGGTATCTGATCAGTGATATCGCTACCGACCCCGCCAGCCGGTTCATTGTCGAGAAGATCGTCGAGATGGCGCATTTCCTCGCGTTGAAGGTCGTGGCCGAGGGCATCGAAAACGAGCCGACGCTGGCACTGTTGCGCGCCATGCACTGTGACGCCGCGCAGGGCTATCACCTCTTTCGTCCCATGCCGGAAGCCGAAGCCTTCGCGCTGGTCGCCGGCTGTGATGACACGCTCGCCGGGTAAGGGCGGGCGGGGCGGGGCCTTTCATATGAGCAATTTCTCGATATGATCGGTTGAAGGTCGTTAAGCTATGGTTCAATAAGGCGTATAGTAGAACGTCTGCAGCAGGCTGTAACAGCCATGCATGCCAGCCCTTCCAGAAAGGGGCACACGAACCATTGACCGAGACCCCCCATGACCGATGCACCTCGCAATCGTCAGCGCCGCGCGTTCATGCGTAACTCACTGCTGAGTATTCCCGCAGTCAGCGTTGGCTCCAGCCTGGCCTTCAGGGCCAGTGCGGCAGCGCCTGAGGCTCCGCCGCTTCATGATTATTATCCGACCTTTTTTACCTCTGAAGAGTGGCAGTTCATTCTGTCGGCCACGGACCTGCTGATTCCGGCAGACGATACGGGCCCCGGGGCGCTGGATGCCCATGTTCCCGTATTCATCGACAGGGAGCTGGCCGGCGGGTACGGTCAGGCTGAACACTGGTACATGCAGGGGCCGTTCCGCACCGATGCGCCCGCCGAAATGGGCTATCAGCTGCCTCATACGCCCGCAGCGGTGTATCGCCTCGGCATTCGTGCTACCGACGCCCATTGCCGTCGTCATTTCAGCAAGCCCTTTGCAGCCCTCGACAAGGCAACGCGCACCGAGGTGCTTTCAGCCCTTGAGAAGGGAACACCGGATTTCAATGCGCTGGGCATCGCGAACCTTCCCAGCAGCACGTTCTTTGCCTTTTTGCTGCAAAACACCCGGGAAGGGTTCCTGTCTGATCCGATCCATGGCGGCAATCGCCATATGGTGGGCTGGAAGATGCTGGGCTTCACAGGCGCGCGTGCCAGTTTCCGCGAGTGGGTGGATCAGTACGACCAGCCTTATCCTCTGGGTCCGGTAAGTTTGAACGGCGAGCGAGGCTGATTCATGAAACTTTATTGTGGGAACGATACCATTGCCTCGAAACGCGGCCGCGGTGCCCTCGCGCTGCTGACCGGCACCCTGCTGGCCGGGGCCATGGCGCCGGGGATGACGTATGCACAGGGCGATGCCCGGCCCGATAGCCAGGCGCTGGCCAGGGGCGCTTATCTGGCCCGTGCCGGTGACTGTGTGGCATGCCATTCCGCCCCGGAAGGCAAGGCCTTCGCCGGAGGGCTGGAGATCAAGAGCCCGCTGGGCAGTATCTATTCAACCAACATCACTCCGGACCCTGAAACCGGTATCGGCAATTACACCGAGGCCGAGTTTGCGGCGGCGCTGCGTGACGGCAAGCGCGCTGATGGCAGCCATCTTTATCCGGCCATGCCGTACCCGTCCTATGCCCGCCTGACCGATCAGGACGTGCACGCGCTTTACGTTTACTTCATGCAGGGCGTGACGCCGGTGAACCATCAGCCTCCGCAGACGGCGCTCAGCTTCCCGTTCAATCAACGGTGGGGCATGAGCGTCTGGAACTGGCTGTTTGCCGACAAGGCTCCCTTTACGCCGACCCAGGGCGATTCCGCCGAGATCAATCGCGGGCGTTACCTGGTGGAAGGGCTGGGGCATTGTGGCAGTTGCCACACGCCCCGAGGGCTGTTCCAGCAGGAGAAGGCTCTGGGTGATGATGAGGGGGACAATTATCTCGCCGGAGCGGACCTGAATGACTGGTGGGCGCCCAGCCTCAGGGGCAAGGGTACCGGCCAGGGCGTTGCCGGCTGGACCCGCCAGGATATCGTGGATTACCTGGCCACCGGACGTAATGCGCACAGCGCCGTCAGTGGTGAAATGACCTCGGTCATCGTCAACAGCACATCCCATCTTTCGAGCGAGGATCTGGGCGCGATCGCCGCCTATCTGAAGAGCCTGCCCGTGCCCCGGGATCATGGCAAGGCACCTGCCGACGCCGACATCAAGGCCACGGAGCAGCACCTGAGTACCGGCACGTCGCTGTCCAGCGGTGAAGCGCTTTACCTGGATAACTGCAATGCCTGCCATTTTGCCAACGGGCAGGGCGCTTCCGAGGTATTTCCTTCTCTGGTAGGCAACAGCCAGGCCAATGCAGACAATCCGACGGCGTTGATTCATACCATTTTGAATGGCGCCCAGCTGCCCTCTACACCGCAAAAGCCGGAAGCATTGATGATGCCAGGCTTTGGCTGGCGGCTATCGAATCAGGAAGTGGCTGATCTGGCCACGTTTGTTCGTGCCGGCTGGGGAAATACCGGCGGAGCTGTCACGGCCGAACAGGTTCAACAGGTACGTGCATCAATGGATGAACGCAGCGGCTTCAGCGGGGCACCAGACAGTGAATCACAGCACGCCGCTGACACAGGGAGTGCGCACTCATCATGAACGACAAGGATAATTCGGCGATGAAAACATTGCCCAGCGTCGACGCCGTGATCATCGGCCTCGGCTGGACCGGATCCATCATGGGCATGGAGCTGACCGATGCCGGGCTGAACGTCGTGGCACTCGAACGCGGTGGCGACCGCACCAAGGAGGATTTCCTCTATCCGAAGCCCGCTGACGAGTTGAAGTACGGTGTGCGTCTGGAAATGATGCAGCGTCCGAAGCAAAGCACGGTCACGATTCGGCGCAACGCCGACGAAGAGGCGCTGCCCCAGCGGCACTGGACCACATTCCATCCGGGAGATGGTGTCGGGGGCGCCGGTTCTCACTGGACCGGCGTGCTGTATCGGGCAACGCCCACCGAGCTGTCCCTCAAGAGCTTTGCCGATCGCACCTTCGAGCCCGGTTTTCTGCCCGAGGACATGACGATCCAGGATTATGGCGTCACCTACGAGGAGCTGGAGCCGCATTACGACTTTTTCGAGAAGGTCGCCGGGCTGTCCGGTCAGGCCGGAAATGTGCAGGGTGAAATCATTGACGGTGGCAACCCGTTCGAGGGGCCGCGCCAGAACCCGTTTCCGCTGCCGCCCCTGCCGCGCACCCTGACGGATACGCTGTTCACCGAGGCCACGAAAAAACTGGGCTGGCACCCGTACCCGTACCCGTCGGCCAACGTGTCCGGGGCCTGGACCAATCCCTACGGAATGCAGCTGGGGCCATGCAACTTCTGCGGGTTCTGCAGTAACTACGGCTGCCTCAACTACTCCAAGGCCTCACCGCAGACCTGCGTACTGGATGCGCTCAAGCAACGCGAGACGTTCAGCTATCGCACCCACTGCGAGGTGACGCGGATCGTCAAGAGTGATGACGGCGAGACCGTGAAGGGCGTGGTGTATCGGGACGGCGAGGGGCAGGAAACCTTCCAGCCGGCAGGCATGGTGATACTGGCCTCCTTCCCGCTGTCCAACGTTCGGATCCTGTTGTTGTCGGAGATCGGCAAGCCGTACGATCCCGTCGCCAATACCGGCGTGGTAGGTCGCAACTTTTCCTACCAGATCACCGGCTCGATCGACATGTACTTCAAGGATCACCAGTTCAACCCGTTCATTTCCGCGGGGGGCAGTGGTCAGGTCATCGATGATTTCAGCCCGGATACCTTTGATACAGCCAGTCACGGGTTCATTGGTGGCTCCTATATCTACACCACCCAGGGGCCGGGTGGGGCGATCGGCGCCATTCGGACGCCGCCGGGCTCGGCGAGCTGGGGCAGCGAGTGGAAGAAAAATGCCAGTGAGCACTATGGCCATCACATGATGCTCGGAACGACCGGGACGAACATGTCCTACCGGGACGTCTATCTGGATCTCGACCCGACCTACACCGACCCGCATGGCGACCCGCTGCTGCGCATGACCTACGACTGGAAGGACAACGACATGCGCATGACCCAGTTCATGGCCGAACGCATGCGTGAGATTGTCGCCGAGCTCAAGCCGGACTATCACACCGAGAGCTTCAAGCAGGTGGGGGATCACTTTGACCCGTCGCACTATCAGTCAACGCACCTGACCGGTGGCGCCATCATGGGCACCGATCCGAAGACCTCGGTGCTTAACCGCTACCTGCAGCACTGGGACGCACATAACCTGTTCGTCATGGGGGCCAGTGCCTTCCCGCAGAACATGCAGCACAACCCCACCGGCACCGTGGCGGCGCTCACCTACTGGTCGGCGAAACACATCCGCGAGCGCTACCTGAAGGCACCAGGACCGCTGATGGAAAAGGCATAAGGTCTATTGTTGACAGCGAATCAAGACGGCCCTGCGGGGCCGTTTTTGGTGATGGGTGATGGATCAGCGTGAGCGGGATGGCAGCGAGCGTACTACCCAACTCCGACCAAAGGTGCAGAGGAGGGATTGCCGCAGGTAGACCATCCTGTAAGGTGTCTCTAATGTAATCACTCACTACACAAAAATGCTCTTCATCGGGGAAGTTCTCATGTCCAACCATCATTTCCTGCGCGCATCGACCAGATGGCTGTCGGTGCTGGGGCTTGCCGTTGCGCTTTCAGGCTGCGCTGCCCTTTCCAGTCCGCCAGTACCCAAGACGGCGGCGGATTCGCCGGAAACCCGCTGGGGGCCTGTCATGACGGCCATTGCCAGTGCGGAGCTTTACCCGGATGGCAAGACCGTAGTGGATCTGATCCCCTTGCGTGCCCCCGCCGAGATTGTGGCTGACTATCGTCGGCAAACGGCCTCCGCCCCCATGTCCAGGGATGCGCTGAAGGCCTTTGTAGCCGACAACTTCCAGAGGCCGCCAGAGAATGACAGCCATCTGGAAGAGCCCGCCGGGACGCCAATCAAACAGCACATCATCAACCTCTGGCCGGTGCTTACCCGGGAATCGGGTGAGGTGGCGGACAACCCCTGGAGCAGCCTGGTCGGTCTGCCGCATCCGTTCGTGGTGCCGGGTGGGCGGTTCAACGAAATGTTCTACTGGGACAGCTACTTCACGCTGCTGGGGCTGGTCCGCAGTGACCGGATGGACCTGGCCCGGGACATGGTCGAGAACTTCGCCTGGCTGATCGATCAGTACGGGTTCATTCCCAACGGCACCCGCACCTACTTTCTTACCCGCAGTCAGCCACCGTTCTTTGCAGCGATGGTGCAGCTGCTGGCGGCGAAGGATGGCAATCAGGTCTATCGCCATTACCTGCCCCAGCTGATGGCCGAATACTCCTGGTGGATGCGTGGAGCGGATACGCTGGCGCCGGGCCAGGCGGCGTTGCATGTGGTGAAACTACCGAACGGTATGATGCTTAATCGCTATACCGGCGGTCAGGCCCGGCCGCGGGCCGAGGCGTGGCGGGTTGAGACGCAACTGGCCGCTCAGACGACCCGCCCGAGCAGTGAGGTCTACCGTGACCAGCGGGCTGCGGCCGAAAGCGGCTGGGATTTCAGTACGCGCTGGATGGCCGATGGCGAGCATCAGACGACGGTCAATACCCGGGCCATCGTGCCGGTGGACTTGAATGCCCTGATGTTCAATCTCGAGCAAACGCTGGCCCAGGCCTGGGCCGTGCAGGGTGATGCCGGCAAGGCCGAAGCCTTTGCCGAGCGTGCCGTGGTGCGTCGCCATGCGATCAATACCGTGTTCTGGGACGCCGCCGGAGGGTTTTATACCGATTACAACTGGCAGGAGGGGATGCTGAGCGATGCAGTATCAGCGGCGATGGTCTATCCGCTGGCCTTTGGGGTGGCCACCCCGGCTCAGGCACAATCCACCGCTGATGTGGTGCGTGCCCGGCTATTGCGCCCGGGTGGACTGGTAACGACCACGCGCCATAGCGGCGAGCAGTGGGACGCGCCCAATGGCTGGGCACCGCTGCAGTGGCTGGCAGTACGTGGCCTGGCCCGCTATGACCAGCCGGTGCTGGCCCGCACCATCGCGACGCGCTTCATGAAAACGGTCGAGGATGTTTACGCCGAGACCGGCAAGCTGGTCGAAAAGTACGATGTGGAGCAGGCCGGCATTGGCGGCGGTGGCGAGTATGAGGTGGTGGATGGCTTCGGCTGGACCAATGGCGTCATGATGGATTTTCTGGCGACCTACGGGGCAGAGGCCACACCGTCTGCTCCCACTGAGAAAGAGCAGGCAGTAAACGCCTTCACCCGCCAGATCAAGGCAGCCTCGGGGGCCATGATGGCGCCCTGACTCCGTGGGCGGGGTGTGTTCAGCGCCCCGCCTCGGCCTTTGCGGTGTCTGCCCGTATGGCCATGACGTAGCCGGTGGTCATCATGGCGCCGGCGATCAGTGCGCCGATAATGAACAGCAGGCTGTGTTCACCGTAGCGCTCGTCCAGCACGGTGGCGATGGCGGCACCTGCAATCATGGCCATCCAGCGCATCAGGCCGGTAAATACCTCCCGAAAGTGACCTGACGCCACGGCGCGCCCGGTCCGTACCAGCATCCCGGTCAGAAAGGTCACACCGGATTCCCTGGCGCTGACCTGGTTCAGCATGCCCATTCCGGCAGCGATACATAGCACGGTTCGATATGAATAGCCCCGGGTCTCGGCCAGCGCCCATGCCGCGGTCACCAGCGTGGCGGTCAGCAGCATGATGAGTGTGGCTCGCCAGAGTCCGGCCCGGTCACCAAGCCAGGCGCCTGCGGTGGTTGCGAAAAAGAAGGTAGCGATGACGCCCAGCAGGGGCAGGGTGCCCGCCCCGTCGCCCAGCGCCAGATGCTGGCCCACATGGGAGGTATTGCCGGTCATGTAGACGGCCAGCAGGTCGCGGCTGTGTCGGTAGATCAGCGCATCGGTTGCCCCGGCCACCATGAACAGCAGGGCAAAGGCCTGCAGGGGAATCAGCTTGCGTGGCATGAAGGTCTCTCTGTAAATGGCGTCAGGGCGTACTCACGGGGCATGAGCGGGTCACTGATGCGCCGTTACGGGGAGGGTGTCGGTACATTGTGCGGCAATCTGCCCCGGGGTGGTCCACCACACGCCTTCTTCAGTGCCGTACCGGGAAAGCTCCGTCAGCAGGGTGCGCAGCTGCCTGAGTCGAAAGGGCTGGCCGACAATGAACGGGTGCAGGGCGATGCCCATGACCAGTGGCTGGTGGCGGGACTGTTCGAGCAGCTCGTGAAACTGGTCTCGGGCCATGGTACAGAATTCCGTCATGCTGACCCGGTGTGTCGAGATGGTCGGAATGTCGTTGATCTCCTGGGGGTAGGGCACTGACCACAGTGTGCCATGCCGGGTAGTCAGCGGCGTCGGGCGATCATCATGCGCCCAGTTGAGGGTGTAGCCGAACCCGGCCTCGGCGAGCAGGTCCGGTGTGTGCCTGCTTTCCGAAATCCACGGTGACAGCCAGCCGGTGGGCGGTGAGCCGTACCGTTCGGCCAGCCGGGCACGGCACTGTTCGATCAGGGCCCGTTCCTGCGCGACGGGCATCTGCCCCTGGCGCTCGGCATTGGTATGGCCGTGAGCGATCAGTTCATCCCCTCGTGCATGAAAGGCGTCCAGCAGCGATGGGCAGTGATCCAGCAGGGAAGTATTGGCGATCACGCCCACGGGCAATGACAGGGCCTCGAACAGCGCCAGGCAGCGCCACGCACCGACCCGGTTACCGTACTCCCGCCAGGCATGGTTGAGCACATCCGGCTCACCCTCCGGGGCAGGCGGCGCGATGCCCACTCCCCGGCCTTCGCCGAAGGCGTAATGTTCCAGGTTGAGCCCGATATACACGGCCAGTGTGGCGTCCTTCGGCCAGCGGTGGGTGTCCCGGTCGGTGATGGCGCGGTAATCGAAGCGCCCGTGATGGGCAAGGGGAGGTGTCTGCATGCGAAGGTCCAGGACAGTAAACGATGACCTCTAGGGTAGTTGGTCAGCAGGCACGCCGCGCTATTGATTGAGCACCATGCGGTCGGCATGGGTCATGAGGAAGTCGACCCACGCCCTGACGCAGGGATTGGCGCGATTTTCCTGGGTAAATACGACATGGACACCGCTTTCAAAGCGTGTCGAGGTCACTTCATGCTGGCCCAGCACCGGGGTCAGTTGACCGCTTTCCAGCTCGTCCCTGATGGCCCAGCATGGCTGTAACACGATGCCCGCACCGTCGAGGGCGGCCTTTGTCAGTACATCGGCATTGTTGGAGCGCAGCATGCCGTCACGAATGGGAATGCGGCAGGTGTGCCCCTTGTATTTCAACTGCCAGTGATGGCTGGCCGTGGTGTAGTCGAAGGTCAGCAGGGTGTGCGTGGCCAGATCCTTCGGGCGAGTGATGGCGGCGTGGCGGTTCAGATAGGCCGGCGCTGCCGCCAGCACGAACTGCTGATCGGCAATCTTTCGCGCAATCAGTGACGAGTCTTCCAGGTGGCCGATGCGTACTGCGACATCGAACTCTGCATCGATCAGGTCCACCCAGTGATCACTGCTGATGATGTGCAGGGTGATCTCGGGATAGGTCACCATGAATTCCCGCACCAGCGGTGCAATATAAAGGCGGGTGTAGCGCCAGGGTACGGAGACCCGCAGTGTGCCCGAGGTGGTTTGACCCGTGGCCTTCAAGTCCTGATCGATCAGATCGAACTGCTCGAGGATGGTGCCGATGCGTTTGAGAGCGCATTCACCGGCTGCCGTCAGCCGGACCTGCCGGGTAGAGCGAATGAGTAATGGCTCACCCAGCTGGCGTTCAAGCTGTCCGATATAGCGCGTTGCGGTCGAGGCGGCGATACCCAGTTCCCTTGCCGCGGCAGAGAAACTGTGGTGCTCGGCTACCTTCTGAAAGGTTTTCAGTCTCAGGGTCAGATCGTTCATGGCACTCGATTATTGCAGCTACAGGAATAATGAATTCCCATTCTAGCCGTTCTGTCATCACCGGCCATGGCCTAGCCTTGTTGCAGATGCAGTTCTTGTGAGGCAGCCGATGCTGCCGGCAAGGTGATTCATTCGCCAGGAGGCTGGGTGACATGACGGACAGGGACAGGGCTTCCCGCAGCGAGCGGGCCTGGATCAATTATCAGGTAAGGCAGGCGGCGCCACTGCAGATTCTGGTGGACCCCGAGGGAGAAACCGGCAAGCGTATCGAGCCCGAGCACGACCGTGTTGAAGTCACGCTCCACGATGTTCGCGCCGACAGGGCGCCTACCTTCGACCAGCAGGGGGTGGCGTTTGTCGAGGCGCAGGAACTGGCCATGGATGTGACGCAGCAAGCCGTGCGTGAGCAGCACTACAGCAGGGCGGTTGCCGATTTTCTGTCGCAGTCCCTGGGGGCCAGCGAGGTCGTGGTGTTCGATCATACGCTCAGAGGCGTGGATGGCCATCGCCGGCCGGCACAGCACGTCCATACCGACTACGCCCGCGATGCCGGACGGCAGCGGCTGTTTGATGTCCTTGAGGCGTCACGTGCCGCGGACTGGGCCAACGGGCATTTCGGCATCGTCAATCTGTGGCGCCCGGTCGCTTATCCCGCCGAACTTGACCCCCTGGTCTTTGTGGATACTGCCACGGTGGCAGCGCAGGACTGGGTCAATATCGACATCATTTATCCCGACCGCCAGGGGCAGATTCAGGGGCTGACACACAGTCCGGATCACCACTGGTGGTACCAGTCGCGGATGTCGCCGGAGGAAGCCGTTATTTTCAATGCGTTCGACAGTGGCAAGCGGGTGCCGGTGCCCCATACCTCGGCCACGCTTTCCAGACCGTCTCCCAACGCACGGCCCAGGCAGAGCATCGAGAGTCGGGCACTGGTGCGCTATCCCGACTGACGAGTTGCCTGCTGAACGCTGGATTCATATATCAAGGAGTTGTCATGAGTGAAGCCATTTATATCGTCGGCCATGAACGCGGGTTCAATGCTGATCCCCTGCCGATCTGGAGTGATGCGGGCGATCCCGATCTGCTGTTTGAAGCCCATGATCCGGAGCAGGTCTCGCGTCGCGATATCCCTGAAGTGCCCGGTGCCTTTCAGTTACTCAACGTGCTGAGTTCAAGCGAGGCAGACAATTTCGTACGCATGGCCGAGCAAATGGGGTTCGATCAGGATTCTCCCGTTTCGCTGCCCCATAACGTTCGCCACAACCATAATGTCAACTGGATTGTCAGCGAGGCCGTGGACAGCACCTTGTGGGCACGTTCCAGACACCTGGTGACTGACAAGGTGGATGGCGAGAGCGCCAAGGGGTTGAACGCTCGTTTCAGGTTTTATCGTTATGAAACAGGGGACTTTTTCAAACCCCATAGTGACGGTGCTTGGCCGGGCAGCCGCGTCATCGATAACAGAATTGTTCAGGACGCCTATCCCGGGCTCATGAGCCAGTACACCTACCTCATTTTCCTGAGTGATGGTTATGAAGGCGGCCGGACCGAGTTTCTGGTCAGCAAGAGCAACCCTGGTCGTCCGGCGCAGTCACGGGATGACGTTACTACCGTGTCGGTCTCGACCCCCAAGGGTGGAGTACTGTGCTTTCCTCATGGTCAGCATCCCCTGCACTGCATTCATTCCGGCGAGCTCATCACCTCGGGCGCGAAGTACATCATTCGCAGTGACATCCTCTACTAGGCACTCAACAGCAGTCCCCATGAAGAACCCGGCGCATTGTCGCCGGGTTTCTTTGTATTGAGGCATGAAAACAGTGCCGTCAATAACGCTTTGCAGGGAGGCCGACTTTCAGGAAGCGTCGCATGAGCGTTTCTGGTGCATCGGGGGAAAGGGCGCTGCACCATGGGCGATCATGCAGGCGGCTGCCGTGATGAATGGAGCCCTCTTCGGCTGGCCGGCAGGACGCAAGCTGATGTTGGCCGTGGCAAAAGGCGAAACATGGCACAGTGATTGCAACGTTCGTTTCATGGAATAACCCAGAAAAATCATCGTTTCATCCAGAAGGCTGGATAAAGCGCTTATCACCGGGAGTGCCCCATGACCGATCGCCGTCGTTTTCTGACCCTTGCTGCCCACCTGGTGGGTGCAACGCTTGCAACCCTGTCACTGACGGCCACGCTGAGTGGCCCGGCCCAGGCGTCCAGCCTTGATGATATCCAGTCACGCGGCACCCTGCGGGTCGCGGTGCCTCAGGACTTTCCGCCCTTCGGCTCCATCGGCGCCGATATGCAGCCACAGGGCTACGATATCGATACAGCGCGCTATCTGGCCGAGCAGATGAAGCTGGATCTGTCACTGGTGCCGGTGACGAGCGCGAACCGGATTCCTTATCTCACGACCGGCAAGGTGGATCTGGTCATTTCCAGTCTGGGGCGGAACCCTGACCGGGCAAGGGCCATCGATTTTTCCGACAAGTACGCTCCCTTTTTCTTCGGTGTGTTCGGTGATGGTGCAACCGACAGCGATGATGGCATTGAGGCCCCGGCAGATCTCGCGGGGAAAACCATCGGTGTGACCCGAGGGGCACTGGAGGATATCGAGCTCTCGAAGGTGGCGCCCGAGAATACCGTCATCAAGCGCTTTGAGGACAATGCAACGACCATCTCGGCCTTTCTTTCCGGCCAGGTCGGCCTGATTGCCACCGGCAACCAGGTCGCGGCGTCGATTGCCGCGCGAGGGGGTCGGCATGTGCCGGAGCTGGCCTTCACGCTGAAGGATTCGCCGTGCTACATCGGGGTGGCGAAGAATAACCCCGAGTTGTTGGCCCGTGTTGATCAGCTGATTCAGGACGGCATGAGCGACGGTACGTTCAACGCCTTGTCCGAGAAATGGTTCAAGGCACCACTGCCGGCTGATTTTGACGCGGCTGGCGGACACTGAGTCATGGCAATGGCACTCGATTTCAGCGCGCTCGCTCCGTACGGAGGTGAGGTTGCCGCTGGCGTGGCGACCACCATATCACTTACGGCCGTCGCTACGCTGGTGGGTATCACGGCGGCCAGCGTGCTGGCATGGCTGAAGCTCAATGGGTCGGCCGGTATGCGCTGGGGCATTCAGGCCTACGTCGAGCTGGTGCGCAATACGCCCTTTATCGTGCAGCTTTTCTTCATTTTCTTCGGCCTGCCGGCGCTGGGCGTCTCACTTGAGGCCTGGGTGGCAGCACTGATCGCCATGACCATGAACCTGACCGCCTATGCCACGGAAATCGTGCGGGCGGGCATCGAGTCCATCGGCAAGGGGCAGCTTGAAGCTGCGCGGGTGCTGGGGCTTTCCCGCCGTCAGACCTACCGCCATGTAGTGCTGGTGCCGGCCCTTCGAAAGATTTATCCGGCGCTGACCAATCAATGCATCATCGTGATGCTGGGGTCTGCCGTCATCTCGCAGATTTCGGTCGAGGAACTTACCTGGGCGGCCAACTTCATTGCCTCGCGCAACTTCCGTAATTTCGAGGCGTATATCCTGGCCACACTGATCTACCTGGCGTTGTCGATCGGTATGCGGCAGCTGTTCAGGCTTGCCGGCTGGCACTTTCTGGGCGGGCGTCAGGGGAGGCCTTCCTCATGATGGATTTCACCCTGTGGGATATCGTGCGCAACCTGTTGCTCTCGATGCGCTGGACCGTCGTGCTGTCCCTGATCGCCTTTATCGGAGGCGGGGTAGTGGCGCTGCTGCTGACGGTGATTCGCCTGTCTCCCTCTCGCTGGGTGCAGTGGCCGGTAATGGCCTATGTGGAGCTTTTCCAGGGCACGCCCCTGTTGATGCAGTTGTTTCTGGCCTTTTTCGGCCTGGGCGCGCTGGGCATTCAGGTCTCGGCCTGGACGGCCGCGACACTTGCCCTGGTGCTGTTTACCAGCGCCTTTCTGACTGACATCTGGCAGGGCTGCATTCGGGCGATTCCGCCCGGCCAGTGGCAGGGAGCCAGAGTGCTGGGCCTTGGCAGGCTGCAGACCCTGCGCCATGTGATACTGCCGCAGGCGCTGCGGCTGGCGATTGCTCCGACGGTCGGGTTTTCGGTACAGGTCGTGAAGGGAACGGCACTTGCGTCGATCATCGGTTTTGTCGAGCTGACCCGCACCGGCACCATGCTCAATAACGCGACCTTCAAACCCTTTCTGATCTTTGCCCTGGTCGCACTGGGGTATTTCCTGTTGTGTTATCCCCTGTCCCTTTATGCCCGTCATCTGGAGAAAAAGCTCAATGTCACTGGTTCGCGTTGATGCCCTTCACAAGTCCTTTGGCCACCTTGAAGTGCTGAAAGGCATCGATCTCAAGGTATCTGCCGGCGAGGTTGTATCGATCATCGGGCGCAGCGGGTCGGGTAAAAGTACCTTCCTGCGCTGCCTTAATCAGCTGGAGCAGCACGACAGCGGCCGGATTGAAATCAATGGCCAGGTGCTGGATGCCAATAGCATGGCGCCGGCGCTGCTCAGTGAAAACGTGGGCATGGTGTTTCAGAACTTCAATCTGTTTCCGCACAAGACCGTGGGCGAAAACGTGATGCTGGCACCGATGATTGTGCGGGGTGAGCGCGAGCGGGAGGCCTCGCGGCTGGCGCGCCGCATGCTTGAGCGTGTCGGGCTGGCGGACAGGTTTGATGCCTGGCCGGAGCAGTTGTCCGGCGGCCAGCAGCAGCGGGTTGCCATTGCCCGTGCGCTGGCGATGTCGCCCAAGGTGCTGCTGTGTGACGAGATTACTTCGGCGCTTGACCCGGAGCTCGTAGGCGATGTGCTGAAGGTGCTGGAACAGCTGGCCAGGGACGGGATGACCCTGATTCTGGTGACCCACGAAATGAGCTTTGCCCGTGATGTGGGCAGCCGGGTGGTGTTCATGCACCAGGGGCGAATTCATGAGCAGGGGGACTCAAGAGAAGTGCTGTCTCAGCCCAGGACACCCGAGTTGCAGCAGTTCCTGTCGGCGGTCCGGTAACCGCCGCAGGGCATGGTCTTTCACCTCTGTCGCAGGGCCACATGCTGAAGCAGCATAATGGTCTTGCCGTCCATGATCTCGCCTCGCGTGATCATGGCCAGCGCCTCTTCAAGCGGCAGCTCCAGTACGTCGATATCCTCGCCTTCCGAGGCCACACCGCCGCCCTGGCCGGCTCGGTCCCCTTCATCGTATTCGGCAATGAAGAAATAAAGTCGCTCGGTTACCGAGCCGGGACTCATGAAGGCGTCAAACACCTTCTCAATGTGGGTGACACGGTAGCCGGTTTCTTCCTCGACCTCGGCACGAATGCGCGTTTCCGGTGAAGCGTCGTCCAGAAGTCCGGCCGCTGCTTCAATCAGCATGCCATCGTGGCCATTCACGAAGGCAGGGAAGCGAAACTGGCGCGTCAGTACCACGGTCTGCCTGGCTGTATTGAACAGGAGCAGGGTGGCACCATTGCCACGGTCGTAGGTTTCCCGGCTTTGTCGCTGCCAGGTGTTGTCGCGCCGCAGATAATCGAAAGTGGTCTTTTTCAAGACAAACCAGTCATCGGCCAGTATGCGACTTTCGATGATGCGAACGCGCTGATCAGTGGTATTCATGACGCCGTTTCTCCAGGATACACGGGATGACAGGAATGTTAGCGCACTTGTGTTAACAAACAAGTAATTTCGTGCATTATCGTGCATTAGACTGACGACAGGAGAGTGACCATGCTGACTCGTCAGCGTCAAAGCGAGATTCTGACCCTGCTCAAGCAGGAGGGGCAGGTAGTGGCGCGTACCTTGAGTGAGCGATTCGGGGTGTCGGAAGACACGATACGACGGGATCTGCGTGAGCTGGCGCGGGAAGGCCGGTTGCAGCGAGTGCATGGCGGAGCCTTGCCGGCGTCATCGGCGGTGGCGGATTTTGCACAGCGACAGACGATCGAATCCGGCCCCAAACGGGCGATTGCGGCGGCCGCGGCGGCAATGATCGAGGATGGACAGGTGGTGCTGGTGGATGGCGGGACGACCACCGTTGAAATGATGCGTCAGCTGCGCCCCGAGCTGGTCGCTACCGTGGTGACGCACAGCCCGAGTATCGCTGTCGAGCTGGTGAATCACCCGGGCATTGAGGTAGTCATGATCGGCGGCACCCTGTTCAAGCATTCCATCGTGACGGTAGGGGCTGCTGCGATCGAGGCGCTGTCACATATTCGCGCCGATGTGTTTTTCATGGGGGTTACAGGTGTGCACGAAACTGCCGGTTTCAGCACGGGTGACCTTGAAGAGGCGTACATGAAGCGAGCGCTGGCAGCGCAGGCCGCCGAAACCGTTGTACTGGCCTCATCCGACAAGCTCAATGCCGCCTCACGCTATCGTATTGGCGCCTTGAGCATGGCGGCTACTCTGGTTGTCGAGCGTCAGGCCAGTGCCGCCCTGACCGATCCGCTGGCCCGTGCCGGGCTGAGCGTGATGCCTGCCTGACCCGGCCGAGCCTGCAGATTCTATTCCGTGAACAGCGGTACCGTGCGATGCATGCCTGGCATCAGATCGGTGAAATTGCTGACATCGGCCGTGACCGGGCCGGTGGCCGGGGCATCCAGGCAGGCCTGAAGAGCGCTTTCGCTTTTGAATACGCAGACGGCAACGGCAACGATGCTGTCATGGGGCGGTTCTGCCGGGAACAGGGCCGAGGCCTGCAGCAGGCCGTGCTCCTGCCAGGCCGCGCGTACCATCGGCAGGTGGGTGTTGACGTAATAGTCGCGGTCGAATCGGTCCGTCTGATGGCCGGTGTAGACGATATAAAGCGTGACGGTGTCGGAGGAACTCATGGGACAGGCCTTTTGAAGTCAGTGTATGAGATTGAATGGTGGTACTGGTCTTTCAGCACAAGGTAGAACTATCTTCAGGGATTGAGACAATGCCCCGGACCTTTTGTGCAAGAGACCGACAATAATGAATAAAACAGTACTATCGACGCTGGGTATGCTACTGCTGAGTACCCAGGCCCAGGCTGCGCCGGATTCATCGAATGACCGGCTTGAGCAGATCGCCGAACGTGGGGTGCTCAGGGTATGCACTACCGGTGATTACCGCCCTTACAGCTACCTCCGCCCGGATGGTGAGTATGAGGGGATCGATATCGATATGGCCCGATCACTGGCCGACAGTATCGGGGCACGTGTGCAGTGGGTGCCAACTACCTGGAAGGCGCTGATGCCTGATTTTGTGGCGAAGGGCTGCGATATCGGGGTGGGCGGGATTTCCGTCACGCTTGAGCGTCAGCGCAAGGCCTGGTATGCGGAGTCACTCGGCACCGATGGCAAGATTCCCCTGGTGCGCTGTGATGATGTGGTGCGGTATCGCACCGTTGAGCAACTGAATCATCAGGACGTGCGTGTGATCGAACCACCGGGGGGGACCAATGAAGCCTTTGTGCGGCATTATCTGCCGGATGCCTCACTGGCGCTGTATGACGATAACGTCACCATCTTTCAGCAGCTGGTGGATAAACACGCTGACGTCATGATCACCGATGCCTCCGAGGCGCTGTATCAGCAACAGCACATGCCGGAACTGTGTGCCGTCAATCCCGGGGAGCCGCTTCAGTACGGCGAGAAGGCCTATCTGCTGCCCCGGGGTGACATGGACTGGAAGCAGTACGTGGATCAGTGGCTGCATCTGAGCACCGCCACGGGCGAGTATGGAAAAATAGCCACCCACTGGATCGGGACGGTGCCGTCGTCCTGATCTCTGGCTAGCCGCCGAACCCGGCCCCGCCCATGGCGGCGCGGGCCAGGCCTGAATCCGGGGGCGTGTTCGGGGCATCCGGCGTGCCGGTCAGCTCCCGGAACATGCCCATCGAGCCGAGCAGTGCCGATGATTCATACGGTACGAAAATGCGTTCACCGTGTTTTGCCATGTCCGGCAGGGTCTTGATGTAATTCTGTCCCAGCAGATAACTCACTACGGTGCGCTTGTCCTCGGGGTCGCTGCCCAGTGCCTCCAGCACCAGCCGGATCGACTGCTTCTCGCCTTCGGCTCGCAGAATGGTGGCCTGCTTGTCGCCTTCGGCATTCAGAATGGATGATTCACGTTCCCCCTGAGCCCGGGCAATGGCCGCGGATTTTTCTCCTTCCGCTTCGGTCACGGTGGCGCGGCGCTTTCGCTCGGCCGCCATCTGAAGGCGCATGGCGTCTTCCACTTCTTCCGGCATGTGGATGTCCTGCACTTCCACCCGGGTGATTCGCACGCCCCATTTATTGGAGGGATCATCCATGGCTGCCTGAATCTTGTCGTTGACCTCACTGCGGGATTCGAAGATACGATCGAGTTCCATCTTGCCGACCACCGAACGCAGCGTGGTCTTGGCCAGTACTTCGATGGCCTGACTGACATTTTCGATTTCGTAGACGGCAGCGCGCGGATCGATGATCTGGAAATACAGCGCCCCGTTGATGCGGACGGTGACGTTATCCGTGGTTACGACCGGCTGACCGGGAAAGTCCATGACGGTTTCTCGCCGGTCGATCCGGTTTTCAAAACTGGCAATCGGAATATAGTCATCGCCGCTGCGCTTGTAGCGAATCATGGCAATGGCGCGAGGCTGATCGATAAACGGAATGATGAAGTTGATGCCGCTTTCAAGCAGGCGGTTGAAGGAGCCAAGACGCTCGATTACCATCACCTCCGACTGACGGACGATAACCAGCCCCTTGGCAACGATGATGATGCCGATGACCAGTACGATCAGGGCGATGAGAAAGGCAGGACTTTGCAGCAGGTTCATTAGAGTGGTTCCCTGGGGGTGTCATTGGTGCTCATGTCGGGGATGACGGCGGCCGCCTCAAGCGTGACGATCGCGGTAGTGCCCTCAAAGTGATCCAGTCGTACCTCGGTGCCGGGGGCAATGATCCGGTGGGGTGCGTGCAGGTCACGCACCCGGAAACTGTCTCCCTTGAGGGTAATCACGGTAGCGTGATCAAAATCGCGCAGATGGGTCAGGTAATACCGGCCGTGTTCGACACCGGTACCGGTAGTGCCATAGCCGGTCGCCGCAGGAGTCGTATGCCGTCCCAGGCGTTTGATGGTCAGCGGCACCAGCGCACCGGCCAATAGCCCCACACCGATCAGTTGCAACACGATCGAACCACCGAAGGCGGCCAGCACGGCGCCACCCAGTGCTGCTGCCGCCAGAGCGAGAAATACAAACGAGCCGGCGCCCAGCATCAGTTCCATGCCGGCCAGCAGCAGGGCGATCAGCGCCCAGACCCAGCTGTCGTTCCAGTTCATCACGCCTCCTGCCTGCACCTGGCAGGGTTGATTGCTGTCAGTGTACCGATCATGCCATATATTCCTGTTCAAGGAGCAGCTGATGCATTGCATGATCAGTAGCGTGGCTGACCTTAAACGCGAATATTCCCCAGTTGGTGAATCACGGCCTCCACGCGGGTGCCCGTCGCTCGTTCTTCATTGCTGAAACCATCCAGGTGGCTCAGGGGGCCGAAATTCAGCCCGGTCAGTGTCTCGATGTGCAGGATACTTTTCTGAAAGGTCTGGTACTGGCCGAAAAACAGCCCCAGGCCATCATTCAGCTCCCTGTCCTGGGTAATCAGGTAGGCCGTAGCACTCTGGCGGCCATCGTCCCTGATGAAGGCGACCACTTTCCAGAAGGCTTCAGGGATGCGTACGCCCCGGTATGTTCGGTCGCTGTCCTTGAATACCGGTCCGGTAAAGATGCTGAGTCGGCCCGAGCCCCTGGCGGCGTTATCCTTCAGATAATCCTCGAGCCCCAGCCAGGTCTGCTGATTGAAGGCGGCCATCTGCGGCGTGCAGTTGGTGAAGTGAAAGGTATCCTGATTGGCCTGTTCGGCCAGCGGGCCCCAGCAGGCGGCCGACCGCCGGACCAGATGGCCTCGGTCCAGCGGATTGCGGGCATACAGCGCTTCGCCACACTGAGCATCTGCCGGTATTCGGCTATCCAGCACCCAGCGGTCGTTGCCGCGACGAATGCTTCGAAGCTGGCTTCCATCCAGGTTGAAGGCAGTAAAAAAGGCCAGCCGCCGCGGGCGGTTCATCACGATCGAGAAGTGGGTGTAATCCAGCCGCCCATCATCACGGCCGTCGACGGGGGTAACGTCTCCCGGTGCCCTGTCGGTGACCACGGGCATCGGCACGGTAAAGCCTTCCAGGAAGTCTGCGTTATAGCCGGTGCGCCCTTCGAGTGCCGAGCCGGGCGTCATGGCCGGAGCAAATGAAGCCTCCGCCGAGGGTGACGTCGGGTCAGGTGTGGGATCGATGGGCGTCAGGTCGGCAAGGCGAACGGGGGAAGCGGACATGAGTACGGCCTGTGCAGGATAAATGTATCTTCCAGAATGGCACTATCTGCCGGTTTTGCACGTGCTCCCGACATGGTGACGGCGGATGGTATTCGTGACCAATTACCTATGTTTCATTGCTATTTGCTCCGGTAGGCTCTGTCCTGTACATGCCTTCACTCAGCGGGGAATATCATGGCCACCTGGAACAGCCTGCCGTCATTGAGCTTTCTAACCGAAGCCGAAGTCCATGTGGCGCCACCACATGAACTGGGTCACACCGGCCAGGGAGAGCGCCTGATGTTTGCCATTGAAGGCGGCCGGTTCAGTGGTCCCGGCCTGTCCGGAACCATCCTGCCTGGCGGGGCAGACTGGGCCTTTCAGGTAAGCCGTACCCGGATTGAAATCAGTGCCCATTATCTGGTCGAGCGGGAGGATGGCGTAGTGCTTGAAATCACCAATGAAGGCACTTCCTGCGAAGTGTCGCCCGGTATATGGCAGGGCGAGACCGTGGCCCGTTTCCGAAGCCGCGATCCGGTTCAGAACCATCAGATGATGATAGGCCGGATGCGTGCCGACACCTGCCAGGAGCCGGGAATCATCCGGCTGGCCTTCTGGCAGGTGGTCGTGAAGGGACACGCTCCGGCGTGATGCCTTATCCCGTCAGCTCGGTGCGTAACCTGTCGATCGATGCCTGTTCACGCCGGGCATAAAGGTCCAGTTCACTGGTAACCTCGGCTCCGAGTGCGGCTTCAAAGGCGGCCTGGTTGGCATTGCCTTCGTAGCTGTGATCGCTGCGTCCGCCCAGGTTGGATTGAAAGATGCCGGCCGCAGAGACCGGCAGGAAGTCCTCATAGGTAATCGGCTCGGCACGGACGATATTCTGCTCGATCAGGGCCTTCAGGGTGTCGGAATTGACAGGCCCGGAAAGGCCGGCCCGATCCCTGAGGTGATAATCGAAATAGGCCAGCCCTTCCCGGTGCAGTGTGTCGACATCATCCGGAAATGCTTCGAATACCTCGGCCAGTACCTGCTGATGTGCCTCGTTGGCCAGGCCCTCGGTGCGGGTTCTGGCTGTGCGCAGCAGCCGGTCATACAAGGCTCTGCCCTTGGGCGTCAGCGCCACGCCACGCTGCTCGATTTCACCGAAGCGGGCCGTATGGGTGCCATCGTGATGATCTGCAAAGTCGATCGATTCCTCGAGTGCCTTGAAACTGGTCTGGCGCAGCAGGATCGGCCACTGGCGACGGGGTGGGCCTTCAATGACATCCTTGGGCGTGATGCCGACGTCCGGCATGCGGCGCTGCACTTCATCGATGTCCAGTGTGCGTGGCGTGAGATGATTGATGTGAGGACCCTTGAAGCAGACCACATCCGCGATCAGCCGGTGCTCCTGTGCCAGTGCCTGATAGGTGGCATGGTCCACTGTGGCCTGCTGGTGCCAGCGGAATGTCTCGAGTGCTTCCGAGACAAACTGGTCTGCTTCCGTGTCGGTCAAACCGCCCTGTTGTTCAAAGATCGTGATCAGCTCAAGTGCGCGTTCGGTAAATATCTGACGCTTTTCCAGAATGTCGCTGGCCCGGGCGCGCAGGGCCTGATCCTCGATCAGTTCCAGACGCAGTAGCGAGGTGAACAGGCGGAACGGGTTGCGCTTGAGGGCGGCGTCATCCATCGGCCTGAAGGCCGTGGCATGTACCGGCACGCCGGCTTCTGACAGGTCGTAGTAGCCGACCGGAAACATGCCCATGACGGCGAAAAGGCGGCGCAGGGTGGCCAGCTCCTTGGCCGTGCCGACCCGGATGGCGCCATGGCGTTCCACACGCAGGCGAGCCAGTTCCTGCTGGTAACACAGGCGAGCATGCAGGTCCGGGTCGCGGTCCAGGGTTTCGCGATTTACCGCGTCAACCAGCTTCAGCAAGGTACCGTACTGGGGCACTTCCAGCTGATACATGTCAGACATCGCCTTTGAGAAGCGATCACGAATTTCGTCAGGATCAAGGTAAGGCCGCATGACAATCTCCTGTCAGGTTAGATGGCATTCGCGGGTAATCAGTGACTCGAGGGCTTGTTCGATAATAGACAATCCCTCGTCCATGAGTTCGGGTTCGATGGTCAGCGGTGCCAGCAGGCGCAGCACATGACGCCTGCGCCCACTGGGCATCAGCAAAAGCCCCCGCTGGCGTGCTGCCTGAAGCAATGCCATCAGGTGCTCGCTGCCAGTGGCTGATTCCGTGTCATTGAAGACAATGCCACGCATGGCCCCCACGCCGGTCAGTGCTCCCAGCATGGGGTAGCGGCCGCTGTCGTGCCAGCGTTGCCAGGCCTGACGGATGGCCTGTGACTGCCGGGCTTCCCAGCGGGAAAGCTGATCTTCCGTCATGGCGTCCATGACGGCCAGGGCTGCTGCACAGGCGACGGCATTTCCGGAAAAGGTGCCCCCCAGGCCCCCTTTGGGCACGGCATTCATCAGGGCTTCGCGCCCGACCACTGCCGCCAGTGGCAGCCCGGCGGCAATGCTCTTGCCGATCAGCAGAAGATCCGGCTCGATGCCGAGCCGCGAGAACGCAAACCGTTGGCCGGTGCGGCCAAAGCCCGACTGGATTTCATCAAGAATCAGCACGATGCCGTGCTGGTCGCACAGGGCACGCAGGGTGTTGGCGAACACCGGGCACAGTGGCAGGAAGCCGCCTTCACCCTGCACGGGTTCCACGATGATGCAGGCGATATCTTCAACGGGCAGCTCGACGCTGACCAGGCGCTCGAAGGCGCGGGTGGCCTCGTGTGCGCTGATGTCATTGTCCGGACTGGGGTAGGGCAGGTGATAAACCGGGCCGGGGAGGGTGCCCATGGCCTTCTTGTAGGGCGCCACCTTGCCATTGAGATTCAGTGCCGCCAGGGTGCGGCCATGAAAGCCGCCGTCAAAGGCGACGACGGCCTGCCGGCCGGTCGCCGCCCGGGCCACCTTGAGCGCATTTTCACAGGCTTCGGCCCCACTGTTGGTCAGCATGGTCGCCAGCGGATAGGACACCGGAACAAAGGTGGCGAGCCGGGCGGCCACATCAAGGTAACCCCGGTGGGGCGTGGCATTGAATGCCGCATGCATCAGAGTGTCGATCTGGGCATGAGCTGCCTCGCGCACTGCCGGGTGGCCGTGGCCAAGGTTCAGCACGCCAATGCCGCCGATGAAATCAATGTAACGTTTGCCCTGTTCATCCCAGACTTCGGCATTGTTCCCACGTGCAATGCACACCGGATGTACGACTCCAAGAGCCTGGCTGATATATGGCATGTCCATGAGCGGCTGTCCTTGAACGCAGCGAGTAAGTGGCTGTTATCAGATCAGGCAGGCATCAGCACCTTCAAGCGAAAAAAAACGGGTGGGTCATTCCAAAAAGTCGGCTTTTGCCCGGCCGTCAGGAAATGGCCGGAAAAAGGGTCGGGCGTTCCAGGTGTTCCAGGATCCAGGTCACGAACCCCTTGACCTTGGCAACCTCTCCCTTGTGTTCCGGGTAGGCCAGGTAATAGGCATCCTGACTTTTGATGGCATGGTGCCAGGCGACCGTCAGCTCGCCCCGGGCAATTTCCTCATCTGCCAGAAAGCGGGGTACCAGGGTCACGCCGCATCCTACGCGGGCCGCTCTCAGCAGCATCTCGAAGGTATCAAAGCGCGGGCCATGATAGCTGTGTTCGGTATAGCAGTCCTGCTCGGCAAACCATGTGTGCCACGCCTCCGGCCGGGATGCGCTTTGCAGCAGCACCAGTTGCGTCAGCTCCAGGGGGGAGGAAAAGCCCTGGGCTGGCAGCAGGCCGGGGGCGCAGACCGGCACCAGCTCTTCATCCAGTACGCGGACACATTCGGCCTTTGGCCAGACGCCGCGCCCGTAAAAGAAAGCTGCATCGACCCGTTCGTCTTCAAGGTCGAACGGGTCGGAACGAATACTGATGTCCAGGTAGGTGGTGGGATGGCGCAGCCGGTATCCGTTCAGTCGCGGTACCAGCCAGCGAGCGCCGAAGGTCGGCAGGGTGCTGACGCTCAGTACATCGCTCTGGCCGCCATAGGACTGCATGTAGCGCGTTGACATCTCTACCTGAGCCAGCGTCTTGCGTACCTCCGTCAGGTACAGCGACCCCTCCGGCGTGACCTGCAGCCGCTTGCGAACGCGGAGAAACAGCGGGTGTTCCAGCAGTGACTCCAGTTGAGCGACCTGCTTGCTGACGGCGCTCTGGGTCAGATTCAGCTCATCGGCAGCCCGGGTAAAGCTGAGATGACGGGCCGAGGCTTCAAAACACTGCATGGCGATCAGGGTGGGCAGGCGGGGGCGTGACATGAGCACCTCTGGTTGCGAAAAAAAGGAATGAAATTCGTATAAAACGTCGTTTGAGCGGGGTCAAGTGTCATGGTGATACTGAGATAAATCTCACGAGGCGGCAGTAGCGTTTATCCGCCTGGAATCAGCAGCACAGGAAGCCTATCAGATGATCAATGACCTCATGCAGCGCCTTGGCGTATCAAGCCAGCAGTATCAGGGCGGCGATTACGCAGTGACCTCTCCGACCGATGGCAGTGAGCTTGGCCGTGTGGCCTTCGAATCCGCCGACGTTACCCAGGGCCGTATCGACCGTGCCCAGCGGGCCTTCGAGGCCTGGCGTCAGGTGCCTGCCCCTCGCCGGGGCGAGCTGGTTCGCCTGTTTGCCGACCAGCTTCGCCGGCACAAGGATGATCTGGGCCGTCTGGTGACGCTTGAGTGCGGCAAGATCTATCAGGAAGGGCTGGGTGAAGTGCAGGAAATGATCGATATCTGTGACCTTGCCGTAGGGCAGTCACGGCAGCTTTTCGGTCTGACCATTGCCTCCGAGCGCCCGGGCCATCACATGCGTGAAAGCTGGCACCCGCTGGGCCCGATCGGTCTGATTACGGCCTTCAACTTCCCGGTAGCCCCCTGGGCGTGGAACGCGGCGCTGGCCCTGGTATGCGGTAATAGCCTGATCTGGAAGCCTTCCGAGAAGACGCCGCTGTGTGCGCTGGCCTGCCAGGCCCTGCTTGATGCGGCTGTGAAGGAATTCGGTGACGATGCGCCAGCGGATCTGAGCCAGGTCGTGATCGGTGGACGCGAGTCCGGTGAAGTACTGACCGATGACAGGCGTATTCCGCTGATCAGCGCTACCGGCAGCACGCGCATGGGGCGTGAAATCGCACCACGCGTTGCCTCGCGCTTCGGTCGCAGCATTCTGGAGCTGGGGGGCAACAATGCCATGATCCTGGCGCCGAGTGCCGATCTGGACATGGCTGTTCGCGCCATTCTGTTTTCTGCCGTGGGAACGGCCGGTCAGCGCTGCACCACCCTGCGTCGTCTGATTGTGCATGAATCCATTCGCGATGATGTGCTGGCCCGGGTCAAGAAGGCCTATGCCAACGTCACCATTGGTGACCCGATGGACGGTAGTCTGGTCGGCCCGCTGATTGATGGCCAGTCCTTTGATCAGATGCAGTCTGCGCTTGGCAAGGCGCGTGAGCAGGGTGCGACAGTCACCGGAGGCGAGCGTCTTCTGGAGGATCAGTATCCAGAGGGGTTCTACGTGCGGCCGGCGATCGTTGAAATGCAGGAGCAGACTGATCTGGTTCGTAGCGAGACCTTTGCTCCGATCCTTTATGTGATGAGCTACAGCGAGTTCGACGAGGCGCTGGCCATGAACAATGACGTGCCTCAGGGCCTGTCTTCATGCGTGTTCACCACGGATGTTCGCGAGGCTGAAACCTTCGTCTCTGCGCTGGGCAGTGATTGCGGTATTGCCAACGTCAACATTGGGCCGAGCGGTGCCGAAATCGGCGGTGCCTTTGGGGGCGAGAAGGAAACCGGCGGCGGCCGTGAGTCCGGTTCGGATATCTGGAAAAGCTACATGCGTCGCCAGACCAATACCGTGAACTATTCCCGCGAGCTGCCCCTGGCCCAGGGTATCCGGTTCGACTGATCCGGTAACGCTGTAGTTCAGGCACCCAGGCGGCTCCGTTAGTCCACAGGATGCCGGGGCCGCCTACGTCACAACAATGATAAAAGGCAGGCGCGCCATGACAGGCAATATTCGTATCGGGAAGACGCCAGGGCTTGCAATGGCACTGGCTCCGCTGCTGCTGACCGTCTCTTTGCTGATGGTGCAGTTCTTCGTGTTCAACGATTTTACTCCGCATATCCCGCTGGCCTGCGGGATCATCATCTGTGCGCTCTTTGCGCGCATCAAGGGCGTCAGCTGGCAGCAGATGGAGGCATCGATGCTTGAGGTCATCAAGCTCGGTGTCCCGGCGATCCTGATCCTGCTGGCCGTCGGGATGGTCATCGGTTCATGGATACTCTCCGGCACCGTGCCCACTCTGATCTACTACGGCATTGAACTCGTGTCCCCGGGCCTGTTTCTGGTAGCCACCAGTCTGATCAGCGCGCTGGTATCGCTGGCCATCGGCACCTCCTGGGGCACCATCGGCACGCTGGGCCTGGCGCTGATGGGCATCGGTCAGGGGCTGGGGATCCCCGTGCACCTGACCGCAGGGGCCCTGGTCTCCGGTGCCTTTTTCGGTGACAAGATGTCCCCGCTGTCAGACACCACCAACCTGACTCCGGCGGTATGCGAGACCGATCTGTGGAGCCACATTCGGGGCATGATGGCGACCACCATTCCCGCCATGACCATTGCGCTGGCCCTGTATGCCTGGCTGGGCATGAGCTACGCCGACTCGGTCACCGATACCAACAGCATCGCGGTGTTGCGCAGTACGCTGGCGTCCAGTTTTACCCTGAGCTGGATCACGTTGATTCCGCCGGTCATGGTCATTGGCATGGCCGTGGCCAGGCTGCCGCCCTTTCCCAGCATCTTTGCCGGTGCGGCGGCCGGCGGCATCATCGCACTGACGCTTCAGGGCAGCGATCTGCATACCGTGGTCAGTGTGATGCAGAACGGCTATGAGAGTAAGACCGGTAATGCGGCGATGGATCAGCTGCTGAGCAACGGGGGCGTCATGTCCATGGCCTGGGTGGTCACGCTTACCCTTTTTGCCCTGAGCTTTACCGGCATGCTGGAAGCCTACGGCACGATCGATGCCATCATGAAATACATGTCGAAACTGACCCGTGGTCGATTCAGTCTTGTGCTGACCAGTTCAGCCACGACAGCCTCGGTGGGCGTTGTCGTCGGTGATGTCTATACGACGCTGGTGCTGCCGGGCCGCCTGCTTCGTGGCCAGTATCAGAAGATGGGCTACAGCACGACGACGCTTTCCCGCTCGATTGAAGACAACGGCACGCTGCTCTCCCCGTTGATTCCCTGGAACATGGGCGGTGCCTTTGTGGCTTCGACCATCGGCGTACCGACACTTCTGTACGCCCCCTTTGCCTTTGCCTGCTGGCTGTCTCCGTTGATCGGGCTGTTCTGGGCGCTGATCGGCAGGTTCATACCGGAGGCGGAGCCCTCGATCGCCCCGTCAACGGCGCCGCCATCGGCCAGTCAGCCGTCTCCGGCATAAGCAGTGATGAAGCATCATGATGGTTTCGGCCGGGGACGATGAACCGGCCTGTTGAAGGAGTGGCGTATCATGCAGGAGAAGTGTCTTTGGGAAGCGAGTGCACGGGAGCAGGCTCCCGTAACAGCGCCACTGGACAGTGATATCAGCACCCAGGTCTGTGTGGTGGGCGGCGGCATTACCGGGCTGTCGACGGCGCTTCATCTGGCGGAGCGCGGGATCTCCGTATCGGTGCTGGAAGCAGGCCGGATTCCGACCGGCGGATCCGGTCGTAACGTCGGGCTCGTCAATGCCGGCTTATGGGTGCCGCCTGACGATATCGTGGCGGCGCTGGGGGCGGAAGACGGTGAGCGAGCCAACCGGGTGCTGGGCGAAGCACCCGCGCGAGTCTTCGAGCTGATCGAGCGGTACGGGATCAACTGCCATGCGACCCGCACCGGCACGTTGCACCTGGGGCACAACCCGAAGGGGTGCAACGAGCTGGCTCGCCGTCGCGATCAGCTGACGGCGCGAGGTGCGCCGGTCGAGCTGGTCACGGGAACGGACTGTGAGCGCCTGACCGGCACACCAAAAATTGCTTCCGCCCTGCTGGACAAACGGGCCGGCACCATCAATCCCACCGAGTATACCCGGGGGCTGGCTCAGGCCGCCTGCGCTCAGGGGGCGGCACTGTTTACCGACAGCAGCGTGACCGGTATCGAGCGTGACGGCGACCGGTGGCGCGTCCGGACGGCTGCCGGTAGCGTGCTGGCCGATCGTGTTGTCATGGCAACCAACGCCTATACCCAGGATGACTGGAACTGGGTGAAACACCAGTTCTTTACCGGGCATTACATGCAGGTGGCTTCGAAGCCGCTCAGTGGTGAGGTGGCCGACAGCATCCTGCCGGACCGGCAGGGGGCATGGGATACACGAACCGTGCTGTCCAGTATTCGGCGCGACAGTGAGGGGCGGCTGGTACTGGGATCACTGGGCAGTGGAGAGCGCCGCCCGCATGCCTATCTCAAGTGCTGGGCCGATCGGGTGGCGTCCTTTTATTTTCCGGCACTGGGCGCGGTCGAGTGGGAATACACCTGGACAGGCAATGTGGCATTTACGCCGGATCACACCCTGCGACTGTTTGAACCGTTGCCGGGCATCCTGGCCGCCTGCGGCTATAACGGGCGTGGTGTGACGACGGGCACCGTCGTGGGGCAGGGCTTTGCACAGTTCATCACGACCGGAGATGACAGTCTCATGCCATTGCCGATCAAGACCCACAAGGCCATTGCCTCCCGGCCGCTCTGGAGTCTGGCCTATGAGAGCGGATTCACGCTTTATCATGTGGGGCAGTGTTTGCGCGTGACCATGTGATCGTCAGAGGTGGCAGTGGCGACAACTTTTCTTTATTGAAACTGAACCATGGCGAGAAACACGCCTCCAATGTTCAGGCGCCTGCCTTTGCAGGTGCCTGGATGTTCAATTCCCTCTGGAGACTGCCATGACCCGTGTTGCCCTTGTTTTCGCCGCTGCCGTTGCCCTTGTACCTCTCAGCCAGTCCGCGAGTGCCGATGAGCCGTTGTCGTCACAGCCCGATACCGTTCAGCACTGCGTCAGTGCAGCACAGGCGCAGGACGAGACGCTGCAGGGGCTTTCCTATGCACACAGCAACGTTGTGCGTTATGCCACCGGTCACCCCTATCACCTTGAGGTGAGTCTGCTGGGAGAGGGTAATGGCTATTACAACCTGCAGTGCCATATCGATGCGCAGGGCACCGTGACGTATCAGGGCTACAAGCTGGGTGGTCAGCCGGTGGAATGAACCAATCGGTCATGAGTGATGTGTGTTACGCGCCGGGTGGTCTACGCTGAAAAGGCACCATGAAGGTGCAGGCGATGACAGGATTACAAGGAGTGTTTATGCACAAGCCGATGCTGACAGTGACAGGTGCCCTGATGTTGGGCTTTTTAAGTGCTTCCGTTCAGGCTGCGCCGCCTGAAAAGCCGACCAGTGAGCTCGCGCAGCAGTGCATTGATCAGGCGACGGCAAAAGAGCCGAAACTGCAGGACCTTCCCTATGGCTCCGACAACATGGACAGCTATGAGAAGGGCGAACCGTTTGATCTGGAAGTCACCCTGTACGGCAAGGGTAACGCCATGATGAACCTTGACTGCAAGATCGACAGTAAGGGTTCACTGAGCTATCAAGGGTATGAACGGTCAGGCCGCTGGGCCGGCTGAAGGCAGGGCGGCGGCATTCCGTCGCAGGGAATGGATACAGGGTACAGAGGGCCCCCTCGCTGATTTATGCTGACGGGGCCTGTCTTGAGGAGATGACTCATGTCCGATGCAACGACTCACTGTAATCTGGGCCAGATTGATCTGCTGGACGACAATATTTCGACTTCCCATCAGATTCAGGCTCGTAATGTTCACCAGCTGTATCTGTTATCGGTCGAAGTGCGCGCCCTGATGGACGTGGTGTGCCAGAACGGCCAGTCCAGTCTGCTGGCCGATCGTATCGAGCACCATGCGCATCAGCTCGAAGAGCAGTTTCTGGACCGTGCTGAAAAGCGCCGTTCCCTGTCACTGAGCTACCAGTTCTTCATGCGGCAAAAGGAACTGATCGACGAAGACGTGACGTCGATCGTTGGCGCGTTGCATGCTCTGGATGACAATGGCCAGATAGGCGACGACGTGCACGACCACCTGCATGACTGACCCGCATGCCCCCTAGCTGTCCCGCACTCGCCAGTGAGTGTGGGGCTCTATCTGATCCCCGTGCAGATGTTCCTCGATATCCGGGTCGATCGGCACCATGAAGGCGCGACCATGTCGTACTCCCCGCTCGCTGATGACCCGCTCTGTCAGCGCATGAACGCGCTGACTTTCCCCTTTCAATACGGCCACCGACAGTGAGTGATCATGATCCAGTGGCACCTCCAGGGTGGTGTGGATCAGAGCATGGTGGACATGAAACAGATGCGACAGCCGCTGCGCCAGATCTCGGGTACCGTGATCGAAGACCCAGCTGAGCGTGGCCATGCAGTGACGTGACGTCCCCGGCTGTTGCTGCCTGGAATCCAGAAGTCCCGTTCGCAGCAGGTCCCGCATCGCCTCGGAACGCCCCTGATAGTTGTGGGATCGCACCCGCTCATCGATGGCTTCCAGCAGTTCATCATCCAGAGTAATCGTCACCCGCTGCATGTCGGCTCCTTGTGACTCGGCACGAGCCGCGTTGATTCAGGCTCGCGAGTATGAGGAATTTGGATAGACATCATATCAGGGCTTCGCTAGGCTCCACACCCACTTCTCCCTTTCTCTTGCCGGTACGGATACACGACGCTCATGAAGCAGCAGACGGCGCGGTGGGTGCGCACTCTTTCAGTAATGGTCTGGTGTCTGATGGCCGGTACCTCGACAGTGATGGCGGCTGAAGCCGACAGCGGGGACCAGGCCCCGGTACTTCGTACGGCATGGCCCTACGATGTGGGGCCGCTGAACAGCCAGGGGTATGGTGCCAATCAGATGGTGGCTCAGGCCATGGTGTATGAGCCGTTGGTGCGTTATCACAAGGGAGAAATCGAGCCCTGGCTGGCGACCGACTGGGCACTGTCGGAAGACGGTCGCACCTATACCTTTACCCTGCGTCAGAATGTGACCTTTTCCGATGGCACACCGTTTGATGCCTCTGCCGTCAAGGCCAACGTCGACGCGGTGCTTGGTTGCCGGGCACGTCATGACTGGCTGGCACTGGTCAATCAGCTTGATCACGTCACGGTCGTGGACGCGCATACCGTCCAGCTGGTACTCAAGCATCCGTACTATCCCACCCTGATGGAACTGTCATTGATTCGGCCACTACGCATTGCCTCGCCGAACGTGCTGGGCGCGGCGGGCAGTGGCACGCAGTGCCGGCTGTCTGCGCCGGTGGGAACCGGCCCCTGGGTGTTCAGTGGCCGCGAACCCGGACGAGTGGATCATTTTCGCCGCAATGCGCACTACTGGGGCACGATGCCCGCCTTTTCAGGTGTCGATATCCATGTCATCAATGATCCCAATACTCGGGCCATGGCGCTCGAAACCGGGCAGATCGATATGGTGCAGGGCACTCGCGGGATGATTTCGGTGGACAGCTTTCAGCGGTTGAGCCATGACCCGCGCTTTACCGCCAGCCGTTCCGAGCCGCTGGCGACACGTACGTTCGTCATGAACAGCAAGCGTTTCCCGACGAATGCGCTGCCGGTTCGTCAGGCCATCGAGTACGCGGTGGATCGGCCCGCGATCGTCAAGGCGCTGCTCTACGGGGCCGAGCCGGTTGCCTACCGGTTGTTTTCATCCCGCGTTCCCTATGCCGATATCGACCTGCCGACCCGTAAGTTTGATCCGGCACGCGCGCGCTCCCTGCTTGAGAAGGCGGGCTGGACGTCCGGCGATGACGGTATTCGGGTGAAGGACGGTCAGCGGCTTACGCTGTCACTGTACTTTGATGGCGAAGACCCGTTGCAGAAGTCGATGTCGCAGGTGGTTCAGGCCAACCTGCGAGCCATTGGCATAGAGGTTCGACTGCAGGGCGAGGAAGAGGGCGCGCTGATGAAACGGCAGAAAAACGGCCATTTCAATATGATCTACAGCGATACCTGGGGCGCACCCTACGAGCCTCATGCCTATCTGAGCTCCATGCGCGTGCCGGCGCATGCTGATTATCAGGCGCAGCAGGGGCTGCCCATGAAGGGCGCGCTGGATCGGGATATCGGCAGGGTGCTGACTACCCAGAACCCGGAACAGCGCCAGTCACTGTATCGGGATATTCTGACCACCCTGCATGACCAGGCCATTTACCTGCCGATTTCCTTCATCACCTCACGCTCTGTCAGCAATGACCGGGTCAGCAATGTGCACTTTGGCGACACCATGGAAGATATTCCCTTCGCTGACATGACCCCCGCCGAAAGGGCGACCGCCCATGACTGAGCCTGTCCGGCGGTTCGAGCCGCTCTGGCAGCTGGCCCTGCGCCGGCTGGCGCTGCTGCCCATCCTGTTGCTGCTGGTGTCGGTCATCATCTTCGTGTTGCTGCATGTCGGGCGTGGCGACCCCGCCATGGATTATCTGCGGCTGTCCGGTATTACGCCGACCGACCAGGCCCTGATGGAGGCCCGGCATCGACTGGGCCTTGATCTGCCCCTGGTGCAGCAGTATGGCCGCTGGCTGTGGGGCGCGTTGCACCTGGATTTTGGCACGTCCTTCATCAGTGGCGAGCCGGTGCTGGCGATGCTGCTTGATTACCTGCCCGCCACCTTGTCGCTGGTCGCTGTGGCGCTGGTGGTCACGGCGATCTTCAGCGTAGCGCTGGGCCTGCTGGCCGGCAGTTATCCTGATCGCTGGCCGGATCATCTGGTGCGCTTCATTGCCTTTCTCGGTGTCTCGATGCCGAATTTCTGGCTCGGCTTTCTGATGGTGCTGTTGTTTTCCGTCTGGCTTGAGTGGCTGCCGCCGATGGGATATGGCGGCCCGCTGCACTTTGTCATGCCGGCCATGGCGATTTCACTGATGACCATTTCAATCAATGCCAGGATGCTTCGTACCTCGCTGCTTGAAGCCCGGGCTCAGCGCCATGTTCACTACGCTCGGCTGCGTGGGCTGTCGTCGGGGCGGCAGCTTCGGGCCCATGTGCTGCCCCATGCCCTCTTGCCGTTGCTGACAGCATCCGGGATGGCTATTGGTGAGCTGATTGGCGGCGCCTTTGTCATCGAGAACATCTTTGCCTGGCCCGGCGTGGGTCGTCTGGCCGTGGAGGCGATTCACAATCGGGACTTCCCGGTTCTGCAGTGTTTTACGCTGTTGATGACACTGGTCTACGTGCTGGCCAATCTGGGAGTGGACGTCGTTCATGCCTGGCTTGATCCGCGCATCCGTCGTCACCGTGTCGCCCCTTCCGGAGACATGACATGAAGGAAGCCCTGTTGTATCGGCGCCCCGTGTCACTTGCGTCCGGACGCGGCTGGTCGCGCCTGTTCAGGTCCTCGACCTGGGGCGTGCGCATTGGCGGGGTGCTGGTGGTCGTGCTGGTCTTCATGGCGATGGCTGCGCCCTGGCTGGCGCCGATGGATCCTGATGCCGTTGATATTCTTCACCGACTGGCACCGGCCAGCCGCGAGCACTGGCTGGGTACTGATGCCTTGGGTCGGGATGTGGCCTCGCGCCTGCTGTATGGTGCCAGGCTGTCACTGGGCACCGTGGCGGCCATCCTCGGGCTGGTACTGGCGATCGGACTGGTCGTTGGTAGCGTGGCCGGGCTGGCCGGTGGGCGTATCGATCAGGTACTGATGCGGGCCGCCGACCTGTTTCTGACCCTGCCGACCTTCGTGATGGCCATGTGTCTGATCGGTGTGCTGGGCCCGGGCATGAGCAGTGTCATCATTGCGGTGTCGCTGACACACTGGGCCTGGTACGCACGCGTGGTGCGGGTGCTGGTGATGTCCCTGCGGGAACGGGAGTTCGTGCAGGCCGCGCGATTATCCGGCGCGGGCGGTGCAGCCATCTTTCGCGAGCACATGCTGCCAACGGTGCTGGTGCAGGTCCTGATTCTTTTAACGCTGGATCTGGGTCACATGATGCTGCATGTGGCGGCGCTGTCGTTTCTGGGACTGGGTGTTGCCCCGCCGACGCCTGAGTGGGGCGTGATGATCAGCGATGCCCGTGAGGTCATCTGGTCGAGCCCGGCGCTGATCTTCTGGCCCGGCGCAGCCATTTTCATCAGTGTGATGGCGTTCAATCTGTTGAGTGATGGCCTTCGCGACCGTCTCGATCCTGTACTGGCGGAGGCTCACCCATGAGCGGCCCGGCTACGCTGTCCCCCCTGAGCGTGTATCACGGCTCACTCCGATTGCTTGATCGGATCAGTCTGTGCCTGACTCCAGGGCGCACGGTGGCGCTGGTGGGGCAAAGCGGGGCAGGCAAGTCCCTGACTGCTGCCGCGCTCGCAGGTGCCCTGCCACCGACGCTGACACGTGAAGGAGGTGTGCTGAGCACCCGGGATGGCCGCGTGCCGCAGGTGGCCAGCCTGTTGCAGAATCCGCGCAGCGCCTTTAATCCGTTGATGACCATGGAGGCGCATGCTCTGGAAACACTGGCAACCGTCGGCGTGCGGGGCCAGGCCGCCAGGCAGCGCATCGCCGCTGCACTGGAGGATGCGGGCCTTGCCCCGGAGGTACGAAACGCCTACGCCTTTGAACTGTCGGGCGGAATGCTGCAGCGAATGATGCTGGCGCTGGGGTTGATGCAGCAGGCGTCGTTTCTGATCGCAGATGAGCCCACCTCGGATCTGGACCCTCGTTCCTGCCAGCGTAGTCTGTCGCTGATCGAGACCGTGGTGCGGGAGCACGGCATGGGCGTACTGCTCATTACCCATGACCTGGGCGTGGTCAATGCCTGTGCTGATGAGGTGCATGTCATCAGTGAGGGGCGCCTGGTTGAATCCACCACGCCGGAAACGCTGTGCTGCGCGCCGAGCAGTGATGCGGCCCGGCGGTTGCTTGCTGCCCACCATGCCCTGTACGACGAGGAACCCCTGTGAGCCTGACCCTAAGCGCCATCAGTCACCGCTATGGCACACGTTGCGTACTGGATAATGTGTCTCTGACGCTGGCACCTGGCGAGCGTGTGGCACTGGTGGGGGGCAGTGGCGAGGGCAAGAGCACCCTGTCACGCATCATGCTGGGGCTTGAAACCCCGACAGAAGGGCGGATGTTTCATGACGGGGTGCCGGTATCGCTCAGGCATCGGGCCGGCCGCCAGGCATTCCGACAGCAGGTTCAAGGGGTCTTTCAGGATGCCCCCGGGGCCGTCAACCCTCGTCATACCGTGGCCCGTATCATCGATGAGCCCCTGCGCCACCTGAGTCGGTTGTCCCATGCTGCCCGGTGGGCACGTGTGACCTCGCTGCTGGACGCCGTGCATCTACCGGCCGAGTACGCACGGCGCCGGCCGCATCAGCTTTCCGGGGGGCAGTTGCAGCGTGTGTGCCTGGCGCGAGCGCTGGCCATCAATCCTTCCCTGCTGATCTGTGATGAGGCTACGTCCGGACTCGATACCGTACTGCAGGTGGAGTTGACCCGCTGGCTGGCGACGCAGTGCCGTGACAGCGGCATGGGGCTGTTCTTCATTACTCATGACCTGCGACTGGCCCGGCGTCTGTGTTCACGGGTGCTGGTGATGCAGGGAGGGCGGCTGATTGATGACGTGCAGGCCGGCGAGGCGTTTACCCATCCGGAGGCGCGTGCACTTGAAGCGGCGGTGCTTCCGGCACTTCCACCGGCAGGCACCATGAAAAACGCCGCCCCGGGGGGCGGCGTTCAGGGGGAGTCGACAGTCGTTACTGACGAATGCCTTCAAAGGTAATGTACAGCTCGACATTTTCAGAGGCCGGCCCCAGCTTCTTGACCATATCGATACCGAAATCGGCCGGCTGGATGGTGGTTTCCCCTTCAAACCCCTGGCGGTAACCGCCCCACGGATCGTCTCCGCCACCGATGCGATCGACTTCAAACGTGACCGGTTTGGTCACGCCATGCAGGGTCAGGTTGCCTTTCAGTTCGCCCTCATTCTTGTCATCGCCGGGAACAAACTGCGTGGACTCGAAGGTGGCCGTCGGGTATTTGCTGACGTCGAGGAACTCGGCGCTTTTAAGGTGCTTGTCCCGCTCGGCATGGTTGGTGTCCAGGCTGTCTGTCTGAACGGTGACGTTGACCTTCGATGCCTTGACGTCATCCGGGTCATAGGTAAAGGAACCGTCAAAATCGCGGAACTGCCCCAGTTCATAGGAGTAGCCCAGGTGGCTGACCTTGAACTGGATGAAGGCGTGGGCGCCTTCGGTGTCGATCTTGTAGTCTGCGGCCAGAGCCGGTGTGGCGGCGACGGCAGAGAGGGCAAAGGCGGCAAGGCCGGTGCGAAGTGGGGTCATCATGCATGCTCCTTGTACAACAGTGGAAGAAAAACGTCAGTGGCGCGAGCGCCCGGAAAACATTCGAGTCAGGGTGTCGTGCCGGTCAATGAAGTGGTGCTTGAGTGCAAACAGGCCATGTCCCGTCGCCAGGATGACCAGCGCCCAGGCGCAGTACCAGTGAATACTGCCGGCGATCGTTGCCTGATCCCGAAAGGGGGTAATGAGTGCCGGTACGGTGAACCAGCCGAATACGCTGACGCCTGATCCCTCCGCGGTGGAAATCAGATAGCCGGTCAACAGGACGGAAAACAGCAGTATGTAAAGCAGCAGGTGCCCGCCGTGGGCCGCGCGCTGTTCAAGTGCCGACCCGTGCGCCGGCGGCGCAGTAGTGAGAAGTCGTGTGATGACTCGCCACAGCGTGAGCGCCAGCAGGGTCAGGCCGAAGGATTTATGCCACCAGGGAGCTCGGTGATACCAGCTGTCGTAGTAACCCAGCGAGGTCATCCACCAGCCACTGGCGAACATGCCGAATACCGCCAGCGCGCTGATGGCGTGAAGCATGCGACTGGTCAGTGGCCACCGGGTGGGCCTTGCAACGGGTGCGGGCATGGCAATAACGTCTCTGTAGGCTTTTCAAGCAGAGTAAGGCTCTGCAGCGATGACAGGAAGTGAATTAAAACCAGGGCTGGAATCGAAAAAATCGTTTCAAAACGTGCTCGACGATGAATTTAACGCCTGGTGCTCATGGTCCATCGGGTCAGACGCCCGTCAACAGGGCGATCGTCGTGTTTTTTCCGTGTCCCGGCCCTTGGGCGTGGCATGATGAGGCTATAGTCACGACACTCCCTGTCGACGTTCATGAGGTCGCACCATGCGCTATGCCATTATTTTTCCCGATCAGGATGTTATCCGGTTGTCGGAGCATGCCACCGAAGAGCAGGCCCTTGCCCTGTGTGGTGACCCGAACGACATGGAGGTGGTCGCGCGAACCAGCGCCAGTACCACCGGGCCGTCCGGCACCAGCGAGCAGACAGCGGTGGTCTGCATTCGTCAGCCCGGTGGTGAGCGCTGGCGGCTGTTTACCGGCCAGGTGTGGGCCGTGCCGATCACGATCATCGACCGTGCGCAGACAGCCGGCTGGGAGGTAAGCGGCACCGAGCAGTCCGATGTGGTGTTTCAGCGTGACAACGAAACCCTGACCGTGGACCCGATGGGCCACGTCAATGGGCGTGACGCCGAGCTGGAGCGCGCGCTGGGGCTTTGACCGAACAGCATGCATCAATGCCGGCTCCCGGGCCGGCTTTTTCATGGACTGATCACGCTGACAAGACGTACTCAATGAGCGCGATAGTCATTCATGCGCCTTCACATGACCGTCGGGCGCGCTAGTATGGCGGGTAGCGATCAACAAGGAGACTTCTCATGGCGTTTGCCCCTCGTTTCATTGATGGCAAGGTGTTCGGCCAGGATATCGGCAAGGTCGTCTGTGTCGGGCGCAATTATGCTGCTCATGCTCGGGAGCTGGGAAATGACGTACCGGACCAGCCGCTTTTATTCATCAAGCCGGCCTCAAGCGTGGTCGACCTTGCCAAACCGATCGCGCCGCCACGCCATCTGGGGACGGTCCATTTTGAAACCGAACTTTCCCTGCTGATCGGGCGACGTCTTCACGAGGCTTCGCCTGACGCGGCCCGCGAGGCGATTGTCGGCATGGGGCTCGCACTGGATTTGACCCTGCGTGACATGCAGGATGAACTCAAGGCCAGAGGACAACCCTGGGAGCGTGCCAAGGGATTCAATGGCGCCTGTCCGTTGAGCCCGTTTGTGTCGGTCAAGGGGCGTTTCGTCGACTGGCAGCAGCTCGGGTTTTCCATGGATATCAATGGTGAGCTGCGTCAGCGTGGGTATACCGAACGAATGCTGTTTCCGGTTGCCGAACTGGTATCCGAAATAAGCCACTGTTTTACGCTGGAGCCTGGCGATGTTGTTCTGACCGGCACTCCCGAGGGCGTTGGCGTGCTGCCGCAGCAGGCGCGATTGACCATGGCCATTGATGACTGGCTGTTTCTCGATACGGCCACGGTATAGCACTGACACACATGCCCGACGGCGTAAAACGACAACCTGCTGGAGAGCACATGAAGCGCTGTTTTCTTCCCCTGCTGCTGGTCTCGCTTCTGGCGGGCTGCGCCGGTTCGAACATGACCGGTTCGGGCACGGGAGCCACCGAGCGGGGGAACGCGACCTATTACGCACAACGCTATGGTGGCCGATTGACGGCCAGCGGAGAGCGTCTTGATTTATCGGCAATGACGGCGGCGCATCGTACCCTGCCGTTTGGCACTCGGGTACGGGTTACCCGGCAGGACACCGGTCGCCAGGTCACGGTTCGCATCAATGACCGCGGCCCCTATGGCCGCGGTCGCATCATTGATCTGACACCGGCTGCGGCAAGGCGTATCGGATTGATCCAGGCCGGCGTGGCGCCGGTGAGTATCGAGGTGGTCGGGCAGCGCTGAAGTCTGCCCGATGGCTTAATGCTCAAGGTAGGTATAGCCTTCAAGGCCTGCTTCCAGCTCTTCCAGAAACAGGGCCCTATCGCTGCCGGAGAGATCGCTGCGCAGCAATTGATGGCGGAACCGCTCCCGTAGCCTGTCGACATCGAAGTTGACGTAGCGCAGCACATCCGCGACCCGATCGCCCTGGATGCGGGTACCCAGTTGCCACTGGCCATCGCTGCCCAGCTGAACGTCGATGGAATCGGTATCGCCGAACAGATTATGCAGATCCCCCAGAATTTCCTGATAGGCGCCGACCAGAAACATCCCCAGCAGTCGTGGCTCGCCCTCTTCCCATTCCGGCAGTGGCAGGGTGGTTTCAATGCCCTGGCCATCCACATACTGATCGATTCGCCCATCGGAATCACAGGTAATGTCCTGGATAACGCCCCGGCGGGTGGCCGGTTTATCGAGGCTCGTCAGTGGCAGGATGGGAAAGATCTGATCAATGCCCCAGACATCCGGCACGGACTGGAACAGTGAAAAATTGACAAACAGCTTGTCGGCCAGCTTTTCGTCCAGTTCATCCAGGGTATCCCGGTGGGCACGATTGCGGGCATCCAGCTGATGGCGAAGGGTCTGGCTGGCCGCCATGTAGACGGACTCGGCCTCGGCACGGTGAGCAAGGGTGGCACTGCCGTGGACGAAGCGGTCCTGAAGCTCGCTCATGGCCTGGGACAGGTCGTGAAAGTATTCCAGCAGCTGGCGTGCCTCCGGTTGCTGGCGGAGCCCTTCCAGTGCCTGCCAGAGGGTATCCAGCTGCGGATCACCGTCGGTGCGCGTCGGCAGGGTCGGCGCACGCTGGCGCTCCTCCTCGATCACATTGGTAATCAGTACCGCGTGGTGAGCCGTCAGTGCCCGACCGGACTCCGATACGATATCCGGATGGGGCAGCCCTTCGGCATCGCACAGCTGGCGAAAGGCCGCGACCACGTTATTGGCATATTCACGCATCGAGTAGTTCATCGAGCAGAAGCTGCGTGAGCGGGTGCCTTCATAATCAACGCCTAGTCCACCACCAACGTCCACCACCGAGACCGGCGCGCCGGCCTGATACAGGCTCTGATAGAACCGGGCACATTCGCGCAGGCCGCGCTGGATATCACGAATATTGGCGATCTGTGATCCCAGGTGAAAATGTACCAGCTGCAGGGCATCGAGCTGACCTTCGGCCTTGAGCTGGCCGACGATGTCGAGCATTTGCGCCGCGGTCAGGCCGAACTTGGACTTTTCGCCGCCGGTATTCTGCCATTTACCCTTGCCGATCGACATCAGGCGCGCCCGTACGCCGATACGCGGGCTGACGCCGAGGGTACGGGCTTCCTCCAGAATCAGCTGCACTTCGGCGTACTTTTCCACAACCAGATACACCCGGTGCCCCAGCTTTTCTCCCATCAGGGCCAGCCGGATGTATTCGCGATCCTTGTAGCCGTTGCAGACGATGGTGCTGGCGGTTTCGGACGACAGCGCCAGCACTTCAAGCAGTTCCGGCTTGCTGCCGGCCTCGAGGCCGACCCTGCCCCGGCCCCGTTCCGGAGTGGCCAGCAGCTCTTCAACGACCCGCCGCTGCTGGTTGACCTTGATGGGATAGACCGCGGTGTAATGACCGCCGAAATTCTGTTCGCTGATAGCCTGATCAAAGGCTTCACAGAGCTTCTCGACCCGGTCATGCAGGATATCGGTAAACCGTACCAGAACAGGCAGGCGCAGGCCGGCATCGGTCAGCTGATCCGTCAGTTCCCGCAGTGACAGGGCGGGGGTACCGTTGTCCCCGAACGGACGCACCAGCGCGTGCCCGCGTGCATCGACGTCAAAGTAGCCACTGCCCCACTGATCAATGTTGTAGGTACGCCGAGCCTGGGGCTCGGAAGGGATGGATGAGGATGACGTCATGGGGGCTCCTGAACGGGTCTATCACATGCGGGTCGGCATCATACAACAAGGCCGCCTCGAGGGCGGCCTTATGCACGAAAACCTTCAGCCTAAAGCAACTGGCTGACCAGGACAAAGCTGCCCAGGGCCATGCCCGACCCTGTCAGCATGGCTCGATAATCGTTGGTCTTGAACTGGGAAGCCCGCCACAACATGCTGCCGACCAGCGGAATCGCCCACATGGCCAGGGCGCCCACGCCGAAGAATGTCATTGCGGCAAACAGCCATGCGGCACTTGTGGCGGCCTTGCGTCGGGTAATCCGACCCTTGATGAGTGGTGCCAGTGCGCCCAGCACCAGCCCGATGGTCAGCGCGTTGGCAACGCTTACATTGCCCACCATCGTCAGTGCCAGCAGCAGCGTCCAGATCCGGGCGACCCGCTGGGCCACATTGCCGGTATAGCGCAGACGACGTGCACAGCGGTACACCATTGCTGCACCCAGTACGAGCACCAGCGGCGTGCCGACGTTGATCAGCCTGTGGGTATGATCAATACCTTCCCACAGCGCGGTGGACTCCAGCGAAGTCAGGCCGAGCGCCCCGGACAGTGCCTGAAGGGGTTGCCACAACGAGACGCCAACGGCCCACAGTACCATCAGGGCCAGGCCGTCACGGTTGTTGTTGACGAAGGTTCGAGAGGGCAGAAAGCGGGTCAGTGAAAGTGCGGTAGCCATCAGGAATGCCTTTTTTCGACAGGAAATATGCCAAGCATGCCCGTGGTTGATTAAGGTTTCATGAACCACGGGAAAAATAGCCTGCACGGGAGTGGGACAGCAGCACTGTGCGTGCATTCACTCCCGTTCAGCCAGGCTTCAGTTTGGCGTCGTGTCGGCTTCGTCCGTTGCTGGCGGGCCGGGGGGAGTTGCCTTGTCACCGGTCGGGGGCAGCGTCGTCGGCGCGGTCAGCACCGGGGCGGCCGTGGCATCGGCCCTGCAGCCCGCGACATCAACGGCACGTACCAGCCACCACTGATGGCGATCAGCAATCGGCACCCGGGTTGCCGTGACCGGCGCGGGACACTCGAGATGATCAAGGGCCTTTTCGTTCATGAGCGCTGCCCGGGTCTCGGGCGCCTGATCAAGCCAGGCGACCAGGGCCAGCAGCTGATCCGGCTCCGGCGTATCGTAGCCAAACTGAACCACGGGCTGGCGCGCCTGCAGTACCATCGACTCATCGAAGTCCGGCAGGGCCAGCGTGGTATCAGGCGATGTCATGGAGACCACCTGCTTCATCAGCGCCTGGGTCGAACGTGCCGGGTCCATGACCTTATAGCCCCAGGTTGACCACAATCCCCAGAACATGACGCTCCACAGGCCAAAGGCCACCAGCCCGCGCCGGGACGGTATCAGATGAGCAATCAGTACGGACAACAGTCCAAGCGCGGTCCACCATCCCCAGGGCGCGAACCCGTGCTCGGCCTCAAGTCTTGCCATGACCGGCAGGCCGGATAACCCGGCAATACCGATCAGGCCGATCAGCAGGCCGGGAACCAGCACAAGACCCCAGACCAGCTGGTTGAGCCGGGGGCGACGCAGCAGCGCAGGCAGGGCAGGGGCAAAGGCCAGCACGAACATGGCCGTGGCAGGTGTCATGTAGACGCCACGCTTGCCAGGACTCAGGGAAAAGAAGATCACCATCAGGATCACGAATCCCAGCGGCAGCCACTGTCGAGGATCGCGTCGCTTGAGGCGGCGCCATGCGTTGGGTACCGTCCAGGGCAGGGCCAGCGTCAATGGCAACCAGGCCCAGGGGAGGACACTGACCAGGTAGTAATACCAGGGTTCAAGATGGTGCCAGCTATCGGCGTAGCGCTGTCCGGTCTGCTTGAAGAGGATGTTGTCCCGATAGGCTGCCAGCCCCGGCTCGGCGTGGCCAAGCGAGGTATAAAGAATCATCGGGATGCCCCACATCAAAAGCGGCGCCAGTAGTGCCAGCAACCCGGTGCCCAGCAGTTTGAGCGACAGGGGTGTCAGCGTGCGGTGGCCACTGCCGGTCTTTAAAAAGATCATCCATACCGGCAGCATCAATAGCGGCAAAAAGCCCACTCCCTTGGTAAGAATGCCCACGCCCATCGCAAAAAAGCCCAGGTGCCACCAGCGCGAATCCGGGCCTAGCAGAATATGACGTATCAGGCCGTACAGGCCCACGGTAACAAAGAAGGTGACCCACATGTCTATCTGGGCTGTCTTGGCCTGCAGGGTAAACAGGACAGTGCTTAGAAGGGTCAGCCCGGCCAGCCATGCAATACGGGGCCCGTAAAATCGCCTGGCCAGGTCGGTCATCAGGGCAAGTGTGCCCACACCACCCAGCAGGGAGGGCAGTAAGAAGGCAATCCTTTCCGCACCGGGCACCGAAAAGGCCTTCAATACCCAAAGTCCCAGCGCGATCGACCACATGAAAACGGGCGGCTTGTCCGGGTAGAGTTCGCCGGCTCGATGAGGCAACAGCCAGTGGTGCGTGGTCAGCATTTCCTGAGCGATCAGGGCAAAACGGGGTTCGTCGGCGGGCCAGGGGTGTCTGAAACCCAGACCCAGGCCCAGTACGACCAGCGCCAACAGGGTAAGCCAAGGCAGGGGATGGCGGGTCAGCCAGGAGGTCGGGCGAGCCTGCATGAAACTCTCCTTGTATCACGGCGACGGCAGGGATCGAAGGAACGTCGCCGGCACAGATGCTATGAGGTGGCGTTTCGCCGGCGTTCCTGACGAATCAGGGCCATATTGCGGAAATAGATCAGCAGTCCCGCTCCCTGACCGGCAATGAAGACGGGGTCCTGACGGTAAATGGCGTAGGCCAGCAGCACCACGCCGCCACCGATGCTGAAGTACCAGAACAGATTGGGCATGACACTTTTGCGGGCCTTTTCACTGGCCAGCCACTGAATCAGAAAGCGGGCAGAAAACAGGGCCTGACCGGCAAACCCGACGATAATCCAGAAGGTTTCCGTACCCAGCCAGCTCATGAGGGCACCCGGGTGTGCGGCGGGGGTGGCTGATGGCCTGATTCCGCGGTGCTTTCGGTGCGTTGATGAACATGCTGTTCCAGCGGGGCCGGCAGGCGGCTGCGATGAACAAGCCAGGCCACGCCCAGCAGATCCAGCAGGCCGGCGCGCAGTCTGTCCAGCGTGCCATAGTTGGAGGCACCAGCGCCGCGGGGGTGATGGCGTACCGGGTGAGAGTCGATGTCATGCCCCTGAGCGCGCATCAGCGCCGGCAGAAAACGGTGCATGTGGTTGAAGTAGGGCAGGCGCAGGAAGGCGTCGCGCTGCATTACCTTGATGCCACAGCCGGTATCGGGCGTTTCATCCTTGAGCAGCCAGCTGCGTACGGCATTGGCAATGCGCGAGGACAGCAACTTGATCTGGTCATCCTGACGATGGGTCCGGTGACCGGCCAGTAGCGCCAGGGAGCGTGCCTTGATGATATCCAGCATGGCCGGCAGGTCGGCCGGGTCGTTCTGGCCGTCTCCGTCCAGGGTGGCAAGCCAGGTGCCTTTGGCGGCCCAGGCCGCCTGCCATACCGAGGTGCTTTGACCGGCACTCCGGGCGTGATGTAGCGGGCGCAGCCAGGCGTGGTCGGCCTGATAGCGCATCAGCATGGGCCAGGTATCGTCGGTCGAGCCATCGTCGACCACGATGACTTCGAACGCATGGCCTGCCAGCGCCTGTTCAACAGCGTCCAGCAGGGCAGCAAGGTTACCGGATTCGTTTTTGGCCGGGATCAGGACAGAGACATCGGGCGGGGTGGTAGTCATGCGAATATCCAATAAGCAGGGCAGATGGAGGCGCCATGGCATGACTGTCACGACATGGCACTGTACTGACGTTACTGTTGGCAGCTTAACACTTCCTTATCACCCTGCCTCTCGGCAGTATAACGCCAGGCCGGTCAGACCAGCGGAGGCGGTGTCATGCGGCTGCGTGATTTCAGGATTGCCCGGTACTGCGCGGGGTCCTTGGGTGTCAGGGCATGGGCAGGTGCATCGACATAGACGACCAGCAGCCGGGACAGCCAGTACCTCAGTGCCGTCATGCGCAGCATCATCGGCCAGTGAGTGTGTTCGGCGGCCTCAAAGGGGCGTGCCTCCTGGTAGGCCTTCATGATGGCGTCATAGCGCTGTTCGTCCAGACTGCCATCATCATTGGAACACCAGTCGTTGATCACGATGGCGAGATCGAAGATCAGGTCACCGGTGCAGCCGTTATAGAAATCGATCAGCCCGCCCAGCCGGTCACCTTCGAACAGGGTGTTGTCACGAAACAGATCGCCATGCAGGGCACCCTGTGGAAGACCGGCATCAAGGCTCAGAGTGGAGCGGTAGGCATCGATTTCATCGCGCATCAGGGCCTGATCTTCAGCATTCAGATACCCCATCACCCGTGGGTAGGTGGCGCTGATCCATCGAAGGTCCCTGGGGTTGGGGCGCTTGCCCTTAAAATGGCGTGAGGCGTCGTGCATTCTGCCCAGGGTGTCGCCAATGGCGCGGCACTGGGCAAGGGTTGCGGTATCCGGATGGCGGCCCGGCAGCCGGGGAAAGAGCAGGGCTGGCCGGTCTGCCAGGCGCTGCAGGGCGATGCCTTCCCGATCATGGATCGGCCCCGGTATCGGCAGCTCCCGAACGGCCAGAAAGTCCAGCAGTTCGACAAAAAAAGGCAGTTCCTGTTGATCGCCCTGTTCAAACAGGGTCAGTACCATCGCCTGACGGTCGGTGGTGACAAAAAAAGTGGAGTTTTCGGTACCGCTGGCCACTTCGTCCAGTCGGGTCAGTTCACCAACGCTGTAACGCGTCAGAAAATCGCTGACCTGGTCGTACTGCAAGGGTGTAAAAACCGCCATGATGTCTCGCCGATTGTGAAATGGCACCTCCCATACAGTACGGAGGAGCGTGAACGCCGGGCTATTCTACCCCGTGGATCAAGCGGCTTGCCACGGTGAGAATATGCTTTCCGATGTGCGATGAGCGGCTATCTGGTGCTTGTCCACTCCGGTGGCGGGACGGGCTCGCTGCCGGTGTAGGGGGTAAAGTTGCCGTCGCCGGTGGTATCCACAAGTATCTGGCGCGTGCCGTCTTCCGTCGTGACGGCAACCGCGTAAAGCGCGCCGTTATCACGATATTCCTGCGGTGCAGAAGGATCCTTTGCCAGTGCCGTGGTTGTACCGGTCAGAAAAAGCAGTGCAACAAGGAGTATGCTGGAGTAGTTCATGACGTTGGTCCTGAAGGGGCCGCAAGAGCAAGTATAAAATAATTCTTTATTAGGTGTATTTTTCGGCCGTGATAAGGTTTTGTTATCGACCCGTTGTCATATGTTACACGTCAGCGTAGATATTCGGGCCATTGAAAGGTCGCATTTTATACTATTGAAGGAGTCGCACACGTGACGACAGTACAACACCTCGACGCGCGCAAGCAGGTTCTGTTCCACCATCCGGTCTTCAACGCCCTGACGCACCAGGATCAGCTCAGGGAGCTGATGCAGTGGCATGTATTCGCAGTATGGGACTTCATGACGCTGGCCAAGCGACTGCAGAATGAACTGACCTGCACCCGTCTGCCGTGGGTGCCGCCCCGCTATCCGGATGCTGCGCATCTCATCAACGAGATCGTGACCGGTGAGGAAACCGATCGGAATCGCACCGGCGGCCACAGCAGTCATTTCGAGTTGTACGTCAAGGCCATGGAGGAAGTGCACGCTGACGTGGCTCCGATCGAGCGGTTCATCAGCGAGGTGCGCGAAGGGCAGGATCCGATCGGGGTAATGCGGGCGATGGACACGCCGCCAGCAGTCATCGACTTTGTCGGCAATACGCTTGATGTGGCGATGAATGCGCCGGTTCATGTCGTCGCAGCGTACTTCCTGCATGGTCGGGAAGACATCATTCCCGAGATGTTCTCCCGGTTACTGTCGGCCTGGCAGGTAGACAACGAGGACGTGCCGACCTTTGTGTACTACCTCAAGCGCCATATCGAGCTTGATGCCGACAACCACGGGCCCGCGGCAGAAAAAATGCTGGCCGAGCTGGTCGGCGATGATGTCGACATGCAGCAGCAGGCCATGCAGGCAGCCATTGATGCCGTCGACAGCCGTATTGCCTTCTGGGATGCCCTGTTGGCGCAATTGACGCCTGCAGCCTGACAGGGTCCCGGCGGTTCCGTATCATGGGGGTTTTCCGATTGTTCGCCGACGGGAGCTCCCATGGCCGCTATTCCGATCGTCCTCGTCGACGGTTCCTCCTACCTGTACCGCGCCTTTCATGCCCTGCCGCCGCTGACGGCTGCTGACGGCACCCCGACCGGGGCGGTCCGCGGGGTGGTATCGATGCTCAAAAGCCTGATCCGCCAGTACCCGGAAAGCCCGATGGCGGTGGTGTTCGACGCCAAGGGCAAGACCTTCCGCGATGAGATCTATCCCGAGTACAAGGCGCATCGCCCGCCGATGCCGGATGATCTGCGCCCACAGGTCGAGCCCCTGCACGAGTGCGTGCGCGCCCTTGGCCTGCCGCTGTTGTGCATTGAGGGGGTGGAGGCCGATGACGTGATCGGCACGCTGGCCTTCGAGGCCACCCGTGATGGCCATGATGTGGTGATTTCCACCGGTGACAAGGACATGGCTCAACTGGTCAGCCCCCACGTCACGCTGGTCAATACCATGAAAAACGAGCTTCTGGACGAGGCTGGTGTCGAGGAAAAGTTCGGTATTCCGCCACGGCTGATCATTGATTATCTGGCATTGATGGGCGATAGCGTCGACAACATCCCGGGCGTACCGGGGGTCGGGCAGAAAACGGCCCTGTCACTGCTGACCGGCATGAATGGCGGGCTGGACACCATTTATGGTGACCTGGACAAGGTGACTACCCTTGGGTTCCGAGGGGCGAAGACCCTGCCGAAAAAGCTGACCGAGCACCGTGATCAGGCCTTCCTGTCCTATCAGCTCGCCACCATCAAGGTCGATTGCGATCTGCCGGTGGGCCTGACGGACCTGACGCCGCCTGCGCCGGACAACGCCGCTCTGCGAACGCTGTATACACGGCTTGAATTCAAGGGCTGGCTCAATGAGCTGGCGGACGATGGCACGGAGCATGCGCCTGCTGCGTCGGAGCCCGCACCGGCTGCCGATCCTGAACCCGAGCGTCAGACCGGGTTCGACCTGGCCGAGCAGGACTATCGCGCCCTCCTTGACGAGGCCGACTGGCAGGTCTGGCTTGAGCGACTGCAGGCCGCGGATGCCTTCTGTTTTGATCTGGAAACCACCAGCCTCAACTACATGGAGGCCGAGATCGTTGGTATTGGCATGGCGCTGGCGCCGGGCGAGGCAGTCTACGTACCGGTCGCGCATGATTATCTGGATGCACCGGCCCAGCTCGATCGTACCCGGGTATTGAATGACCTGACCCCGTTTTTGACCAGCGAGGCCATCACCAAGATCGGGCAGAACCTGAAGTACGATATTGAAGTGCTGGCGCGTTATGACATTGCCGTCAGGGGCCCTTTGGTCGACACCATGCTCGAGTCCTATGTGCTCAATTCCACGGTCATTCGCCACAATATGGACGACCTGGCCCGCCAGTATCTGGGCCATGAAACGATCAGTTTCGAGGCGATTGCCGGCAAGGGCGTGAAACAGTTGACGTTCAATCAGATTGCCCTTGAGCAGGCAATGCCCTACGCCTGCGAGGATGTGGATGTCACGCTGCGGCTGCATGACATTCTGAGGCCCCGGGTAGAACAGGCCGGTCGGCTGGCTGATGTGCTGGACGCGCTGGAGCGTCCGCTGATTCCGGTACTGACCCGAATGGAGCGCACCGGTGTTCTGATCGACACCCAAAAACTCGGCGAGCAGAGCCGCACGCTGGGAGAGCGGATCACGGCACTGGAGAAGGACGCCTTCGAGATGGCCGGTCGGGAGTTCAACCTCGGTTCGCCCAAGCAACTCGGTGAAATCCTGTTCAATGAGCAGAAGATTCCGGTCATCAAGAAGACCCCCAAGGGCGCGCCGTCAACCGCCGAGGCGGTACTGGAAGAGCTGGCGCTGGATTACCCGTTGCCGAAAGTGATCATGGAGCATCGCGGCCTTTCGAAGCTGCGTTCGACCTATACCGACAAGCTGCCGCAGCTGGTCAACGCCGAAAGCGGCCGCATTCACACGAGCTACCATCAGGCCGTGACCGCCACCGGCCGGCTGTCCTCGAGCGACCCGAACCTGCAGAACATTCCGGTGCGTACCGAGGAAGGTCGCAGGATTCGTACCGCGTTTATCGCCCGCGAGGGCTATTCGATCGTTGCGGCAGACTATTCGCAGATCGAGCTTCGCATCATGGCGCACCTGTCGGGCGACAAGGGGCTGCTCGAGGCATTTGCCAACAACCTGGATATCCACAGCGCCACGGCCGCCGAAGTGTTCAATGTGGCGGTGGACAAGGTGAGCGTGGATCAGCGTCGCAGTGCCAAGGCCATCAACTTCGGGCTGATTTACGGCATGAGCGCCTGGGGGCTGGGACGCCAGCTCAACATCGAACGCAATCAGGCCCAGACCTACATCGAGCGCTATTTTGACCGCTACCCGGGCGTTGCCTCCTTCATGGAGCGCACGCGGGCCGATGCTGCTGAAAACGGTTATGTCGAAACCGTCTTTGGCCGGCGCCTGTATGTCCCCGATATTGCCTCGCGTAATCATGGTCGTCGCCAGGCGGCAGAGCGTACTGCCATCAATGCCCCGATGCAGGGAACCGCGGCCGATATCATCAAGCGTGCCATGATTGACGTTGATGCATGGCTGGCGGGAGGCGCCTTCGATGCCTGGATGGTGATGCAGGTGCACGATGAACTGGTGTTTGAAGTGAAAACCGAACAGGTCGAGGCCTTCAAGACCGACATCAGTGAGCGGATGGCGTGTGCCGGTGAGCTGAGCGTGCCCCTGGTGGTGGATGCCGAGAGTGGCGCAAACTGGGAAGAAGCGCACTGAAACAGAGAAAAGGCGGGCCAAATGCAGCCTTCTTATAACAACAAAACCAAGGCGAGAGGATGTGATGTTCGACTACTCATTGATGCACTGGACGACGTTTTTTTCGGCAGCCCTATTGCTCAACATTTCTCCGGGTCCTGATATGGCCTTTATCCTCGGCCAAACTGCGAAAGGCGGAAAGTCAGCGGGATTGGCGGCGATGTTTGGTATTTGGAGCGGGGCATTCGTTCATGCGCTGATGGCGGCATTGGGTCTCTCGGCCGTGCTGGCAAGTTCTGCGACCGCATTCGCTGTCGTAAAATGGGCGGGGGCGGCATATCTGATTTGGTTAGGGCTTCAGTCACTGTGCTCCAAATCGTCCCCCTTTACAGCCGAAGCAGCGCATTGCGCCCTTTCTCAAGGAAAAATCTGGCGCCAAGGGCTATTGGTATCCGTGATGAACCCCAAGGTGGCGGTGTTCTTTCTGGCGTTTCTTCCCCAGTTTGTGGTGCACGGCGCGGGTCCGATTGCGGCCCAGCTTTTTCTTCACGGCGTGCTGATCATCGCGGTAGCGGGGCTGGTCGAACTGCCCCTGGTTTATCTCGGAGCCAGATTGTCGGTTTATTTTCGTCGACATCCTGCTGTGGGTTTATGGCTTGATCGCACCATGGGGGGCGTTTTGGTCGCTCTTGGCGCTCGTCTTGCTGCTTCCGAGCGATGACGCATGCTAATCGCATTTTTTGAGGCTTCAATCTAACACCGGGGCCGCCTTTTCAGGCGGCCCCGGTTTTTTTGGCCTGAGGCGCGCTTGAACGATCACGCGGCGGCGTGGCGCTGGCGTTTTTCCTGCCGGCGAGCCACTGCCCAGATCGCGAGGCCGCCCAAGGCCAGGCAACAGCCGACCACGCCAGTCGAGCGGTAGCCGAAGCCGAAGGCCAGGGCAAGGCCTGCAAGCCACGGCCCGAGGGCGTTGGCCATGTTGAAGGCGACGTGATTGAGCGCGGCAGCCAGATTTTGTGCCTCGCCCGCCACATCCATCAGGCGCGTCTGCAAAATGGTGCCGAGCGCACCGCTCATGCCGATGCAGAACACATCGATTGCAATCAGCACCGGGTTATCCGCAACCAGCGGGAACGCTGCCAGTGCTGCCGCGCTCCAGAGCAGTAGCCCGCCTGCCGTCGGCATCAGGGAGCGGTCGGCGAAGCGGGGCAGGATCACGTTGCCCACCGTCATGCCAAGCCCGAATATGGCGAGAATCAGCGGCATGGCATGCGCTGACATATGGGTGACGTGGTCAAGTGTGGCGGTCAGATAGGTGTATACCGCGAACATGCCGCCAAAGCCGATGGCACCAATGGCGAGCGTCAACAGCACCGCACTGTTGCTGAGGGCGCGCAGTTCGCTTTTGGCACTTTGCGCCGTGGCTACCCCGGTTTTCGGGGCAAACAGGGCGATCATCACTACCGTCAGCAGGGCCAGTGCGGTGACCAGCCAGAAGCCGAAACGCCAGCCGAACACGTTGCCAAGCCAGGTGGCGAGTGGCACCCCGACAATGGTGGCGACCGTCAGTCCCATCATCATCATGCCGACTGCCCGGGTGCGCTTGCCGCTTGAAACGACCGATGCCGCCATCAGCGCGGCCAGGCCAAAATAGGCGCCGTGAGGCAGGCCGCTGATGAAGCGAAACAGAATCAGTGAGCCATAGTCCGACGCGACGGCGCTCAGGCCATTACCGATCGCAAACAGCCCCATCAGCGCCAGAAGCAGCCATTTGCGATCGATCCTGGCAGCCAGCACTGTAATGACCGGCGCGCCGATGACCACGCCGAGTGCATAAACGCTGATGACGTGGCTGGCCGTGGAGGGTGAAATGGCCATGTCGCTTTGAATGAAGGGCAGCAGGCTCATGGTGGCGAACTCGGTCGTGCCGATGGCGAAGCCGCCGGTGGCAAGCGCCAGCAAAACGAGCAGAGGGTGTGTGTGACGGGTCATGAAACCTCAGGCGTATGTGACAGGCTCTACCCGCAGTGCAGTCAGTGACCGCGTATCAGGCAAGGGTGAGCAGGGCGGGGGTAGTTCGGCGACGCAAGCCGGCAGGGCATGTCGATGGCGCCGTCGGAATATACAAGGTGTCGATTTTAGACGATAGTCGCATTCGTTCGCCAGCCAGTCTGCCGTCACTGGCGCGATGCCTGCTTGGCATCCATTCGTGGATACAGGGCGCTGGCACATGCAGACGGGCAGTACGGGCCCGAGACCGGTACCGCCCGTTTCTGGTCTGTCGCAATAATTCAGGCAGCAGACTTATTCAGCGGATTCCTTCCAGCCCGCTTCAAACAGCATCTTGCCAGGCCAGGTATATGCCATCACGCCGCCATCGGCGAGGATGGTCTCACCGGTCACAAAGCTTGAATCGTCACTGGCAAGAAACAGTGCGACAGAGGCCATTTCGCGGGGCTTGCCGAGCCGGCCCAGCGGGGTGACCCAGGTCTGGGCATCGCGAAACTTCTTGCCATCGTCATCATCCGGCTCGCCGGCCAGGCTATCGACCAGCGGCGTTTCGATCGTGCCGGGAGCAATACCATTGACGCGAATGCGGTGGCGGCCGTAATCGATCGCCATGGCTTTGGTCAGGTTGGTAATGCCTCCCTTGGCTGCGTTGTAGCCGGAACGGTCCAGATCGGCAGCCAGTCCGGACATGGACGAAACATTGATGATCGAGCCGCCGTTGTCCAGCATCAGAGGGATCAGGTATTTGCTGACCAGAAAGGTGCCACGAAGATCCACGCTGATGATCTGGTCAAACAGCTCGGTAGGGTATTCATGCAATTTACCGCCTTCCTGATCAATGCCGGCATTGTTGAACAGCACATCGATGTGGCCATGCTCGCGTCGAACGGCGTCGGCAAAGGCCTTTACTGCGTCCTCACTGGATACGTCCAGCTCATGGGCCTGTGCCTGGCCGCCGGCATCCTGGATGGCTTCAACAGTGGCCTTCAGCGTATCGATGTTCCTGTCGGCGCATATGACGGTAGCGCCATGTTCGGCAAAAAGGTGGGCGGTGGCCTGTCCGATACCGGTCGCGGCACCGGTAATCACGGTAATACGGTGTGCAAGTCGGGTCATGTTCTGCTCCCTGATGTCGGTAAAAGGGCATCTTCCTGACGCCCTGTTCGACAAAGGTAGTAGACGACTGCCGTGTTGCAAACCAGGTAAGCGGCGTGGCGCGCCTTATGCCTGCGCCGGTGCCGGTGTGCAGGGCAGCTTGATCCAGAAGGTCGAGCCTTCGCCCTGGACTGTATCGAACCCGACAGTGGCATTCATGTGCTCTGCCAGCTCGCGGGCGATGGCCAGCCCCAGCCCGGTGCCGCCCTTGGTACGGGTATCCGAGGTGTCGGCCTGAGAGAACTTCTGGAAAATCCGTTCCTGAAACTCTTCAGGAATGCCCGGGCCGCGGTCGGTAATGGACACCGTGACCTGATTACTGTCGACGTGCGAGTGCACCCGCACCTGCTCTCCGGCAGGGGAAAACTTGATGGCATTGGAGATGAAGTTGGAGATGATCTGCTGAAATCGCAGGGCATCCACATTGATCCGTACCGGATCAATCCGGTCTGCGGCCAGCTGAATACTGAATTTTTCAGCATAGCCCAGATTGGCCTTGAGGCTTTCGTCCACCAGGCTGTCCAGAGCATATTCGGCCAGTTCCAGTGTCATCTTGCCCGCCAGCAGCTTGTCCATGTCCAGCAGATCATTGATCAATAGGGTCAGCCGTTCACTGTTGAGGCGGGCCACCTCGAACATGGGTTTCATCGGGTCAGGTATTTCGCCCAGGGCGCCACTGTCGATCAGCGTCAGCGACCCGGCAATCGAGGTCAATGGCGTGCGAAGTTCATGGCTCACGGTGGAGACAAACCCGCGCTTCATCTCGTCAACCCGGTTTCGTTCGGTCAGATCGGTATTGGCCCCACTGATGCGAATGGCCTTGCCGTTATGGTCGCGCTGGACCATCCCCCGGGAGAGGAACGGCGTGTAATGACCATCCTTGTGCTGAAGTCTAAATTCGGTGCTGAAGTCAATCTCGTCAGAGGACAGCAGCGCCTTGAAAAAAGCCATGGTCCTGGCACGATCATTCGGATGCATCAGGGCTTCAAGCGTCATGGTCGAATCCTCCGGCATGTCGTTTTCGTAGCCAAGAAGCGACCACCAGCGCTCGGAAAAATAGACGCTGTCCTCTTCCAGGTTATGCTCCCACCAGCCATCGCTGCTGCCGGCCAGTACTCGGGCCTGACGGTCCTTGACCTCCTGCAGCTCTCGTTCGTTGTGACGAATGGTTCGGGTCATGCGCCTGGCCAGCTGTTCTGCCTTTTGCTGCCGATTGATCAGGACATGAACCAGAATAAAGGCCAGCAGGGCCAGTGCCATACCGGCGGGCAGAATCAATTCCTCAGCCTGAGAGGCATACTTGTTTTCGAAACGAGGCCGGCTGAAATAGCACAGGGTCCAGTCGCGGCCGAAAAAGGACATCGTCACAACGCTATGAAAGCGAGCGGTTTTGCCATCAAAATCTTCGCTTCCGAATGAGGCATACATCAGCTTGTTACGGTCCGGCTTGTTACCGTCAAATACCTTGAAGCCGACATCGCCATAGCCTACACCTTTCATCAGATCACCCATCCGGTATGGGCTGTAAACAAAGCCTTTCAGCGCTTCCCAGCGCTCTTCCCGGGTAGCAACGGGTAATCCTTCCTTGTAGACCGGGACATAGATCAGCATGCCGGCCTGTATTTCCTCGTCATCGGTTTCCTGCACGAGCGTTACCCGGGCCGACATGGCGGTTTCATTGAGATCAACAGCCCGCTCCATCGCTGCCCGGCGGGTCTTTTGAGAATACATGTCGTAGCCGAACGCGGAGAGGTTACGGCCCGAAAATGGTTCCAGGTAGAGAATGGAGCTGTAAAGCGTCCGATTGCCGGGCGGGTGCACCTTGAAGCTGCTGAATCCTTCTTCCTGTACCTGGCGTTCAAAGTCAGGAACCTGCTCTGGCGTCAGAATCCGGCTATAGCCGAACCCGAGTATCCCCGGGTAATGCTCATCGAGCGACAGGCGATCAAAATACTGACGCCATTCCTTTCGGCTGACCTCGTTGCTGGCATCCCACAGCCCCGCGCCGCCCCTGAGAATCAGCTCGTGATCATGCATGCGTCTTTTGATGTTGTTGGTCGTGTCTTGAGCAATGGCCGTAAAGGCCTGCTGGGCGTATTGATCACGCTGCTGTTCGTACCAGTGCTCCAGCATGAGAGTGGCCACCATGATCACGGCTGCAGCAGCCCAGGGAAGCCCGCGAAACGGAGTGGAAAGTTTGAATGTACGCATGTGTGAGGTCACCTGAGCCAGCCATGAAAGCCTTATCGGCGCGCTGCGATATATCTTCATATCGTGATTTGCGGGCTACTTGACACTTAATACATTCAAGCAGTGGTCGATACTCGAAAGAGCAGGCAGAAAAGTAATGTATCGCCCCGAGACGAAAACAGATGGTACGCCATGAATAACAGTGACGACGGTATCTACAAGCAGTTGGTCAACAACATTGTTGACTACGCCATTTACCTTCTCGACCCGGAAGGGCATGTGATGAACTGGAATACCGGCGCCTGTCGCATCAAGGGGTATACGCCGGAAGACATCATTGGCCGCCATTTCAGTATCTTCTATTCCGAGCAGGATCGTAAAAGAAACCAGCCCCATGAAAATCTGGTGCATGCACGGCGTCATGGCCGTTTCGAGGAAGAAGGATGGCGGCTGCGCCACGATGGAGAGCCGTTCTGTGCCAGCGTCGTCATTGATGCGGTGTATGACGATAACGGCCTTCTGATCGGATTTGCCAAGATAACCCGTGATATCACCGAGCGTCGACATCGTGAAAGGGCGCTGGCCCTGGCACATGAAGATACCGCACGCCGCAACCTTGAGCTTGCCGAACTATCGACCTTTCTTCAGGCCGTGATTACCAATATTCCGATGCATGTGCTGGTGCAGAGCCTGGCCACCGGCGATATCGTACTCGACAGTATGCAAGGGCACCGGGTTGAAGATGACACCCTTCCTTCCGTGGGCGAGCTGATCATGCGGCTTGCTCCGCAGGCCAGACGTGTCGCAGACATCGGTGCCTCCGAGGAAACCCTGCTTTTACATCACGGAGCCCACGGGGTACAGCACCTCAAGTGCAAGGTGCTGTCGATCCATCAGGAGGCCGATGACAGCGACTATCTGTTGTACCTGATCGAGAACGTCACCGAAATTCACGAGCACCAGGCCAATATCAATTTCATGGCACACCATGATGTGCTGACCGGCCTGCCCAACCGGGCCCGATTTCTTCACTACCTTGATGAGGCACTGAAACCCGGAAGCCTGCGACAGATGCCGACGGGCGTGCTGATGGTGGATCTGGATAACTTCAAGGACATCAATGATGTACTGGGGCATCACATCGGCGATGCCGTGCTGGCCGAGCTGGCCTCAAGTCTGAGTAGTGCCCTGACGCCTCATGAAATACTGGCGCGGCTTGGTGGTGATGAATTTGCCCTGATCGTGCCGAACTGTCGGTGCATGGGTGATCTGGTAAAGCGGGCCGAAACCCTGTTGGCCGAGTGCCAGCGAGGCATTGAAATCGATCATCATTCCCTTCAGATCGGCCTGAGTATCGGCGTGGCCATTACCTCCGAGCTGATCGATACGTCAGAAGAACTGATGAAGGCAGCCGACATGGCCATGTACGAGGCCAAGCGCGGTGGCCGTGGGCGCTGGGCCTGCTTTACGCCGGAGCTTCACGACGCTGCCTGCGAGCGACTGGGCATGGAAACCGAGCTTCGCCAGGCATTGATGCGAGAGGAGCTGGTGCTGTACTACCAGCCGGTGATGCAGGCCGGCAACCATGCGGCATCGGGTCAGGAAGCCCTGCTTCGCTGGCGACATCCAGAGCGTGGCATGGTCTCACCGATGGAATTCATTCCTGTGGCCGAGCGTATCGGGGCGATTCATGACATCGGGGAGTGGGTTCTGCAGGAGGCCTGTCGGGAAGCGGCCACATGGCCTGGTCATCTAACGGTGGCCGTCAACCTGTCCCCGGTGCAGTTCGAGCGCTCTACTCTCGTGGAGCAGGTGCGCAAGGCACTTGCCCTGTCCGGACTTGAGCCTTCACGACTTGAGCTTGAAATTACCGAGTCCATTTTGCTGGATACCAGTCAGCGCAATATTCATACATTGAGAGCCCTGAAGGATCTCGGCGTCAGTATTGCGCTGGATGATTTCGGTACCGGTTACTCATCGCTTCATTACCTGCGTTCCTTTGCCTTCGATCGGATCAAGATTGATCGTAGCTTCGTCAACGAAATATGCAGCAGCCAGCAGGCCCGGGCCATCATCAAGGCCATTGCCAGTCTGGGGGCCAGCCTGGGCATCAAGATCACTGCTGAAGGTGTCGAGGACCTTGAACAGGCCGGCGTACTGGAGCGTGAAGGATGCTCCCATCTACAGGGATTCTACTTTGGCCGTCCGGTCGATCCCATGTCGATGCAGCCGTCCTGTCGATGAACGCGGCGTCATTCACGCCGACAGCCGTGCCGGGCCTTCGTCAATGATGAAGCAGCCATACCCAGCCCAGCAGCGCCAGAAGGGAAGACAATAGCACCAGCGGTGTCAGAATCAGCCCTGTCTTCATGTACTGTCCCCAGCCGATGTGGTGCCCCTTGCCGCTGAGCACATGCAGCCACAGCAGAGTGGCCAGACTGCCGATCGGTGTCAGTTTGGGCCCCAGGTCGTTGCCGATTACATTGGCATAGACCATCAGTTCACGCGTCAGTGACGATACCTGGGCCTGATCTATGGCCAGCGCCCCGATCAGGGTCGATGGCATGTTATTGACAATCGACGCCTGAAGCGCCGCGGCGATACCGGTACCCAGAGTGGCGACTGCCGGACCATGGCTGCCAAGCCAGGTCAGGGCCATGGCGGCATATTCCGTCAGCCATGCCTGCCCCAGGCCGTACACCACGAGATACATTCCCATCGAAAAAAGCACGATCTGCCAGGGAGCCGAAATCAGCACCTGGCGAACCGAAATGACCGGTGCTGCGCGAACCCCCACCCGGCCGGCGATGGCCAGCAGTATCAGAGCCGCCGGCACCATCAGGACACTGACCGGCCACTGCTGGTGTGCTGTCAGAAACAGGGCCGCGATCAGCAGTCCCAGAAGTGGAAACGCGGCGAAGAATACGGCCCGGTCCCGCAGGGCAGAGGCCGGACGCTCAAGGGTTTCCAGCGAGTAGCGGCCTGGCAGGGCACGCCTGAAAAAGCACCAGAGCACCAGCAGGGTAGCGGCAAGCGAGACCAGATTAACCGGTACCATCACCAGAGCGTATCGAGTGAAGGACACGTCAAAGAAGTTGGCGCTGACAATATTGACCAGGTTGGAGATGACCAGCGGCAGGCTGGTGGTGTCGGCCACGAACCCGGTGGCAATGATGAACGCGAACGAGGCGGCCGGTGATACGTTCAACCGGGTCAGGATGGCCAGCACAATCGGTGTCAGCAGCAGCGCCGCGCCATCATTGGCAAAAAACGCTGCAATGACCGCTCCCAGTACAATGATCAGGAGAAACAGGGCGTGGCCGTTACCGCGGCCCCAGCGCGTGACATGCAGGGCCGCCCAGGCGAAGAATCCTGCTTCATCCAGAATCAGTGACAGGATGATCAGCGCCACAAACGTGAAGGTGGCGTCCCACACGATATGCCAGACCGTTTCAACATCTCCGGGGGTCACCACGCCCATGGCCAGTGCTGCCAGCGCGCCTCCGGCGGCGCTCCAGCCAATACCCAGCCCCCTGGGCTGCCAGATCACCAGCGTCAATGTGATGATGAAAATAATGAAAGCTGTCATGCCGCATTCTTCCCGATGTGGTGCGTGATCAATGCCTGTCAGGGCGCTGAAGGAAAGACAATCGTGTCGCCATCTTCCTTGGTAAAGGAGGTCACCGGGGTATCCAGCAGGGGCATGACGGCCTCGGAGGGGCGACACAATCGGGTGCCGCGGGGGGTCACCACGATGGGGCGGTTGATCAGCACGGGATTCGCCAGCATGGCATCAATCAGATGTTCATCGGAGAGCATCGGATCATCCAGCCCCAGAGTGGTATAAACCGATTCCTTTTGGCGCAACAGCTCGCGAGGCGCCATGTTCATGTCGGCCAGTAACCGAACCAGCGTGGGACGGTCGGGCGGGGTCGTCATGTATTCTATGACCTGCGGTGCCTGCTGCGAGGCGTGCATGATGGCCAGTGTATTGCGGGACGTCCCGCAGTCAGGGTTGTGATAGATCCGGCTGATCATGGGTGTCTCCCGTGTGGGTAGAAGATAGGCTGCCTGCGGGCTGGCACAGGTCCGGATGGCCGCCACAGCAGTCGCGGGCCAGAAAGTCGATCATGTCATTCACGCGCTCCAGCCGGGCCTGATAGATCATCAGGCGGCTCTGGCGCTGGCTGGAGACCAGTCCTGCCCGCTCAAGCACCGCCAGGTGAGAGGACATGGTGTTATGTGGAACATCCAGTCGGCGGGCGATATCCCCTGCGGGCAAGCCTGCCGGCAGGTGAGTGACCAGCAATCGAAACGCAGCCAGTCGTGTGGGCTGGGCCAGCGCGGCAAACAGAGGTACGGCATCATTTGAGTCCATGTGTCCAAGTTTATGGACATATGGCGCGCAGCGCAATCCACTGTTTGAAGGTACCGCACGGTAGTGTGATGCGGGCGGGGGAAGCAGGAAGTGGTGCCGAAATAAAGCAATATCCGGTTGCTCTCCCGGCACCGCGCATCCATGCGAAATGACACCATACCCGTCGCCATGGCCTGATCCCCTTAACCTGCAGCAAGGGGTTACATAACGACAAGAATTCGCATGATGTGTCCAGGGAGTTCCTTTCACCGACATAAAAACGGCCCGGTTGGCAGGTGCACTGAGAGCGAACCTGCCAACCGGGCCGTAAGATAAGACACACGTCCTGTGTAAAACATCCATGTCACCCGACATCCTGTCAGGTTTCTTTTCAGGCAATCCCTTCGATGCGCTGAAGTATGTGCCTGAACTCCGGTGGCAGCGAGATAATCCTTGCTATCACCGAGGGCATTTTTCACTTGAATACGCTATCGACAACAGTCACGAGCCGCTTGCCACGGGGGCTCCGGGCCATGACGACAGGCACTGGCAGATGGGCACTGACATCCTGACAGGTTCTTTAGCAATTACTGCTCCAGTTTTTGCGCGCTGAGCCGTAACTCCCAGAGAGTAAGCCAGGCACTGGATCGTGCGGTGGCTACATCACCCATTATCACTGCAGCGTGCCCGAGCGCTTGAAAATCCCTCGAGTGCCTGAATTCGGAGAGACCGTCTCATGTTTCTGAATCGAAGCGTCAAGTTACGCCTGGCTGCCAGTCTGGGCTTGTGTGTCGCCCTGCTGGTGGGGGTGGGAGCCCTGGGTATCTACTCTTCCCGGCAGGGGCAGGAAGATCTGCGTGACACCTATACCAATAACCTTATCCCCATTCAGATGCTTGGCGTGGTAAACAACGGCATCCTGATGAACCGTATTCAGCTTAATGCAGCCCTGATCAACGAAGATCCCGCCCTGATCCCGGCCATAAGGGCCAAGGTGGATGCCCAGGTTCAGAAAGTGGATGGCGACTGGGCCAAATACAAGAAGGCGAGTGTGCCTGATGCTCGTGAGCAGGGCGCACGAAACAGCTATGAACAGCATGTTGCCACCCTGCGTAACAACTTTAACCACGCCCTGGACCTGGCCGCTGCCGGTCAGTTTGCAGAGGCCGAGCGCGTACTCAGTGATGAAGTACGTGCCGACTACGGTCTGGTGCTTGCCGATCTGGAGCAGGTCATCGACTCCAACGTGGACGCGGCAGCAGAAAATTTCGAAACCGGTCAGTCCGACTATGCCTTCATGAGCACTCTGCTGATGGGCACCATGGCGCTGGCCATTGGTCTTGCGATCGCTCTGGCGTTCTGGCTGATCCGCGGCATCATGATGCCGCTGAGCAAGGCGCGTGAATTTGCCGAATCTCTCGCTGAAGGGCGGCTGGATGCGGATATCGATGTGACCTGCAAGGATGAATTCGGCGATATGCTGGGCGCCCTGCAGGGCATGAAGCTCAAGCTGGCCGAGGTGGTCAACGCGGTACGGCTCAATGCTGATTCCGTCAGCATGTCGTCGGCGGAAATCAGTCAGGGCAACAATGACCTGAACCGTCGTACCCAGGAGCAGGCAGCAAGCCTTGAAGAAACGGCGGCCTCTATGGAGGAGATCACCACCACGGTACGCCAGAATGCCGATAATGCCACGCGGGCTGATGAACTGGTCAACGGAGTGAGTCAGAAGGCCGAGAACGGCGGTCGCGTTGCGCAGGAAGCTGTCGGTGCGATGTCCGAGATCAGTGCCTCCAGCCAGCAGATCGCCGGTATCGTAGGCATGATCGATACCATTGCCTTCCAGACCAACCTGCTGGCACTGAATGCTGCCGTTGAAGCCGCGCGTGCCGGTGAACAGGGGCGTGGGTTTGCCGTTGTGGCCTCTGAAGTACGAACACTGGCCAGCCGCAGTGCCGATGCCGCGCGTGAAATCAAGCAGTTGGTCGAGCAGAGTGTGGTGCGGGTAGAAGCCGGTTCGGCGCTGGTGGTGACGGCTGGACAAAGCCTGGATGAAATCTCCAGCGGCGTCAGTCAGGTACGTACCCTGGTCAGTGAAATCGCGACTGCCAGCAAGGAGCAGGCGCAGGGGATCGACCAGATCAATACGGCCATCTCCCAGATGGATGGCGTGACACAGCAAAATGCCAGCCTGGTCGAGCAGTCTACTGCTGCCAGCCAGTCACTGGAAGATCAGGCCCGCGAACTGCTTCAGCAGATGGCTTTCTTCAAGGTGGACAATACCCGCCCCATGACTCCGAAGCGTCCGGCGGTCAAGGCCGATGCCCCCTCCAGGTCGCATCAGCCGGCAGCACCGTCCAGGCCTGTTGCCAAAAAGCCGACCGCAACGCGCGCACTGGCTCCGGCGAGCAGCGCCCCGGTAGCCAAAACGCCCGCCCAGCCCGCCAGACGATCAGTGGCAACGGTCGACAACGACGACGACTGGACCGAGTTCTAACCCCGTTTTATTGTACTCAGGGCTGCCTTCGGGCAGCCCTTTTTCGTGGTCGCGCAACAATTACTCACAGCGTTGTGCGCCTTGCTGACAGGACACCCCTAGGCGGGTGGACACGGCGATGGTATTTTCTGCTCCCTTTGTTGCTCAACAAGATTATTTCGGTATGTCATTGCTTTGTCGTGGTTTAACTGTGTGTCTGGGGCTGATGGTGCTGGTCTGTGGGCCTGCTCTGGCAGGCGAGGTGTCGTCGATTCAGGTCCGTCACGGTGACGGCACCACGGTGGTGGATCTTCAGGTTTCGTCATCCACTGACCCCTCCCTGTTTACGCTTGAGAATCCCCAGCGTCTGGTACTGGACCTGCCAGGAACGACACTGGGCACGGCCGAGCCATCCAGCAGTGCCTTCGATGGGACGGTGATAGACGGTGTGCGTTCCGGTACGCGCCACGGACGTGACCTTCGCATGGTCTTTGACCTGAACGCCGCCCCCGGCCGACCGGAAATTGATACGGAATCCACCGGGCGTGGCGAGCATATCCGGGTCAGCCTGACCTCCAGCGACCCGATCAGGACCCTGGCCGATCAGCAGTCGGCGAGCACGCCAGCCCATCCGGCTACACCCGCTGCGGGGGGAGTGCGCGATATCGTGGTGGCCATCGACCCCGGTCACGGCGGTCATGATCCGGGAGCCCATGGCGACCATGGTGTGCAGGAAAAGACGGTAGTGCTCGGAATTGCCCGCCAGGTGGTGGCGACGCTGAACCGCACACCGGGATTTGATGCCTTTCTGACCCGTACCGGGGATTACTTCATCCCGCTTGAAAAGCGTGTTGATATCGCCCGGCGTCACAAGGCCGACTTTTTTGTATCAATACATGCCAACACGGTCAGCTCTTCCAGGCCGCGGGGTACGATGGTCTTTGCCCTGTCGCCGCACGGCGCATCGTCTACCATGGCCAGCTGGATGGCTGCACGGGAAAACCATTCGAGCATGGTCGGAGGCAACGGCACGCCGTTGTCATTGAAGGGGCGCAGCAAGGAGATTCGTCAGACGCTGGTGGATCTGAGTCTTGAAAGCAAGATCAGTGATTCGCTGTCAGCCGGTCGGGATCTGCTCAAACAGATCGGCAAGGTCAACCGCATCTTCAAGTCCAGTGTGGAGCAGGCCAACTTCGCCGTACTGCGCTCACCGGATATTCCGTCCCTGCTGGTGGAAACCGATTTTCTGTCGAATGCGGCGGGGGAGCGCCTGCTGGCTTCGAGCAGTTTTCAGCACAATATGGGGCGTGCAATTGCCGATGGCATCGAGGATCACTTCACGCACCTGCCACCTATGGGCTCCCTGCTGGCCTGGCAGAAGGAGCATCCTGGCGAACCGGTGCCTGGCGGAGGAAGGAATCGCTATACCGTGCGCCCGGGGGATTCCCTGTCAGTGATTGCCGCACGCCATGACGTCAGCACTCGCACGCTGAAGCAGGCCAACCACCTTGCCGGTGGCCGGGCCATTCAGCCAGGCGATACGCTGATCATTCCCAGTGCCTGAATCTCAGTGACGCTGGCCTGATCTGCTGCGGCGAAGCGCGGTGATGCCCAGTACGGCAGTAGTACTGAACCAGGCACACAGACCCAGGCCGGCAACCTGCCATCGCAGGGCCAGAGGCCAGTCATAAAAGAAGAAATTATCGAGGATGACGCTGCTGGTCAGGTATCCCATCAGCAGCACCATCGCGCCGGTGAAGGCGGCATGAGTGATAGTGTTCATGGTGGTGTCTCCCGGGTGAACGCGGGCCGGGGCAACAGGGAGCGTCCGCTGTCGGTCAGGCCACGAGGCTATTTACGGCCTCGACCGGCTGGGCTTGATGCCTTGACCTCCACCAGGTGAGGGCGACCGATCAGAACGCCCGCCACGCTTTGCCCGATCAGGAACACGATCATCATGACCAGCGATGCCTGCCACCGGCCGGTCAGGCTGTGCAGCATGCCGAACAGCAGCGGCCCGCAGGCCGCCATGAGATAGCCCACACTTTGTGCCATGCCGGACAGCGCTGCGGCATGCTCGGCATGACGAACCCGCAGTACGATCAGCGTCAGGGCAATGGCAAAACAGCCCCCCTGACCGGTGCCCAGCAGTACCGCCCACAGCAGGGGCTGTGCCGTGGGGGCCAGCAGCAGGCCTGCCAGCGCTGTGCCGATCAGGGCGGTCAGTATCAGAATGAACAGGCTGTGGCGCGCTCTGCGCGCGGCCGTGCGGGCCACGATGTAGCTCACCGGCATGCTGACCAGATTGATGGTGGAGACCATCAGCGCGGCCCTGTCAGCACTGACGCCGGCATCGATCACGACCTTGGCAAGCCAGGTCTGCATCGTATAAAACCCCAGCGATTGCAGTCCCATGAAGCAGGTCAGTGTCCAGGCCACTCGACTTTTGAGCAGGGCGGTAATCGGGACCGGTGTTTCCGCGTTGTCACGCCCTTGTCTGGCGCTTCCAAACCACGCCCAGATGGCAAAGGCCGGCAGGGCGAGCAGGGCCCACAGCCGGATCGGGGCCGTCCAGGTGCCGAAGGCATGGGTCAACATGACCGCGGTGCCGGAACCCAGCGTAGCGCCGATGCCCAGCACGACGGTATAAATCCCCATGGTTGGTCCGATGCGTTCCGGTCTATCGCGCTTTACCAGCCCTGGCATGAATACGTTGCCGCAGGCAATGCCAAAGCCCGCCAGTATCGTTCCCGCCATCATGAGGCTGATGCTGGGCACGCTTCGAAACAGCCCCCCTACTGCCACGGCGATCATCGCCAGGGCCAGCGCGCGGTCGAGCCCCAGTCGACCGGCCACCATCGGTGCCAACGGAGAAAGCAGGCCGAAGCACAGAATCATCAGGGTCGTGAGCAGGCTGGCGGTGCTGGTACCGATCGACAACGTCGACATGATGGGTTCCAGGATGGGGCCGATGACCACAATCGGCGCCCGCAGATTAAGGGCAATCAGTACGAAGGCAACCAGCCACAGTGAGGAGGGCATGGACCGTGATGTTGACGCAGACATGACAGCTCGATGAACGAAGGGACCGGCGCATTCTAGCATGTGGTTCCTTGCCGCGAGGCGCCCGGAGCCGTCATGGGATTGTTCTTTGGTGGAAGGACACCGGGATGGTTACGAAACACTACATCCAAAATTCCGGGCCTGGCTACGCTGAAGGGATGGCGTCGTGCAGCGTCACGGTGCGCAAATGAAATGCTGGTCTGGAGGAAGTGATGTCGCAATCAGGTTCACGGACGTCTGTTCCCGATGAAACGCCCTGCGTGGACACATGGCTGACGCGCTATCGGCAGGTGCGCGAGGCGTCCGAGGCGATATGCCGACCGCTGGCGTGCGAAGATTATGTGATTCAGAGCATGCCGGATGTTAGTCCGCCCAAATGGCATCTGGCCCATGTCAGCTGGTTTTTTGAAGCCTTCCTGCTCAAGCCTTTCCTGCCCGGGTATACCCCGATCGATCCGGCCTTCGATTACCTGTTCAATTCCTATTATGAAACGCACGGTGCGCCCTTTCCCCGCGCACTGAGGGGAACCATGTCACGTCCCACCGTGGCGGAGGTGCATGCCTTTCGTGCGCACGTCGACCAGGCGATGACCGCTCTTCTGAGTGAACCGCCGGCAGACGCTCGGGAAGAGATCATGCACCGGGTCGAACTGGGACTGCATCATGAACAGCAGCATCAGGAGCTGCTCGTGATGGATATCAAGCACATTCTGGGTATGAATCCCCTGCATCCGGTCTACCGTAGCGACGCCGCCAGACCCTCGGCTGATGCGGCCGGGCCTCAGGGCTGGGTGGATTTTCCCGAAGGCGTACGCCAGATCGGGCGTGACCCGGAAACCGGCTTTACCTTCGACTGTGAAACACCACGGCACCGGGTATATCAAGCGGCCTTTTCCCTGGCGCGCCGTCCGGTAACCAACGCCGAGTACATGGCCTTCATGGCCGATGGCGGTTATGAGCGCACTGAACTCTGGCTATCCGATGGCTGGGCGGCTCGTCGCAGCCATGGCTGGACGGCACCGCTTTACTGGTCGCGTCACGACGGCGTATGGCACCACATGACGCTGGGTGGGCTGAAGCCCGTCGACCCGGACGCTCCGGTATGCCATGTCAGCTTCTTTGAAGCAGATGCCTTTGCCCGCTGGGCCGGTGCCCGACTGCCTGTCGAAGCCGAATGGGAAATCGCCGCGCAGGAGTATCCGGTCGCCGGGCATTTTCAGGGACAGGGGCAGTATCAACCGGTAGCCGCTGCCGCAAGTGATGAGGCCCTGGTACAGATGTACGGCGATGTCTGGGAATGGACAGCCAGTGCCTTTCGTCCCTACCCGGGGTTTGCCCCTCTGCCGGGAACACTTGGTGAATACAACGGCAAGTTCATGTCCGGCCAGATGGTTCTGCGCGGTGGCTGCTGCGCGACACCTGAGCATCATGTTCGTGACAGCTACCGCAACTTCTTTCCCCCCGATGCCCGCTGGGCCTTTTCAGGTCTCAGGCTGGCGCGGGATCTGACGTAATTGCCGGCCCGCCTCCGGCGTGCCTTGACCTCTTGCAGGAGTTGTACCATGGAAACCGCAGTGTGCTTTCACGATCAGCAGGACACGATTGATCCATGCAATACCTTTCTGGAAGACGCCATTGCCGGGCTGACCGACTCGCCCAAGTGGGCCTCCCCCAAGTACTTTTATGATCATCACGGCTCGGAGCTGTTTGACCGGATATGTCGCCAGCCCGAGTACTATCTGACACGTGCGGAAGAAGAGATTCTGACGGATCACGCCGAGGACATTGCCCGCATCATCGGGCCGGGCGCGACACTGGTCGAACTGGGCAGCGGGGCGAGCCGCAAGGTGCGCACGCTGCTGGAGGCGACCCGCCCGGACCATTACCTCGGGGTGGATATCTCCCGTGCCTTTCTGCTGGAAAGCACCCGCCGGCTGGCAGCTGACTACCCCTGGCTTGATGTGCATGCCTCCTGCGCGGATTACAGCACACCGCTGCGATTGCCCGAGGCGCTGAAGGGGGCCGGCCATCCGGTGGCCTTTTTCCCCGGTTCCAGTATCGGTAACTTCGAGCCCGCCGAGGCGTTGCAGTTTTTGATCAATCTACGCTCCATGCTCACTGAGGGTGGCGGGCTGTTGATCGGAATCGACCGAATGAAGTCCCCGGATATTCTGGAGGCGGCCTACAACGATGCCGCCGGTGTGACTGCCGCGTTCAATCGAAACCTGCTGACGCGCTATGCCAATGAGCTGGGCAGCGATATCGACCCGGAGCGCTTTACGCATCACGCCTTTCTGAACCAGGCACATTCGCGCATCGAAATGCATCTGGTCAGCCAGCTTAATCAGGTGGTGATGATTGGTGGGCGCCGGATTCCCTTCCGTGAAGGCGAGAGCATCCATACGGAAAATTCGTGGAAGTATTCCGATGAAGGCTTTCTGAGCATGGCCGAGCAGGCCGGATTTGAATCAAGGGCGTTGTGGCACGATCAAAATCGGTTGTTCAGCGTGCATTATCTGGTTCGCTCGGAAGCTATCTGACCGGTAAGTGTCGCTGTCCTGCCCCCTGCGCCGGGAGGTTCCGGTGCAGGGGGCAGGAGCGGGGCATCAGCGGTTTTCAGGCGCGACCGGCTCGGCGTCCATATCAAGGCGGTAGAGCATGTAAGGCGGCTGGCGCAGGTCCCTGCCCTGATTGAAGGCGGCCTGACGGTGAAGCTGGTTGGCGGTTACGTATACCCCATCCGGGCCAATGGACAGCGTGTCAGGCCATAGCAGGCGAGGATCATGGGCGATGGTGCTCCAGTCGCCGGTGCGAGTGTCCAGCCGGTGGATGGCATTATGCTCGTAATCCGTGGCGTACAGATGCCCGCTGTTATCCATGATCATCCCGTCCGAGGCACCCTTTTCCCCAAGATCAGTCACAGTGCGCGCCGCCTCTTCCTCGGTGATATGGCGATCCAGCAGGGTAGCTGTCGGAACGCTGTAAAGGTGTCGACCGGTCAGTGCCGAGTAATAGAGGGTGCTGCCGTCCGGCGACAGGGCGATGCCATCGGCAGGCACTCGGCGTACGACCTGCTGCCCGTCCTTGCCTGTGGCGGTCATGCGCCGGCCTTCGACGATGGGCACCATGGCCGGGTCCGCCTGGGTCGATGGGTGACCGTCCAGAACGCGCCAGGCGTCTCCGCTGGCCAGATCCATCACGATGATGGCGCCAGGGCCGGTAAACGAGGAGTCGGTCATGTACGCCACGCCGGCCTTGCCCTTGCTGAAATCAAAACGCACATCGTTCAGGTAGGTCGTCGCGGTGGCTGCCTCGGGTGGTACCGGCAGCGTTCGCACGACCGTATTGTCCGCCAGTCGCACGGCCACCAGTTTCGGCCCATCCTTGACCTGACCGCTGGCGGCATAGCCCTTGTCGGGCAATGTGCCGGTATCCAGCAGCCAGATATTGCCATCTCCCGGTGCCACGACGCTTTGAACACTGATCAGTGCATCGTTCGGATGCTGGATGTCCGGGCGATTGATGGCCTTGCTCGGCCAGGGGATTTCCCGGCCATCCTTCAGTTCAGCCACTGTAAAGGCGTTGCCGTCGCCCCAGCGGGGGTAGCTTGCAAAGCGGCGACCATCACGAGTTACGGTGATCCCCGTGGGCATTTGGTCATGAAAGGCGAAAACCGGAATCAACTGCCCTGCGGGTCGATCTGTCGCCACGTTGGAGGTGGCCGGTTCAGCGGCCCATGCCGCCAGGGGCAGGGTCAGCAGGGCAGAGGCCAGACAAAGGGATGCAGAGGTAAGACGCATGGAACGGGGGTGTCCTGTATCGAAGGTATCGTGGCAGTGTAGACCGCCCCATCCTGCTTCGTCAGGCCGCTGGCCTGAACGGCGCTGGTGAGCCAGGGTGAATCATGCCGGTCAACAGGCAGGGGCGAGATGATGATGCGTCCTGGTTGGCCCCTTGTTTCATCCGTTCTGGCCAGGGAGCATGTCATGGCATCCACCTTCATGAACTTGTCCGCCGCGCACCGCGAGCATATCGACCGCGAGGTCGAACAGTGGCTGTCTTGCATGACGCTCGAGGAAAAAGTGGGTCAGATGACCCAGTTTTCCAGTGATAGAGATACCACCGGCCCTTCGCTCAAGGAGGATATCGAAGAGGAGATCAAGGCCGGCCGGGTCGGGTCGGTATTCAATGCCTTCGATGCCGACTTCACTCGCAGGCTTCAACAGCAGGCCGTCGAACATACACGCCTTGGTATTCCGTTGTTGTTTGGTTATGACGTCATTCACGGGTTTCGCACCATCTTCCCGATCCCGCTGGCGCAGGCGGCCAGTTTTGACATGGATGCGATCGAAGCCGCCAGCCGCATTGCCGCCGCGGAAGCCAGTGCTGCCGGGCTGCACTGGGCCTTTACACCGATGGTCGACATCACTCGGGATCCGCGCTGGGGCCGGGTGATGGAAGGTGCCGGCGAGGATACCCTGCTGGGCTGTCGCGTGGCGCGGGCGCAGGTCCGCGGGCTGCAGGGGAGCGCACCCGACGAGGTGGATACCGTCGCGGCCTGCGTAAAGCACTTTGCCGGGTATGGCGCTGCGGAGGCCGGCCGGGATTACAACACCGTGGACGTGTCCGAATGGCGGCTGCGTTCGGTGTACCTTCCACCGTTTCAGGCCGCCATCGATGAAGGCTGTGCATCGCTCATGACCGCCTTCAACAGCCTCAACGGCGTACCGGCCTCCTGTAACGGCTGGCTGCTTGAGCAGGTTCTGCGTCAGGAGTGGGGGTTCGAAGGGCTGGTCGTGACCGATTACACCGCCATCATGGAGCTGGTGCATCATGGTGTTGCCGCCGATACGCGTCAGGCAGGGCAAAAGGCCGTGCTGGCCGGGGTAGACATGGCGATGCAGGATGGCATCTTTCTGGAGCACCTTGCGGGGCTGGTTGAGGCAGGCACCGTTTCTATTGAGCGGATAGACACGGCCGTGCGCAGGATCCTGCGCGTCAAGGCGGCTCTCGGCCTGCTGGATGATCCCTACCGTTACAGCGACCCTGCTCGGGAGCAGGCCCTGCTATTGGCCCCGGCCCACCGTCTGGCTGCCCGAGAGCTGGCTGAAAAGGCCTGCGTTCTTCTCAGGAACGAGCCTTGCGTGCTGCCCTTTTCCAACGATATACGCCGGATGGCCGTGATCGGCCCGCTGGCGCAGGATGCCGCGGCCATGCTCGGGCCGTGGCATGGCAATGGCCAGGCAGAGGACGCGGTCTCGTTGCATGATGGTCTGGCACAGCGGTTGGGGGAGGAGGTGACTCTGGACTACTGTTGCGGCGTGCCACTTGAGAGCGATGGCTCCTCCGCCGATGACATCGAAGCAGCCGCGGCACTGGCTCGTACCAGCGATGTGGTTGTTTTGGCTCTGGGGGAAGACAACAGCATGAGCGGCGAGGCGGCCAGTCGTGCTCGTATTGGCCTGCCGGGCCGCCAGATGGCGCTGGCCCGTGCGGTGATCGCCACCGGCACGCCCTGTGCCGTTATCACGTTCAGTGGCCGTCCGCTGGTGCTGAGCGATCTGGATGAGTTGCCCTGTGCGATTCTTCATGCCTGGTGGCCGGGCATCGAGGCAGGCCATGCGCTGGCGAGACTCCTGATGGGGGATACAGGCCCCAGTGGACGCCTGCCCATGACCTTTCCGCGTGATGAAGGTCAGATTCCGATCCATTACAACGCCTTTTCCACTGGCCGCCCCCTGGATCCGGAGGAAAAATACACCTCGAAATACCTGGATATGCCCAATACGCCGCTTTATCCCTTTGGACATGGTCTGACCTACGGACAGATTATCTATCAGCATCGAGCCCTGTCGTCCCGCTGCATCCGGGCCTCAGAGTCATTGGTGGTGAGTGTGACGGTCGCCAATACTGGTGCCCATGAGGCCACGGAAGTGGTGCAGCTTTATCTGCGAGGTCCCGCCGGTGACATGGTCCGGCCGGTACGTGAACTGATCGATTTCAAGCGTATAACGCTTGTGCCTGGCGGCGCAGAAACAGTCTGCTTCGTAATCGAGGCGGCCTCGTTGCGGTATGAGGATGCGATGGGTAACCAGCGGCTTGATGACGGTGAATACCATCTCTACGTCGGCGGTCGGTCGGATACCTCTGATGCGGTAACATTTCATTTCAATAAACAGGACTGATCTGGTCCTGTTTTACTTGCGTCAGTTAATGAGAATGGTTATCTTTTGATAGCGGTGGCGGCAACGTCACTGCCGAGGCACATGACGCATCAGGGCGTTTTGTGGCTCATCTCCTCATCAAGCTAGTCACGGTCTTTATCAGCCACCTTCGGGTGGCTTTTTTTTGGCCATCAGCGGTCCGTGTCCGCTACGCCTTCTCGGCATTGAGCAGGTTATCCAGAGGTAGCCGGTGTAGGTTCAATACAGGAGAGAGGGCCGAGAAGCGGAAAGTGATGCGGAATATGGGTGGGCATTACACTTGGTTGCAATAAAGAGGACTAATCTGGTCCTCTTTTGCTTGCGTCATTCAATGAGAATGGTTATCTTTTGATGGCGATGACGGCAACGTCACCGCTGAGACACACGACGCATCAGGGCGTTTTGTGGCTCATCTCCTCATCAAGCTAGTCACGGTCTTTATCAGCCACCCTTTGGGTGGCTTTTTTTTGGCGGGTCTTTTTTCGGCACTTCCGCCTGGACCAGGCAGCCAGGGCTGCTTTCAACGATGACGCCTTAGTTGGTGTGCTGTTGAAACGTGCCGGTCAACTGCCTCAGGCGCTTCCCCACACGATAACGGGTCGTCAGCGGTGTGCCATCTTCCGGCTCGTCCGGCCATGCAAAGTAGCTGCCCAGCACCATGTCCCAGTAAGGGTCGATAAAGCGCAGGTTGCCGCCCCCCGGGGTGAAGGTCAGCTCGCCGAAATAAACGCGCCCTTCAAACAGGTAGAAATCGACGCGGCAGTAGCCAAAGGGCGCGGCCAGCTCACGGGCCTGCTCCATCATGCGATCGAGTTCGGCCGGACGGTCGACGATTTCCGGCAAATCACTACCGGGCATCCGGTTATTGCGGCTGAAGTGCGGGCGGCTCCAGTCGGCCAGAAACAGGTCCTGGGTCGTTTTGGCAAAGCGGCCATCAATCAGCTGGATAAACTCGAACTGCCGCTTGCCATTATTGAAGATGTGAATCTTGTAATCGGCCGGTGGCTGCCCGTTGCTGCGCAGCAGCAGCTTTTCAAAGATGATGCGGGGCGTAATGCGCTGATAATGCTTTTCATAGCGCGAATAGGCCTTTTCCATCCAGCCGTTGGCCTCTTCAGCCAGCTTCGCCAGGTCTTCCTTCGACTTGTCATGGATAATACGTACCTGGCCGGCGCCATGAGTGGACTTCATTACGAAGGACTCCGGCAGATCGGCAAAGGTATCGAGCGTGACATGACGCGTGCTTTTATACAGGGGAATAAGAGCACTCTCGCCCAGTTTCTCCTGCACATAACTGCGAACGGCAAACTTGTCCGCCAACCGTGAGAACTCGGGCAGCGGCTGATACATGCGGCAATACAGTTTTTCTGTAAAGCTGCGGGGCGTTGAAAAGCTCAACCGCCGTTTATGATTCAGCAGGTAGAGCACCCGATAACGCATTTTCTCGGTCAGACAGGAGAGAAGAAGCCGGCGCATAATAGTCGTTCCCTGTAAAGCACTTCGCGCTTTTGGGCATCAAAAGCGAGAAATGTATAAATACCTTTTAGTTACTTAAGGAAACGATATAGGGGGATTGGTTAGGGTAGTGTGCCGAATTGCTTACATATCAGCCGTTTAAATGTAAACAAGCGTTAGTGATGAGTGGCTTGGTTTAAGAGGGTGATTTTAGATGGATGGTGATGGCTCTAGGGGCTGGTACTAAAGGATTAGCTTTCTTTAGGTTGATAATAAAGTGCCAGATAAAAGCATTGTTTCAGGATATTTTGCCGAAAACTTAACCTGAGATAACAAAAAACATTAAATAAAAATTAATCGCATTAATAGGGTTTTTCAGTCTGCGTCTGCCCCGCCATCAGGGTGATTTTTTTGTTTTTTCCTACCTTCCTACGCCGTCAAAGTGTGTTTTTTGATGAGCTTAATGTAAGTTGAAGTATCGCGTCTGTTGCAGAAAAAGGCCCTCCCGATGGGGAGGGCCTGGCTGGATCTGCGAGGTGATCAGGCTTCTCTTTGCCCATCCACCAGACGCTTCAGTGACAGGGGATTACCTGCCTTGAGCGCTTCAGGCTGAAGCGGCTCCGGTATGTCCTGGTAGCATACGGGGCGCAGAAAACGTTCAATGGCCCCGGTGCCAACCGAGGTGGTACGGCTGTCCGAGGTAGAGGGGAAGGGCCCTCCGTGGACCATGGCATCACTGACTTCCACGCCGGTAGGCCAGCCATTGGCCAGCAATCGGCCGGCACGACGCTCCAGGATCGGCAACAGCTGGCCGGCCGCCTGCTGGTCACCTTCATCCATGTGCAGGGTCACGGTCAGCTGGCCTTCCAGCGCGCGCGCCACGTCCCGCACTTCTTCATCACTGCTGCAGGCAACAATCAGGGAGCAGGCTCCGAAGACTTCTTCCTGCAGGGTATTATCCGCGATCACGGCCTGCGCATCGGTCGAGAACAGCTGTGGTCGGCAGGCATTGGGCTGATCATTGCTGTCGGCCCGGGCTACGCTACGTACCTGCGAGTGAGCCGCCAGGCGAGCCACCCCCTGTTCATACGCATCATGAATGCCGGGGGTCAGCATGGTATGGGAGGGCAGTGCCTTCAGCGCGCTGGCAGCGGCGTCGATGAAGCGGTTCAGCGCCTCGCCTTCCCGTGCAATGACCAGCCCTGGGCTGGTACAGAATTGACCGGCCCCCATGTTGAGTGAATTGACGAACCCTTCTGCCAGGGCCTGCGTGCGCTGCTCAAGGGCGTTACCCAGCAGGAAGACCGGGTTGATGCTGCTCATCTCGGCGTAGAAGGGAATGGGTTCCGGGCGGTTCTGTGCCAGCTGCCACAGGGTCATGCCACCGTTGCGAGAGCCGGTAAACCCTGCTGCCTTGATGGATGGGTGAGTGACCAGTGCCTTGCCGATGGCCGTATCGGCATCATAAAGCAGCGAGAATACACCTTCCGGCAGATTGCACCGTGCCACGGCCTTTTGAATGGCCTTGCCGACCAGCTCGGAGGTCCCCGGGTGGGCATTGTGCGCCTTGACGATGACCGGGCAGCCCGCCGCCAGAGCCGAAGCGGTGTCTCCTCCGGCGACGGAGAAGGCCAGTGGGAAGTTGCTGGCGCCGAAGATGGCAACCGGGCCCAGTGCGATGCTGCGTTGACGCAGATCGACACGGGGCATGGGCGTGCGCTCGGGTTGCGCCGGGTCAATGCGAACATCCAGCCATTCGCCATCGCGGACGACACGGGCAAACAGCCGGAGCTGATTACAGGTACGGCCTCGCTCACCGGTAAGGCGCGCTTCCGGAAGGCCGGATTCTGCCATGGCACGTTCGATCAATGCGTCGCCCAGGCGTTCGATTTCCTCTGCAATCGTTTCCAGAAACGAGGCTCGGGCTTCCAGCGAGGTTTCCCGGTAGGTATCCAGGGCCTCGTCGGCCAGCTGGCAGGCGCGCTTGACATCGTCCTGGCTACTGCCGGCCCATTCGGGCTCCAGTGTGTCGCCTGTCGCCGGGTTGACGGCCTGTATCGCGGACTGGCTGCCGCGCTGCTGGTCCTTGCCGATCAACTGAACGCCATCTACATGCATGGAGGTATCTCCTGTTGCGAGTGTGTCGAGTGAGGAAGTCGTGCTGACGAGCGCCTTGATACGCTGAGGCGGGGTGTCATCCATCAGCGTCAGTGGGTTGCGAAGTGGCCGCCCCAGCGCCGGCAGGTGTATTTCAAACCGGTCGCCGGCAGACGGCGTGATCTGATCGGCAAAGCTCAGGGTGGCGGTACCGAAGAAATGTAGGTGGAGGTCACCCGGGCGGCGGAACAGGGCATACTTGAAATGGTGATATTCCAGGTTGGCGAGGCTGTGGGACATGTTGGCTTCGCCGGTCAGAAACGGCTTTTCCCACAGTGTTCTGCCATCGCGAATGATACGGCTGGTGCCTTCCAGATGTGTCGGCAGCTCACCAATGAACAGCTCCGGGCCAAGACTGCAGTGACGCAGCTTGGAGTGGGCCAGCCACAGGTAGTTCTGCCGCTCGGTAACGTGATCCGAGAATTCGTTGCCGATGGCGTAGCCGATTCGCCAGGGCTGGCCCTTTTCGTCGTTGACGTAAATGCCGACCAGCTCCGGCTCTTCACCGCTGTCGAGCCCGAAGGTCGGTGTCGGGATGGCCTGTTCCGGCGATACCACGATGCTGCCATCCCCCTTGTAGAACCATTCCGGCTGTGCGCCGACCTGTCCTGTCTCGGGTTTACCGTGATCGACCCCGAGCTTGAACATTTTCATTGAATCGGTCAGCTCGCTTTCTTCCAGTGCGCCATGCATGGAGGCCCGGGTATCGGCGCTGCCCAGATGCGTCAGTCCGGTACCGGTGACGTAGCAGTGGGCCGGATCAGGGTGGGTAATGGGGCTCAGAAGCTGGCCCCCTTCAATCAGAGTGTCGTAGTCCAGGGTGTGATCACCTGCCAGCCCGCTGATGACGGCATCGATGGGCTGACCGCTGTCGATCGCCATCTGAACAAGGGCCAGCGTGCCGCCCTCGAATTCAATCGGGCGGACCGTGGCATGACCTTCGACTATCGCAGCGCGGGGGCCGTTGGCACTTGAGAACTGAATCAATCGCATAAGGGGTGTCTCCGACAGGGGCGCGCCCGGGCGCGCCGTGCAGGGCAGAAAATGGCGTGCCGATCAGTGAGAATGGCGGGGGACGTCGGACCCGCGACATCCGCGCAGGAAGTCGAAGTCGCAGCCTTCATCGGCCTGCAGAACATGGTTGATATAAAGGCCGCGATAGCCGCCCGTGCTGGCCAGCAGACGTGAGGCTTCCCTGGGCTGGGTGTCGGCCAGACGGCTGGCAATGTCGTCATCGTTGACCTCGAGATGCAAGCGGCCGGCCTTGCAGTCCAGTTCGATCCAGTCGCCATTCCGTACGGCGGCCAGCGGCCCACCGGCACCGGCTTCGGGCGAGACGTGGAGCACCACGGTGCCGTAGGCGGTGCCGCTCATGCGGGCATCCGAGATGCGCACCATGTCCTTCACGCCTTCAGCCAGCAGCTTGGCGGGCAGGCCCATGTTGCCTACCTCGGCCATGCCCGGATAACCGCGTGGGCCACAGTGCTTCAGGACCAGCACATCCTCGGCGGTGACATCCAGATCCGGGTCGTTGATGCGTGCCTTGTAGTCTTCAAGGTTTTCAAAGACCACTGCACGTCCCCGGTGTGTCATGAGTTCTGCCGTGGCGGCGGAGGGTTTCAGTACTGCGCCGTTGGGGGCGAGGTTGCCGCGGACAATGCAGATGCCGCCATCGGCCACCAGCGGATTATCCAGCGGCCGAATGACGTCCTCGTTATAAAGCGGCGCATCACAGACGTTTTCCCAGAGGGTTCGCCCATTGACGGTCAGTGCATCCGGGTGCGGCAGGAGGCTGGCCTCCCCCAGGCGTCGCAGCACGGCCGGCAGGCCGCCGGCATAGTAGAACTCTTCCATCAGAAAACGACCGGACGGCTGCAGGTCCACGATAGTGGGTGTGTCCCGGCCGATACGGGTCCAGTCATCCATCTCCAGCGGCACCCCGATTCGTCCGGCAATGGCCTTCAGGTGGATCACGGCATTGGTGGACCCGCCAATGGCGGCATTGGTACGAATGGCATTTTCAAAGGCACCGCGGGTCAGTACCTTCGACAGGCACAGCCCTTCATTGACCATGTCGACAATACGGTTGCCGGACAGGTGCGCCATGACCTGGCGACGGGCATCCACGGCCGGAATCGCGGCGTTGTGGGGCAGGGATACACCGAGGGATTCTGCCATGCAGGCCATGGTGGAGGCGGTCCCCATGGTATTGCAGGTCCCGGCGGAGCGGGACATGCCGGCTTCTGCCGCCATGAACTCATCCATGCTTATGCGCCCTGATTTCACCTCCTCCGACAGCTGCCAGACGATAGTGCCCGAGCCGATGTCCTTGCCCTTGTGCTTGCCGTTGAGCATGGGGCCACCGGAGACCACCAACGCCGGAACGTCACAGCTGGCAGCGCCCATCAGTAGAGCAGGGGTGGTCTTGTCACATCCGGCCATCAGCACCACGCCATCAATCGGATTGCCGCGAATGGCTTCCTCGACATCCATGCTGGCTAGGTTGCGGGTCAGCATGGCGGTCGGGCGGAGATTGGATTCTCCATTGGAAAAGACTGGAAACTCGACAGGCAGGCCGCCGGCTTCCCAGATGCCACGCTTGACGTGCTCGGCCAGCTCGCGGAAGTGTGCGTTGCACGGGGTCAGCTCGGAATAGGTGTTGCAGATACCGATGACCGGCTTGCCGTGAAACTCATGGTCAGGCAGGCCCTGGTTTTTCATCCAGCTGCGGTACATGAAGCCGTTCTTGTCAGCGGTACCGAACCATTCGGCACTGCGCAGGCGGGGTTTGTTATCCTGGCTCATTGGTTTCTCCTCGGGCGGGCCCGGTCAAATAAGATGTAACGCAATCAGTGAACGGGGCGGCTGCGTATGGCCGCCCTGCATCATTCAGGTGACGAAGGTGAACAGCAGCCATGCAAGGCCGAAGGCCATCAGGGAAATGCCGACCGACATCACGCTCCATGTGGTGAGCATGGTGCGGGTAGAAGCCCCCAGAAACCGGCCGACCAGCCAGAATCCGGAGTCGTTGACGTGGGAGTAGCCAATGGCACCGGCGACGATGGCAGTGGTAATACAGGCTGCCGGCATGCCTGCCAGTTCCGGTGAGGCCAGAACGGCCGGGGCCATGATGCCGGCGGCGGTGGTGCCGGCAACGGTTGCCGAGCCCTGGGCAATGCGAATGACCGATGCGATCACATACCCGGCCACGATCAGCGACATGCCCATGTCTTCCAGGCTGCCGGCCAGCGCCGAGCCGATGCCGCTGGCGGTCAGCACGGCGCCGAACATGCCACCGGCGCCGGTGATCAGAATGATCGAGCACACCGGGGCAAGAGCGTGCTCCACGATGTCATTGATGGCATCCATGCCTTCCCTCGGACGGCGGCGCAGAATCAGCAGCCACATGGCGATGCAGGTGCTGATCAACAAGGCCATGGGGGTCTGACCGATCAGCATCAGTGCATTGAGCAGCGGGTTGCCTTCGGGCAGGGTGCCGGAAGACACCAGGGTCGCCAGGCCGGTATTCATGAAGATCAGCACCAGCGGCAGAATGAGGACCAGTAAAATCGTGCCGAAGGCCGGGGGCGGTGCATCGTCACCATCGGTGTTGCCCATCATGTCGGGTACCGGTTGAAACGGGGTGCGATGGGCAAGGAACACGGACAGGCGATAGCCCATGATGTACCAGGTGGGCAGTCCGACCAGCAGGCCGACAAACAGCACCTGCCCAATATCGGCGTTCAGAAAGACAGCGGCTGCCACCGGGCCGGGATGAGGCGGCATCAGGGCGTGCATGACCAGACCTGCCCCGGCTACCGGTAGCCCGAACAGCAGGACCGATCCCTTCAGTTCACGCGCGACCGCATAAATGATCGGCAACATGACCACGTAGGCGGCATCAAGAAAGATCGGGAAGCAGAACAGCAGTGCCGCAATGGACAGGCCCAGCGGGGCGCGCTCACGGCCACAGAGTCGGATCAGGGTGCTGGACAGCACATGAGCCCCTCCGGAAATCGATACGATGCGCCCCAGCACGGCCCCGAAGCCGATCAGCAGGGCGACATTGCCGAGGGTCTTGCCGAACCCGCCTACCAGCGTATTCATCAGGCTCGTCATTTCGATCCCGGTCGCCAGGGCGGTGCCAATGCTGACAACAACCAGCGCAAAGAAGGGATGCAATTTGATCCTGATGATCAGCAGCAGCAGGACCGCGATGGCAACGGCGCATACCGACAGCAGTAGTGGGGTAGATAGTGCCGTCTGAGCGGCATCCTGTGGATTCATGACACACTCCAAACCAGTCAACAGTGACTACCGACGGGAAGGCCGGGTCTGGAGGGACAGTAAACCCAAAGGGGTATATCAGAATAATGCGGAATGCGGCTTAATCCGATAACAAAAATGATATCAATCATATAAAGGTGACGAGGGCATGGGCGCTTTAACGGCAGACTGGTTTTTTCGGGCGCGACTAAAGTTGCGCCACCTGTATCTGTTCGTGGTCATCGGGGAGCAGGGCAATCTGCACAAGAGCGCTGAATTGATGGGGATCAGTCAGCCGGCGGCGTCGCGGCTGCTGGCTGAAATCGAGACGCGTCTCGGCCAGTCCCTGTTCGAACGCCATGGGCGTGGACTGACGCCCAATCCCTTTGGCCAGCTGATGATTCGTCGTGCGCGGGCCGTGCTGGATGAACTCGGTGATGCGGGAGAGGAATTCAACGCCATTTCGGCCGGATTGCTGGGGGTGGTCAATATCGGTGCGGTCATGGAGCCGGCCGTCACGCTGGTCCCGCAGACCATCGAGCAGGTACACAAGGACCGTCCGGGGCTCAAGATTACCGTCCATGTGGCCGACAGCCGTGCGCTGGTCAATGGTTTGATGGATGGCCATTTCGATTTCATTATCGCTCGTATTCCGGCTGGTTTTCCGGGAGATGCCTTTGTTTTCGAGGAAATTGGCGAAGAAGACCTGTGCTTTATCTGCAGTGACAGCCACCCCATGGGGGAGCGCAATCCGCCGGAACTGACCGACCTGGCAGACTATCCCTGGACGCTGCAGCCGCCGGGTACCCTGATGCGTCAGCGCATAGAGGATCTGTTTCGTCATCGGGGCGTGGACTTCCCGCGCTGGGTGGTTGATACGTCGGATCTGCCGGCGTCCCTTGCGCTGGTGGATCGCTCCGAGTTCATTACCGTAGCGACCCACAAGGTGGCGGCCCTGCTGTGTGACACGGCGCGCTTCAGAATTCTCAATGCCCGCAACAAGTTGAGCGTGCAGCCTTATGGGCTGGTCAGTCTGCGTCGGCAGCGCCTGTCACCCGCGGTGGCCTCCGTCATGGAGGAAATCCGCCGCCGGATGTGATGACGTGTCGCGGTGCATTCGGTGTGAATCATCTATCCTTGGAGATTGCCTGCCGGCAACGATAATGGAGAGAACATCATGGCCGAACTGATTCTGTTTTATGACGGCGCCTGCCCTCTATGCGTCCGCGAGATTGGCCATTTGACCCGCCTCGATGAACAGGGGCGGATCCAGTGCGAGGATATCCAGAAGGATGATTTCGAGATGCGCTGGCCGCAGGTCGACCCGCAGGAAGCCAGCAGTATTCTTCTGGGGTATTACCATGGGCAGGTTATCAAGGGGCTGGATGTTACCCACCGTGCCTGGTCACTGGTCGGCAGGGGATGGCTGACGGCTCCCTTGCGCTGGCCGGTCGTGCGGCCGGTGGCGGATCGGGTGTACCTGTGGTTTGCGCGTCACCGCTATACGATTTCCGGCGTACTGACGGGACGCCGTCGCTGCGACAGTTGCACGTCCGGCAAGTGCGATATTCCCCGCCGATGATGCTGCTGTGCCTCTCGGCACAAGGTCGTAATGTCATTTTGATGTGATCCGGTGATACTTGCTATATCGCATAGTCAAATGGCATGAGACCACGAGAGGTGTCCTTCATGAATACCACGATATCCCGGGCCATCACGGCCGCTGTTGTTCGCGGCAAGGGTGCCCCCTTTACGCTGGAAGAGGTCAACATCCGTGAGCCTGAGGGCGCTGAGGTGCTGGTGCGCGTGGTCGCCACCGGCATGTGTCATACCGACCTGATCGTGCGTGACCAGCTGTATCCGGTGCCGCTGCCACTGGTGCTGGGGCATGAAGGCGCCGGGGTGGTCGAGGCCATCGGGCCGAACGTGACCCGGCTGGCGGTAGGAGATCATGTGGTCATGAGTTATGGCTTCTGTGGCGGCTGTTCGCCCTGCGATCACGGCCACATGTCGTACTGCAAGGAGTTCTTCGGTCGTAACTTCGGCGGCAGTGATGCGGATGGAAAGTGCGCCATTACGGATCGCCAGGGCGAGGCAGTTCATGATCACTTCTTCGCCCAGTCCTCCTTTGCGACCTATGCCATCAGCACGGAAGACAGTGCCGTGAAAGTACCCAAAGAGGCCCCGCTTGAGCTGCTTGGGCCTCTGGGCTGCGGTATCCAGACCGGTGCCGGTGCGGTAATCAACACCCTTGGGGTACGCCCGGGCAGCCGGTTTGCCGCGCTGGGCGCCGGCGCCGTTGGCCTGTCGGCAGTAATGGCGGCCCGCGTGGCCGGGGCGGCCATGATCATTGCCATCGACGTGGTGCCTGAGCGCCTGGCACTGGCGATGGAGCTGGGCGCCACTCATGTCATCAATGCCAGCCACGAAGACGTGGTTGAGCGCGTGCGCGAGCTTGGCGGTGGTGGGGTTGATTATGCACTGGAATCGACCGGGCGAACCGAGGTGCTCAGGCAGGGCGTTGATGTGCTGGCCGGCCGCGGCACGCTCGGCGTGGTGGGGGCTCCGCCGCTGGGCCATGAAGCAGCCTTTGACGTCAACGACCTTCTGCTTGGCGGCAAGAGCATTCGTGGCATTGTTGAAGGCGACAGTGTGGCGCGGGACTTTATTCCGCAACTGGTGGAGCTGCATCGTCAGGGGCGGTTCCCGTTTGATCGGCTGGTGAAGTTCTATGATTTCGAGGATATCAACCAGGCCGCCGAAGACAGTGAACGGGGGCTGACGCTGAAACCCATCCTGCGCATGGCCCGCTGACACCCTGGCTCTGGGGGGCTCGATGCGTGAGCACCTGGCATGACAGCGCGCCGGATGCTCACGTATGCTGGCGGCCACCAGGGCCGTGCCCGGCCTATCTTGATTCCAGGACCGCCTTTCACCCCCATGACTGATTTCCTGCCCGATATTCTCGCCGGCCCGCTGCTGCGGCGTGCCGAGCCTCACCGCGTGGTGTGGTGGCTGGTGGCATCCCGGCCGCTGACCCTGCAACTGCTGCTGGATGGTGCCGAACCGGCCATGTCCTGCCATGACCTTATGCCTCATCTGGTGTGCCTGCCGATAGGCCGCCACGCGTTCATTCATTTGATCGATGTGCCCTTCGAGACACCGTTGCCCCAGGACGTGCGGTTGCGCTACGACCTTCAGTACCGTGATCCTGACGCCGTCTGGCAAAGCCCGTTCAGCATGACGCCGACCCTGTGCTATCCGGGGGAGGCGTTGCCCACACTGGTGCTTCGCTCCCGGCTTGATGATGTGTTGCACGGGTCCTGTCGAAAGCCGCACCAGGCTTGTGGCGATGGGCTGGTGCGGGCCGATGAGTGGGTCGAGGCCGGCCAGGCCGAGGCGCTGGAGCGCCCGGCTGCCCTGTTGATGACCGGGGATCAGATTTACGCCGATGACGTGGCCGGGCCAATGCTTTCGGCCATTCATGCCCTGGTCGTGCGTCTCGGACTTCATGACGAGCCGCTGGAAGAGGCCGCTGTAAGCCATGGGCGCGAGCTTGCCGGCCGTGATGATCTGCTTTACCGGCGTGCCCATCTGCTGCCGGATCAGCCTTCGAACGAGGCGCTGCGCGACAAGTTCTTCGGCGGCAAGCGCAAGCCGGTCTTCACCACCGCCAATGCCGAAAATCACCTGATGACGGTGGCGGAAATGCTGGCCATGTATCTGCTGGTCTGGTCGCCGGTGCCCTGGACCCTCATCGAGGTGGCCACGCCGTCACTGGAGGCCGAGCTTCAGGACCGATATACCGATGAAGCCCGGGTCGTGGATGCGTTTGTCGCTGGTCTGCCGCGTGTGGCGCGCGTGCTGGCGCACTTGCCGTCCTTGATGATCTTTGACGACCATGACGTGACCGACGACTGGAACCTGACAGCAGCCTGGGAAGTGGCTGTATATTCGCACCCGTTCTCACGGCGTATTGTCGGCAATGCGCTGGTGGCGTATCTGCTGTGTCAGGGATGGGGCAACGACCCCGATAAAATGAACGCACCGCTTCATGAGGCGGGCCACTGGCTGGCGACGGCCAGCGAAACAGGCATGCTGGATGCGGCCGCCCACGATGGGCTGATTGATCATCTGCTGCGCTTCACCGGCTGGGGCTATACGCTCGACACCACGCCGAAGCTGGTGGTGCTGGATACCCGTACCCGCCGGTGGCGGAGTGAGCGGCGTCTGCATCGGCCTTCCGGGCTGATGGACTGGGAGGCGCTGTGCGAGTTTCAGCAGGACGTACTGGAGCAGCCTTCCGTAGTCATCGTATCCGCTGCCCCGATCTTCGGTGTCAAGCTGATCGAAGGCATCCAGCGTCTGTTCACCCTGGCGGGCAAGCCACTGATGGTGGACGCCGAGAACTGGATGGCGCACCGCGGTGCCGCCCATACCATGCTCAATATCCTGCGACACCGACGTACGCCTCAGCGCTACGTCATTCTCTCAGGCGACGTTCACTATTCCTTTGTCTACGCGCTGAGCCTGCGCCGGGGCCATCAGGACAGCCCGCGCATGTGGCAGATTACCAGCAGCGGGCTCAAGAATACCTTTCCGGAGACGCTGCTGACCTGGTTTGATCGCCTCAACCGGTGGCTGTATGCCCCCTGGTCCCCCCTGAACTGGCTGACCAAGCGGCGCAGGATTGCAGTCATTCCCTGGCGGCCCGAAGGCGCACGTCACGGGGAGCGGTTGTGGAACAACGCTGGTATCGGGCGGGTACGGTTGAACGAGCAGGGTGAGCCTTCCGAAATAGTTCAGCTGGGCGCTGATGCTCGTGATACCCGCTTCAGGCCGATCCGGCGCTGAAGTGCCGATCACGTGGCGGTGCAGGGTGCAGCGGACTATCCTGGAAGACACTTGCCAACAGGAGTCTTCATGTCGTCTCGCCCCGTCGCCGCGCCCCTGCCGCGTGCCTTTTATGATCGCCCGACCCTTGATATCGCCCGGGAATTGCTCGGCTGCCATCTGATCGTGGACCACGAGGATGGTCGTCTTGTCGGCCGTATCACCGAAACCGAAGGCTATCTGGGCTTTGCCGATACGGCCTGCCACTCCTCTCATGGCCGTACGCCCCGTACCGAGGTCATGTTCGGGCCGCCGGGCCATGCCTACGTTTATCTGATCTACGGTATTTACGACATGCTCAATGTGGTGGTCGGGCCGCTGGATGATCCCTGTGCGGTGCTGATCCGGGCCATTGAGCCGCTGGAAGGGGAAAGCGCCATGATTGCCCGTCGAGGCGGAAAGCGCGGACGCGAACTGGCCAATGGCCCGGGAAAGCTGACCCGAGCGCTGGAGATTACAAGATCAGCCTTCAATCGCCACGACATCTGCACCGGTCAGGGGCTCTGGATCGAGGCCGGTTCCCCCGTACCGGAAGCGGATGTACTCACCGGGCCGCGTATCGGCATCGATTACGCCGAGCCTGAGCACCGCGACGCGCCCTGGCGGTTTCGTGTCAAACGGGACGCCAGGCGAGCATGATATATCCGCCTGTGCTTGAGCCTGGTGCGCTGATCGGCTTCTTTTCGCCCTCGTCGCCGGCGACCGCCTTTGCCCCTGATCGTACTCGCCGGGCTATCCAGTACCTCACGCAGCAGGGGTACCGAGTAAAAGCGGGACATTTGACGGGGAATAGTGATGGATATCGGGCCGGGTCTATCAAGGCGCGAGCAGACGAAATCAATACGCTGGTTCGTGACCCTGAGGTTCGCGTTCTCATGGCAACGATCGGCGGTCACAACAGCAATGCCTTACTGCCCTATCTCGATTGGGAAACACTCGCTGCTGACCCCAAAATCATCGTCGGTTATTCGGATGCTACAGCACTGTTGCTGGGAATCTATGCTCGATTGGGCCTGGTTACCTTCTATGGGCCAACTCTGGTCGCCTCGTTCGGCGAGCAGCCGCCATTGGTCGATCAAACCTTTGCATCGTTTCAGAATATGACGGTCAGCTCAGGGGAAACGTCCCTTCGCTATAACATGCCACCTGACTGGACTGATGCGTATGTACCCTGGGAAACCCAGCATCATGCCAAGCCCACGCAGGCTAACCGCTGGCACTTTGATGGTTCAGGCGTCATTGAAGGCCGGGTGATCGGCGGCAATCTGCATACGATGGCCGGGATCTGGGGCAGCATCTATATGCCCGAGATTCAAGAGGGAGATATTCTTCTCATCGAGGACAGTCAAAAAACGATCGCCGCCGTTGAGCGCCATATCGCCCATCTGGCGCTCTGTGGGGTCCTTGAGCGTATTGCAGCACTGATTATTGGAAAACATGAACGGCTGGATGACCAGGGCAGCGGTAAAACGACGATCGACGTCGTGCGAGAGGTGTTGGACGGTCGGCCCCTTCCCATTGTGGATGGCATGGATGTTGGTCATACGCACCCCATGCTCACGGTGCCTATTGGTGCCACCCTGCGTATCGATTTTACTCGTGAATCAGTAACGCTACTGCCGCGCTAGACCGATGCCATGAAACGACGAACGGCCGAGGCGACGCGGCGCTGGCGTTCTTCCGTCGGAAGGTTCGGTACCTGGCCGACCATGACCTGAATATGCAGGTCGCTGATCAGCATGCCGGAGAATTCGCCGGCGGCCAGTCGGGGGTCATCGATGATCAAATGGCCCTGACTGACATGATGCGCCAGGTAGCGGGTAAGCCTGTCCAGGGTCTGGAACGGGCCATGATCGAGAAAGTGACGCGCCATCACCGGGTGGCGGTGAAGGTCGTTCAAAACCAGTCGGTACATGGCCAGGGCCTCGGGTTCGAGCAGGAAATCGAGCAGCCGATGACCAAAGCGTGTCAGCCCGTCAATCGGTGAGCTGTTGTCGGCCAGTGCCTGTTCGAGCGGTGCAAAGATCGAGAGGGCGCGCTGTTCGATGATGGCGATGAACAGCCCTTCCTTGTTACCGAACATCTTGTAGAGGGTCGAAAGGGAGCCTCCTGCGCGACGAACCACTTCGTTGACGCTGGCCTTTTCGTACCCCTGCTCGATGAACACCTCCAGCGCGACACTCAAGAATCGCTCGGCCCGCTGCTGGCCCTTGGGGGTGAGCCGGGTAATGTCATCACCCATGAATAGCGACTTCCTGTGCTGGTGCCTGCAAAAAGTGTAGCGTATGCTACGTTTTTTCCCGCGTTATCGGAACCTTTCTCATGGCGTCCATTGCAAGAACCTGGATCAAACGGCTTATTATCGCGCTGGTGATTGTTGTGCTGCTGCTGGCCGGTCTCTGGAAGGGGTGGCACTGGTGGCAGGCCGGACGCTTCATCGAGGAAACCGATAATGCCTACCTTCATGCCGACAGCGTGGCGATACGCAGCGAGCTGAATACGCGGGTCATCGGTGTCAACGTTGATCATAATCAGCGGGTCCATGTCGGTGATACGCTGGTGACCCTTGATCCGACGGACTACCAGGATGATCTGGCCCAGGCACGAGCGCAGCTGGCCCAGGCACGTGCTGCCGTCACCCGGGCGGAGCGCAGCATTGAACTGCAAAAGGCGGTGATCGAGCAGCGAAACGCTGATATCGCGTCTGCTGCCGCGCAGTTGAAGGAGGCGCGCCAGACCCTGTCGCGCACTAAAACCCTGGTGAGCAAGAGCTACTCGTCGCGGCAGCAGCTTGACAGTGATCAGGCCGGTTTTGATGTGGCCCAGGCACGCGTCAGCGCCAGCAAGGCAGCACTGACGTCGGCAAGGCGCCAGCTGTCGGTGGATGGCGCCAGCCTGGAGGATGCCGAGGCCAGTCGGGATAACGCCCAGGCTGCCCTTCAGGCTGCGCAGCATCAGCTGGACAAGACCCATATTACGGCACCGTTTGGTGGCGTTGTGGGCAATGTCACCGTGGAGCCCGGTACCTATGCCCAGCCGTCACTGACACTGATGACGCTGGTGCCGGTGGACTCGCTGTATGTAGTGGCAAACTACAAGGAAACCCAGGTGGCCCGCATGCGCGTAGGGCAGTCGGTGCACATCGAAGTGGATGCCTATCCGGATACCGAATTTACCGGGGTTGTCGAAAGTCTGGCTCCTGCAACCGGTGCCCAGTTCAGCCTGTTGCCGCAGGATAATGCCACCGGCAATTTCAACAAGATCGTACAACGGATACCGGTGCGCATTCGCCTGACCGGGCCGGAAAAAATGTTGCCGTATCTGCATTCGGGTCTTTCGGTGGTGCCATCTGTGGATACGCGTGACGAAGGGCAGGGGCTTTATGTTGCCGCCCCGCTGTCCGGGCCGGTGGTTCGTGATATCACGCCTCGGGTTCCGGGCGCCGATTGATGAATACGCCGGTGCAGGAAATGCCTTCCTGGCGCGTGCGGATTGGTTTTGTCGCGGCAGTGTTCGGGATGTTCATGGCCATTCTGGATATCCAGATCGTTGCCAGTTCCCTGAACGAGATTCAGGCCGGTGTCTCTGCCAGCCAGGATGAAATCTCCTGGATTCAGACTGCGTACCTGATTGCCGAGATCATCATGATTCCGCTGTCCGGCGTCATGGCGCGCATTTTCTCGACCCGCACGGCCTTTGTGATCTCAAGTGTCGGATTTACGCTGGCAAGTCTTGGCTGCGCCATGGCCAGCACCATCAACGAACTGATCGTGCTGCGCGCCATCCAGGGATTCATGGGTGGGGCGATGATCCCGATTACCCAGGCCGTCAGCTTCACGATCTTCCCACGTCACAAGATGGGCTCGGTACAGGCCGTCATTGGCCTGGTAGCAACCATCGCGCCATCCATCGGGCCGACGCTGGGGGGCTACATCACGCAGCACATGAGCTGGCACTGGCTCTTTCTGGTCAATGTCATCCCCGGCATTCTGGTGACCATTGGCGTCTGGTGCCTGCTGGATATCGATACCGCTGACAGGAAGGCCATCAAGCGACTTGATGTCATTGGTCTGGCATTGATGGCGCTGTTTCTGGGCACGCTTGAGTTTGTGCTTGAGGAGGGGCCTGATGATGACTGGTTCAGCAACCGGCTGATTCTGGGCTTCAGTGTGGTATGCGCCGTGTCCTGTGTGCTGTTTTTCTGGCGGGCCTTCACCGCCAGATACCCGATCATCAATCTGCGGCTGTTCCGTGAGCGTAATTTTGCCACCGGGGTCGGGCTTGTCTTTGTCATCGGGATTGCGCTGTACGGGCTGGTCTATCTGATGCCGCTGTATTTCGGTACGGTGCGTCATTTCAACAGCCTTCAGATCGGTGAGGTCATGTTCGTGACCGGCATCGCGATGTTTGTCACGGCCCCGCTGGTTGGCAAGTTCAGTGACCTGGTGGATCTGCGCATCCTGATCGGGCTGGGACTGTTGCTGACCGGTATCGGCTCGGTGATGAACGCGAACCTGACGGAGGATTCCGGCTACTGGGAGTTCTTCCTGCCACAGCTGGTGCGTGGCGTCGGCATGATCATGTGCATGGTGCCCTGTGCCCGTATCGCACTGGGCAGCCTGTCGCCCCAGCAGGTCGGTGATGGCAGTGGCATGTTTTCGGTCATGCGTAATCTGGGCGGTGCCGTGGGACTGGCCCTGCTGGATACCGTGCGTGATCACCAGCGTGACTATCACTGGATGCAGTTGATTCCTTCCATCAATCAGGGCCGCGAGGTAGTGGTGACGGAGCTGGCCCGATACCAGCAGCAGTTCACCGGCGTAGTGAGTGACCCCCAGGCGGCGGCCATCAAGATGATTGCCTCGCGGGTGGCCGGCCAGGCAGAAGTGCTGGCCTTCAACGATATCTTCCTGTGGCTGGGACTGATCTACATCGTGGCGTTCCCGATCGTCTTTCTGCTCAGGAAACCGACCTGATACCGTCCCGGCCCAGCCGGGCCTCGCATCCTCTGTCCTGATTGACTACGCTTTTCCAGGGTCTGTCCCTGCCTTGACCGTAGGCGGGCGCAGACAAAACCCCGGGCAGCCAAGGCAGGCTGCCTCAGATTATCCAGGTCCAAATAACAAGAATCGGGCCGGACTCATTGATGAGGAATGTCATGGTAGACACCACCCCCGCGACTGCGGTTCAGCATGCTGATCCTGCAGCGACGCCCCGATTGCATGATGTCGAGCTGACCATCAACGGTCAGACCCACCACTTGTCCATTGAACCCAACGTGGTCCTGCTGGATGCCCTGCGTGAACGCCTGGGGCTGACCGGCGCCAAGAAAGGCTGTGACCATGGTCAGTGCGGTGCCTGCACCGTGCTGGTGGATGGCAGATCAATGAACAGCTGCCTGATGCTGGCCTCGATGGCCGAAGGCTGCGATATCACCACCGTTGAAGGTCTGGCGAAGCCGGATGGCACGCTTCACCCGGTACAGCAGGCCTTTCTGGAGCATGACGCTTATCAGTGTGGTTACTGCACGGCCGGCCAGATGATGAGCGCCACCGCCATTTTGAATGATCCCTCCATTGAGCGTACCGATGCCTCCATCAAGGATGCCATGAGCGGCAATATCTGCCGCTGCGGTGCCTACAAGAATATTCATGATGCGATCAAGACCGCGGATGCGCGTCTGAACGGCGGAGAGTAACCCATGAGAACCTTTGAACTGACGCGGCCGACAGCCATCGGCGACGCGCTGGAGCACCATGGTGCGCGCGATGCCTTCATCGGCGGCGGTACCAACCTGATTGACCTGGTCAAGCTCGGTGTCATGCGGCCCGAACAGGTCGTGGACATCAATGGCCTTGGCCTTGATGACATCGAGACGCTGGACGACGGCCGAGTCAGAATTGGCGCGCGGGTCAGCAATGCCGACCTTGCCAGGGATGACCGCATCATGCGGGATTACCCGGTACTGTCGCAGGCACTGCTGTCCGGAGCGTCCACCAGCCTTCGCAACATGGCTACCACGGCAGGTAACGTCATGCAGCGTACTCGCTGCCCGTACTTCCGTGATACGGCCATGCCCTGCAACAAGCGCTCGCCCGGCAGTGGCTGCAGCGCCCTGACCGGCATCAATCGAAATCACGCGGTACTCGGTGGCAGCGAAGCCTGTATCGCCGTTCACCCCTCCGACATGTGCGTGGCCATGGCCGCCATTGGTGGCACGGTGGTGCTGGAAGGGCGCAAGGGGCAGCGTGAAGTGCCGTTTGCCGACTTTCACCTTCTGCCCGAGCGTCACCCGGAGAAGGAGCACGACCTTCACGATGACGAGATGATCACGCATGTGATTCTGGATGCCCCTCAGGCCGGTGCAGCATCGAACTATCTGAAGCTGCGCGACAGGGCCTCCTATGAATTTGCACTGGCCTCCTGCGCGGCCATTCTGACGCTGGATGGCGATACCGTCAGCAGCGTACGTCTGGCGCTTGGCGGGGTAGCCACCAAACCCTGGCGCGCCCTGGATGCTGAAGCGGCGCTGGTTGGCATGGAAGCCACCACCGACAGCTTTGAACACGCGGCGGTACTGGCGTTTCAAGGCGCTGTTCCGCAGTCCGGCAATGCCTTCAAGGTCACCCTTGGGCAGCAGGCTATCGTACGGTCGCTGCGTGATGCAGCCCGCGCACTCAAGGCACAGGGAGATCGCTCATGAGTACTGCCACAGGCACCCCGAAACCCCGGATCGACGGCGCGCTCAAGTTGACAGGGCAGGCGGATTACACCGCTGATATCTCGCTGGAAGGTCAGCTGTACGGCTATCCGGTGGGCAGCACCATCGCCCGTGGCGAACTGACCGGGCTGGAACTTGAAACTGCACTGGCGATGCCGGGTGTGGTGGATATCTATCACGCTGGAAACTTTGATTCGAGCCTCAGGCATTCGCCCAACAGCTTTGCCGAGGAAAATACCGTCAGCGAACCGCGCCTGCCGTTTGAAGACTCGACCATTCATTATCACGGTCAGTACATTGCCCTGGTAGTGGCCGATACGCTGGAGCATGCCCGCGCGGCCGCCGGCGAGGTGATTCCCTGGTACAGCAATGACCGCCCGGCGGTCATTGACAGCCTTTCCGCCCTGCCAACGGACGATACCGGTTTGCCGGGAGTGCTGCAGGAGGGCGACAGCAACAGCCGCGGTGATGCTGCTGCGGCCTTTGATGACGCCGAGGTTACCCACGACGCCTTCTACAGTATTGCTACCGAAACCCACTCGGCCATGGAGCTGCATGCCAGCACTGCAGTCTGGGCCGGTGATCGGCTGACGGTGTATGAATCCACTCAGGGCGTCGTATTTCAGAAAAACGCACTGGCCGAGATCTTCTCGATGCCTTCCGAGAAGGTCAATGTGATCTCTCACTTCATCGGATCAGGCTTTGGCGGCAAGCTCTTCATGTGGCCACACGCGGTCATGACCGCGGTCGCTGCAAGGCGGCTTGGCAAACCCGTCAAGACGGTCGTGCCGCGTCAGCTGGTCTTTACCTCTGCCGGCAGCCGCCCTGCCTCACTGCAGCGAATCCGAATCGGGGCGCGCAAGGATGGCACCCTGACCTCCATCCGCCATGATGCCAGCAATGAGACTGCCTTCGTCGGAATGCATGACGATACGGTCATTACGGCCACCCCCAGCATGTATGCCTGCGATAACGTCGCCGTCACCAATCGGGTGGCCGAGGTCAATCACGGCATGCCGTGCCCGATGCGCGCACCGGGAGAAGCCCCGGGGCTGTTCGCGCTGGAAACGGCCATGGATGAACTGGCCTGGCAACTGGATATTGACCCGCTGGAACTGCGTCGGCGCAACTTCACTGACAAGGACCCGGCCAGTGATCTGCCCTGGTCGAGCAATTACCTCAAGGAATGCTGGGATAATGCGGCCGAGCGGTTTGGCTGGGAAAATCGCACTGCTGAAATCGGCTCGATGCGTGAAGGGGATGAAGTCATCGGGTACGGCATGGCGACCCAGAGCTGGGAAGCGATGCGCCAGCACTGCTCGGCGCGGGCCACCTTTCTGGCCGATGGCGGCATGCAGATTGCCTGCGGTACTCAGGATATCGGCACCGGCACCTATACCATCGTGGCACAGACTGCCAGCGAACTGACCGGTATTCCCATTGATGACATCGATGTGCGGCTTGGTGATGCCGCCCTGCCTTCCGGCCCGCTGTCCGGCGGTTCCTTTGCCACCGCCACGGTACTGCCGGCCGTCAAGGCGGCCATCGAGGCGGCGGTCAGGAAACTGGCCGAGCGGGTCAATGGTGATGGTCAGGCCTTCGAGGGCGCGTCTGCCGACGACATCACCCTGAAGGACAGGTCACTCGTACAGGGCGACCGCAAGGTGGCTGTCACTGCACTGCTGGATGAGCTTGAACTGGGGCAGATCAGTGACGTGGCATCGACCGCGCCTGGTGACGAGCAGGACCGGTTCAGTTTCCGCTCCTTCGGCGCGGTGTTTGTCGAGGTGCGCTGGGATCCCGGCATCTCGCGGCTGCGAGTGGCTCGTATTGTTTCCACCATCGATATCGGGCGCGCCATCAACCCGATGACGGCACGTAACCAGGTGGAAGGCGGTCTGGTCATGGGGCTGGGCATGGCCATGTTCGAGCAGACCGAATTCGACCATAACGGTTACCTCTATAACAGTAACCTGGCCGATTACATCGTGCCGGTGCATGCCGACATTCCGCCGATCGAGGTCGAGCTGCTGGATCACCCCGATTATCACCTCAACGTGTTTGGGGCACGCGGTGTGGGCGAAATCGGCCTGACCGGTATCGCGGCGGCCATCTCCAACGCGGTATACCACGCTACCGGCAAGCGCATTCGCGACCTGCCGATCACCCCCGAGCGGCTGCTGGCCGACTGAAGATCGCCGGCGGCGGCGCTGTCCGCCGCCGGTGCACCGGAGTTGATCATGACCGAGCATTTCGATCCAGGCACTCAACAGGACGAGACGGCATCGACGTCGCGTCGACATTTTCTGAAAACCGTGGGGGCATCAGGGGTGGCGGCGGCGTCAGTGCCACTCTGGGGCCCGGCTGCCCAGGCCAGGGCTGCTGATGACCCGCCCCCTCGCTCGGATGCCCCCCGTCAGGGCCTGAGCCGCATCAGGCTCAACATCAATGGGCACCTGCATACCGTGGATATCGCACCGCAGATGGTGCTTCTGGATGTGCTGCGTAACGAATCTGGTCTGACCGGCACCAAGAAGGGCTGCGATCACGGCCAGTGTGGCGCCTGCACGGTGCTGGTCAACGGTCAGGCGATCAATTCGTGTCTGTCGCTGGCCATCAGTCATCAGACCGATGAGATCACCACCATCGAGGGGCTTGAGCATAACGGTGAACTGCATCCGGTGCAGGCAGCCTTCTGGGAGCACGATGCCTTTCAGTGTGGCTACTGCACTTCCGGTCAGATCATGAGTGCCGTGGCCCTGCTCAACGATAAGCAGATGGGTGAAAGCGATGCTGCCGTTCGGGAGGCCATGAGCGGCAATATCTGCCGGTGCGGGGCGTACAGGAATATTCTCGCGGCCGTCCAGGATGCCCGACAGGTCATGAAGGGAGGTGCCTGATGCGCGCATTTGATTATACCCGCCCCGGGGCGGTGGACGCCGCCATTGCGACCCATGCCCGGGCGAACTCTGCCTATCTGGCCGGCGGCACGACGCTTCTGGATCTGGCGAAAATCAATATCATGCAGCCCGACCAGGTGGTGGATATCAACGGCCTGGGGCTTGACCACATCGAGCGCCTGAAGGATGGACGGGTGCAGGTCGGCGCGCTGGTCACCAATACGGCGCTTGCCCGGCATGAGCTGATCGAGACGCACTACCCGGTGCTCTCACAGGCATTGCTGTCCGGTGCCAGCACCCAGCTTCGCAACAAGGCCACTACGGCGGGTAACGTCATGCAGCGCGTGCGGTGTCCCTATTTTCGTGATGGTACCTCGCCCTGCAACAAGCGTGATCCCGGCAGTGGCTGTGCGGCCATTGGCGGCGTCAATCGCGAAACGTTTGCAGTGCTGGGGACCAGCGATCAGTGCATTGCGGCTCATCCCTCCGACATGTGTGTGGCGATGGCTGCCATCGGTGCCACGGTCAGCGTAATGGGCCCCAACGGCCCGCGCGATATTCCCTTTGACGCATTTCATCTGCTTCCAGGTACATCGCCTGCGCGGGAGCATGCGCTCGAGCCTGATGAGCTGATTACCCACGTGACACTGGACGCCCCTCCCGGCGGTGCTCGCTCCGGGTATCTGAAGCTCAGGGATCGCGCGTCCTATCAGTTCGCGCTGGCCTCCTGTGCGGCGCAACTGTCGGTGGAAGGTGGCGTGATCCGCGCACCGCGCATTGCGCTCGGGGGCGTGGCCACCAAACCCTGGCGAGCCACCGACGCCGAGCGAATGCTGGATGGCAAGGTGCCCTCCAGGGCGCTGTTCGAACAGGCCGCCAGTGCCGCGTTCAACGGCGCGACCGCGTATGAACACAACGCCTTCAAGATTCCGCTGGGCCGGCATGCCATCATCGCCGAACTCGGCGCGTTGACCGGACTCGAGACGATGCAGGAGGTTTCATGAGCGATCAGACGCTGGGCGCGGGGCCCAAACGCATTGATGGCCGGCTCAAGGTGACCGGCCAGGCGACCTATACCGCCGATCATCAGCTCGACAACAAGGCCCACGCCTACGGTGTCTTCTCGACCATCAGCCGTGGGCGCATCACGGGGCTGGCACTCGAGGTTGCACGCAACATGCCTGGCGTGATCGAGATCTTCCATCACGGTAATTTTCCGGCCCTGCACCATACCCCCTCCTCGATGGCCGGGGGCAACAAGGTCGAGGAAACCCGGCTGCCGTTCGAGGATGAGCGCATCTACTACGATGGCCAGTTCGTCGCGCTGGTCGTGGCCGAACGGTTTGATCAGGCCCGCGCGGCAGCGCAGGCGGTTACGGTGCGCTATGAAGAAGAGACTCCGCGGGCGAATCTTGAGCAGGGCCTGACCGCCCATGGCACTCGCGAGGGCAAGGGCAATCATTCGCGGGGCAATGCGAAGCAGGCCTTCGAGAGCGGAACGCATCGCATGGAGGCGACCTACACCACACCGGTTGAAACGCATAACCCGATGGAGATGCATGCCACCCTGGCCCACTGGCCGAACGGTCGGCTACAGGTCTTTGAGTCCTCCCAGGGGGTGGTGCAGCAAAAGGGGGCGATGGCCAAGATCTTCAATCTGGCGCCGCACAAGGTGGAGGTTATCTCGACCTTCATCGGATCAGGGTTTGGCAGCAAGCTGTGGATGTGGCCACATGCAGTCGCCGCAGCGGCGGCGTCACGGGAAATCGGGCGGCCTGTCGAACTGGTGGTGCCGCGATCGCAGATGTTCACGACTACCGGTCACCGGCCGGAAACGAAACAGACACTGAAGCTTGCCACCGATGAACAGGGCCGCCTGGTCGCGCTGAGCCATCACTCGATTTCGACCACGTCCTGCACCGATCAGTACGTTGAAACCTGTGGCAGCGTGACCAAAAGCCTCTATAGCTGTGACAACGTCTCGGTCGATCACCGCACGACCCAGGTCAACCGTGGTACGCCGACCTCCATGCGTGCTCCGGGTGCGGCGCCTGGGCTGTTCGCGCTGGAATCGGCAGTGGATGAAATGGCGCTGGCCGCCGGTATCGATCCCCTGACCTTTCGGCTCGATCAGTTTGCCGACCGCGATGAAAGTCAGGACCTGCCGTTTTCTAGCAACCATATCAGGGAGACGGCCGAGCGCGCCGCAGAACGCTTTGGCTGGCATCAGCGCAATCCGAAGATCAAAAGCATGCGCGAAGGGCGGGAGATCATCGGCTACGGCATGGCGGCCTGCAACTGGGAGGCCCTCAAGCGTCCCTGTGATGCCCATGTCGCGCTGCGCGCCGACGGTACGGTGTATGCCTCCTGTGCCACCCAGGATATTGGTACCGGCACCTATACCATCGTGGCGCAGACGCTGGTCGAGCTGACCGGGGTTCCCTTCGAGCGCATCGAGGTGGAGCTTGGGGATACGTCCTACCCGAAAGGGCCGATTTCCGGCGGTTCCTGGACCACGGCAACCACGCTGCCGGCGATTGCCGAGGCCACTCGTCATGCCATCATGGAGCTCAAGACCCGCGCCGTACGCTCGGGGGGACCGTTCGACGGCGTCGATGTCGCGTCGCTCAACTTCGAAAACGGCGTACTCTCCCACAACGGTAAACAGATGTCGTTTGCCGAGGTGTTGTCCTCGATGAAGCTCGCCAACGCCGAAGGCGACGCTCATACCGAGGGCGCGGATACCTCGAAGTACTCCTATCGCTCCTTCGGCACCCACTTCGTTGAAGTGCGCTGGGACCCGCTGCTGGCCAATCTGCGCGTGGCGCGGGTGGTCAGTGCCATCGACGTGGGGCGGGTGATGAATGAGAAGACCGCCCGCAACCAGGTCGAGGGGGCGATTGTCATGGGGCTTGGCATGGCGATGTTCGAGCATACCGAGTACGACCCGAGAACCGCCCGGGTGGTCAACAACAATTACGCCGAATATCTGGTGCCGGTGCATGCCGACCAGCCCGAGATTGATGTGATTCTTCTGGACTATCCGGATACCACATTCAACGAGTTCGGGGCACGTGGTATCGGCGAGATCGGGATTACGGGGCTGGCTGCTGCAGTAGCCAACGCGGTCTACCATGCCACGGGTATTCGGGTGCGGGATCTGCCGATTACAAAGGAAAGGCTGATGGCTGGCGCCTGAGCAGGGCAGACCATCAACAGCCGCCTTCGGGCGGCTTTTTCATGGGCTGTGCCTCGGTACGGCGGTCCCTCATGATGGGTTGCTTTCCGATATACTCGAGAAGCGTCGCATTCCCTGTCCCGCCCGGGGCAGGGCATTCGGCGCGTCCCCTGTTGGTCACGACACGTCGTCCGGTTGCCGCTTTTGACGAGCCGGACCGCGGTTGTGGTCAATGACTCATGGATGTACCGGGTGCCGAGGAGAGGGCAATCGTTTGTCTGCAACAATCAAGGATGTGGCGTTACTGGCAGGGGTATCGACCACCACGGTATCGCATGTGCTGAACAAGACGCGCTTCGTGGCGCCGGCCACCCGGGAACGGGTGCTCAAGGCGGCCAATGAGCTGCATTACGCGCCGAGCGCGGTAGCGCGCAGTCTGAAGGTCAAGACCACAAAAAGTCTGGGCATGCTGGTGACGACCACCCTGAATCCCTTTTTTGCCGAAGTGGTCAAGGAAGTAGAACGGCAGTGTTATCAACAGGGGTATACCCTGGTGCTGTGTAATACCGATGGCGAGCTTGAAAAGACCAACGCCTATCTGATGATGCTGGCGCAAAAGCGGGTCGATGGCATTCTGGTGATGTGCTCCGAGTACGATGATTCCCTGTTCAGTGCCGTGATCGGCAAGCGTGACCTGCCCATGGTCGTCATGGACTGGGGGCCTTCCGGGGATTACGTCGACCGCATTCAGGACAATTCGGTAAAAGGGGCCCATCTGGCCGTTCAGCACCTTGTCGAGCAGGGACATGAGGCCATCGCCTACATTGGCGGCCCACTTGAAAAGCTGCCGGCGCGGCAGCGCTACGATGGTTTTCTGGAGGCCATGCACGAGGCCGGTCTGCCGGTGGTGCCTGAGTGGATCATCGAGTCCAACTTCGAGTTTGAAGGTGGCAAGCTCGGCATGCGTCGTCTGCTGACGAGCCCTGCCTTGCCAAGCGCTGTGTTCATCGGGAACGATGCCATGGCGATGGGGGCAATGAGTGAAGCGCAGTTGTCAGGGGTGAGTATCCCGGAGACGCTCTCCGTCGTCGGCTACGACAACTGCTTTTATTCGGCCTATCTGACGCCTCCGCTGACCACCATCGATCAGCCCAAGCGTCGGCTTGCAGAGCAGGCCGTCGCCTCCATGATCGAGCGGATCGATAATCCGCGCCAGAACGGGCGCCTGATCATGCTCGAGCCTGATCTGGTGATACGCTCCTCCGTCAAAACCATGGCTCGCTGTTGAGAAGCAACAGCCCTTTTGACGGATTTATATACTTTCGTAGATGACTATTGGGGAAAATAAATTTATTGATTACAGACCACGATGAAACCCGGGGTTTCAGACCGGAATTCATTATTGATGCCCCGTTAGTTTCTTCAAATTCAGATGCTTGCAACATGTAGCTGAATTACAGATAAAGACGCGCATTCCTTCTTTTTAATGGTTTAAAAACAACAATTTATTCTTTTTCGATGTGCTCGTTGACATCGTCCAGGGCTCTGGCTTAGAAATGGCAGACGTTTTACGCAATCGTTTGCTATTTCCATGACAGGGCCTGTCGGAGACAACAATGAAAAAGAAAACCTTCCTGAAAAGCATGATGGCGGCAACGCTATTGACACTTGCCAGCGGCAGTGTGCTGGCAAGCAATGGCCTGATCGCCATTATTACTCCCTCCCACGATAATCCGTTTTTCAAGGCGGGGGCCGAAGGTGCCAGGGAAAAGGCGGAAGAGCTGGGTTATGACACCCTGTCAGCCTCTCATGATGGTGACGTCAACAAGCAGAATCAGTTGATCGAAACCGCCATTGCCCGTCAGGCGAAAGCCGTGGTGCTTGATAATGCCGACTCCGAAGCCAGTGTCGGCTCCCTGGAGCGCTTGAAGGCGGCAGGCATTCCGGCCTTTCTGTATGACCGTGAAGTCAACAAGACCGGCGTGGTCGTGACCCAGATCGTGTCGAACAACTTCCAGGGCGCGCAGCTGGCCGGTGAGAAGTTTGCCGAGCTGATGGGGGATGGGGGCAAGTACGTCGAGCTGATGGGGCCGGAATCGGATACCAATGCGCAGGTACGCAGCGCCGGGTTCCACGACATTCTGGATAACTTCCCCGAGTTCGAAATGGCCGCGCAGCAGAGCGCCAACTGGAGCCAGACCGAAGCCTTCAGCCGTGTCGAGTCCATCCTGCAGGCCAATCCCGATATCAAGGGCATCATTACCGGCAATGACTCCATGGCGCTGGGTGCGGAAGCGGCACTGCAGGCCGCAGGCCGCGATGATGTCTTCATCGTCGGCTTCGACGGCCTTGATTATGCCCGCGATTCGATCCTGAAGGGGGGCAACATCAAGGCGACCGTCATGCAGCCGGCTTATGCCCAGGCGCAGCGTGTGGTCGAACAGGCCGACAAGTACATCCGTACCGGTTCCACCGGCATGCCTGAAAAACAGCTGATGGACTGTGTACTGATCGACAGCTCCAATGCGGCAAGGCTCGACAACTTCTCCCTCAAACAATAACCACCAGAGCGGAGCGGCCATGCCTGGCTGCTCCGCTGCAGGGTTTATCATGCGTTATAACTCCTTGTTCCGGCTGCTGGGCCTGGTTTTCTGCCTTCATCTGCTGAGCGCCTGTACCGTTACCGATCTTGATGATGACGGTAACCCCATTATTCCCGCCGACCCGAACGCGCCGGCAAGTTACGAGCACCTGAGCCTGTCGGAAGTGGCGGACACGTTGTGGGCCCCCAGGATCTTGCCTGAAGCTCGTGACGAGGCCATCGACTGGCCCACTCTGATGGCCCGCCTTGCCGCGCCGGGTGATGGCACCGCAACCAGTGTTTTCGTTCATTTTGATGGCGTGGTCGAGCGTGTCGACACCAGCAGGATACGTGGATCGGTGACCGTGAAGGTCGATGATCAGGACGTCGTATTGCAGACCGGCCGGATCGTGCGAGGCAACGCCATTCGTGATGCATCTCGATACGTCGTGTTCGATGACTTCAAGAACCAGATTCGCTTTGCCCAGATCTCTCGTGAGTTGAACTCTCGTGCCATCGAGGGAGCCGGCGCGCTGGATGAAAGCTGGCAAGGGCAGCCCGTGTCCGTGATTGCTGCAATCACGTTCGACCATGGAACGCTGCGTGACGCAGTGCCGATTCAGATCGAACGGAGCGGCGAGTAATGCACAGCAGCGATACGGCGGATGTGGTGATGCGTGCCGAGGCGATCTCCATGGTCTACCCGGGCACGATCGCTCTCAACGAGGTGGATTATCGCGTATACCGCGGCAAGGTGAACGTGATCATCGGGGAGAACGGTGCAGGCAAGTCGACACTCATGAAGATTCTGGCCGGGGTGCAGCAACCGACATCCGGCCGGATTTTTCTGAACGAAGAGCAGGTGACGTTCAGCAGCACCCGGGACGCAGCCTCCAGAGGTGTCGGCATGGTGCATCAGGAGCTGAACCTGTTCGGCAACCTGAGCGTGGCGGAGAACATCTTCCTTGGTCGTGAACGTCAGCGCGGGCTGATGCCGATCGACACCGCCGAACAGCACCGGATTACCGCCGAGCTGATGGCGCGACTGAATCAGGATATCGCTCCCTCGGAGCTGCTTTCCAACCTCAAGGTCGGCCAGCAGCAGCTGGTCGAGATCGCCAAGGCTCTGGCAGATCAGGCGGATGTACTTATCCTGGACGAGCCGACCTCGGCGCTTTCAAAGACCGAAATCGAATTGTTGTTCGAGGTCATCCGTGATCTGACGGCCCAGGGCGTATCGATCATCTACATTTCTCACCGGCTCGAGGAGCTGATGGCGATCGGTGATCACATCACCATCCTGCGCGACGGCAATCTGCAATCGGAGGCGCTGATCGAAGCCATCGATGTGCCATGGATCGTGCGTGAAATGCTGGGCAGTGATCCGGTGACCGACTTTTTGAAGCCGGGCCGTGAGTTTGGCGAGCCGGTACTGGATGTGCGCAACCTGAGCCTGGTCAGCACTACCGGGCTGACGCTGGTCGATGAAGTGTCGCTTGAGGTAAGGGCAGGGGAGATCGTCGGTGTCTACGGCCTGATGGGCGCCGGTCGCACGGAGCTGATGGAATGTCTGCTCGGCCTTCAGCGCTATCAGGGCGAGATTACCCTTGATGGCCAGAGCGTGCACGAGGGCACCAGTACCAGTGAGCGCATTCGCCGGGGCATGTGTCTGGTGCCGGAAGATCGCAAGAAAAACGGCATCTTCCCGGTGTCCTCGGTCAGTAACAACATGACGATTTCCAGCCTGTGGCGACGGCTGAAGCACCGCTTCACCATCGATGAACCGGCAGAAGATGCCGCAGTGAATTCGGCCATCAACACCCTGTCGATCAAGGTCTCCTCGCCGGATATCGAGATTCGTGCCCTGAGCGGGGGCAACCAGCAGAAGGTCGTGATCGGTCGCACCCTGTTGACCGACCCAAAGATGCTGCTGCTGGATGAACCTACCCGCGGTATCGACATCGGCGCCAAGGGCGACGTGTTCGACATGATGGTATCGCTCTCCGAGCGGGGGATCGGGGTGCTGTTTTCGACCTCGGACCTCAAGGAAATCATGGCCGTCTCGGACCGTATCCTGGTGATGTCAGGCGGCAGGCTGACCGCCAACGTATCGCGTCACGACGCAACAGAATCCGCGCTTGTCTCGGCAAGTGCGCAAGGGCTCTAGCATGAATACACCACACAACAGCACTTCTTCCTCGGCGTCCATCATGTCGAAGGACAACCTTTTGTTGCTCGTATTGAAGATGCGGACGTTCATCGCCCTGTTCTTGATACTGGCCTTTTTTACCGTGATGGTGCCGGGCTTTCTGGAGCCCAGCAGCCTGGTCATCATGGTCAAGCACATTGCCATCAATGCCTTTCTGGCCCTGGGCATTACCTTTGTCATCATCACCGCCGGCATTGACCTGTCGATCGGGGCCATTCTGGGCTTCTGCGGCATGGTGGCGGGCTGGCTGATCACCAAGGGTATCGTGTTGCCGATGCTGGGCATTGCCATCTTTCCAAGCATCTGGCTGGTCGTGCCCATGGTACTGGTCATCGGTGGATTGATCGGAGCACTCAATGGTCTGTTGATCACCCGCTACAACGTCGCGCCGTTCATCTGCACCCTTGGCACCATGTACATCGTGCGTGGCGCCGCCATGCTGCTGTCCGGCGGCGAGACCTTTACCGGCCTGTCCGGCAATCCGCAACTGGGCAATACCGGTTTTGAGCTGATCGGCTCGGCCAGGCTGCTGGGACTGCCCTATGCGATCTGGATGATGTTCATTCTGGCCGCCGTCATTGCCTATATCGCCAAAAGGACCCAGTTCGGGCGTCACGTATTTGCCATTGGCGACAATGAGCACTCTGCGGAGCTCTCCGGGGTCAAGGTCGCTCGGGTGAAGGTGTGGGTCTATACCATCTCGGGGCTTTGCGCGGCACTGGCGGGCATTGTGGTGTCATCCCAGCTGGTGGCAAGCCACCCGGCCACCGGCATCGCCTTCGAGATGAATGCCATTGCGGCCGTGGTGCTGGGCGGCACCTCACTGGCCGGCGGTCGTGGTTCGATCATGGGCACACTGATCGGCGCCTTCGTGATCGGGATTCTGGCCGATGGCCTGGTCATGATGGGGGTCAGCGAATTCTGGCAGATGGTGGTCAAGGGGCTGGTCATCATTGTGGCGGTCATCATCGATCAGAAACAAAGCCGGCTGCAGCACAAGGCTGCCATCGTCAAACAAAAATAGCGCGCCGAGCCACCGCCGCGTTCGGCGGTGCCGGCAGGATCTGGAGCAGGACATGCTGAAGAACATACACCCGCTACTCAGTGGCGAGTTGCTGAACGTATTGCGCACCATGGGGCATGGTGATGACATTGCCCTGGTCGATCGCAACTTCCCCGCGACCTCGCTGGCCAACGGGCGGCCGGTCATCCGGCTGGACGGCAACAGCGTCAGCGAGGCGGCAGAAGCCATTCTGTCGGTACTGCCGCTCGACAGCTTCGTGGATCACCCGGTGCGGCGCATGGAAGTGGTCGGTGAAGACCCCGCGACCCTGCCGGAAGTACAGCAGGAGTTTTCAGCTCTGCTGCACTCGGTCGATAGTGACAGGGCGGCGATGGGGTCGCTGGAGCGGTTTGCCTTTTACGAGGCTACCCGTCAGGCCTTTGCGGTGGTAGTCACCGGCGAGGCGCGAGGATATGGCTGCTTTCTTTTGAAAAAGGGCGTCATTTTTTCCTGAGCGGAGCGCGTTACTGCCAGCAGCCTGATCGGATAGCCGCCGATCGGGCTTTTTTATGTCCGTTACCCTGTCAGGCTGTTTTGGACGGCCGATAAAACACGTTAGACTTTAGTCAAATATTATTATTCGGCATGCCTGCTGCCCCTGCTTCGGGATACTGCACTTTGAGCTCACTTTTGCTTTCGCTTCAACGCCTCTGGTCCCTGAAACGCTTTTCGTCCGGACTCAAGGTCTTCATTGCCCTGAGTGGCGCGATGGGACTGGGCTGGTATCTCGGGCATGTTTCCTGGGTCATTCCCTGGTTTCTGGGCATCATCGCCTGCGCACTGGCGGAAACCGATGATAACGTCTGGGGACGGACACGGGCCGTGGCGCTGACGCTGGCAGCCTTCTGGAGTGTGGCGCTGGGCGTACAGATGCTGCTGCCTCATCCCATTGGATTCGTGGCGGCGTTAACGGTGGGGGCATTTCTGCTGACCATGGGCGGGGCGCTCGGCGAGCGTTATGGCACCATTGCCCGTGCCACCCTGATTCTGGCGGTCTACACCATGATCGGTCTGGAGCAGAGCCAGGGTAACCACCACGTCTGGTGGTTTGAGTCCACCATGCTGACACTGGGGGCGGCCTGGTACGGGGCGCTGTCGATTCTCTGGTGCGTGCTGTTTTCACGCCAGCCGGTACAGCAGGGCATGGCGGAACTGTATCGTCAGCTCAGCGAGTACCTGATTCTGAAATCCTCGCTGTTCGAGCCCAGCGATACCCGCGATATTGACCAGACCCGTCTGGCGCTGGCGCAGCAGAATACCCGGGTGGTGATGGCGATGAATCAGGTCAAGGAGCTGATCATCAACCGGCTGGACAGTCGGCGCGAACAGCCCGAGCTGCAGCGTTACCTGACGATCTATTTCATTGCCCAGAGCCTGCATGAGCGGGCCAGTTCCACGCATTATCCCTATCACACCCTGGCCGAAACCTTCTTTCACAGCGACATCCTGTTTCGCTGCCAGCGCCTGCTCAAGAGCCAGGGCAAGGCCTGCCGCAGTCTGGGTCGGGCCATTCGGCGGCGCGAGCCCCTGAACGATACCCGTCACCCCGGCGCCATGGAGGATCTGCACACCTCGCTTGCCTGGCTGCATCAGCAGGAAGGGCGGTTTGACCCGATGCTGCTGGGGGCGCTGGACGCACTGGCGCATAACCTGAGCGTGCTGGACCAGGAACTGGCCCGGGCACACGCGCCGGAAGAAACGGTACTGGCCCCGCACAATACCCTCTATGACCGCTCACCCAAGTCCCTGCGCGATGCCTGGGCCCGTTTCCGGCAGCACATGAAGCCGTCCTCGCCGATCTTTCGGCATGCCCTGCGTCTGACGCTGGCGCTGGTCGCCGGGGTTGGTGTCATGCAGGTCAGCGATCTTGAACTCGGGTTCTGGATTCTGCTCACCACGCTGTTTGTCTGCCAGCCCAACTTCGGCTCGACACGGCTTCGCCTGACCCAGCGTATTGCCGGCACGATCGTCGGGCTGGTGGCCGGCTGGGCCTCGCTGACGCTGTTTCCCTCGCCCTGGATACAAAGCACGATTGCCGTGGCGGCAGGCGTTGCCTTTTTCGTGAACCGGTCCAGCCGCTACATGCTGGCGACCGGGGCCATCACGCTGATGGTGGTGTGTTGTTTCAACCAGGTACTGGACGGGTACAGCGTCATCTGGCCCCGCCTGGTGGATACGGTCATTGGCAGTCTGCTGTCGGGCCTGGCGGTCTTTCTGGTACTGCCTGACTGGCAGGGTCGTCGGATTCATCAGCTCGCGGCCACGGCACTCAAAAGCAATGGCGCCTATCTGCGCCAGTTGATCGTGCAGTACAGCTCCGGCAAGCAGGATGACCTTGATTACCGGCTGGCCCGGCGTAATGCCCACAATGCTGACATGGCCCTGTCCTCGGCGTTGTCCAACATGGCTCTGGAGCCCGGGCATTTTCGAAAGGATGCTGAAGCCTGTCTGCCGCTGATGGTGACCACACATACGCTGCTGAACTATCTGTCGGCCCTCGGCGCGCATCGGGATGCACTGCCGGCCCATCCGCATCTGGCCCTGCTGGATGAAAGCAGTGCCTATCTGGCGCAGTCGCTGGAAGAAGTAGCCGATGATCTGACGGCACGGCGGGCAGTGCCGGGGCAGGGAGAGGAGGGTGCGCGTATCGAAGCGGCGCTCAAGGCATCGCTGCAGGGCATGGACAGCCCCTACCGGCTGGTGCAGATGGAGCTGTTGCTGATTTCACAGCTGCTGTCCACCGTGCGCGAGCAGGCCGCGCGCTTGCAGAGCGATGTCTCTGGTGCCCACATCCGGTCAGCGACGGCATGAACGCCGCCGCTGATGCCGGCGGTCAGTAATCGTAGGCGGTCAGGATGTCATTGACCGACTGATCAGGCGCACGGTCAAAGGTCTTGAGGGCAACGGTCGGGCGATTGGTGAAAAAGCCGTCCACACCATGCTGGCGATAGGTCTCAAGGTCTGCCGGCTGGTCCACGGTGTAGGCATGCACAAGCAGATGGTGTTCGTGCGCCATGTCGATCATCCATGGGGCAGCCAGTTCGCTATAGCTGAACTGGCGTGAAAAGTCTCCGTCATGCTCGCTTTGAATTGTTGATGGTCCTACCCCGATGGCGCCGTGATCCTTCGCGTAGCTCAGCCATTCACCGTAGTCCGCCTTCGAGGCAACCTTCTGGCGTGCGTAGTAATCGGCGTCTGTTTCATCTGTGCCCTGCGGGGCTGACTGTTCAAGCGGTATCGAGCCTTCCCCGCCCCACAATAGCAGGATCTTCGGCACGTTCGGCATCTGCTGCTGCAAGGCCTCAAGGCTTGGCTTTTCAAATGTCTGCAGGATGACGCGGCTTGGCGTATAGGCAACATTGACTGCCCCATTGGACTCACCGGCCGGTTGTGTTCCGGCCTGTGGCCCAATCCAGTCGTGGGCCTGCAGGTACTGCTTCAAATCCTTCTCGATGCCCGGAAACAGGGTAGGCACCTTGGTCTCGATATAAAGCCCGGGGTGGTTGCTGCCCCCCTCGGCAATATCACGAATCTCATCCAGCGTCATGATCTTCAGGCCCTTGAAGCCTGGTCGGGCCCGGTCCGGGTAGGCCGTGTTGAACCAGCTGCCGGCATCCAGCTGCTTGAGTTCGGCCAGGGTGAACTGGCTGACCGGGGCATCGGCGCGGTCCGGAAACACCTCGGCCACATTGGTGGTGCGCTGCAGGGTGTTGTCGTGAAGGGCAACCAGGTGGCCATCCCTTGTGCGCTGTAAATCAAGTTCCAGATAGTCGGCACCCAGGTCACGCGCGAGCAGGTAGGCCGGCCGCGTGGATTCCGGGGCGTTGAAGGAGTCGCCACGATGGGCAATGACCGCCGGGTCGGGTATGCCGAGGGCGGCGCTGGTCTGCGCGGAGGATGAGGCGTCCCTGGTCTCGTCGGCCAGGGTGGGTGTGGCAGAAAGCGCTGCAGTGATGGCCATGGCCAGCAGTGAGGTACGGGCGATCGGGTGACGTGAAGGCATACAGGTTCCCTGAATGTTTTCATGAATACCGGTCGGGATATCCGGCCGGCATGTTCAGTATGGCTGTCTCTTTGCGGCTTGCCTGGTCCGAAGGTCTGCACCGGGTTTTTCGACATGCTCGGGCAGTGTCATGCAGTGTTCATCATGGGTGTGTCATCTCGATGACGCTGCCCATGCACATGCGAGTGAATGCTCGCCAGCGCGGCTGTAGGCGGGCGCTAGCCATTCGACGGCGTCAGGGTCATCACGTGATCCGGTTTTTCGGCCTTGTAGGTCTCTCCGACCTTCTTGATCGGCTGCTTGAGTGTGAGCCAGGCGTGCTGGCCATTCGGCGAGAGTGCCAGGCTGTTGGGCATGGCGGCCTCCAGCGGGAGTTGCCCCGTGAGCGTCAGGTCATCGGTATCGATGATCGAGAGTGTCTTCGCGTCACGCTGGCTTACCAGCAGGCGATGCGCCGGACCATCAAGGGCCGCGGCCAGACTGTCGCCGCCCAGGTCGATCGAGGCGATCTGTTTACCGGTGGTGGTATCCAGTACGGTCACGGCATCACTTTTGGCGTGGGTCACGAACAGGTGGTGTGCGGCCTTGTCGAACGCCAGGTTGAGCGGGCTCCTGCCGCCGGTAGGCCATTGATCGACGATCGTGTTGTGGGCCGTGTCCACCACGCGCACCGCGTTGTCCTTGTAGGTCGACACGAACAGGCGGTCGTTTTCGGCATCGAGCGCGAGCCCGGTGGCCCACTCGCCGAACCCGGTGACAGTCTTTTCGAGCGAGAAGCGTTGGGTATCGACGACCCACAGCACGCTGTCAGTGCCGACGCCCGAGATATAAAGCGTCTGGCCATCAGGGGAAAGCACCAGCTGGCGCGGGTTGGGGCCGAACGGCTTCTCTTCCCCCTCGGCCGGTTCAGGGGCGGGCCTGGCCAGTTGCAGGGTATCCGTGTCGCCTGTGTCGAGGTTCAGACGAATAAGGCTCTGATCGAGTGTATCGCCCAGATACAGGGTCCTGCTGGCATCATCGAGTACCAGTCCGAAGGCCTTGCCCGGCAGCGCCCAGCGTTTTTGAATGTCGAGCGTCGTCGGATCGAGCTGGTAGACCATGCCCCTGGCACCCTCGTCGAACCCGCCGGCGCTGGCCACGAACACCGCATTCATCGAGGGGCTATAGGCCAGCTCATACAGTGCATGGCCCAGCGCCCGGTCGGTGCGCACCTGCCAGCCGGCCGTGGGCATGGTGCGGCTTTCGGCGGTATCTGGTGACGTGGTCTGATCGGCTGCGGCTGCGGGTAGCGTCCAGAGCGGCAGGGCAACAAAAGCCCCTAGAACCAGCGCGCGTGGGGTGGAGATGGGCATGGTGACTCCCTGTGATGATGAATTTAAACGCGTATGATAGTCATTGTTAAATTATAATGATTCTCATGAATGATAAAGGGTTCCGGCGTTGTTTTCATCCGAGGCACCAAAAAAACGCCCGCAGTGGCGGGCGTTGTGTGAGAGGCAGGCACGGGCGTTTATGCCCTCAGGCCGGATTGAGCAGCCGTCGTGTAAACAGCGGGGTGGCAGACAGCCGGTGCAGGCGTTTGGCCGTTGCCAGTACCCCGAGATCAATCAACGGCTCCACCAGGATGACTGACATGTAGGCCACGCCGAAGCTCGCAATACTGGCCACGTGCTCGAGCCCCTGGCCGTATACGGCCCAGAAGGCTACCCAGGCCACGATGCCCCCCTGATAGGCCGTTGAAAGCTTCAGCGCCTGGGTGTAAGTGAGCTCGGTGTAGCGCGTTCCCCTTGCAATGATACGTCCGGCCAGCACATGGATACCCCAGAGCGGTATCAATAGCGTGGTGACGTTCATGCCGTACTGAGGCAGATCAAACGGAGCGAAAAGCAGCCCCTGCAGCAAAAGCCCCGCTGCCAGCCCAATGGCCGTCGGGCCTGCACCAAACAGCAGGAAAAGCGTAGAGCCTAGAATCAGGTGGACTTCCGATACTCCCACCGGATGGTGAGGCAGTACCTGAAAGAAGCCGAAGACCAGCAGGGTAGCCAACAGGCTACGAGGCACCATGCCGATCAGCCCTCCATCACGGCTGATGGTCTGCCAGGCCATGCGTGCGGCGATGCCCAGCGCACCGGCGGCTGTCGCATAACTGAGCATCAGTTTGGCGCCGGTCACTACACCGGGTTCGATATGCATATCATCTCCTTGTCTGCACCCACCGTGCAGTCGTGTGGTCAGGTGGTTATCCGGCAGGTTTCCTGGCTTGTGCGTCCTGGCCCGTTTCATCCTTCCCGGCCTGTGCGCCAGTGGGTACATGAAAGGGCTCGTCACTTACAGTTGCGGGGGCAGCCACGGTCTTTCACCGCGTTCCCTTTTCAGTTCAGCGGGCTGAACCACCGGATGAACCAGAGCATACGTGCATCGGTCAGGATGAGCACGCCTGTTGATACCCGGGTGATTCCGGTAATGATTGATGTCAGGAAAATGCTGCGCTGCCGAGTCTCGACGCGGCAGCGAACCGGAGGGCCGCACCGGTCAGTCGGCCCTGAAGCGGTAATCCTCAAGCCCGGCGGTGTCGACCGGCATGGAAAAGAGCGAGCCGGACAGCGGCGCCTGCTGCAGGGCCTCGTCACTCATGTGCTGCCGTGCGGTGGTCACAAACAGCGTGCGGCGGTCTTTGCCGCCGAACGCCACTTTGGTGGGTTGCGGTACCGGCAAGGGATGGTGGGACAGCAGCGCGCCTTCCGGCGACAGTTCGATCACGGCACTGCCGGCATACAGGGCACACCAGTAGTGGCCGTTCCGGTCGACCGCGGCGCCATCCGGGTAGCCTTCAATGCCCAGGGTATCGAGGTCCACCCAGGGCGTTGCCGGGCCAATCCTGCCGGTATCAAGGTCAAAGGCGTGGCGGTCAATGCGTCGATGAGGGGAGTCTGCATGGTACAGCCAGCGCTGGTCCGGGCTGAATGCAAGGCCGTTGGCAATGGTGATGCCCTCAAGGTGCTGTTCAATGCTCTGCTGGTAGCTGAACAGGGCGCCAACGGGGTCGGACTCACCATCGTGCTTGGTACCGACCCAGAAACGTCCGCGCGCATCACAACGCCCGTCATTGCACCAGCTCACGTTCGAGTCCTGCGGACCATCAACGAGGCAGTGCTGTTTCCGGCCCTCGGCATCCAGCCGCCAGAGCCCTGAGCGGGTGGCAGCCACAAAGCCGCCATCGTCGTGCAGGGCAACGCAGGCCAGGGGTTCGTCAATGGTGGTGTAGTCGGGCGCCGACTCGCCCGGGTCAAGCCAGTACAGCCGACCTTCCCGAATATCCACCCAGTAAAGTCGAGCCGTGGCATCGTCCCAGAACACGCCTTCGCCCAGCGTCATGGTTAATCGACAGTGCAGCGTCAACATGGTGAACTCCCTTGTTCGGCGAGTGATCTAGTCGTGAAAGGCATCAACGATCACGCGCTCGCCCATCATGAAGGCATCGGCCACATGGCGGAACGGGCGAATGTCCACATCGCACATGCCGGCACGGATCAGCTCGGCGAAGTGACGATACAGCCCGACATATTCAACGTCGTCACCATCAAGTACCAGCTCGTCATCGATGAACAGCTTGCTGCCCCCTTCATCCAGCACCAGTGTGCCATCGCGAGTCTCCACCGTGATGCGCCATGTCTGAGGGCCGGTCTGGCGCCAGTCAAGGTCGGCATGGATCGGTGTGTCGTTGGCGTCGGTGAAATCGAGGGTGGCGCCAATCGGGGCCTGATGGTTTTCAGGGACTTCAAGTCGCGCCCTGGTCAGGAAGAAATCCATCGGCAGGATGTGGGTCACGATCGACAGGGCATTGATGCCCGGGTCAAACACGCCCAGCCCACCGGGCTGCCAGATCCATTCCTGGCCGGGGTGCCAGGTCCGAACATCTTCACGCCATTGAATATCGACACGGGTGATGCTGCGGCCGACAAGCCATTCGCGTGCCTGAGCGACACCGGCGGCTTCGCGGGCATGCCAGCTGGCATACAGGGTGACGCCTGCCTGATGAGCGCGACGATACAGGTCTTCGACTTCGCTCAGTGTGACGCCGGGCGGTTTTTCCAAAAAGACATGGCGACCGGCCTCTATGGCGCGCCGCGCCTGGCCATAGCGCACCTGGGGCGGTGTGCACAGGGAGATGGCCTGCAGTTCGTCATTGCCGGCGAGCATCTCGTCCAGATCATTGAAGGTGGTGATGCCGTCAAGCGTGGCGTTGCGGCTGGCACCGGCGACCAGGGTAAATTCGTCGCAATGGGCGAGGGCGGGAATATGCTGGTCACGGGCAATCTTGCCGATCCCGACGAGGCCGATGCGTATGGGCGCTGACATGAAGCTATCTCCTGGCTGATTGGGGCGCCTCGATAGAGTAGCGGCTTAAGCAGGCCTGCACACACAACGTTAGTCTATAGAGACGTTGTATGTGCCTGTTACGCGGGCAGGATTATCGCCTGCCCCGGGTCATCAGTCGGTGGAGTAGCGAGTGCCGCCGGAGGCACTCTGACCTTCGGGGCAGGGGCGATCGGTGGTTGATAGGGTGCGTCCGCCGGACCCTTTGCAGATGGTGCTCCTGTTGGGTATTCCGTCGTAATCCTCGAGGTGGTAGTTGTCCGGCACGTAGTTGGATCGCCAGTGTTCCGTGTCGGGGGCGATGAGTACATTGGCCTCGATGTGTGGGCGCCTGTCGCGATCATGATGCGCTGACTGTCCCTGGTTCGAGATGCTGTGCTGCCGTTCGATAATGACCGTCTCGGCCATGCTCGGCAGGGCCGGGCCGAATGTCAGGGCCGCGACCAGCAGGCGGCAGGGAAAATGGCGCATGAACTCACTCCTTGAAGGTATCCCCTTGATATCGGCCGAACGCGCCTCGGGTACAGCCTTGTCCGCCGGGCCACGTTTGTTGCCCGGCGCAGGGCGTTACGGGGGCGTCATCGCAAGCGGTGGTGCCGGAATGACACTCACCCCGTAGGATGAGGCGGGGCACGTCTCCAGCGCGGCGGCGGGTATCAGTGCCCAGTCATCTCCCCCGTGGGTCAGGCGATGTGATCGTGTGGGGTCGACGCACGGATGATCATCAAGTTCATGATAGTCCACCAGCATGAAGCGTGAGGCAGGGGCCTGGCGTATCCAGCCACTGAAGCGTTCGAACTCTTCATCACTGCCGGCGTGGATGCCGGCAGTGACCACCGGCTGACGTGCTTCGAGCATGGCGGATTCATTGTTGGTGGACAGGGCCAGCGTACTCCGAGCGCCGGTCACGGCGACCACCTCACGCATCAGTGACGCTGCCGAGCGGGTCGTATCCATCTGGGCATACCCCACCAGTGACCAGCCCAGCCAGCACAGAAGTATCCACGGGGTGTACAGCATCAGCCCCTGCCTGGGGCGAATGAACAGCGCCAGACCCAGTGTCAGGGCACCGGTCACGCCCCACCAGGCCCAGGGAGACAATCCTTCCTCGGCGGCCAGTCGGGTAAGTGAAGGCAGGCCGGCGGCGCCGAGCAGGCCCACAAGCCCCAGCACCGCTCCTCCTGTCATGGCCAGCCACCAGCACAGCCGGTTGGGCCATGCGGCTCGTAACAGACCGGGGAGCAGGGGAGCCAGTATCAGAATCAGCAGCGGCGCTGTCGGCGTCATGTAGACGCCGCGCTTGCCAGGGCTCATTGAGAAAAACAGCAGCATCAGGCCGAGCATCGACATCGGCAGCCACACTCGTGCATCAGCGCGTCGGACGCGGCGCCACAGGGAGGGTGCCACCCAGGGCAGGGTCAGGGTCCAGGGCAGCCAGGCCCAGGGCAGCACGTCAACAATAAAGTACCAGGCAGGTTGCACATGAGCCCAGGAGTCGGCGTAGCGCTGGCCGGTCTGCTTGAACAGGATATTGTCGCGGTAGGCAGCGAGGGCCGGGTCCGGATGCAGCCAGGTGGTGTAGATCACCATCGGCACGACCCACAGTGAAAGCGTCAGAACCAGAAGGCCGAGGCCGCCGGCCAGCTCTTTTGCCTTCAATGGGTGAGGCCGCCATGGCCCGGCGGGCCTTCGCCAGTGCAGCAAGGCCCAGGCGGGCAGCATCAACAGCGGGAGGAATCCGACCCCCTTGGTCATGATGCCAAGTCCCATGGCGATAAAGCCCGTATACCACCAGCGACGAGCCGGTCCCAGCAGGGCATGACGCAGCAGCCCGTAAACGCCAAGGGTGATGAAGAAGGTCACGGTCATGTCGATCTGGGCACTTTTGGCCTGCAGGGTAAACTGCGTCGTGATCAACAGGGCCATACCGGCCAGAAGGCCGATGCGCGCGCCATAAAGGCGACGGGCAAGGTCTGCCACCAGGGCCTGGGTACCCAGCCCGGCGAGCAGTGAGGGCAGTAGAAAGGCCTTCGGGTTGCCGGTAACAAGCTGTGCCAGCGCGACCAGCCAGAAGTACAGCGGGGGTTTGTCCGGGTACAGTTCTCCGGCGCGGTGCGGTATCAGCCACTGGCCGGTCGATAGCATTTCCCGAGCGATCAGAACGTAACGGGGTTCATCCGGTGACCAGGGATGGCGCAGCCCCAGTCCGGCGCCAAGCACCAGCAGGCTGATCAGACCAAGGCACCACCAGTGGAGGGGTGTGACGCGGGGGATATGAGCTCTGAAGGCCGGGCGGACAACCATGACCGGAATACCCTTGTGAACGTGGACATCAAGGGTATCCCGTCTGGCTTACGTGTTTATTAACGCAGGTTACCAGCCCCAGAACATCAGCCACCAGGCATACAGAATTACGCTGATCGTTACGCCCAGACCGGCCAGGGCGGCCAGCCGGGGCAGCAGGGCCTGACGATAGCGTCCCGTGATGCGATATCCCAGGTACAGGCTCCACAGGCTGCCGCCGGCGAGCAGCGCCGCTCTGAGGTCGTTGATCCAGTAAAGCGTCAGACCGTCGCCGCGCAACAGGGTGACGGTAGTGGCGGAGAGCCCTAGAAATACGCCCAGCCCGCCCAGCGGGATCAGTGCATGAGCCAGATGCCACAGCCGCTGGGTAGACCAGCCGCCCAGCAGGCGATTGGCCAGACAAAGCGTCAGGCTCAGCACGCTGCCCATCACCAGCGCCGTGGCCAGGATATAGGTGATCAGCATGGCGCCATCGAGCAGATTGAACACGTCATTCTGCTCGGGGTAGTTGGTCAATATCCACCAGGGGGCGGTGGTGGTCAGCGGCCACATGATGTCGTGATTGACCAGCCAGACCGCGCAGGCCTGCTTGAGGCTCACAAACCAGGGGCTGGCCGACCAGTGGAAGGCGCCAATGGCCACGCCGAACAGCCCGAACAGCAGCAGGATGAACTCTTCACGAGTCGCCCGTGTCGCGCTTTCCTGCACGATATCCTCGGACGAGGAACGAGTCTTCAGCGAAATGGCATTCTTGTGGCCGCTGCACTTGCCGCACATGTGACAGGCGCTGGCAGTCTGCAGCTGCTTGAGTGGCACCAGCGGCGGGCAGTGCACGCTTTCATGACGAATGGGCTGGCCGGCATGCTCCCTGTTGAACGCCGTCCAGGCGCGCTGGTCGGTACGAAAATGCACCGGGGCAAGCTTGGACAGCAGCATGAACACGCCGTTGACCGGGCACAGATGACGGCACCAGACGCGGGTGCCACGCCCGTAGATCAGCCCGACAATGATGGCTGCTACGGTCGAGCCGCCCAGCACGGCCAGCGCCCCGGTAGGGTACTGGTAAACGCTGGCCATCTGACCGTACAGGGTGGTGCCCAGAAAGCCGACAAACGGCCAGCCCTGCCAGCGCAGCCATTTAGGGATGGCGCGGCCAAGGCCGACGCGGCTGGCCGCCTCGGTCAGCGTGCCTTCGGGGCAGAAAATACCACACCATACCCGGCCCAGCAGCACCATGCTGATCAATACAAACGGCCACCAGAGCCCCCAGAATACAAAGGCGGCAAACACGGTCAGGTTGGTCAGGATGTGGTCCTGATAGTCAGGCAGCGGCAGCAGGGCGGGCACGATCAGCAGAAAGGCATACAGACCCACCACCACCCACTGGATCAGCTGGATGGGCCGCCGGTGACGGCGCATCCAGAGCCCCAGGGCGGCCAGTCGGTTGACCTTCGGTGGGGCTGCGCCGGCACATCCCCCCATCAGACGCCCCCCTGCGCAGCCACCTGCAGCCGCTGCTGGCGGCGCTTCTGCCAGGAGAGCAACCCGAGTACCGTAACCCAGTAAAGGCCGAAGGCAATGACCATGGTTTCAGCCGGCCAGGCGCGATAGCCCGCGAAGGTGGCCAGCAACCCACCGACGCCTGCGCTGTCGTCCAGCCAGGCGCTGGTATCCCACAGCGGGTCCATGCCGGTGGGCAGGGCGCCGAGGCCCATCAGCTTTTCAACGCCACTGATCAGCAGCGAGCAGGCCAGCAGTAACAGCAGGGTTTCGGTAATGCGGAAAAACCATTTCCACGAAAACACCCGTGAACCCAACTGCATGAGGAAAAAGGTCACCAGGGCTAGGCCGAACCCGCTGGCAGCGGCGCTGACAAAGCTCCACAGCCCGCCCATCTGAAGCTGGGCCATGCCCATGCCATACAGAAAGACCACCGTTTCGCTGCCTTCGCGGGCCACCGCGATGGCCACCAGCACGGCAATGCCCCAGAAGCGGGTCTGCTGGACGGCGTTTTCAAGTCCCTCGTGCAGCTCGCGCTTCAGGTGCCGGGCGTGTACCCGCATCCAGAGCACCATTTGTACGATCAGGGCGCAGGCAATCAGTACCATCGTTGCCTGAAAGATGTCCTGCGAGTCGCCCTGCAGCCAGCTGTCGGCCTGCATCAGCGCTGCACCGACAATACCGGCCAGCCCCAGCCCGGCCAGCACCCCCAGCCACAGATAGCGCAGGCCGATGCGCGAGTCGGCCTGCCTGAGCCAGGCGTACACGATACCGACGATCAGGATGGCCTCGACGCTTTCACGCCAGACAATGAATAGAACCTGCTCCCACATGGTAAGGGATTCTCCTTCCGGCACGGTCAATGGAAATCATGCGCACGTCTTCTTCACGCCGGTCGGCGCTTACTCCGCCACCAGGGTGCCGCGTGCGTCAGGGAGATGGAACTCATCGAAAAAGTCGTATTCGCCCGGCTTGAGCGGATGAACCACGACAAAGGAGCTGACGCCAGGCCCCATCACCTTTTCCTTGCGCAGCGATGTGCTTTCGAACTCGACCGGCGTGTTGCCGGTATTGTGCAGCTCGATCTTGAACCGCTCACCGGCCTTGACGTGCAGGGTCTGCGGCGTCAGCTCCCCGTTGTGAAGCGTCAGGGTGTATGAAGGCAGGGCGGCCTGGGCCAGCGCTGGTACGGCCAGCAGTACCGGAAGTGTCAGAAACAACAGGGCTTTCATTGGTGCACTCCTGAAAAGGGATCGCGCCCGGCAGTCGGGCGCGGCGAAGACTCAGTAACCGCCTTTCTTGCCTACACCTGCATAGGTGAAGTCATACTCCACGGTGATGGGGTCGTACCATGCACCGACACCGGTTTCCTTGTCGACATGGCGCTGCATGTCCGGATGCGTGATGGTGTAGGTCAGGTGATACTTGCCCGGGCCATCAAGCTTTACGTTGGCACCGTAGTGAGGGCCATCGCTGGCCACCATCGGCATGAAATCCCCTTCGATGGTGTTATCGCTGCCCTTTTTGCTGAGCGCATAATGAACGCTCAGGTAGGGAATCCAGTCGCCGGGCGCAAAGCCGTTGGGGTTGTCTTCCAGCGAGTGGATATCGGCTTCCAGGTGAACATCCGCCTTGTTGGCAGCCAGCTTGCCGGCCGGTTCCATGGTGACCGGTTGCAGATAGACCGCCGCGATTTCCATGCCTGCTTCATGTTTGGGCTTGCCGATCGGGTATTCAAGAGCCATGGCGGAAGTGGAAAACAGCGCCAGGGCGGGCAGGGCCCACAACATACGTGATGCACTCATGACATTTCCTTTGGTGATTGGTGACTCTGACGGATTATCTGCCGTCCGGTTCCCGAGACGCGCATGCTTCAGGGATGGCGCATGAATGAGAATCGGTTCGCAATGGTAAATATAACGTTTATCACCGACGCACAACCAGTGAATCCATGCCTGAAGATCAATAAAAGTCAGTGCAGACAATTGCCACGCCAGGATTGTCGCGGCAGTCTGCCTGTGTCGATTACCGGAGACTGCCTCGTGACCAGTGATTTATCCGCCCCTTTTGCAGCGCTGACCTGTCAGCGTCGCGTCCTGGCTGCCCGTCGCCATCGCGCGCTGATGTGCTGGCAGGGAACACCTGTCGAGCTGGTCGCGCGCGCCCGGCAGTATCTGGCTGATCAGGGGGATGTGCTGTGGGTGTCTCCGACACCGCCGGAGGCCATCGACGTGCCTCACTGTCGGCCCGGGCGTGCCCGCGCCTGGCTGGGGCGCGAGCGGGATATCATCGTGATGGATGCCACCGAGGTGTTCGACCCGGAAGCCCTGGGCGCGCTGTCCGGGACGGTCAGGGCTGGCGGAGTGCTGCTTCTGTTGCTGTCCGAGACATTCGGCCAGACACCGGATGATGGCTATGTCCGTCTCGCCGACTGGCCCTGGGAGCCGGCGAGCCTGTCGTCCCGTTTTCTGGCCCGTTGTGCCCGGCTGCTTGAATCGTCAGCCGCCTCGTTTGCCATCCCGGAACGTGACATCCACCAGGGGGTCACCGAGCACCAGCGCCACACCGAGAGCGGCGTCCGGTCTGATGGCAGTCTGACTGACGATCAGACCGCCGTGGTCAATGCACTGATAGCGCTCAAGCGGCGGCGGCCGTTGGTGATCACGGCAGACCGGGGCCGTGGCAAGAGCGCATCTCTGGGGCTGGCGGCGGCTCGGCTGCTGGCAGGCGGGCAGACCACACTGTTCATTACGGCACCTGCCATGGCTGCCATCGAGCCGGTGTTTGATCGTCTGGCGGAGCAGCTGCCCGATGGGCACCGCGACGGCACTGCCTTTCTGATCGGCGAACAGCGGCTGCAGTTTCTGGCACCGGATCAACTGGCGGCAAGCGGCGGGCCTGGCACCACGCTGTTTGTCGATGAAGCGGCGGCCCTGCCGGTGCAGGTATTAACCCAGGCGCTGGAGGCCTTTCCCCGGATTGCCTTCGCCACCACGGTGCACGGCTATGAGGGCTCCGGTCGTGGCTTTGAGTTGCGCTTTCGCTCCCTGCTTGATCGGCGGGCGCCTCAATGGCGCGCCATGACCATGACGTCACCGGTGCGCTGGGCCGAGGGAGATCCCCTTGAGCAGCTGACTCATCGACTGTTGCTGCTGGACGCCGAGCCGACTGCGCCTGGTACATCGGGCGAGCCGGTACGGGTGGTTGTGCTGGATCGGAAGGCGCTGTCCCAGGATGAAGACCGTCTGGCCGAGGTGTTCGGGTTGCTGGTTCAGGCCCATTACCGTACCTCGCCGGCCGACCTGCGACAGCTGCTGGACGGCCCGGGTATCGAGGTGCGCGTGGCGCTGGAAGGCGAGCAGGTGATCGGCGTGCTGGTAAGTCTGAGCGAGGGCGGCTTTGATGCCTCGCTGGCGGAACAGATTGCTCGCGGGGAGCGACGCCCGCAGGGACACCTTGTTGCCCAGTCGCTGACCCTGCATCTGGGGGAGGCCGCTGCAGCGCAGGTGCGGTGGCGGCGTATCATGCGGGTTGCTGTCCATCCGGCACGCCGCCGCCGGGGGGTAGGGCGTCAACTGGTCGAGGCGCTGGCGGCGGACGCTGGCAGGGCGGCGTTGCTGGGGGTCAGTTTCGGGCTGGATGACACCCTGCCGGCCTTCTGGCAGACGCTGGGGTTCACGCCGGTGCGCGTCGGCCTGACCCGGGAAACTGCCAGCGGTGAGCATGCCTTGATGATGGCGCGCCCGCTCACGGCCGATGGAAACACCCTGCGTGCCCGGCTGGTCGCTCGGTTTTCCACCCTGCTGCCCGACTGGCTGGCCCGGGAGCTGGTGGCACTGGACCCTGCTCAGGCGGCGGGTATACTGGCCGGTTTGCCCACACCGTCCGCGGAGGAGGGCGACGCCCAGCGGCTTGATCGTTTCATCAGCGCGAATGCCCCCTGGGCGCTGAGCCGCCCGGTGGTGCAGAAAGCAGTCTGGCAGGTGCTGGCACGCCACGGCCTGGTGGAGGGCAGTGGTGTGGCGGTTGGGCTGGCATTTCAGAGCATGGAGGCCCCGCAGCCGTTGCTGGCCCGGCTGTTGCCAGCCGAGGCCAACGGCGTTACCGGTCGGCGGCGCTGGCTGGCCCGGTGGCTATCGCAATGGGGAAGCGAGCAGCTATCCTAGGGCAACGCATCAAGGAGATCCCCATGAACGAACAGCTCGACACGCTCGAACCGACCGCCCTGTGGCGCCATTTTCGTACCTTTTGTGATACCCCGCGGCCGTCCGGTCAGGAAGAGGCCATCATCGGAAAAATCGTTGACTGGGCCGAGCAGCGTGGCCTGACCTGCGAGCGTGATGACACCGGTAATCTGCTGGTCAGAAAGCCGGCCACGCCCGGGCATGAAAACGCCCCCGGCGTCATTTTGCAGTCACACGTGGATATGGTGGCGCAGGCGGCCAGCGGCCATGATCATGACTTCACTCGCGATGCCCTCGATACCTTTGTCGAGGACGGCTGGCTGCATGCCCGGGGGACTACCCTTGGCGCAGACAATGGCGTGGGCGCGGCAGCGGCGCTGGCCATTCTGGGCGAGTCATCGCTGACTCACGGCCCGCTGGAAGCGCTGTTTACCGTGGAGGAAGAGGCTTCACTGGTGGGCGCACGTTACCTGCAGAAGGACTGGCTGAGCGGTCACTATCTGCTGAATCTTGATTCGGAGTCCCGGGGGGAGGTCTATATCGGCTGTGCCGGGGGCAACGACGTCAAGGTTGACCATGATTTCACCCTGGTAGCACCCGGCGAAGGTCAGACCGCGTTGTCACTGTCGGTCAGTGGGCTGGTCGGCGGCCACTCCGGCATGGACATCGACAAGGGGCGGGCCAATGCCAACGTACTGCTTTGTGCCTGCCTGTGGTCGCTGCGCGACACCGGGCTGCAGCTGATATCCCTGGACGGCGGCACCATGCGCAATGCCATTACCCGTGATGCGCGTGCGGTCTTTCTGGTACCCGAGGCGGCGCGCCGCCTGGTGACTGAAACCGTGGCGGCCTTCCAGACGCGGGAAGCCCTGCTGTACGAGGGGGTCGATGACGGACTGGTGCTGAGCGTGGAAGACGGCGAAGCCGCTCAGGCCATGACCATGGAAGACAGCCGCAAACTGCTGGCGGTGCTGACGGCCATGCCTTATGGCATCGACCGCATGAGCCAGACGGTGCCCGGCATTGCCGAAAGCTCCAACAACATCGGCGTGCTGCGGCTTGAAAACGGCCATCTGCATCTGGGCGCCATGGTACGGGCATTGCGGCTTGAAAGCGCCGAGGCGATCAATGAGCGGTTCCGGGCGCTGTTTTCCCTGATTGACGTGGAAGCCATTGCCGGTGAGGGCTATCCCGGCTGGGCGCCTCAGGCAGACTCTCCACTGCTGGCCCGCTTTCTGGCCCTTCACGAGCGCGAGTTGGGCCGTGAGGCGGAGGTCAAGGTCATTCATGCCGGGCTTGAGTGCGGCATCATCGGTGCCCATTACCCGGGGCTGGACATGATTTCCTTCGGGCCGACCATCCTGGGGGCGCACTCTCCGACCGAGCGAGTAGAGCTTGCAGCGGTCGAGGAGTTTTATGCCCTGCTCAAGGCCATGGTGACGGATCTGGCCTGACCCTCTGGTTTTTTCGCTGTTCATTGCTGCCGGCCCCTGTGCCGGCAGCGTTGTGTGGTGACGCAGAATTGTCATGAGGGGTAGACGGCAGACGTAACCTCGTGAAATACTGAGCATCCTTACTAATGAGCGGCTTTGCTCGTATTACGCGCCGGGCGATCCGGCGCGCTTTTTAGTAATCAGTAACCTTCCTTTCTGTTCCGCCAAAACAGGCCCGTTTTTATCCGAGGTGGCTCAATGAATGCGATCTGGGCTGATCGTGTACTGATGGCACTTAAAACCGCCATTGCCGTCGTCATTACCCTTTATATCGCGATTCGTTTCGGACTGGTTCAACCGGCCTGGGCCATTCTGGGTGTACTGCTGGTGACGGTGCAGCCGATGATGTTTACCGGCGCGACGCCGCCGGTGGGCGTGATGGTACGCCGCGGTATTGCGCGTCTGCTTGGCACGGTCATAGGCGCCGTGGCCGGCGTGGTATTGATCGGGTTCTTCGGTCAGCAACCCCTGTTGTATGTGCTTGCCGCCGGCGCCTGGCTTGCCGTGTGCACCTATGGCGTGATGCTGCTTCAGGATGAGCCGCTGAGTTACACCATGATGTTGTGCGGCTATACCGCTACCATGGTGTCGCTGACCGCCATCGGCCATGATCCGGTTCATGTCATTGATTATGCCATCGGGCGGACGGAAGAAACTGGGCTGGGCATTATCGTGGGGCTGATAATCAACATTGCCGTCATGCCCCGGTTTGGCAGCGACCGGCTGCCTCAGGCCATCACCACGTTTTTAAGGGAGGTGGCGCGGGAGTCGACCGCGTTGCTTGAGCAGTCGGCAGACAGCAATCGTCTGGCTCGTTATCAGGCGCTGCTGCAACAGCAGCGTCAGATGGATCAGACCCAGGGCATGGCCCGATTTGAACACTGGCGCTATCGATTGCACCGTCAGCCGCTGGCCCGCTTTGCCAGCGACAGTCTGGCACTGCTGTCGGCTCTGGCCGATCTGGAGGTGGCTCTGGCGCGGCTGCGTCTCAAGCCGGGCGGGGAGGCGCTGGCCAGTGACATCAGCGCCCGGATGCAGGCGTGGTTCATGGCCTGGCAACGGCTTGATGATACCGGGCGCGTCAGTGATGACGCCCTGTCCTTTCCCGTCCTTGAGCGGGATACCTCGGTTCCGCCGCCGACACAGGCCTGCATGGCACTGGTCATCTCGCGACTGCAGGATATTTCCGCCCTGATGCTGCATGGCCAGCGCCTGCTGTCAACGCTGCACACGGGGCGGGCGCCTCGCGAGCTGCCCCGGCGAGCGAGGGGAACCTGGTTGCACCTTGAGCATCGTGTTGCTGCCTTCAACGCCTTTCGTGTCTTTGCCGGCTTTACGGCTCTGGGGCTGTTCTGGCTTCACAGCGGCTGGCTGTCCGGCTATTTCGCCATGATGATGATGGCGGTGTTCTGTGTACTGTTTGCCAAGGCGCCGAACCCTCACCGCATCGTATTTCACTTTTTCATCGGCACGGCGATTTCGGTGCCGGTGGCCATGCTGTATTCCTTTATCATCTTTCCTGCCATCAGTGGGTTCTGGCTGATGGCCATCAGTCTGGCAGTGCCCGTCGGGCTGACGGCGCTGATGTTGCCCTATCCCGCGCTGGCGGCATCGCTGCCGGCAATCATCAACCTGTCGATGACCCTGAACCTGCAGCAGCAGTTTCACTTTGCCCCCCTGGCGCTGCTTAATTCCTCACTGGCGTCGCTGGTGGGTACCGCGGCGGCAGTGGTGGTCTTTATGCTGTTTCGCCAGCGTCCAAGTCATCAGCGGCTGCAGAACCTCTTTGGGGGCTTCTGGGATGAGTTTGCCCGGCTGGCCGGAGACAGTGCGCTGCCTCATCGCGGGCGGCTCGAGGTCCGACTGCATGATCGTCTGGGGCGAATGATGGCGCTTGGCAGTACGGCAGATCAGCTTCACATGGCCACTACGCTGCACGGACTTGGTCTTGGGGTCTGGCGGCTGCGCCATCTGCGGCGGCGCATGGCGTCCTCGACCGAGGGGGTGGCCCTGGACGAGTTCGATCACTGGCTGTCGCGGCTGGGGCACACGCTGTATCAGGAGCAGGAGGCGCACAGTGGTGTTGATCGGAAGGCAAGCCGACAGGCAGCGCACGAGGCCATCGACTGGGCGCGGACGTTTTATCATGCCAGACCGCCCTGGATCAGCATGGCCGCCGAGCTCGAGATGCTGTCCCATCGGTTGATGGCGCTTGCCGGTTCGGACAACACCCTGTCTGTGGAGGATGATCATGCTGAATGAGTGGTCGCTGTTCGGCTTTTTGCTGCCGCCGCTGCTGGTACCACTGCTGCTGGCGGGCGTGCTTCATTTCCTGTCGCGACGTCTGTGGTCGCGGATCGGGCTGTATCGCTGGTTCTGGCATCCGAGCCTTGTGGATATGGCATTTTTTGCCTTGTGGTTATGGGTAGTCATGGCGTTGTGGCCTGCCCCCGTGTAACGCATCGGAGTGATTATGGTGTCAATCAATCGAAAACCCCTGCGGCTTGTGCTGACTCTGGCACTGCTGGTGCTGGCCGGCGTGGCGCTTTATCAGATATGGCAGCACTACATGCATGACCCCTGGACGCGGGATGGCCGTGTCAGGGCTGATATCGTCCATGTCGGGGTAGATGTGTCCGGGCTGGTCGACCAGCTGAACGTGCACGACAACGAGCGCGTCAGCCAGGGGCAGGTGCTGTTTACCATCGACAAGGCGCGCTACGAGCTGGCGCTGTCCAACGCTCGCGCGAATCTGACGAAGCTGAAGGTCGATGCCGACAACACGCGTCAGCGCTACCAGCGTCGTCGGGACCTGAAACAGTACGTCTCCGATGAAGAGCGCAACGACGCCGAATTCAGCTACCGTGCGGCACAGGCGGCCGTGTCTCAGGCCGAGGTGGCCGTCAGCCAGGCACAGCTGGACCTTGAGCGAGCCGTCGTCAAGTCGCCGGTCGATGGGTATATCACCAACCTGTTGCTGCGGCCCGGGCAGTATGTGAATGCCGGCGCAGAAACCCTGACGCTGGTCGATGCGAACAGCTTCTATGTGCAGGGGTATTTCGAGGAAACCAAGCTGTCGCATATTCACCCGGGCGACCCCGCGCGTATCAAGCTGATGGCGTGGAGTGAGCCGCTCAAGGGACATGTGAACAGCATTGCACGCGGCATTACCGACAACAGCCTGTCCAGCCAGTCTTCCGGGCTGACCAGCGTTGATCCGACCTTTGACTGGGTGCGGCTGTCACAGCGGTTACCGGTACGCATTACCATCGATGACATCCCGGACGATGTTCAGTTATCTGCCGGATTGACGGCCACGGTCTATATCGGTAGTGATATACCTCCGAACGAGTCCGGTTGGCGACGGTCGCTGCGCCAGTGGCTGGAAGGCTTCTTCAACGTTTGAAACAGGTCGGGCCCATGCCCGATCGTGATCCATTGCTGGCAGGGGAGCCATGATGACCGTACTGATTCGCTGGTGTGTGCTGTTGTGCATGCTGTGTCTAGCCGGGCCGGCAGTCAGCCTGGCGGCAGGCTCGTCGCCGCCCGAGGCCACGGCCGCTCAGGCGTTCGAGGCACATCAGAGTGATGTGCTGATCACCGGTGAGGGGGTGGTGTTTCGGATATTGAGCGATGATACGCGCGGAGACCGGCACCAGCGTTTCATTCTGCGACTGGCCGATGGGCAGACGCTGCTGGTGGCGCATAATATCGACCTTGCCCCACGGCTGGATGGCCTTGAACGCGGCGCCCACGTTCGTTTTCGTGGTGAATATGTCTGGAACGCGCGAGGGGGCGTGCTCCACTGGACCCATCATGACCCGCGGGGACGCCATCCGGATGGCTTTCTGGAGTATGACGGCCGACGCTATCAGTAAGTGCTGCTGTCAGCCCATGCAGCAGCGCTTTGCCTTTTTACCGCTGCCGCAGGGGCAGGGGCCATTGCGGGAAACCTTTTCCGCTGGTGGGTTCTGAATCCCGTCCAGGTAATACCAGTGGTCCCCCTCGCGGATGAAACGCGAGCGCTCGTGCATGACGTGCGATACTCCCTCCGCCAAAAAGGCCGCCTTGAATTCCACCTCGCCCCGCCGGCCCCGCTCCTGGCTTGAAATGATCTCGAGTCCCGTCCATTCGGCCTCACGTCGCGACAGGGCCGCCGCCGATAGCTCCCGGCGCTCGGGACGACCCGGGGCCCATGTCGCCAGCAGGTAGTCTCCCAGCCCGCCAAGGGCGAAGGCACTATAGCGGGAGCGCATCAGTGCCTCGCAGGTGGCCGCAACGGCCTCACCGCGATGCAGGGGCGCGCAGCAGGTGGCGTAAGGATGGCCGGACTGGCAGGGGCAGGGAGCAGGCATGGAAACTTCCGGGTCTGGAATGTGAGTGAAGCCTATCAAGATTCGAGCCGGTATGCCGTTTTAAGCAGCAACTTCGCCGGCTGCGCCGTGCGTGACTGCGACAAGAGGCTGGGCTTCTCATGGATCAACTGTTCGAAAAAATTCACCAACTCCCGAATGTTCCTGAAGTAGTGATGGAGCTGATCGAGAACTTCAACAACCGCAATATCAGCGTTGATGAAGTGGCCAGCAGTATCAAGAAGGACCCGAACCTGGCCCTCAAGGTGCTGCGCATGGCCAACTCGGCGCGCTATGGTGCCGGACGCAATATCGGGTCAATCGATGATGCGGTCATGCTGCTGGGGTTTGATTGCGTCAAGACCCTGGTGATTGCCTCCGGGGTGACCTGTGCCTTCAAGGAAATTCCCGGGCTTGATCGGCGCGAGTTCTGGCGCGAGTCCTTCATGGTGGCCAATATCGCCCGGACCATCGTTCGCAACAGCAAGATAAAGGACGTGTCAGCGGAAACGGCCTTCACCTGTGGCATCCTGCATAACATCGGCCTGACCCTCATGCATATCGGGCATCCCGATAAAATGCTGCGGATCGACAAGCTGGTGGAGCAGGGAGCCCTTCGAAGCGAGCTGGAGTTGAACCAGTTCGGCTATGATTACACCCAGGTCGGCGCCGAGCTGGCGCGCCGCTGGCGCTTTCCGGAAACCATTCGCACGGCGCTGGAATTTCAGAACCATCCGCTGGATACCAGCCCGTTTTCGGCGTACGCCGCGGCGGTTCACCTGTCTGCATACCTGTATCGGTGCATCGTCAACGGCAAGTCCGAGGAAGAGGCGCTTGGGCAGTTCCCGGTGGATGTGCGCAAGCCGCTGTCACTGGACCTGTTGACGCTTTACGAGGATATCGTCGAGCTGATGCATCAGGACGACGACATCGACACCATCCTGGCCTGAGCCTGCGTGATACCCGGGGCCCGTTCAGGGCCCCGGACAGGGTTTTATGCCGAAGTGCCCAGTACCTTTCTGAGAAAGCTGCGAGTGCGGGGGTCCTTCGGGTCACTGAACAGCTGGTCCGGTGGCCCCTGCTCTACAATGCGTCCGCCTTCCATGAAGATCACCCGGTCTGCCACATCGCGGGCAAACTGCATTTCATGAGTCACTACCATCATGGTCTGGCGCTGGCTGGCCAGCTGTTTCATGACGCCCAGAACTTCTTCGACCCATTCAGGGTCGAGTGCCGAGGTAGGTTCATCAAACAGGATGACTTCGGCATCGGCCGCCATGGCCCGGGCAATTCCGACCCGCTGCTGCTGACCTCCCGACAGGGCCGACGGATAGGCGTTGCCCCGGTCGCCAAGTCCTACACGCTCCAGCAGTTCCATGGCGCGGGCGTGGGCGCGGGCCCGGGGCCAGCCGTCCACCACGATCAGGCGTTCGGCGACATTGTCGCGCGCGGTCCGGTTGGCAAACAGGGCGTAGTTCTGGAAGACAAACGCTGTATTGCGCCGCAGCGCTAGCTGCTCTGCCCGGGAGGCTTTGGCAAAGTCGATTCGAAGCTTGTTCAGGCTTATTTCGCCGCTGTCCGGCGTTTCCAGCATGTTGATGCAGCGCAGCAGGGTGGACTTGCCGGTACCGCTGGGGCCGATCACTACAATGATCTCGCCCTTTTCAATGGTGAGGTCAATGCCGTCGAGTACGGTGCTGTTGCCAAAGGTCTTGACGAGACGGGAGAGAGTAATCATCGCGCGTAGGCCCTGTTCAAACGATGTTCCAGCATCTTCTGCAGCCGGGACAGCAGTTCCACGACTACCCAGTAGATAATCGCCACGGTCAGAAAGGCCTCGAAATACATGAAGCTGCTGGAAGCGTCCTTCTGGGTCGCGCCCATCAGTTCGGTCACGCCCAGGGTAAAGGCCAGAGACGTCGACTTGATCATGTCGATGAAGTAGTTCATCAGCGTTGGCACGGCAATGCGTGTGGCCTGAGGCAACACGATACGCCGCATCAGCTGCCCCTGGGTCATGCCGATCGACAGCGCCGCCTCGGTCTGGCTGCGGTCGACACCGGCAATGGCTGCCCGGATCGATTCAGCCATATAGGCACTGAAATGCAGGGTCAGGCCGAGGATGGTGGCCGTGATGCCATCTACCTTGACCAGCGACGTGAAGATCTGCGGCAGACCGTAATAAAACAGAAACAGCTGAACCAGTAGCGGGGTGCCGCGGAAAAAGGAAATGAACAGCAGCGTGAGCTGGTTCAGTACCGGCGGGCGGGTGACACGTATCACCGCCAGCAGCGAGGCCAGTACCAGCGCGCACAGCATGCCGGCACTGGCCATGCCGAGGGTAATCGGCAGCTTGGTGAGCAGATACGGCGCCAGCTGGGCCATGTAGGAAAAATCAAGCACGCTCACACGCTGCCTCCTGGTGCGACTCGCTTATGGCGAGGTAATGTCAGTGCCAAACCACTTCTCGGAAATCTGCGCGAGGGTACCATCATCTCGAAGGGTTGCCAGTGCCTGATTGACCTTGTCACGCAGGGCTACGCCTTCGCTGTCATCGCGAAACGGCAGGGCGTTTTCGATGCGTGAAAATGGCTGGCCGGCCAGTTGCAGCGGCAGCGGTGTTTTCTTGATGACCTGAGCGGCACTGACGCGGTCCATGACAAAGGCATCGGAACGACCAAGGGCGACATCCTGCTCGACATTGGACTCATAGGTCTTGATGTTGATGTCGTCGGCATTGGGCAGTTCACGCAGCAATTGCTCGAAGTTGGTACCCAGATTGACGGCGACGGTCTTGCCGGACAGATCCGCGGGGCCTTGAATGCTGTCATTGCCCCGTTTCACCACGACCTGTGCACCGTCATACACATAGGGTGTGCTGAAGGCGTACTTGGCCTTGCGCGCGTCGGTGATGGTGATCTGGTTGGCGATCGTATCGATGCGCCCGGCGTCCAGCATACCGGCCAGCCCGGAGAAGTTGGCCGTGACAAAGGACACGTTTTCACCGATCTGCTTGCCGATGGCGTTCAGAACATCGACTTCAAAGCCCTGAAGCTTGCCCTGCCGGGCGAAGGTGAACGGGAAATAGTTGCCGGACATGCCGACCCTGATATCGGCCTGAGCGGGCAGGGTAGCCAGGGTCAATGTTCCCAGGGCCACAACAGACAGCAGTGTTTTGATGTTCATCGATGGAGTCCTTGTTCACGTCATCGTTATTGGCAACATGGTAGGTCAATAATTCAATAACGTCATAAAAGAATAAATCTATATGCCTTTTTGTTTTATTCGATCAGGATATCCCGGCGCTGCATATTCATTATGCTGACAGGGTTGAAATCGAAAGAGCCATCCCCATTTAACTAGCATGCTAACAAATGGGGTGGGTCATACTACCTTTCCTGTTCAAAGGAGAAAACCAGCGTATGTATCCTGACGTAATGTTGTTCGTGAACGGTCAATGGCAGCCGGCGGCCGATGGAGGCAGTCTGGATGTAGTCAATCCGGCCACGGAAGAGGTCATCGGACAGGTTGCCCGAGCCGGTCAGGCCGACCTTGACAAGGCGCTTGACGCGGCCTCGACGGCTTTCGCTACCTGGCGTATCACTTCTCCGCTCGAGCGAGGCAAGACCATGCGTCGCGCTGCCGAACTGCTGCGTGAGCGGGCTGATCATATTGCCGGCATCATGACTCGCGAGCAGGGCAAGCCGCTGGCTCAGGCCAGGGCTGAAACCCTGGGCGCTGCGGATACGATCGACTGGTTTGCCGGAGAAGCCCAGCGTACATACGGTCAGTTGGTGCCGGCACGTCAGCCGGATGTACAGCAGCAGGTAAGCAAGCGTCCGGTGGGCGTGGTGGCTGCCTTCACGCCGTGGAACTTCCCGATCAATCAGGTCGTGCGCAAGCTGTCTGCAGCCCTGGCTGCCGGCTGTACCATTATCGTCAAGGGGCCGGAGGAAACGCCGGGATCTCCCGCCGAACTGGTGCGCGCCTTTGCTGATGCCGGTGTGCCTGCCGGCGTCATCAACCTTGTGTACGGTGTGCCGGCTGACATTTCCGAGTACCTGATTCCGCACCCGAAGGTGGCCAAGATTTCCTTTACCGGTTCGACGCCGGTCGGCAAGCATCTGGCAGCACTGGCTGGTCAGCACATGAAGCGGGCCACGATGGAGCTGGGCGGTCATGCCCCGGTGCTGGTATTCGAGGATGCCGATCTGGATGTGGCAGCCCGCGAAATGGCGCTGGCAAAATTTCGCAACGCGGGTCAGGTCTGCATCGCGCCTACCCGCTTTCTGATTCAGGACGCGGTTTATGACACCTTCATTGACAAGTTTGCCGCCGAAGTGAGGGCGCTCAGGCAGGGCGATGGCTTGGATGAGGGCACTACGATCGGGCCCATGATCCATGGGCGTGGCCGTGACAATATCGAGGCGTTCGTCAATGACGCTGTCGAGAAGGGGGCGCAGGTGGTCACCGGCGGCAAGCGCGGCGAAGGCAAGGGATTCTTCTTCGAGCCTACCGTGCTCAAGGATGTTCCTGCTTCTGCGCGTGCCTGGAGCGAAGAACCGTTTGGCCCGGTTGCGCTCTTCCAGTCCTTCAGCGAGTACGATGAGGCGGTTGCCGAGGCAAATCGTCTGCCGTTCGGCCTGGCGGCCTATGCGTATGCACGTGATCATCGCCTTGTGGCAGCGCTGGGGCGTGACGTTGAATGTGGCATGCTGACCATCAACCATAACGGGCTGGGTCTGCCTGAAGCTCCGTTTGGCGGTATCAAGGATTCCGGTTATGGCACTGAAGGTGGCAGTGAAGCCATCGAGAGCTATCTGGAACTTCGTTATGTCACTCAGGCTGCCCGCTGACGCGGTAAGCGCTGGATTGATATACTGATGAGATGACGCCGGCGTTGCCGGCGTCATTTTTTTGCGGGACGCACAGGGTGCGGCAGGACATCAGGAGACAGCATGCCCGAGTTACCCGAAGTGGAAACCACCCGTCGAGGCATTTTGCCCTACGTGGAAGGGTTCGAGATCAATGAAGTACGGGTACGCTTTCCGACATTGCGTATTCCGGTGCCCGACGGTCTGGAAAACCGACTGGTTGGTCGGACCGTTACTGCGATAACGCGACGGGCCAAGTACCTGTGTATCGAGGTGGAGTCGGTCAGGGTGCTGTGGCATCTGGGCATGTCCGGCAGCCTGAGGCTGGTGGCACCGGGAACACTGCCCCGAAAGCACGATCATATCGATTGGGTCATGTCCTCCGGCTGGGTCCTGCGCTATCACGACCCTCGCCGGTTCGGGCTGATTGATCTGGTGGATGACTGGGACCGTGACCCCCGGCTGGCCCGGCTCGGGCCGGAGCCGCTTGATGATGGGTTCACCGCGCAGGTGCTGTTTGATCGCTCTCGGGGAAAGCGAGTGGCAGTCAAGAATTTCATCATGGATAACGCCGTAGTGGTAGGCGTAGGCAATATTTACGCCAACGAAGCGCTGTTCATGTCCCGGGTGGACCCGCGCCGGCCGGCCGGTGAGCTGGAGCTGGCCGAGTGCCAGGTGCTGTGCGCGGCGATTCGCCAGGTACTGGCTGCTTCCATTGAGCAGGGCGGCACGACCCTGCGTGACTTTGTCAGCGGCACCGGTGAGCCGGGCTATTTCGCCCAGCGGCTTTATGTTTATGGACGTCGTGGTGAAACCTGCAGGGAATGCGGCACGCTGCTGGAAGGTGTGGTGATCGGTCAGCGTGCGACGGTCTTTTGTCCGACCTGTCAGCACTGATCCCGGACGCGGCAGGATTCAGGTTATCCACACCCGGTCGGGCCGTATCTGATGTGCCATCGTCTGTTGGTGGCTTACGCCGTCGGCGCAGGCGTGTATCATTCCCCCATACGCTTGTTGGCAGCCCTTCAGGGCTGCCCGCGACATATTGATGGCCTGCGGGCCCCAGGATGAGTTTTCCCATGTCTGATGTATCCATTACCCGGCGCCTGAGCCTCAAGAAAAATGCCGATAAACGGCTCAAGGCCGGGCATCTTTGGCTTTATTCCAACGAAATAGACATCACCAAGACGCCGCTGAAGGATTTTGAAGCCGGCGCGCAGGCGATTGTTGAAGCTGCCGGTGGCAAGGAACTGGGTGTCGCCTACGTCAATCCCAACTCGCTGATCTGCGGCCGAGTGGTCTCCCGGGACCCCAACGTGCGGCTCGATCGCTCGCTGCTGGTCCATCGATTCAAGCAGGCACTGGCCCTGCGTCAGCGCCTGTTCGACAAGCCCTTTTATCGTCTGGTGCACGGTGAGGGTGACCTGTTGCCGGGCCTTGTGATTGATCGTTTCGATGATATCCTGGTCGTGCAGCTCAATACGCTGGGCATGGAACGCATGCGTGACAGCATTATTGACGCCCTGAACAAGGTGGTTTCACCCCGGGTCATCGTATTCAAGGGAGATACCAGCGGGCGTCGCATGGAGTCGCTCGAGCCCAGCATCGAAGTGGTGCAGGGTGAACTTCCCGAGGCGGTGATGATGGAAGAGAACAATACCCGCTTTGAAGCGCGCGTGATCGATGGCCAGAAAACCGGCTGGTTCTATGATCACCGGGTCAACCGGGCGTGGCTTAATCGTCTGGTTGAAGGCAAGCGGGTGCTGGATGTCTTCAGCTATGTTGGTGGCTGGGGGGTACAGGCCGCCAACCATGGTGCCAGTCAGGTCATGTGCGTTGATGCCTCGGGGACTGCACTGGAGCATGTCGGCCGTAATGCACGCCTCAATGGCGTTGAAGACCGGGTCTCCGTGCAGGAAGGTGATGCCTTTGAGGTGCTGTCATCCCTCAAGGCGGCCGGTGAACAGTTTGACGTGGTCATTCTCGATCCCCCCGCGTTCATCAAGAAGCGCAAGGACATCAATAACGGCGAGCGTGCCTATGGCCGCCTCAATCGTGAAGCGATGCGCCTGATGGGTCGTGATGGTCTGCTGGTTTCCGCGTCCTGCTCCATGCACCTGGCCAGCGAGCGTCACATCGACCTGGTGCGTGGCGCAGCCCGCCATCAGGATCGTCATGGCCAGCTCATCTTCCAGGGACACCAGGGCCCGGATCATCCGATTCATCCGTCGATTCCCGAAACCGCATACCTCAAGGCGCTGGGTGTTCGGGTATTTCGTGACTGAGCATGAGCGGCCGGGGCAAGTCTCTGGCCGTGGACAGTAATGTGAAAGCGGGCCGATGACTGCCATGTCATCGGCCCGGTCTGTTTCAGGAGGACACCATGGCACATTTGAAAGCAGTACAGGGCAGTAAGGCGCCTGCCACGCCACCATCACGGCCCCTTGGCCTGCCGGGGCTTGCCGCTCTGGCGCTTCTTCTGGCAGGGCTTGGCTGGCTGGCGGGCATGGTCAGCCTGGTGCAGGCAGCGCTGCTGCTGGTCGGCAGCGGCCTGGGCGTCGTGCTTTATCATGCGGCCTTCGGCTTTACCTCCGGATGGCGTCGCATGATTGTCGAGCGGCGAGGTCGAGGGCTGCGCGCCCAGATGCTGTTGCTGGCCGTGGCTGTGGTGCTGTTTTTCCCGCCCCTGGCCAGTGGCACGCTGTTTGGCCATCCGGTACAGGGCTTTGTTTCGCCGATCGGTGTATCGGTCGTGGCCGGGGCCTTCATGTTCGGTCTGGGCATGCAGCTGGGCGGAGGGTGTGCGTCGGGTACGCTGTTTACCGCCGGGGGTGGCAATGCCCGTATGGTGATAACGCTTGTGTTTTTCATCATCGGCTCTGTGCTGGCGACCATTCACTTTGACTGGTGGATGAGCCTGCCGGCGCTGGCCCCCGTGTCGCTGCCTGAAACAATGGGGTCTGCCAACGGTATTTTCCTGAGTCTTGCCCTGTTCGGCGTGATTGCGCTGGCCACGCTATGGCTTGAAAAACGTAGGCACGGCAGTGTGGAGGCCAGTGGTGGCGTATTGCCGTCGGACCGTTCTCGCTGGCTGCGAGGCCCGTGGCCCCTGTTGCTGGGTGCACTGGCTCTGGCACTTCTGAACTTTGCAACCCTGGCACTGGCCGGGCGGCCCTGGGGGATCACTTCTGCCTTTGCCCTGTGGGGCGCGAAAGGTGCGGCGATGATCGGTTTTGATCCGGGCAGCTGGGCCTATTGGCAGGATGCCGGTCGGGCCGCGTCACTCAAGGAAGGAATCGATCACGATGTAACCTCGGTCATGAATATCGGTATCGTGCTGGGAGCCATGGTAGCGGCATCGCTGGCCGGTCGGTTTGCGCCGAATTTTCGAATTCCGCTGCGCTCGGTGGCGGCAGCGGTCATTGGCGGCCTGTTGCTTGGGTATGGTGCGCGTATTGCCTTCGGCTGCAATATCGGTGCCTATTTCAGCGGCATTGCCTCGGGTAGCCTTCACGGGTGGGTGTGGATGGTGTTTGCCTTTGCCGGCAACATGCTGGGCGTCCGCCTGCGGCCGTTTTTCTTCCGTGCGCCATATCGGCCTGCCGTCAAGGGTTGTTGAACTGTCCCGAGCGTAAAGGCACATGGTCGGCCGATGAGGGGCCTGAAAGGCACACCCGATTGCGGCCGTTGTGTTTCGCCTGATAGAGCGCGGCGTCGGCCGCGCTGGCGGTGGTATCGAACTGTCTGACGAGGGTCGGCGTGATGGCCACACCGATACTGACGGTGACATCAAGCAGGCCGCCGGCGGTGTGAAACGGTGCGCCTGCTACCGCGCGGCGTATGTCTTCGGCGCGCTGCCATGCTGTCTGTGGGGTGCTGTCTGTCAGCACGACCAGAAATTCTTCACCACCCCAGCGGGCGACCAGAGCATGATCCTTGAGCGTCTGACGGATGCGCTCGGCAAATTCGATCAGCACTGCATCGCCTTCTTCGTGGCCGTATCGGTCGTTGATCTCCTTGAAGTGATCGATGTCCAGCATCAGCACGGCGCTGGTGGTGCTTGAAAAGTGCATTGCGCCAAGCAGGCGTGCCACTCCGCGGCGATTGGTGAGTCCGGTGAGGTGATCCGTTTCGGCCTGCTCGATCAGGCGCTGATTGGCCCATTCACTGCTCATTGCGATAAAGCCGAGGTATACCATGATGCTTGTGACCTGATCGAAGATCATTGGGCCCTGCCCGGCACTGGTCATCGTGACGGCCTCTTCGCTGGTAAACAGTAATGCTATCCCGATGGCGAAGCTCATCAGGTACCCCAGAAAGGCCGCTGCGACCACGTATTGTGACCAGAGCCGTTCGTGGCGAGCCCGGTATATTTCGATGACCACCAGCCCTGCGCCCAGCCCTGCCATCAGATAGAGTGCCGACATTTCGGTTGTCATCGGGACGGACAGTGCGGGCAGGACAATGTAGCTCGCCCCCGCCAGCCCGGTAAGTGTCAGAACATGACGCCATTTCCCGGGCTTGTCGTAAAAGAGGCGAAGCCCGTTCCATGATAGCGCCATGCTGGCCGTGTAGGCGCTGAACATGAGTGCCCCGAGCATCGGGGCAGGCATGGCTTCCTGGGGGATCGACAGTGCGATGATCGATCCTGCTGTCGAAGTCGCAAGCGCACCACCCCAGTACCAGAGGTATCGGGCCTGTGGGCTTCTGGCGATCATGACCGAGAACACAATGAAAAAGCCGACCCGGCTCAGGATGCTCGAGAAATGAAAGGTGGTGATGTCAAGTTCCATGCCGTGTGTACTCGTATCGTCGTGGCCTCGGACAGAAGACAGTGTGAGTGGGCGTCTTCCCGGGATCGGTAACCGATGCCGGTGTCCTGTATCAGCCGCTCCGGGTTGGTCTCGACATCACATGTTCCTGCGCAGAAACGCTGTGTCGGTACACAGGGGCGGCTGATGGGCCGGAGGGCCTGATCAGCAGGGCAAGCACCATGGCCATGCATCTGATGGTCCAGGATGCATGCCGCGCATGTCTGTACATGAAACGATCTTGATGAACGCGGCGTAGTGATGCTTATCGGCGAGGTGGTGTCAGGCTTTGGTCGTTGATGAGGAAATATTGCACCCATGCTGATGCGGGGCGAACGAAAAAAGGCGCCGCAAGGCGCCTTTTGAAGAGATTGTCCTGCGATGGGGTCAGGACGAGAGGGCGGCCTTGAGCCCCGGCGCGTACTCGGCACCGTGGGCCACTGTCAGAGAGGCACCTTCAAGTGCATCGCCGACAGGCTCGAACTGCCCACCCAGCACATCGGCCAGAAAGGCTTCCGTCACGGCATTGAAGGCGATGTTGTTGACGGGGCGTGCAAATCCATGGCCCTCATCGGGGAAAAGCACATACGTCACCGGGATATCATTGGTGCGCATGGCTTCCACAATCTGATCACTTTCAGCCTGCTTGACTCGTGGGTCGTTGGCGCCCTGACCGATCAGCAGCGGACGCTGGATGCGCCCGGCATGCGTCAGTGGCGAGCGGTCCCTGAGCCAGGCTCGGCCTTCTTCGGTTTCCGGAGATGCCATGCGGCGATACATCTGCTGACGACCGGCCTCCCAATAGGCGGGAATGCTGTCCAGCAGTGTCTCGAGGTTGGACGGTCCCACGATATCGACCCCGCAGGCAAAAACGTCCGGCGTCATGGTCAGCCCGGCAAGCGTTGCATAGCCCCCGTAGGAGCCGCCCATGATCGCAACGCGAGCCTTGTCGGCCACGCCTGCACTGACAGCCCAGTCCACGGCGTCCAGAAGGTCGGTGTGCATGGCGGTGCCCCACTCGCCATCCCCGGCACTGGTAAAGCGTTTGCCAAACCCGGTAGAGCCTCGGAAGTTGACCGATAGTACCGCATAGCCACGGTCGGACAGCCACTGATGGTAACTGTTGCTGCCATAGCCATCGCGTGCCCAGGGGCCGCCATGAACCAGCAGCACCATGGGGAGCGGCGTTGCCGGTGTGGTGAAGCCGTCACCGTCACTGGCGCCCCTGGGCAGGGTCAGGTAGGCGGTCAGGGTCAGGCCGTCGCGTGCGGTGATCTCCAGCGGCGTCATGCCGTTGAGCGGTGCACCTTCGAGCTCGGGACGGCTGACAAACAGGGAGGTAAGCGCACGGGCTTTTCTGTCGAACAGCCAAGTGTGAGCCGGTGCCGTTACCGGATCATTAACGACAATCCAGAAACGGTCATCCCGCGTACGGGACGTCACGTGAACATCTCCCTTGAGTTCACTTTCAAGCCACTGAAGGCTCTCCTCGATGTCGCCATCCTTGAAGTACCACTGTTCGCGCAGGTAGTCGACGGACCAGGCCTGCACCTCGCGACGGTCGGGACTCAGCATGACATCAGTAATGTCGGCCCGCTGGTCGTGAGCAATGACGGTCAGGTCACCGCTTTCCCAGTCCTGGGCGGTCAGGGCCGCGGTATCACGCCCACGGCTGTCGATCCAGTACAGGGTTTTCCCGTCACGGGTAAAGCCGGCCGGACCGGTGTTGCTGCTGTCTTCAAACCCGACGGTGGCAAAGGGCTCGGGATCGATATCCGTCCCGCTGACGCGGAAGAATTGTTCCCCGCCGTCCGGCGCCGGGCGCATGGCCAGTCTGAGGTTCAGGTCATCATCTGCCAGAAAGCCGCCGTAGCCTTCGTTTTCCAGTACCTTCTCAAGCCGGCCGTCAGCCAGATAGAGTCGATAGACGTCATGCCAGCGAGGGTCACGGTCATTCAGGCCGATCAGCAGGTGGTCGGTGACATCCGGGCTGATGCCGATGACCATGACACGAATATCATCCTGAGGTGTCAGGAGTCGCGGCCCGCTGCCGGTGGTATCGACGGCAAAGAGGCGAAAGTTTTCATCGCCTCCCTGGTCGTTGACGTAAAGCAGTTGCCGGCTGTCGGGTGACCAGAAGTAGCTGCGTATCGGCCGCGTTTGCTCATGCGTCAGTGGCTTTGCTTCATCGGGGTGTTGCCTGGGGGCGACCCACAGGTTCAGTACGCCATCAACCGGCGCGATCCAGGAAAGCCAGTGCCCGTCAGGGCTGGTTTTGGCACCAATACGAGTCGGGTTGCCGAACAGCTTTTCACGTGAGATCAGCGAGCTGCCGCCGGAGGTGCCGGCGTCGGGGGCTGCGGACTGCAGATACGGGGTGGAATACGTTGTCATCCAGCGCATGAAACCTCCTTGTTCAAACGGGCATGTTGCCTCTTCATTACTCAATGGCGGTGAGAGAGGCGGATATCAAGCCGGTTCGGTTCGCGTCGCTGCAATCGCCTGGGTAATATACGGTTCCATCAGGGCTGCCGTGGAAGTTACCGGCGCCATTTCACCTTGCCATTGTAGACACTTGCGACGGACTTCGATGACTCATACCCGCATTCTCACCGGCATCACCACCACGGGCACTCCGCACCTGGGCAACTACGTTGGCGCCATCCGGCCGGCCATTGAGGCCAGCCAGGACAGCGCGATGGAAACCTTTTATTTTCTGGCCGATTTTCATGCCCTGATCAAGGCACGTGACCCTCGGGTGGTGGAGCAGTCCCGGCTGGAAATCGCTGCTACCTGGCTGGCGCTAGGGCTGGATACCAATCGGTCTACTTTTTATCGGCAATCCGATATTCCAGAGATCCCCGAGCTGGCCTGGCTGCTTTCCTGTGTCTGCGCCAAGGGGCTGATGAATCGCGCCCATGCCTACAAGGCGGCCGTGGCGGATAATGAGGAGGGCGGCAGTGCCGACCCGGACCGTGGTATTACCATGGGCCTTTATGGCTATCCGGTGCTCATGGCTGCCGATATCCTGATGTTCAATGCCAACCGGGTGCCAGTCGGCCGTGATCAGGTTCAGCATATCGAGATGGCGCGCGATATTGCCGGCCGATTCAATCACCTCTACAAGGGGCAGTACTTTACGCTGCCCGAGGCGGTCATCGACGAGCGAGTGCAGCTCCTCAACGGGCTTGATGGGCGCAAGATGTCCAAAAGCTACGACAACACCATTCCGCTGTTTGTCAGCGAGAAAAAGCTGCTGAAGCTGATTCGCAAGATCAAGACCAATTCCCTGGAGCCGGGGGAGCCCAAGGAGACAGAAGGGGATACCCTGTTTCAGATTTATCAGGCCTTTGCCGACACTGCCGAGACTGAGGCCATGCGTCAGCGATATGCCGAGGGCATCGGCTGGGGAGACGCCAAGAATCAGCTGTTTGAGCTCGTCAACGAGCAATTGACCGCGCCGCGTGAGCGTTACTACTCGTTGCTGGATGATCCCGGCCACATCGAGCAGATTCTGCAGCAGGGGGCGGAGAAGGCACGCGAGGAAGCGGCGAAAACCCTGGATCGGTTACGCAGTGCCGTTGGCCTGGGGCGCTTTATCTAGGGCATGGTGGTTTCCCGGTGGCTTTTTTCAAATTAAAAAAACCACCGGGACAGAGTGTCGACAATGTTAGAATGGTTACTTCACAGGCGGCTATCCTGTCGCCTGTCACTATATCGTTTCCGGCTACTACACTTGTAGCCACATTCCACTCGCCGACGTTCCGGCAACGCTGTTGTCGTGATGGAGGCTGCCCATATGGACACTTTTGTCTGGCGGCCTGCAGCCGGCCTTCCATGTCATTACAGCATGAGTGAGATCATGAGCGAATCATCCAAACGCCCGTTGTACATTCCCTATGCCGGCCCGAGCCTGCTCGAGATTCCCCTGTTGAACAAGGGGTGCGCCTTTACCCTTGAAGAGCGAGTCGATTTCAATCTGATCGGTCTGCTGCCCAATCGGGTCGAGTCCATCGAGGAGCAGGTCGAGCGCGCCTATCTTCAATATACGCAATGCAGCAACGACCTTGATCGTCATATCTATCTGCGTGGCATCCAGGACGACAACGAAACATTGTTCTTCCGCCTGCTGGAAGAGCACCTCTACGAAATGCTGCCGATCATTTACACCCCCACGGTCGGCCAGGCGTGCGAGAAGTTTTCCGAGATTTATCGCAATCACCGCGGATTGTTCATTTCCTATCCGGATCGTCATCGCATGGACGACATCCTGCGCAGCGCTACCAAGGATAACGTCAAGGTCATCGTGGTGACCGACGGCGGACGTATTCTCGGGCTGGGCGATCAGGGGATCGGTGGAATGGGCATTCCGATCGGCAAGCTGTCGCTTTATACCGCGTGTGGTGGCATCAGCCCGGCGTATACCCTGCCGATCGTGCTGGATGTCGGGACCGACAACCAGGATCTGCTGGATGATCCGATGTACATGGGCTGGCGGCATCCGCGTATCGAGGAAGATGAGTACTATCAGTTTGTTGAACTGTTCGTTGATGCCGTAAAGCGTCGCTGGCCGAACGTGCTGCTGCAGTTCGAGGACTTTGCACAGAAGTATGCAAACCCCCTTCTTGAAAAGTACCGTGACGATATCTGCTGCTTCAACGATGACATTCAGGGCACGGCCTCCGTGGCACTGGGGACCATCATGGCGGCCTGTTCTGCCAAGAACGAACGCCTGAGTGATCAGGTCGTTGCCTTTGTTGGCGCCGGTTCGGCCGGGTGTGGTATTGCCGAACACATTGTCGTGGCCATGACCGATGAGGGCATTTCCGAAGCCGAGGCGCGCAAGCGTGTCTACATGATTGACCGCAATGGCCTTGTGACTGACGACATGACCGGTCTTTATCCCTTCCAGCAGCGGTTGGCCCATGCGCGCGACGATATGGCCAGCTGGAGCAGTGATGGGGCGCTGGTGTCGCTGATGGATGTGGTAAGTAATGCGGGCGTGTCCATTCTGATCGGTGTGTCCGGGCAGAAGGGGCTGTTTTCGGAAGAGGTCATCAAGACCGTGCATGCGCACTGTGATGTGCCGCTGATCATGCCGCTTTCCAACCCGACGTCCCGTGTCGAGGCTCTACCGGAAGATATTATTCGCTGGACCAACGGAAAGGCACTGGTTTGTACCGGAAGCCCGTTCGAGCCGGTCAGCTTCGAAGGACAGGACATTCCGATTGCCCAGTGCAACAACTCCTACATCTTCCCGGGAATCGGGCTGGGTGTTGTAGCTGCAAGGGCGTCTCGAGTTACTGATGAAATGCTGATGGCCGCTTCGCGCGCACTGGCCGACAGTTCCCCCATCGTTCAACACGGTGAGGGTGCGTTGTTGCCATCACTCAAGGACGTTCAACCCCTGAGTCGGTCGATTGCCCTGGCCGTGGCCAAACAGGCGCAGAAGGAGAAGGTGGCGCTGGAGTCCAGTGAAGAGCATCTTCGCGAAGAGATCGATCGTCACTTCTGGCATCCACGCTATCGTGAGTACCGCCGCGGCGCTTTCTAAGGTGCCGGATAGTCCCGGATTTCTGCAATAACGTACTGCACCGCTGGCACCAGAGGCTGGCGGTGCTTTTTATTACAGCCTGTTTCCTGATAAAAAAACGGCGGCCCGAAGGCCGCCGTAGTTATTGCTGCATTGTCTCTGCTCAGTCGAGCATGCTGCGCAGCACGTAGTGCAGGATACCGCCATGGCGGTAGTATTCCATCTCGTTGGCCGTATCGATTCGGCACCTGGCGGAAATGGTTTTCTCGCTGCCATCGTCAAAGGTAATGCTGACATCGACATCACTGCCCGGTGACAACTCGCCCAGACCCTTGATGGAGATCTTCTCATCGCCGGTCATGTTCAGGGAGTTGCGGTCTTCTCCTTCCGGGAACTGCAGTGGCAGCACGCCCATGCCGATCAGGTTGGAACGGTGGATACGCTCGTAGGATTCGGCAATGACTGCCCGAACGCCCAGCAGTCGCGTGCCCTTGGCGGCCCAGTCACGCGAGGAGCCTGTCCCGTATTCCTTGCCGGCAATGACAACCAGCGGCGTGTCATCTTCCATGTACTTCATGGCAGCGTCGTAGATCGACATCTCGTCGCCGGACACCACATGCCGGGTGTAACCACCTTCCACGTTGTCGAGCATTTCGTTTTTGATGCGCACGTTGGCAAAGGTACCGCGCATCATGACTTCATGATTGCCACGGCGTGAGCCGTAGGAGTTGAAGTCCTTCACTTCGACGCCGTTTTCCTTCAGGTAACGACCTGCGGGGCTGTCCGGCTTGATGGAGCCTGCCGGTGAAATGTGGTCTGTGGTGACCGAGTCCCCAAGCTTGGCCAGCACACGGGCATCCTTGATGTCCTTGATGCTGTCGGGCTCACGGCCCATGCCTTCAAAGAAGGGCGGGTTGCTGATGTAGGTGGAGTCTGAAGACCAGTTATAGACCTCGCTGGGCTCAACCTTGATCGATTTCCAGGTTTCATCACCGTCAAAAACCTCGTCATATTCCTTGCGGTACATGTCGGTCTTGACGCGCTCAACGGCTTCGGCGATTTCCTTCTGGCTGGGCCAGAGATCCTTCAGGAACACGTCGTTGCCATCACTGTCCTGGCCCAGTGCATCGCTGGTGATGTCGATACGCATGTTGCCGGCCAGTGCATAGGCTACGACAAGGGGGGGGGACGCCAGCCAGTTGGTCTGGATGAGCGGGTGGATACGCCCTTCAAAGTTGCGGTTACCTGACAGTACCGAGGCCACGGTCAGCTTTTCGTCCTGCATGGCCTTTTCGATCGGGGGCGGCAAGGGGCCCGAGTTGCCGATACAGGTGGTGCAGCCATAACCGACCAGGTTGAATCCCAGTGTATCAAGGGATTCCTGGAAGCCGGCCGCTGCCAGATAGTCGGTGACGACCTTGGAACCGGGTGCCAGGGAGGTCTTGACCCAGGGTTTGGTCTGCATGCCCTTTTCGACTGCCTTTTTGGCCAGCAGGCCGGCAGCCATCAGGACACTCGGGTTGGAGGTGTTGGTGCAGGAGGTAATGGCCGCAATCACGACAGCGCCATGGTCAAGCCGGAAGTCGCTGTCCTTCCAGCTGACATTGGGGTTGTCCCGATAGCTGTTGCCAACGTAAGGAGCCGTCTGGCCACCTTCGCTCATCCACTTGCCATCTTCCGTTTCCCCCTGTCGGGTACCCTGCTCGTCAAGCAGCTTCAGGAAGGTGGATTTCATGTCTTTCAGTGAAACACGATCCTGCGGACGCTTTGGCCCGGCAAGGCTGGCTTCGACCGTGCTCATGTCCAGCCCGAGCGTATCGGTAAAGATGGGTTCCTGGCCGGGCTCGCGCCACATGCCCTGAGCCTGGGCATAGGCCTTGACCAGTTCAATCTGCTCCTGGCTGCGGCCGGTCAGCTTCATGTAGGTCAGGGTTTCATCGTCCAGCGGGAAGAAGCCACAGGTGGCGCCATATTCCGGAGCCATGTTGGCAATGGTGGCCCGGTCTGCCAGCGGCAGGTCCTTCAGGCCATCGCCATAGAACTCGACGAACTTGCCGACTACTCCTTTCTTGCGGAGCATCTGGGTAACCGTCAGCACCAGATCGGTAGCGGTGATGCCTTCATTGAGCTTGCCTTCGAGCTTGAAGCCAATGACTTCCGGGATCAGCATCGATACCGGCTGCCCCAGCATGGCGGCCTCCGCTTCAATGCCGCCAACGCCCCAGCCCAGTACGCCCAGGCCATTGATCATGGTGGTATGGGAGTCGGTACCTACCAGGGTATCGGGAAAGGCAAAGGTCTTGCCATCTTCTTCCTTCGTCCAGACCGATTTACCCAGATACTCCAGGTTGACCTGGTGGCAGATGCCGGTGCCTGGCGGTACTACGCTGAAGTTGTCGAAGGCCTGCTGCCCCCAGCGAAGGAACTGATAACGCTCCAGGTTACGTTCCATCTCGATCTTGACGTTATCTTCAAATGCGTCGTCATCGCCGAAATGATCAACCATGACCGAGTGGTCGATGACCAGGTCAACGGGAGAGAGGGGGTTGATCTTGTCCGGTGACTCGCCAAGTGCCTTGACGGCGTCACGCATGGCGGCCAGGTCGACCACGCCGGGAACGCCGGTGAAGTCCTGCATCAATACACGTGCCGGGCGGTAGCCGATCTCACGGGTGGAACGGCAGTCCTTCTGCCAATCAACCAGAGCCTGAATGTCATCTTCCGTGGCAGTTTCGCCATCCTGATAGCGTAGCTGGTTTTCAAGCAGTACTTTCAGGGTGAAGGGCAGCTTTGAAATATCACCGTAGGCCTTTTCTGCACTGGCCAGGCTGTAATAGTGGTAGGTCTTGTCACCGACTTTCAGCTCGGAAATCATTTCGTTGGGATCCTTGGTGCTCATCATCCTCCTCCTCACTCATCTTTTGGCAGAGTGCTGCTTCATTGCGGGTCGTGAACAGCATCGTTGTAGGGTCACGGTAACGTATACTTCGCAGACGTCGACACCCTGAAGGCGCCGTGCTGACTAGAAGATAGATGTGTCACGCGGTTTCTGCTCGATTTGCAGTGGTTATTCCAGTGTAGACAATGAACCGGCCATTATGCACAGACAGAGCTGAACTACACTTCAGGCCCTTGATGATGCACATCCCCGGATGGCGTCCGTCAGCTTCAATGAGGTGGTGTCATGAATGAAGAACTGCTTGAACCACGCCAGGTTCAGTGTCCGTATTGCGGGAGTGAATGCACCCTGTTGGTCGATATCAGTCAGGGGTCCATCAGTACCATCGAAGATTGTGAGCGCTGCTGTGCGCCGATGCAGATTGACATCGAGGTGGATGAGGGAATGGGAACGCTTACGTCACTGACCGTGCATCGAGACGACAATAGTGATCAGTAGGGCGACGAGACATCGACCTATGTCGTACTATTGATGCTATAGGGCGACACTATTTTTACCATTGCCTTATTTAAATTGGCAATTTCTGCCCTGACTTATACGATTGGTTTGTTTTCTTAGCCCGATACCTGAATTCAATTTGTACGAAGGAGATATTCATGAGCGTACTCGTAGGCCGTCAGGCCCCTGATTTCAATGCCTCTGCTGTTCTGGGCGACGGTTCTATCGTTGACAGCTACACGCTTTCCGAAAGCAATGGCAAATACCGCATTGTCTTTTTCTGGCCGCTCGATTTCACCTTTGTGTGCCCGTCCGAGATCATTGCCCACGACAACCGTCTGGAAAAGTTCAAGGAACTCGGCGTGGAAGTCATTGGCGTATCCATTGACTCCCAGTTCACGCACCACGCCTGGCGCAAGACCTCTCCGGATGCCGGCGGCATCGGTGAGGTTCGCTTCCCGATGGTAGCTGACGTAAAACACGAGATTGCTCAGGCCTACGGCATCGAGCATCCCGAAGCCGGCGTTGCACTGCGCGCTTCCTTCCTGATCGACAAGGACGGTATCGTTCAGCATCAAACCGTCAACAACCTGCCTCTGGGCCGTAATGTGGATGAGATGGTGCGCATGGTTCAGGCACTCCAGTTCCACGAGAAAAACGGCGAAGTCTGCCCGGCAGGCTGGGAAGAAGGCAAGGAAGGCATGAAGGATACGGCAGAAGGGGTCGCCAAATACCTTTCTTCCAACTCCTCCAGCCTGTAAATGGTGCCAGGGGTACCTTGAAGGTGCCCCTGATCGCATCCATATACGCAGTAACAGGTTATGGCCTGATGATGCCCTTGCGGGTGTCCTCAGGCCGTTTTTATATGCATTGACGTACCGAAGTGCTGTACTGCTTCGCCTGATGATGAGGTCTTCATGAGTGATGTTCGCCATCGATCCGTGATCATTCTGGGCTCCGGCCCGGCCGGATACTCCGCCGCTGTCTATGCTGCCCGCGCCAATTTGAAGCCCATGCTGATTACCGGGATGGAAATGGGTGGCCAGCTGACTACCACTACCGATGTCGATAACTGGCCAGGTGATGACAGTGGCGTGCAGGGACCTGAGCTGATGGAGCGTATGCGGCGCCACGCCGAGCGTTTCGAGACCGAGATTGTCCTGGATCACATTGAAAGTGTGACGCTTGATGAGCGCCCCTTTACCCTCAAGGGAGGGAGCGACACCTATACCTGTGATGCGTTGATCATTGCGACCGGTGCCAGTGCACTGTATCTGGGAATGGAATCCGAGAATCGCTTCAAGGGGCAGGGTGTATCTGCCTGTGCGACCTGTGATGGCTTTTTCTACCGCAATCAGGACGTGGTTGTGGTCGGTGGCGGCAACACGGCTGTCGAAGAAGCCCTTTATCTTTCCAACATCGCCAAAACCGTCACGCTGGTGCACCGCCGTGATTTCCTGCGGGCTGAAAAAATCCTGCAGGACAAGCTGTTCGACAAGGTCGAGAACGGCAATATCCGGCTCGAATGGAACCATGTGGTCGATGAGGTGCTGGGCGATGGCAGCGGTGTGACCGGCGTGCGTCTGAAATCCTTCGAGGGTGAGGATACGAAGGAACTGGCAGCGACAGGTCTGTTCGTGGCCATTGGCCACAAGCCCAATACTGACCTGTTTACCGGTCAGCTTGACATGAAGGACGGTTACATAGTGGTCAAGTCGGGTCTGGAAGGCAATGCTACGGCGACCAGTCTGCCTGGCGTGTTCGCCGCCGGTGATGTGGCTGATCATGTCTACCGTCAGGCCATTACCTCCGCCGGCAGTGGTTGCATGGCAGCGCTAGATGCCGAGCGTTATCTGGACGGGCTTGACCCGTCGGTACCACATTCCGCCTGGTAATTCGGTGTGATGTGCAGAGTCGCGCTGTTCAAGGGGAGCCTCTGGCTCCCTTTTTAATGTCTTTTCAACGACCGCCGATACAAAACAGGTGGTCTGCTGTATCAGGTATCAGTAATGTGGGGGCAGGTCGTCGCTGGGTTGCCAGTTATCCTGGTGCGGGCCATCATCGTTATCTAGGCGCTGCAGCTTTTGTTGTGCAAGTTGCAGTTGGCGTTCCAGCCGGTCAATGTGACGTTGTTGCGAGATGATGGTGGCATCAAGCTGCTCCAGCCAGTCTTCCTGGTAGGTCGTGCGGCTTTCCATGTCAGTCAATCGGCTTACCACTTCGGCGAGCGCAATGTCAATCGCCGTGTTACACTTTGACGAGTCTGAGGAACTACTCATGCAGGCTGACTCCGGCGCGGGTGCGTGGGTGGGACATTACATTCAATTCCAATAATTGTAGAGATATCCAGGTATATGAGTCGTAAATCATTGCTGCATTGTACTGTTATCAGTGCCGTTCTGGCGCTGCTGTTACCTCTTTTGATACAGGGCCTTTGGATGGCGGCCGGCAGCTCGCCTCTGACATCGGCCATGGACCCCCTTCTTGCCTACCTGTTGACTGCGGTAGCCGGTTTTATTGTGCTGGAAGTGGCTACCCTGCTGGCGCGGCCACGCCGGCAGCAGGCACAGGCTTCATCTGCACCGGCCTCGACACATGCACCTGCCGCTACCCCTGATGTAGAGGATGACGATCGCGAACAGGGCGTGGTCAAGTGGTTCAACGTCAACAAGGGGTATGGCTTCATCACCCGCGATGTTGGCGGTGAAGAAGACGTATTCGTCCATTTCCGCGCCCTGCGTGGCAAGGGGCATCGTACTCTGGCCGAAGGGCAGCGGGTACGTTATTACGCCATGCGCAACGACCGTGGGCTGCAGGCCGAAGATGTGACCGTCATTACCTGACGTCTGCGCTGAGTTATCATGACGCCCCGGCATGCCGGGGCGTTCTTGTATCGGTCAGGCCCCTGGGTCCGGCCAGTGAAAGACTTCTTCTTCACCGGAAGCCAGTACACGGAAGAACCGGTCGGGTTCATCGCCTGGTTGCCAACCTCCAAGAGAGCAGCGTACTTCAATGCCGAGTGACTCACGGGCATCACGTGCGCAGTCCACGTCCCGGGCCCAGGGCGTGGCATCACTATCAAGCCACAGGCTCATGAAGCGGTCTGCTGCCTTTTCAATCAGCAGTACAGGAACCGTGCCGCCGGGAGTTTCGACCCGTGCTCGCCATTGTCCCTTGCTGCTGGCCTTGAGCGTTACCGCCTGTTCAAGCCGGTCACTCAACCAGCGCTGTACAGCGTCCAGTGACACCGGGGCCAGATAAATCTCGATATCCGGGTAGTGTTCCGTCATCAGTCAGTGTCCCAGCAGGCGTTGGAAAATGGCCTGGTAGCAATCGCTGAGCGTGTCCAGATCGGTAGCCCGAACACGTTCATCAATCTGGTGAATGGTATCGTTGCAGGGGCCCAGTTCGATGACCTGGGTTCCCAGTGTGGCGATGAAGCGCCCGTCCGAGGTGCCGCCGCTGGTCAGTAGCTGTGGGGCCTCGCCGGTGACGGCACGAACGCCATCGACAACACTGTCGAGCAGGGCGCCAGCCGGGGTCAGGAAGGGTTCGCCGAACAGCGTCCAGTCCAGGCTGTATTCAAATCCGAAGCGGTCGAGCAGGGCGCAGGTGCGCTCCTTCAATTGCTCGGCGGTGACTTCGGTGGAAAACCTGAAATTGAAGACGACATCCAGCGTGCCGGGCACCATGTTGGTGGCACCTGTGCCTGCATGAATGTTGGAAATCTGAAAGCTGGTCGCGGGAAAAAAGGTGTTGCCTTCATCCCATTGCTCGCGTGCCAGGGCATCCAGCGCCGGAGCGGCCAGATGAATCGGGTTGTCGACCATATGCGGGTAGGCCACATGCCCTTGTTGGCCAAATACACGAAGCGTGGCGCCCAGTGAGCCGCGTCGCCCGTTCTTGACCACATCGCCCAGTCGAGACGTGGATGAGGGTTCGCCCACGATGCAGTACTCCGGGCGCTCGCCACGTTCGGCCAGGGTTTCAACCACGGCCCGTGTACCATGGATGGCTGGTCCTTCCTCGTCACTGGTGATCAAAAAGGCCAGTCGTCCCGGGTGGTCAGGCTGCTCGGCAATAAAGCGTTCGACGGCAGTTACCATGGCGGCCAGGCTGCCTTTCATATCCGATGCACCGCGTGCCCGCAAATAACCCTGTTCATCAATGAGGGGTGTGAAGGGCGGCTGCTGCCATGACTGTTCCGGGCCGGTAGGTACCACATCGGTATGCCCTGCCAGCACGAGCGTCGGGCCGGTGCCTCGGGTAGCCCATAGGTTGGTAACGCCGTGAGTGTTCATGGCCTCGATGTGAAAGCCCAGTGCTTCCAGACGCTCGGCAATGAGGGCCTGGCAGCCGGCATCGTCTGGTGTCACGGAGGGGCGGGCCAGCAGGTCACAGGCAAGTTGCAGTGTATCGGAAAGCGTGTCAGGCATGAGGTATCCGTCAAACGGGAAAGGCGCCGGCAGTACGCCGGCGCGCAGTCTTAGTTGTGGGCGTGCAGCGCGTCATTAAGGGCAATTGCGCTTTTATTGGTGCGGCACTCGAGCCGCCCGCTTACCGAGTTGCGCAGAAACAGCAGGTCGTTCTGGCCTGCCAGTTGGCGGGCAGCTACCGTCTCAACGTCCTGCCCCTGGTCGTCCAGAACGGCCACCTTGGCTCCGGCGGTAATGTAAAGTCCGGCTTCGACGGTGCAGCGATCGCCCAGCGGGATGCCAATACCGGCATTGGCGCCGATCAGGCAGTTTTCACCCGTACCGATTACGATGTTGCCACCGCCTGAAAGGGTACCCATGGTGGAGGCGCCGCCACCAAGGTCAGAGCCCTTGCCGAGCATGACGCCTGCCGAGATACGGCCTTCCACCATGCCCGGGCCTTCGGTGCCGGCATTGAAGTTGCAGAACCCTTCGTGCATGACCGTGGTGCCTTCACCAAGATAGGCGCCGAGTCTCACCCGGGCGGTATCGGCAATGCGTACGCCGCCGGGCACCACGTAGTCAGTCATTTTCGGAAACTTGTCGACGCAGTCCACGGACAGCGTACGGCCTTCCAGGCGCGCCTTGAGCTGGCGGGCCTGAAGTTCGGCAATATCGATGGCGCCTTCACTGCTCCAGGCAATGTTTTTGAGCAGGCCAAACATGCCGGTCAGGTTGACGTCATGAGGCTTGACCAGGCGGTGCGACAGCAGGTGCAGCTTCAAATAAACTTCCGGGACACTGGCAGGTGAGGCGTCTTCATCGATGAAGGTGGCGACCAGCGGGCGCTGGCTTGCTGTCATGGCCTTGGCGAGCTCTGCCTGTTCGGTGAAACCGGCTTCGCTGAAGGCATCTGCCAGTTGTCCGGCATGTTCCGGCAACAGGCTGATGGCCTGTGTGCCGCCTTCCGCGTTCAGGATGCGTCGGGCGGCATCAGTCAGGGCTGCATCAGGATGATGCAGCGGCGCCGGATAGTAGACCTCCAGCCAGTCGCCCTGTGTATTTTGAGTGCCGATGCCTAGTGCGAAGCTGAGCATGTCGAGTAGTCCTTTTTGAAAGTCGAGGGTTACGCCGTGGGGGCGTCGCCTGAATCATTGATAAGCTGTTGGTAGCGCGTGGCGTCGAACCCGACCATGACCACCTTGTCCGATGCCATCAGTATCGGGCGCTTCATGAGTGACGGGCTGGATTCCAGGAGGTGGTCGGCGGCGTCGAGCCCCTGGTCGTTCTCCAGTGACTGACGTTCGCTTTCGCTGAGGTTTCGCCAGGTCGTGCTGCGGCGATTGATCAGTGTGGCCGGGCCCACCTGTTCCAGCAGGCTTCGGCGACGTTCCGCGGAAACAGTATCCTTGCGGACATCGATAACCTGATAGTCAATGCCGGCATTGTCGAGCCAGCGACGCGCCTTGCGACAGGTATCGCAGGTGCTCAGTCCCAGAAAGGTGAACATGAGTGATCCCATTGGGGGGAGGCCGGTTACGGCAGACGTCCCGAGGTACAAGGCGCCCGATTATAAGCGGGCCGGGCAACTTGCTCAAATGCGGATGGGTCGCCGGCTCAAAGACCGGCTTCGGTATTGAGTACATCGCATAGATGAGTGCTGAGCTCATCAAGCCTGGTGCGATCGGTGATGGCCTGGCCCTGCTGATCAATAATGAAGAAGATATCTTCGACACGCTCGCCCAGCGTGGCAATCTTGGCGCCGGACAGGGCAATGCCCTGCTCCATGAAAATACGGCCAATGCGCGCCAGCAGGCCCGGGCGGTCTGCGGTAATCAATTCCAGCACGGTGCGGTCGTTGGCATCGTCCTGTTCGATATGTACCCGGGTGGGCACCCGGAAGTGCTTGAGCTGGCGCGGTGTATGGCGCGCCACGATGCGCGGATAATCGTCCGGGTCATCCAGTTCCTCGACCAGGTGCTCGTGAATGCCTCTCAAGCGGCCGGGGTCTCGTATGGGTTCGCCCTGCTCATCCAGCAGGATGAAGGTGTTGAGTGTCCATTGGTTGCTGGAGGTGGCGATGCGGGCATCGTGAATAGACAGGCCCAGCTGCTCGATGGCTGCTGCGGTTGCCGCAAACAGGTTGTTGACCGAGCGCGTGTGGATGAACACCTTGGTGCCACCGTCCGCCATGTCCTCGGTCGGCGCGCTGATCAGAATCAGCGGCATGACCTGATAGTTGGATTCGAGTATGCCCAGTGTGTGCCAGGCCACTTCGCTGGGGCTGTACTGCAGGAAGTATTCATCGCCCAGGGTGTGCCATAACCTGTCCACCTGGTCGAGCGGTGCATTCATGCCGGCCAGTAGGGCATGAGCTTCCTCGCGGGTTTCATTGACCCATTCCTGCCGGTCCAGTGGGTTCTGAAGGCCTCGGCGCAGGGCCCGTTTCGTTTCGGTATGAAGTTGACGCATCAGTGATGCGCGCCAGCCATTCCACAGCGAGGTGTTGGTGGCGCTGATATCTGCGACCGTCAGCACATAGAGATAATCCAGCTGAAGCTCGTTATGCATTTGCCCGGCGAATTCGCGGATCACTTCCGGGTCGGTGATGTCGCGCTTCTGGGCGGTCTTGGACATCAGTAGATGGTGAGTCACCAGCCAGCTGATCAGTTGGGTATCCCGAGCGCTGATACCGTGGCGTGCACAGAAGTTGCGGGCATCTTCGGCGCCAAGCAGGGAATGATCGCCTCCACGCCCCTTGGCCACATCATGAAACAGGCCGGCAATCCACAGGATGTCGTGGCGAGGCAGTTGATGCATCAGGGCGGCGGCCAGCGGAAATTGCTCATCCCTGCGGGATTCTCGAAAGCGCTGTATGCCTTCCAGCAGGCGCAGGGTGTGGGCATCCACGGTATAGATGTGGAACAGGTCATGCTGCATCAGGCCGACGGCATGCCCGAATTCCGGCAGGTATTTGCCCAGAATGCCGTAACGCGCCATGCGGGTCAGCTGAAGTGGCACATTGCCCCGAGCGCGCAAGAGCTCCATGAAAAGGCTTTGATGGCGAACATCGTTGCGGAAGGCATCATCGATCAGGTGGCGGTGGTCGCGTATCAGTCGAATCGTTTCAGCACGTACACCTTCAATGTCAGGGTGCTGGGCCATCAACAGAAACAGTTCGAGCAGCGCCGAAGGGCGGCGCGTAAAGACATGCGCGTCACGGGCCTGAATATAGCCATCGCGGATTTCAAACCGGTTATTGATGGGGGTGATGCTCGGGGCCTCACCAGCGCGAAGAATGCGCTCTTCGAAATGCTGCAGCAGCATGTCATTGAGCTCTACCAGGGTGGTGACAATGCGGTAATAACGGCGCATGAACTGCTCGACCGCAAGGTGTTCCTCGGTATCCTGGTAGCCGAAGAATTCGGCGATGGCGCGCTGATGATCAAACAGCAGCCGGTCCTCTGCTCGGCCGGCCAGCATGTGCAATGCGTAACGCACCTGCCATAAAAAGGCCTGACCCTGGCTCAGGATGCGCAGGTCGGTGTCCACCATGAAGCCCCGTTCGACAATTTCCTCGTACAGCCGGGCGCCGAAATGCCGCTTGGCGACCCAGCCGACCATTTGAATGTCGCGAAGCCCGCCTGGCGAACTTTTGATATTGGGTTCAAGGTGGTATTCGGAATTGTTGAATTTGTAGTGGCGGCTGATCTGTTCCTGCCACTTGGCTTCAAAAAAGGCCGGGCTGGGCCAGATGATGTCCGGGCCGATGCGTTCCTTCATCATGCCACGCAAGCCGTCATTGCCGGCAATGGTGCGCGTCTCGAGCAGGTTGGTAATGACGGTAACGTCATCACGGGCTTCGCGTTCGCAGTCGTTCAGTGACCGGACGCTGTGGCCGATGTCGAGCCCGATATCCCAAAGAAAGGTAATGAATTCTGACAGGGATTCACGAAAGAGGGTGTCGTCATCCTCTTCAAGCAGCATCAACAGGTCGATGTCGGAGTGGGGGTGCAGTTCTCCGCGTCCGTAACCGCCAACAGCCAGCAGGGCTACAGCCTTGCTCGGCCAGTGCTGGCGCTGCCAGGCAATGCGCAGTAACTGGTCCAGGCACCATGCTCGACCGTGGATCAGGTCCCGTATGTCTGCGCCGGCCATGAACCGCTCGTCCAGTCGGGCCGTGATGTCACGCAGTGCCTGCTTGAACAGGGGGACCGGATGGCGTGCGTCGTTCAGTGCCTGTTCGAACTCCCCGATATCAAACAGTGTCGGGTCGGGAACAAAGCGGTAATGATGCAATAGCATGGTTCGGCTCTCGGCGTGACGCACGATAGGTCTTGATCCGATGCGGCATCATGTGATGCCGCCGGTATTTATTCTGCCAAAAAGGACAGGTCTTCATCCTCGCGAACGGTAGTAACGATGACGCCGTTTCTGCTGACCACCAGCGTGTGCTCGAACTGTGCGGAAAGGCTCTTGTCGCGCGTGACGGCTGTCCAGCCATCCTTGAGTACCTTGGTAGGCCATGCGCCTGCATTGATCATCGGCTCGATGGTCAGGCACATGCCTTCTTCAAGCACGGCATCGTTATGTCGGTCATAGCCATCATAATGCAATACCTGAGGCTCTTCGTGAAAGTTCTTGCCGATGCCATGCCCGCAGAAATCGCGCACAACACTGTATCCGTTGCTTTCGGCATGCTGTTGAATCACGCGGCCGATATCGGAAAGCTTCGTGCCTGGGCGGACGACCTCGAGTGCCTTGTAAAGGCATTCCTGTGTGACACGGGATAGGCGCTCGCCCTTGATGTTGTCGCCGACATGAAACATGCGGCTGGTATCACCGTAATAACCATCCTTGATGACGGTCACATCGATATTGAAGATGTCACCTTTCTTCAGTTTCTTGTTGAAGTCGGGGATGCCGTGACACACGACATGGTTGAGCGAGATGCAGGTGGAGTGCTGGTAACCATGGTAACCGATGGTGGCCGAGATGCACTCAAGGTCCTGCTCGATATAATCCTGACACAGCTTGTCGAGCTCACCGGTGGATATGCCCGGACGTACGTGCTGCTCGATCATCTCGAGCACCTTGGCGGCGCAGCGTCCGGCAATTTTCAGTTTTTCGATATCGTCAGGGGTATTGATCGGGATGGACATGGGGACTCGGTGGTAAGGGCAACAGGGCCCGGTGGGTTTCATGGCCGGGCAGCGAATCGATGGAATTATACCTGCCTGTGGCAAGGCATTTCTTCAACTTGAATGCATTATATGGTATAAACCCGCGCGCTTTCCTGCAAATTGATGGCCACGGGTCAGACGATAGGCAGGCGAGTCAATCAACTATCCAAAACGACACACACGCTCCGGCACATCGCCCAGGGTGCCGCCCTGCGGTCGGGTCGATGGGGGGCGTGGAGGCATAACCCGATTCTGGAGAATCCTATGTCAGTTTCAATGCGTGATCTGCTGAAAGCCGGTGCTCACTTTGGTCACCAGACCAAATACTGGAACCCGAAGATGGGCAAGTATATCTTCGGCGCTCGTAACAAGATCCACATCATCAACCTCGAGCACACCCTGCCGGCGCTGAATGAAGCGACTGCCGTGGTCGAGAAGCTGGTGTCCAGCAACAACAAGATCCTGTTCGTGGGTACCAAGCGTGCTGCCAGCAAGATCATCAAGGAAGAAGCGAACCGCGTCAGTCAGCCGTTCGTGAACCATCGTTGGCTCGGCGGCATGCTGACCAACTACAAGACCATCCGTCAGTCCATCAAGCGTCTGCGCGAACTCGAAACCATGCATGAAGATGGTACCTTCGAGAAGCTGACCAAGAAGGAAGTCCTGATGGCTACGCGCGAGCAGGAAAAGCTTGAGCGTTCCATCGGCGGTATCAAGGAGATGGGTGGTTTGCCGGACGCCATGTTTGTTATCGACGTTGATCACGAGCGCATCGCGATCAATGAAGCAAACAAGCTGGGTATCCCGGTCATCGGTGTAGTCGACACCAACTCCAACCCGGATGGCGTTGATTACGTGATCCCGGGTAACGATGACTCCATCCGCGCGCTGCAGATCTATGTGCGCGCCATTGCCGATGCCTGTGGTAAATCCAAGCAGGATCAGGCTGGTGATGACGAGTTTGTTGAAGTCGTTGAAGACGCTCCGGAAGCTTCCGCAGAGTAAGTCCTGTCAGGCACTGCCTGTGGCCGTGAGTCGGCGCGGGCAGTGTGTGATGCGAAAAAACATTAATTTCAGGTCCGGGCGCCCGTGTGTGCGCCCTGGCCGATAATCATGATCATTGCGATCAACGAGAGGATCTGGATATGGCAGCTATCAGCGCATCTCTGGTCAAGGAACTGCGTGAGCGCACCGGTCTTGGCATGATGGAATGCAAGAAGGCTCTGACCGAGGCCGATGGTGATATTGAGCTGGCGATTGACAACCTGCGCAAGAATGCAGGTCTCAAGTCTGCCAAGAAAGCGGGTCGTGTTGCCGCTGAAGGCGCGATCATTACTCGCGTTGCCGACGACGCCAGCCTGGCCGTCATGATCGAAGTCAACTCCGAAACCGACTTCGTTGCACGTGACGAAAACTTCCAGGGTTTCACCAGCAAGGTTGCCGACAAGGCCTTTGCTACACGTCATACTGACGTGGCTGCCCTGATGGAAGGCGAGCTGGAAGAAGCGCGCAATCAGCTGGTCCAGAAGATCGGCGAGAACATCTCTGTTCGTCGTGTTGAAATCGTCGAAGCGCCGGAAGGTGGTATTCTGGGTGCCTACGTACACGGCGGCCGTATCGGTGCGGTGGTTACTCTGCAGGGCGGTACGCAGAATGCAGCTCATGACATCGCTATGCACGTTGCGGCGATCAATCCTGCGGTAGCCCGCCCCGAGAATATGCCTCAGGAGCAGCTGGACCAGGAGAAGGCCGTCATTCTGGCGCAGCCGGACATGGCCGGTAAGCCGTCTGAAATTGCCGAGAAAATGGTTCAGGGCCGTCTGAAGAAGTACCTGGCCGAGAACAGCCTGATCAATCAGCCGTTCGTCAAGGATCCGAACCAGACCGTGGCTGAATTTGCCAAGGCTTCCAACGGTGGCGAAGTATTGAGCTTCGTGCGTTATGAAGTCGGTGAAGGTATCGAGAAGGAAGAAGTTGACTTCGCCAAGGAAGTCATGGAACAGGCTCGTCGCAGCTAAGGCGACAGACTGTTTTGAAAGCCGCGACGTGGCCTGGCCATGCGCGGCTTTCGCATATCAAAATGACCGCCATCTGACTGGCCGATAGTGGCTTCAGGATGTAGGCTGATGCCCGAGCGTGTGCCTCGGCAGACTGTCCGGCCCTGCCGGCGGGATTGCCTGCGGCGGTTCAGGGCCTTGTCAGTGTGGTAGCCAATTTGCACGTATTTTACCTCCCAGGAGTGTTGCATGCCCCCCAATGAACGTAGAGCCAAGTACAAGCGCGTATTGCTCAAGCTGTCCGGTGAAGCCCTGAGCGGTGATCAGGATTTCGGTATTGATCCCAAGGTGCTCGACCGTATGGCCCTCGAAATCGGCCAGCTGGTTGGTATCGGTGTTCAGGTGGGGCTGGTGATCGGCGGCGGCAACCTGTTTCGCGGTGCGGCCCTTCATGCTGCCGGCATGGAGCGGGTCACCGGAGATCACATGGGGATGCTGGCCACCGTCATGAACGCACTTGCCATGCGTGACTCGCTTGAGCGTTCCAATATTCGCTCGCGTGTCATGTCGGCCATTCCAATGAGTGGTGTGGTAGAGCATTACGATCGTCGTACGGCTATCCGCTACCTTACCGGTGGTGATGTCGTTATCTTCTCCGCCGGCACAGGTAATCCGTTTTTCACCACGGATTCTGCAGCCTGCCTTCGAGGTATCGAGATTGATGCCGATGTAGTAGTGAAGGCTACAAAGGTTGACGGTGTCTACGACAAGGACCCGGTCAAGCATCCGGATGCCGTCCGTTACGAGCGTCTGAGCTATGATCAGGTACTTGATCAAAAGCTGGGTGTAATGGACCTGACGGCCATCTGCCTGGTACGTGATCATGAAATGCCGGTCCGAGTATTTGATACGAACAAGCCCGGAGCCCTGCTGAACCTGGTAGTGGGTTCTGATGAAGGCACGCTGATAGATAAAGGATGAGTCAGTGATTAACGAGATCAAGAAAGACGCAAAGTCACGCATGCAAAAGAGTACGGAGTCGCTTCAGAGCGCATTCTCCAAAATCCGTACCGGTCGCGCCCATCCCAGCATTCTTGATGCTGTCCGGGTGGATTATTACGGTTCTGAAATGCCGATTTCCCAGGTGGCCAATGTGAACGTGGAAGATGCGCGTACGCTGGCAGTAGTGCCGTGGGAAAAAAGCATGGTGCAGAAGGTCGAGAAGGCCATCATGACTTCGGATCTGGGGCTTAATCCGGCGACCAACGGCACCGTCATTCGTGTGCCGATGCCGGCGTTGACGGAAGAAACCCGCAAGAATTACACGCGTCAGGCTCGGGCTGAAGCGGAGCAGGCCCGCGTAGCGGTGCGTAATGTGCGCCGTGATGCCAACAGTGATGTGAAGGCACTGCTCAAGCAAAAGGAAATTTCGGAAGACGAAGAGCGTCAGACCGAAGATGAGATCCAGAAGCTGACAGACGGATTTATCGCTGAAATCGATAAGCTGCTGGAACAGAAAGAACACGATCTGATGCAAGTATGAATTGAATCGGCGGGAAGATCTCCCGCCGGTGCTGCAATGTGAGTTCTCATGACGTCATCGCTAACGCACCACACCTTGCCGCGCCACGTCGCTGTAATCATGGATGGAAACAACCGCTGGGCCAAGGCTCACGGTCTGTCAGGCCTCCGTGGGCACTACGCTGGCGTCGAATCCGTACGCCACGTGGTTCGTCGTGCCAGCGAGCGGGGCGTCAAGGCAGTTACCCTGTTTGCCTTTTCAAGTGAAAACTGGCGGCGGCCAGCCGACGAAATTTCCGGACTGATGGAGTTGTTCGTACTGGCTCTACGTCGTGAAATCGGCAAGCTGCATCGCCACAATGTACGGCTGAGTATTATCGGTGAGCGGGAACGGTTGCCGAAGTCGCTGCAAAAGGCCATTGAGCGCGGTGAGCGCCGGACGTGCAACAACACCGGGCTTCACCTGATCATTGCTGCCAATTACGGTGGCCGATGGGACATTACTCAGGCAGCGCGCCGGCTGGCCCAGCAGGTTGCAGACGGTGAGCTGCTGGCCGATGACATTGATGAAAACCGCCTTGAGCGGGAAATGTGTCTTCACGATGTGCCTGAAGTGGATTTATGCATCCGTACCAGCGGCGAGCAGCGCATCAGTAATTTCCTGCTGTGGCAGCTGGCTTATGCCGAGTTTTATTTTTCGCCACTGTTCTGGCCCGACTTCGATGGTGATGCCTTCGATGAGGCCATTGAGTCCTATGCCCACCGTCATCGCCGTTTTGGAATGACAGATGACCAGATCGAGGTAGAGCGTGCTTAAGCAACGTGTACTGACTGCCCTGGTAATCGCACCCCTGGCGCTGGTCCTGTTGTTCGGGCTTGATGGCGGGGCCTATGCCTGTTTTGTGGGGCTGATCGTTCTGGCTTCCGGATGGGAGTGGGCCAACCTCGCCGGCGCCGAGTCGTCGAAGGAAAAGGCCGGTTATGTCGGGCTTTTGCTGGCGGGGCTGGTGCTCCTGTGGGTGACTGCTTCGGCTCAGGCCACCTGGCCGTTGCTGCTGTCGCTGGTCTGCTGGATGCTGGCACTTTACTGGGTCGCGCGTTATCCGCAGGCACGGGAGCAGTGGCAGGGCCAGACTCGACGTTACATTCTGGGCTTTTTCATTCTGCTTCCCTGCTGGGTAGGGTTCATGCAGTTGCGTGAAACTCCCTGGTGGCTGTTTTATGTGCTTTTTGTAGTCTGGGGCGCAGATGTTGGTGCCTATTTTGCGGGCCGTGCCTTTGGTAACCGCAAGCTGGCACCACGGGTCAGTCCGGGCAAGTCCTGGGCTGGTGTATACGGTGGTCTGGCCATGACGGTAGTGCTGGCGCTGATCATGGCCGGCTTTCAGCAGATCGGGTTAGGGGGAGCACTTTGGCTTGTTACGATCTCCCTGATAGTGGCCCTTTCTTCCGTGGTGGGCGATCTGCTGGAAAGCATGTTGAAGCGTCATCGCGGTGTGAAGGATTCGGGCAACCTGCTGCCGGGCCACGGTGGTCTTCTGGACCGCATCGATAGCCTGACAGCGGCTATTCCCCTGTTTGCGCTTCTTGCGCCCTGGGTGAGCTGACGCCATGAAGCAGCAGATTACAGTGCTGGGGGCTACGGGGTCGATTGGCAGTAGCACCATGGATGTGATTGCTCGTCATCCGGATCGCTATGAGGTTTTTGCCCTGTCTGCCGGGAGCCGCCGCGATGCATTGTTGGCCTTGTGCCGCCAGTTTACACCCAGAGTGGCAGTGCTTGCCCGCGAGGAGGATGCGGCCTGGTTATCCGAGCGCCTGCGTGAGGAGGGGCTCGATACCGAGGCGCGTTCCGGGGTGGAAGCGTTATGTGATATCGCCCGCGCACCCGAAGTAGATGCCGTGATGGCTGCTATTGTCGGTGCGGCAGGGCTGGTGCCAACACTGGCTGCCGTGCGAGCCGGAAAGCGTATTCTGCTGGCCAACAAGGAGGCGCTCGTCATGTCCGGGGCGCTTTTCATGGCAGAAGTGCGTCGTTACGGTGCCACGCTTCTACCAATCGATTCCGAGCACAATGCAATTTATCAATGCCTGCCAGCCCATCATCGGGAGGGACTGGCTCCTCTCGGTGTTCGTCAGTTGCTTCTTACGGCCTCAGGCGGGCCTTTCCGAGGGTTGGTGCGGGAAGATCTGGCTCAGGTGACACCGGAGCAGGCTTGTGCTCATCCCAACTGGTCCATGGGGCGGAAGATATCCGTGGACAGTGCGACGCTCATGAACAAGGGGCTGGAGCTGATCGAAGCCTGCTGGTTGTTCAATGCGTCGGTGGATCAGGTGCAGGTGGTTGTTCATCCCCAGAGTGTCATTCATTCCATGGTGGCCTACACCGATGGGTCTGTGCTGGCCCAGCTCGGCAATCCGGACATGCGTACGCCGATCGCTTATGGTCTGGCATGGCCGGAACGAGTGGATGCCGGCGTTGGCCCGCTCGACCTGTTCGAGATAGGCCGGCTTGATTTCGAGCGCCCGGATACGGAACGCTTTCCTTGCCTGGCTCTGGCGGCATCGGCCATGCGTGAGGGCGGGACGGCGCCGGCAGTGCTGAATGCCGCCAATGAGGTGGCTGTCGATGCCTTCCTGAACGGGCGTCTGTCCTTTCTGGGTATCAGTGATCTGGTGGCTCGTGTGCTGGCGACAGGCGGTTTTCAGCCTGCCGATGCACTTGACGTCATTGTTGAAGAAGATCGCCGGGCACGAGCGCTGGCAGAAACGCTTCTGCAGCAACACTACAGTTGAGGTGAGGTAGCGTCATGGGCGTGCTGGAAAACATTCTGGCTGTAGTTGTCGTGCTGGGGCTTTTGATTACCATTCATGAATATGGTCATTTCTGGGCGGCCCGCCGGTGTGGCGTTCGGGTGCTGCGCTTTTCGGTAGGGTTCGGCAAGCCCCTGCTGATGCGTCGTGACCGGCATGGTACGGAATTCGCTCTGGCAGCCATTCCATTGGGTGGCTATGTGCGCATGCTGGATGAGCGTGAGGGAGATGTAGCGCCCCATGAGCGTGCCGAGGCATTCAATACCCAGTCGGTCTACAAAAGAATGTTCATCGTGGCAGCCGGGCCACTGGCCAATTTTCTGCTGGCCGCAATCGCGTACTGGGTCATTTTCATGTACGGCACGACAGCCATCGTGCCGGTGGTGGGGCAGGTTGTCCCCGGAACGTCTGCGGCCGAGGCGGGCATGACGCCCAATCTTGAAATTACTCGCATCAATGGTCATCCCACCCCGTCATGGCAGGCTGTAAGCCTGCAACTGATGTCCGACATCGGTCATGACGGTGATATTGTTGTGGAAGCCAGGGCCTTTGGTAACGATGGGGTCTCACGCGAGTACCGACTTCCGGTCGATGGTTATCTGGTCGGTCAGGAAACGCCCTCTCCCCTGGCTTCTCTGGGGATCCGGCCCTGGCGCCCCTCGGTGCCGGCACGGATTGGTGATGTTCTGAACGATTCCCCGGCAGCGCGTTCCGGACTCAGTGCCGGTGATGAAGTCGTGGGGGTCGATGGCGACAGCATTGCCGACTGGCCGGCGCTGGTTGCGCGAATTCGCGCCTCCGCCGGTGAGCCGCTGGCGTTGACCGTACGTCGTGACGGACAATTGAAGAAATTGTCGCTGACGCCTGAAACCAAACAGCTGAAAAATGGTCAGGAGACAGGGTACATTGGAGCCTCTGCGGCAAGTTTTTCATGGCCGCCTTCTCACGTGCGAAACGTCAGCTATGGTCCGATCGATGCCATGGGGCAGGCCATGACACGTACGGGAGAGATGACCGGGCTGACCGTGGGGTCCATTGGCAAGATGCTGACCGGGCTCATTTCACCGTCAAATCTTTCCGGCCCCATTACGATTGCTCGTGTGGCGGGTGACTCGGCGCGTTCCGGATTTGAAACCTTTGTCTCGTTTCTGGCATACCTGTCGATCAGCCTTGGCGTGTTGAACCTGCTGCCGGTGCCTGTCCTTGATGGAGGGCATTTGCTGTTTTATATCGCCGAAGCCATTCGCGGCAAGCCGCTTCCTGAACGTATCCAGGTCATGGGGCTTAAAATAGGCTTCATGTTGATCGGGCTGCTGATGGTGACAGCCTTTTATTTTGATTTAATGCGACTCTAGTTCACGGCGCTACCCGCCACCCCCTGTGCTTGTCAGTAGGGGGGTGTTGTGTATAAGGTGCCTGTTCACAAGGCAGCCTCTGTCAGTGAGGGGTCATACGATTCATCTGTTCCGTGTGACGGTTCAGGTGGCACTCATCGACCCGACATGTGGTGGCGGGCGGAATTCAGTAGAAGCGAAATGACGGCATGAAGATAAAAACCCTGGGGTTAATGGCGTGTCTGCTCGGCAGCGCGCAGGCGGCTTTTGCCGATAGTTTTGAAGTGTCCGATATACGAGTTGAAGGCTTGCAGCGCGTGTCGGCAGGCACGGTTTTCAACGCGCTTCCTGTTTCTGCCCATGAGGTTGTGGATGACAAAGAGCTTTCACAGGCGGGCCATGATCTGTTCAAGACGGGGCTGTTTGATGATGTGAGCTTTTCGCGTGATGGCAACGTGCTTGTTGTCAATGTGGCTGAGCGCCCCACCATTGCCAAGATCAATATCGAGGGTAATTCACGCATATCCTCCGACGACCTTCGCAAGGGGCTGACCGATTCCGGTATTTCCGAAGGCCAGGTACTGCAGCGTTCAACCCTCGAGGAGATGCAGCGCGAACTTGAGCGGGTCTATCAGGCTCAGGGGCGTTACAGTGCACGGATCAAGACCTCTGTCAAAAAGCAGGCCAATAATCGCGCAGAAGTGAACATCAACATCAATGAAGGGGCCGTCGCGACGATCAAGCAGATCAATATCGTCGGTAACCATGCATTTGATGACGAGACGCTGACCGGCCTTTTTCAGCTGGAAGATCATCCAGGCTGGTTTCTGGGCTGGTTCTCGGATGACAAGTATTCCCGGGAAAAGCTGAGTGCCGACCTTGATAACCTGCGCAACTACTATCTTGATCGTGGGTACGTCAACTTCAATATTACCTCGACGCAGGTATCGATCAGCCCCGACAAGGAGAATATCTTTGTCACGGTGAATGTGGATGAGGGCAAGCGCTATCGCATTGGCGATATCAAGTTTGCCGGGGATATTCACATGCCGGAAGCCGATGCTCGCAAGCTGGTGACTGCCAGCGAGGGTGATGTGTTCTCTCAATCCAGCCTTACATCGTCCAGCGAAGCGCTGCGGCAGCGGCTGGGTGCCATGGGGTTTGCCTTTGCCAAGGTCAATAGTGTTCCTCAGGTCAATGAGGATGGCGATACGGTAGATGTGACTTTCGCTGTCAATTCCGGCCGTCGTGCCTATGTACGTCGTATCAACTTCAAGGGAAATACGACTACGGCAGATGAAGTGCTGCGTCGTGAACTGGTACAGCTTGAGGGTGCACCAGCCTCAACAGATAATATCAAGGACTCCCAGGAGCGCCTGCAGCGTCTGGGCTTTTTCAAGCAGGTCGATGTCGAGACCCGACCGGTTCCCAATCATCCGGATCAGCTGGACGTCACGTATAATGTTCAGGAGCAGCCGTCAGGCAGTATTTCCGCCAGTGTCGGCTTTTCTCAATCGGCCGGTGTGATCTATGGCGCGTCCCTGTCTCAAAGCAACTTTCTGGGAACGGGTAACCGGGTCGATATTGGTGCCCAGAAAAGCGATTACTATACCAATCTGAATTTCAGCTTTACGGATCCCTACTGGACGCTGGACGGGATCTCGCGTGGCTATAACGTGTATTACCGCAAGACCGATTACGAAGATTCCGATATTTCCACGTACTCCACCGATGCCATCGGCGGCGGGATCAATTTCGGCTATCCGATCAGTGATCTGTCGCGCCTGAACTTCGGGCTGGGTGTCGAGCGTATCTCCATCGATTCCTACGATGATTCGCCCTACGAAATCATCCAGTATCTGGATGATGAAGGCGATACGTTCAACAACTTCAAGCTGACCAGCAGCTGGACGCGCAACAGCCTTAACCGAGGCGTTCTGCCGACGGCTGGCAGCTATCAGCGAGTGTCTCTGGAGGCTTCAACACCGGGCAGCGATGCCCAGTACTACAAGCTCCGCTATCGTGGCCAGAAACTCTTCCCGCTGACCACCAGTGAAGAGTGGGCGTTGAAGCTGCGCACCGAAGTCGGATATGCCGATGGCTACGGCAATACGGACGTTTATCCGTTCTACGAGAACTTCTACTCCGGTGGTCTGGGATCCGTGCGCGGCTACAAGAGCAATACGCTTGGTGCCAAGACTACCGAGCGCAACGATGGCGACGATGACACCCTGGGGGGCAATGCTCTGGTGGAAGGGTCGGTTGAAATGATCTTCCCGTTCCCGTTCATAGAAGATCGCCGTCAGTTGCAAAGCTCCCTGTTCATTGATGCGGGCAATACGTATCAGACGGACTGCATGAGTGTGCCTGCCGGACAGACCTCCGAGTGCGACTCCGGTGTTGATGTAGGCGATCTCCGCTATTCCTTCGGTGTCGGCCTGTCCTGGATTACTCCGGTAGGTCCCTTGACCTTCAGCGTTGCAAAGCCGCTGAACAAGAAGGATGGTGACGATACACAGGTTTTCCAGTTCTCGCTGGGTCAGACTTTCTGATAGATTGGCAGCATTGTTCAAGGAGAGTGGTATGCGTAAATTGACCGTGGCATTGTGCCTTACAGGGCTTCTCGGAAGCGTAGGTGTAGCAGCGCAGGCGCAGGCAGACGATGTGGCTGTGCTTGACTGGCAGCAGGCGTTGCTCAATACCAGTTCTGCGCAGCGCTCCATGAACCAGCTCAAGAATCAGCTGGGTAGCCAGCAGCAGCAAGTTAAGGCACTGGGCGAACAGGTGCAGAGCCTGCAGGAAAAACTGCAGAAAAACGGCGATGTCATGTCTGACTCCGAGCGCCAGAACCTGATCCAGCAACTGCGTCAGAAGGGCGGTCAGTTCCAGGAGCAGCGCGCTTCCCTTGAAAAGACCCGGAGTCAAAAGGAGCAGGCCTTTCTCAAGCAGGCCAAGCCCAAGCTGGACAAGGCCATTCAGCAGGTGGTCAGTAAACACAATGTCAAGGTGCTGGTCGATCGCAACAGCGTGATTTATGCCCAGGACTCCCTGGATCTTACCCAGGAAGTCACCAACGCTTTCAACTCACAAAACTGAGTGCGGCGTTAGCCGGAAACGATGACCAAAAAAGCATCTTCCTCATACTCGCTGGCCGAACTGGCCAGCCTGCTCAATGCGACGCTTGCCGGTGACGGCGAGTGTCGTGTGTCCGGCCTGTCCACGCTGACCGAGGCCGGTCCGAACGACATTGCCTTTCTGGCCAACAAGGCCTATGCCAAATATTTGGCAACCACACAGGCGGCGGCTGTATTGCTGCACCCTGATTACGTCGATGAGTGTCCGGTATCGGCTCTGGTGCTGGATAATCCTTATCTCGGCTATGCCCGTCTATCCCACTGCTTTGATCCATTGCGCCGTGATGATGCTGTAACGATGATTCATGCGAGTGCCGTGGTGCATGAGTCAGCGGTGCTTGGTGAGCGTGTTTTCATTGGCCCTCATGCGGTTATCGAGGCCGGCGTGCAGCTGGGTAACGGCGTGCATATCGGGGCAAACTGCTTTGTCGGTGCTGACAGTGCGCTTGGTGATAAAAGTTACCTGCACGCCGGTGTGGTGATTTACCACGGTGTCGTGATCGGCGAGCGTGCCATCCTGCATAGTGGTGCCGTAATCGGCGGGGATGGTTTCGGATTTGCTCATGACGGCCAGGGCTGGCACAAGATCGCACAGCTTGGTGGTGTGGTGCTGGGCAATGACGTGGAAGTCGGCAGCTGCACCAGTATTGATCGTGGTGCGCTGGGTGATACGGTCATTGGCCATGACGTCAAGATCGATAGTCAGGTACAGATTGCGCACAACGTGCACATCGGTGATCACAGTGCCCTGGCAGGATGCGTCGGGGTGGCAGGTTCTACCCGTGTCGGGCAGCACTGTCTGCTGGGCGGTGGGGTAGGTCTTGCCGGTCACATCGACATTGCCGACAGGGTACAGGTGACCGGCATGAGCCTGGTGACCAATTCGATTACGGACGCCGGGGTATATTCTTCCGGTACCGGCTCCATGCCCAATGCCCAGTGGCGCCGCAATGCCGTTCGGTTCAAGCAGCTTGATGAGCTGTCCCGACGCGTCAGGGCGCTGGAGCGCAGTCAAAACTGATACTCTCCGACCGTGACTGGTGGTCACCTTCAGGTCGCGTATAATGGCCGACCAGTCATCGGGGATATTGCCCCGCTACATGCCTGCCAGTAATGGCAGGCATTTCGTTATTCTAGAGGTTGCATGCCAATGGTAATGGACATCAACGAGATTCGTGAGTATCTCCCCCATCGCTATCCGTTTCTTTTGATTGATCGGGTGACGGAACTCACCACCGGTGAATCCATCGTCGGCTTCAAGAACGTCAGCATCAATGAGCCTTTCTTCAATGGCCACTTCCCCGAGCATCCCATCATGCCGGGCGTACTTATCATTGAAGCGCTGGCGCAGGCAGCAGGTATTCTTGGTTTCAAGACCGTTAACAAATTGCCACGAGACGGGTATATCTACTACCTCGTCGGAAGCGACAATGTTCGCTTCAAGCGCCCCGTGCTGCCGGGGGATCGGCTGCGCCTCGAGGCAAGGATGATCAAGGCCCGTCGGGGTATCTGGAAGTTTGCCTGCCGTGCGCACGTGGACGACGAACTGGTGTGCGAAGCTGATATCATTTGTGCCGAGAGGAAGGTCGCTTGATTCATTCAACCGCTATCATCGATCCATCGGCTGTGATTGCCGATGACGTTGACATCGGGCCGTTCTGTGTCGTGGGGGCTGATGTCGAAATAGGCTCCGGCTGCGTTATCGGTCCTCACAGTGTCATCAGTGGGCCGACGCGCATCGGCATCAATAACCGCATCTTTCAGTTCACGTCGATCGGCGAAGAGTGCCAGGACAAGAAGTATGCCGGTGAACCGACGCGCCTTGAAATCGGAGATTACAATACCTTCCGGGAAGGTGTGACGGTGCACCGGGGAACTACCCAGGACAAGGAGCTGACCCGGATTGGCAGCCATGGTCTGTTCATGGCGTACGCACATGTTGCCCATGACTGTGATATTGGTGATCATGTCATCATGGCCAACCAGGCAACACTGGGCGGCCATGTGCATATTGGCGATCACGTTATTCTGGGCGGTCTTTCGGCAGTGCATCAGTTCTGCCATATCGGGGATCATGCCATGTGTGGTGGTGGATCGATCGTGACCAAGGACGTTCCGGCGTACACCATGGCCAACGGTCACCCGGCGCATGTGCACGGGCTTAATCTGGTAGGGCTAAAACGTCGTGGGTTCTCCCGCCAGGCTCTTTTGTCCCTGCAGACAGCCTACAAGCGAACATGGCGGCAGGGGCTGACCCTTGAGCAGGCCATCGACAGCATTGAGCAGGATGATGCGTTGACAGGACCTGAAATAGACGTCTTTATCGCGTCGCTCAAGGCCTCCGAGCGTGGCATTACTCGCTGATGATCAGGGTCTACCTGGTGGCGGGTGAGTTGTCCGGGGACCTTCTTGGTGCCGGATTGATGCGGGCGCTGAAGGCGCTGCACCCCGATATTGCCTTTCGAGGTGTCGGCGGGCCACGCATGCAGGCCGAAGGGCTGGATAGTCAGATTCCGCTCGAGCGGCTGGCTATCATGGGGCTGGTGGAAGTGGTTCGCCACCTGCCTGCCCTGTTCGGGTTTCGTGCCCGGCTGCGTGAAGATGCACTGGCCTGGCAGGCCGATATCATGGTCGGTATTGATTACCCTGATTTCAATCTACGGCTGGCTCGTCAGTTGCGCGCTACCGGCATGAAAACCGTTCATTACGTCAGTCCGTCGGTCTGGGCCTGGCGTCAGGGGCGGGTCAAGGGTATTCGAGCATCCGTTGATCGAATGTTGACGTTTTTGCCCTTTGAAGCCTCCTTCTATCGTGCCCATCAGGTACCGGTTACCTTTGTCGGTCATCCGCTGGCAGAAGAACTGCCACTGGAAGATGATCGGGAGGCCGCCCGGGACAAGCTGGGTCTGTCTGAAACAGCTCGAGTGCTTGCTGTTCTGCCCGGTTCCCGACGTCAGGAAATTGCGTTCAATGCCCCGACGTTTCGTGATGCAGTCGCGCTGCTGAGACAGCGTGATCCAGAGTTGCAGGTCGTGATTCCGGCGGCCAATACCCAGCGACGGGATGAGCTGGCAGCACTGGGCATGGATCAGGCCAGTGGCTTCACGGTACTTGATGGTCTGGCCTGGATGGCCATGACTGCTGCAGATGCCGTCCTGTTGACGTCCGGCACTGCCGCGCTTGAAGCCATGCTTTGCCATCGGCCGATGGTCGTGGCCTATCGTCATGGCCAGGTAACGCACTGGATGGCGCAGCGGCTGGTCAAGACTCCCTGGATTTCACTGCCCAATCTCATTGCGCAGGAAGAAATCGTGCCGGAGCTGATTCAGGATGCAGCGACACCCGAGGCGCTGGCCGAGACCCTGTGGCCCATGCTTGAGCATCAGGCCGAGCGGCAGCAGATAGGCGAACGTTTCAGAGCCCTGCACAGGCAGTTGCAGTGTGGTGCCAGCGAGCGAGCCGCCAGAGCAGTGCTTGAGGTGGTTGAACATGGCTGAGGCAATGCAGTGGCCACCGCTGGTGATTGATTATCAGGGCGAGCGCCTGGCGGGTGTGGATGAGGTAGGACGCGGGCCGCTGATAGGTGATGTGGTCGCCGCAGCGGTGATACTTGATCCGGCGCGACCGATTACCGGGCTGGCGGATTCCAAGAAGCTCAGCAGCAAGCGGCGAGAGGCACTGGATCAGTTGATCCGCGAGCAGGCGCTCTGCTTTGCCATCGCCCACGCCACCCCGGATGAGATTGATACGCTCAATATCCATCATGCCACCCACCTGGCCATGCGTCGTGCCATTGACGCGCTCACGCCGGCGGCAGAATATCTGCTGGTGGATGGCAACAAGCTGCCGGGCCATGTTCTTCCCGGCCAGGCCGTGGTCAAGGGCGATGCCCGACATGACGCCATTGCCGCAGCATCGATCATCGCCAAGGTCGCCCGTGACCGGCAGATGGTTGCACTTGACGCAGCGCATCCGGCGTATGGTTTTGCCCGGCACAAGGGGTACCCGACACGGGAGCACCTGGACGCGCTGACGCGACTGGGGCCCTTGCCGGAGCATCGCCGGTCCTTTGCGCCGCTCAAGCACCAGCACAATCTTTTTTGAGTGGGTGTGCCTTCAGCACCCATGCCCTCTTTCGACAGACAGCAATGAGTGGTTTCAGCGATGTCCTTCGTTCATCTCCGCGTTCATAGTGAGTATTCGCTGGTTGACGGTCTGATTCGGCTCAAGCCGTTGGTCAAGCAGGCAGGGGAGCAGGGATTGCCTGCGCTGGCATTGACCGATGACTCCAACCTGTTCGGGCTGGTCAAGTTCTACAAGGCCAGTCAAGCGGCAGGTATCAAACCGATCATCGGTGCGGATGTCTGGATGGATAACCCGTTCGATGAGGATCATCCCTACCGGCTGACCCTGATTGCAATGAATAATCAGGGCTATCGCAACCTGACTGAGCTGATTGCCCGTAGCTGGCAGCATGGCCAGCGTCAGGGCCGTGCACAGCTCAAGAAGGAATGGATCTTCGAGCAGAGTGACGGGCTGATTGTTCTGTCCGGTGGGCGAGAGGGTGAAATCGGCCGTTTTCTGCTGTCCGAACACTATCAGACTGCCCGTGACCTGCTGACCGAATGGCAGCGGTTTTTCCCTGACAGATTCTACCTTGAGCTGCAGCGCACGAAGCGCCAGTACGAGGAAGCCTGTGTGAACCTGAGTGTCGAGCTGGCCCTCGAGACCGGCACGCCGGTGGTAGCCACCAATGATGTCCGCTTCATGCATCGGGAGGATTACTGGGCGCACGAAACCCGCGTCTCTGTAGGTGAAGGGCGCGCGCTGGATGATCCACGTCGTGAAACGCGCTATAGCGAAGAGCAATACTTCAAGTCGGCCGACGAGATGGCCGAGCTTTTCTCTGACCTACCCGAAGCCATCGATAATACGGTCATGATTGCCGCGCGATGCAACGTGGATGTTCGGCTGGGTGAATACTTTCTGCCCGAGTACCCCGTGCCTGATGGCATGACAATGGAAGAGTTCTTCTGCAAGTTGTCCCATGACGGTCTGACCCAGCGTCTGCACAAGCTGTTCGACGCCGACCATGCCATCTATCGTGATCGTGATCGCGCTGCCTGTGAGCCGGCTTATCGTGAACGACTGGATTTCGAGTTGAACGTCATTAACCAGATGGGGTTCCCCGGTTACTTCCTGATCGTGATGGACTTCATTCGCTGGGCCAAGCAGAACGACGTACCGGTCGGGCCCGGGCGAGGCTCCGGTGCCGGCTCGCTGGTGGCCTATGCGCTTGAGATCACTGATCTGGATCCACTGGAATACGATCTGCTGTTCGAGCGGTTCCTGAATCCCGAGCGTGTCTCGATGCCCGACTTTGACGTCGACTTCTGCATGGAGAAGCGGGACCGGGTTATCGACTATGTGGCGGATCGGTATGGGCGTGAGGCCGTATCCCAGATCGTGACCTTCGGCACCATGGCCGCCAAGGCGGTGGTCAGGGATGTGGCGCGTGCCCAGGGCAAGCCATATTCGCTGGGCGACAAGCTCTCGAAGTTGATTCCGTTTGAAGTCGGAATGACCCTGGGCAAGGCCTGGGATCAGGAGGAGGGGCTGCGGGATTACGTCAATAATGACGAAGAAGCCCATGAAATATGGGAAATGGCGCAGAAGCTCGAGGGCATTACGCGCGGTACCGGCAAGCACGCCGGTGGGGTCGTGATTGCACCCACCAAACTGACCGACTTCTCGCCGCTGCTGTGTGACGAGGACGGTTCCGGACTAGTCGTTCAGTTCGACAAGAACGATGTCGAGGAAGCCGGTCTGGTCAAGTTTGACTTTCTGGGGCTCCGGACGCTTACGATCATCGACTGGGCACTTGAGATGGTCGACGCGGTGCGTGCACGCGAAGGACAGGAGCCGCTGGATATCGCTACGATCCCGCTGGACGACGCGCCTACCTTTGACATGCTCAAGAAGGCCGAGACCACCGCGGTATTTCAGCTTGAGTCCCGTGGCATGAAAGAGCTGATCAAACGGCTTCAGCCGGATTCGCTGGAAGACATGATCGCCCTGGTGGCCCTGTTTCGTCCCGGCCCACTTCAGTCAGGCATGGTGGATGACTTCATCAACCGAAAGCATGGCCGGGCCGAGGTGTCCTACCCTCATCCGGATTATCAGCATGAATCGTTGAAGCCGGTACTGGAGCCGACCTACGGGATCATCCTGTACCAGGAGCAGGTCATGCAGATTGCACAGGTGCTGGCCGGCTACAGTCTGGGGCAGGCGGATCTGCTGCGTCGTGCCATGGGTAAGAAAAAGCCCGAGGAAATGGCCAAGCAGCGTGTTGGCTTCATGGAAGGGTGCGCTGCCAATGGGGTTGAAAAGGGCCTGGCCGGCAACATTTTTGACCTGGTGGAAAAGTTTGCCGGGTACGGGTTCAACAAGTCGCACTCGGCGGCCTACGGTCTGGTGTCCTATCAGACGGCCTGGCTCAAGGCACATTATCCGGCACCGTTCATGGCCGCTGTTATTTCCACCGAGATGCACAACATTGACAAGGTGGTGCCGCTGATCGAGGAATGCAGACGGATGGGGCTGACCGTGACGCCACCGGACGTGAATGTGGGCGGCTACAAGTTCACCGTCAATGAACAAAATGAAGTGGTTTACGGGCTCGGCGCCATTCGTGGCGTTGGTGAGGGGCCGATCGAGGCCATCGTAGAAGCGCGTGCCGAAGGGGGAGATTTCTCGGACATCTTCGATTTCTGCCGGCGTATCGACGGTAAGCGCATGAACAAGCGTACGCTGGAGGCGCTGATCCGCTCCGGTGCCCTTGACTCGGTCGGGCCATCGCGTGCTGTCATGGCCGCCGGGCTTGATGATGCCATCAAGGCGGCGTCCCAGAGCCATACCAATGCCAGCATCGGCATGATGGACATGTTTGGTGAGGCCTTCGGTGACAGTACCGCTGATGAAGATGTCTACCTCGAGTATCGCCGTGTCCGTGACTGGACGGATCGTGAGCGGCTGGCGGGGGAGAAGGATACCCTCGGCCTTTATTTGACCGGCCATCCGATCGATGAATATGAGCGCGAACTGAAGCGCTTTGTCAGCACCCGTATCGTTGATCTCAAGCCTTCCCGTGAGTCACAGCGGGTAGCCGGGCTGGTAGTGGCGATGCGCACCATGAAGTCAAAACGCGGCGATACGCTGGCCTTTGCTACTCTGGATGATCGCACCGGGCGTATCGAGGCGTCCCTGTTCGGAGAGCTTTATGATCAGGTGCGTGGCCAGCTGGCGGAAGATCAGGTGCTTATTATCGAAGGCGAGGTCAGCCAGGACGATTATTCCGGCGGCTTGCGGCTGCGTGGCAAGGAAATTACGCCGATAGTTTCGGCGCGGACACGCTTCGGTGAGGCGGTGGAGCTGCATATCGATGGTGCGCGCGCCAACGGCGGGCTGATCCGAACGCTGCAGGCACAGCTCACGCCCTATAAGGCGGCTGAGGGACTTCCCGTCCGGTTGACCTACCGCAACGCGGTAGCACAGGGCCAGGTAGAGCTGGGCGAGGCCTGGCGGGTGACCCCCAGCGATGAGCTGTTCATCGCCCTGAATGAGGTAGAAGGCCAGGAGCGCGTCAGCCTCAGGTATCGCTGATGCATTCACGGCAACGGCCCCGGTGCTTGCAGTCACGCAGCACCATGGGATAATACGCCATTTACGCTCGTCGGCAGCATGACAGTAGCGGCGAGCAAACCCGACAGTTCCGTACCGGTTTCCTGTATGACGAGCTGCCCGAGAGTGTGATAAAGCCCCTATGAATCCGAACTATCTGGACTTTGAACAGCCTATTGCCGAGATGCAGGCCAAGATTGAAGAGCTGCGTCTGGTGGGCAATGACTCCAAGATCAATATCAGCGACGAAGTGGGCAAGCTTGAGGAAAAAAGCCGAAAGCTGACCGAGCAGATCTTCCGGGACCTGACGCCCTGGCAGGTGACGCAGCTGTCGCGTCATCCGCAGCGCCCGTATACGCTGGATTATCTTGAAGAGATCTTCACTGATTTCGAAGAGCTGCACGGTGATCGTCTTTTTGCCGATGATGCAGCTCTGGTGGGCGGCGTAGCCCGACTTGATGAGCGTCCTGTCATGGTCATCGGCCATCAAAAGGGACGTACCGTGAAGGACAAGGTACGGCGCAATTTCGGTATGCCCCGGCCGGAAGGCTATCGCAAGGCGCAGCGGCTGATGGAAATGGCCGAGCGCTTCAGGATGCCGATCCTGACATTCATCGATACCCCTGGTGCCTACCCGGGCATTGATGCCGAGGAGCGTGGCCAGAGTGAGGCGATTGCGCGTAACCTGGCGGTGATGTCCAGACTCAAGACACCCATCATCTCGACGGTGATTGGCGAAGGTGGCTCCGGTGGTGCACTGGCCATTGGCGTGTGTGATGAACTCCAGATGCTGCAGTATTCCACCTATTCGGTCATTTCTCCGGAAGGGTGCGCTTCGATCCTGTGGAAGAGCGCAGACAAGGCATCTGATGCCGCCCAGGCCATGGGGATTACGGCGGTTCGCCTGAAGGAGCTCGGGTTTGTCGATACATTGATCGAAGAGCCGCTCGGCGGTGCGCACCGCCAGCGTGAGGCGACGGCTCAGCGTATTCGCACGGCCCTTAATGACTCGCTTGACCGGCTGACAGCCATGGACACCGAGGCGCTGCTCGAGCGGCGTTACTCTCGTCTGATGAGCTACGGGGCACCGCAATAATCCTGCGGTGATCCATGAAAGGCGTGCATTGGCACGCCTTTTTTTGGTTCTGCGAAAGGCGGCAATGACAGGAGGCGGTAATGAGTTGGTATGCATCCCCTGAGCTTCAGGGCATGATTCGTCAGGCACTGAAGGCCCTGGCATCTCGCCAGGTGTTTGTTGGCGTGTCTGGCGGGCTCGATAGTGCCTGCCTCCTGCATCTGGCTGCACGGTCCTGTCCCCCTGAGGTGACTGTCAGGGCTGTGCATGTCAATCATCAACTCCATGAAGACGCAGGTACCCTTCAGCAGGCCTGTCAGATTCTTTGTGATGCGCTTTCTGTACCGCTGGACGTTATGACTGTGGAGGTTGACCGCAGCAGCGGCCGAGGCATCGAGGCCGCCGCGCGTGAGGCGCGCTATCAAGCCTTCAATGAGGTAATGGGTACCGGTGATGTTCTGTGGTTGGCCCACCACCTGGACGATCAGGCGGAAACCGTATTGCTTCGGTTATTGCGAGGCAGTGGTGTAGACGGGTTGGGAGCAATGGCCGAGAAGCGCGACGCCGCCGGAGGCTTTCGGGTCGAGCGACCATTACTGTCGGTATCCCGCACGCAGCTTGAAGCGTATGCCTGTCATCATCGGCTTCATTTTCATGACGATCCCACCAATGAGGATATGTCGCTTGATCGCAACTATCTGCGCCATCAGGTGATGCCACTGCTTATGGCGCGCTGGCCGCAAGCTGCCGGTGCCATGGCTTCATCGGCGCATCAGGCCCGCGAGGCATCTGCGCTGATGGCTGACTGGAGTGGAACGTTTCTTGAGACCATCATGCCAGTGCCCGGGGTATTGGATATAGCCGGTCTGAAGGCGCAGGAGCCTGCCGCCCGTCGCGTGCTGATTCGTAGCGCGCTGGCTCGAGTGAAGCTGCCCATGCCGCCACGGGCGCGTCTGGAAAGCCTTCTTGAACAGCTGGAGGCGACTGGTAATGCCTTGCCTTGTGTGGTCTGGCCGGGAGCCGAGGCGCGGTGCTGGCGGGGGCGGTTGTATCTTGAAGCGCCCGCAATCTCGCTGCCACCGGACTGGTGTGTCGAGTGGACCAGCGGTGTGGCGCTTGATACGCCGCTGGGCCGGTGGCATGGCGAGTTGCTGCCGTTGCTGGCTGGGCCGGTGCCTCAGGGCCAGGCCTCTGCTCGCCGGGGGGGCGAGCAGCTGTACCTTCGTGGCCATCACCGTCGTCTCAAGACCCTGCTTCAGGAGGCCGGGGTGCCGCCATGGCAGCGAACACAATGTGTGGTGCTAAGCGTTGCATCCCGCCCTGTCGCCCTTATCTTTCCGCCCCACAGTGATCGAGCACCCTTGGTCGCTGATCACTGGCAGCTTATGCAGGCGGGTTGGTCTGACGGATTGCCACCTCAAGCGTGATACCGGCTTCCTGCAGGTAATGTGCTTCACGCTCGGCATCATTCAGCCGCAGCGTATCCTGCTCGGGCAGTGTCAGGATGAGGGTTTCACCCTTGATGGTCAGCGAAAGGTCCTGAAAGGGCTCGTCATCGCGGGAGTGGTTGAGCATGACGGCCAAACGCAGCAGCACGGCAATGCGTTGAAAATGCAGTGCCTGGCGTTCCGGCAGCTGCCTGGCTTCTCTGGTCGGGTAGCGGCGTCGGTGCGCGCGTACAAGAAATGCCAGCAGTCCCTGTTCAGGGCGAGAGAATCCGGATAAATCTGCATTTTCGAGAATGTAGCTGCCGTGACGATGAAAGCGTGCGTGTGAAATGCTCAGGCCCATCTCATGAAGCGATGCCGCCCACTGCAGGTAGCAGCGGTGCAGTTCGGTGAGCCCCCATTCGCTGCGAGCGGATGAAAACAGAATGTCTGCTGTCTGACAGACATTGAGTTGCTGGCGCTCGTCAATATCAAAGCGCTTGACCAGCGCCTTGACGCTTTCGTGGCGAGGGTCTTCCGGGGTATTCCTGCCGATCAGGTCATACATGACGCCTTCACGCAGAGCGCCCCCGGCATAGCGCATGCTTTCCAGCTCAAGAAGGTCAAATATGGCGCGCAGAATAGCCAGTCCAGCGGGGTAGACCCGTGCTCGTGTCGGTTTAAGCCCGTCCAGAGCCAATCCTTCCAGCTGACCTGCCTTGATCAGGCGTTTTTTCAGCCATTCAAGTCCCTTGCGTGTAATGATGCCTTCACTGCACTGCTGGTGGGCTTCCAGTATTTCTGCCGTGGCCCGGATGGTACCGGAGGTGCCGATCGGATCCTGCCAGCCAAGGCGACGGTAGTTTCTTGCGATACTGGCAAGCTCGGAGCGCGCTTCTCGCTCAGCCTGACGGAAATTCTTCTCGGTCACTCGGCCGTCGGCAAAAAATCGATCGGTATATACCACGCATCCCATCTCGAGGCTTTCAAGTGCCAGGGGGGTAAAACGTTCGCCAATGATCATCTCGGTGGACCCGCCGCCGATGTCGGCGACCAGTCGTCGTCCATGGACATCCGCCAGGGCATGGGCAGCTCCCAGATAAATCAGTCGAGCCTCCTCGCGGCCTGAAATGATCTCGATGTCATGTTGCAGAAATTGCTGGGCGCGAGACAGGAATTCGCCGCTGTTCGATGCAATACGGAGCGCATTGGTGCCTACAATGCGAATATCTTCCGGTGCAATGCCATCGATGAAACGTGCAAACATGGCCAGGCAGGCCATGGCGCGTTCCATGGCTTCTTCGCTCAGCTGTCCGTGGTGGTCCATGCCATCGGCCAGTTGCACCTTTTCACCACGCTTTTCAAGCGTCTTGAAATAGCCTTCGCTGTACTCGACGATGAGCAGGTGAAAACTGTTGGAGCCAAGATCGATGGCTGCCAGTTGACGTGGCGCACTGCCGTCACGGGCCTGGGTCATAGGGGTATCCTGGTATATGCACAATCACGAGTCGTCGTCACTTGCCTGTGACAAGTTCGCTGCCCCGCTTTATAGTTGGTAAGCATGCTGATTCAGCATAACGCAGTTTCTGCGTGGCTTTATCGGCCACATTAACCTGGTTTTATTTAAAAGGCTTGACCATGAGCGATAGCGTCGCGTTGTTTGATGACGTTTCCTTTGATCGTGAAGTATCGGCGCACTCTGGCCCTGTACTGGTGGATTTCTGGGCGCCATGGTGCGGGCCATGCAAGCAGCTTGCGCCCGTGCTTGAGGAAATGGCCGTGCACTACGATGGCCGGGTCCGGATCGGCAAGGTGGATGTGGATCAGCACCCGGAACTTGCTGCCCGGTTTGGCGTGCGCGGTATTCCCACGCTTATCCTGTTCGTTGACGGGAATGTCGAGGCTACTCGAGTTGGTGCCCTGCCACGAGACCAGATTGTTGCATTTGTGGAGGAAGAGCTTAAATAGGATTTTCATGGAAGGCTTGCGTTGCTTCCCCAGGTTGACTACCATCGAGCCGTTCACCTGTTTTGAATGCTTTCCGGCCGCACCATTTGCGGTTTTCCCAGATCGCCGGTTTTCTTGAGCACGGTTCAATGCCAGTATTGCGGCACGTGTTTCAAGCTACAGGCGAACGTTGTTATCGATCATTTCCTGCATGTCTCGACCAGAAGTGTCGCCGCGCTATGCCGCGCTGTCGGGACACAAAATGACACCCGAGAGGCTTCTGAACGCACCGGGCGGCTTTGACTCTGTTTTGACCGCCTCCTGTCCTGCATCACATCGCACCTCCATTGCCATGCTGACACGAGCGATTTTCGAATAAACCGATGAATCTTACCGAACTCAAGCAACAATCCGTTCCCGAACTCCTTGAACTTGCCCGTCAGATGGGCATCGACAACCTGGCGCGTTCGCGGAAGCAGGACATCATCTTTGCCATTTTGAAAAAGCACGCCAAGAGTGGCGAAGACATCTTCGGAGATGGCGTGCTGGAAATACTTCAGGATGGTTTCGGCTTTTTGCGCAGCGCCGACAGCTCGTATCTGGCAGGTCCTGACGATATTTATGTCTCGCCCTCCCAGATCCGCCGCTTCAACCTGCGCAAGGGCGACTCGATTGCCGGAAAGATTCGGCCGCCGAAGGAAGGCGAGCGCTATTTTGCGCTGTTGAAGGTCAGCATGATCAACTTCGACAAGCCTGAGAACGCCAAGCACAAGATCCTGTTTGAAAACCTCACGCCGTTGTTCCCTCAGTCACGTTTGCCGATGGAAATCGGTAACGGGTCTACCGAGGATCTGACTTCCCGCATCATTGATCTCGCCGCTCCGATCGGCAAGGGCCAGCGTGGCCTGATCGTGTCGCCGCCCAAGGCCGGCAAGACACTGATGCTGCAGAATATTGCCAACTCCATCACCCGCAACAATCCTGAATGTCACATGATTGTGCTGCTGATCGATGAGCGTCCCGAGGAAGTGACCGAAATGTCACGCACCGTGCGGGGCGAGGTTGTGGCCTCCACCTTTGACGAGCCGCCGGCGCGTCACGTTCAGGTGGCTGAAATGGTGATCGAGAAGGCCAAGCGGCTGGTGGAGCATAAAAAGGATGTGGTTATCCTGCTCGATTCCATCACTCGTCTGGCGCGGGCCTACAATACGGTAGTGCCGTCGTCCGGCAAGGTGCTGACCGGTGGTGTCGACGCACATGCTCTGGAAAAACCCAAACGGTTTTTCGGGGCCGCTCGTAATATCGAGGAAGGCGGCAGCCTGACCATTCTGGCAACCGCACTGGTCGACACCGGCTCCAAGATGGATGAGGTAATCTTCGAGGAGTTCAAGGGTACCGGCAACATGGAAGCGCACCTGGACCGCAAGCTGGCGGAAAAGCGCGTTTTCCCGGCCATCAATATTCGCCGCTCCGGTACGCGCCGCGAGGATCTGCTGTGCAGCGAAGAAGAGATGCAGCGTATGTGGATTCTGCGCAAGCTGCTTAATCCCATGGAAGATGTCGCAGCGACCGAGTTCATGATCGACCGCTTGAAGGATACCAAGACCAACCTGGAATTCTTCGAAGCCATGAAGCGTCGTTGATCGGCAGACAGGATGTAAAAAGGGCAGGGTTATTCCTGCCCTTTTTTATGACAGGCAAAAAACGGCACGGAGCACGGTAGCCCTATGCAGTACCGGGATTTACGGGAATTTATCGAGGGCCTTGAGGCGCGAGGCGAGCTGGTTCGCGTTCAGGCTGAAGTTGATCCTCACCTTGAGGTGACCGAGATTTGTGATCGCGTGCTGCGGGACGGCGGACCGGCGCTGCTGTTTGAAAATGTCCGGGGAAGCCGTATGCCGATTCTGGCCAATCTGTTCGGAACGCCAAAACGGGTTGCGCTGGGTATGGGGCAGGACAGCGTCGAAGCTCTACGTGAAGTGGGTGAATTACTGGCCTTTTTGAAGGAGCCCGAGCCACCCAGGGGCTTTCGGGATGCCTGGGACAAGCTGCCGATTTTCAAGCAGGTCATGAGCATGGGGCCGAAGCGGGTTCGCAAGGCACCCTGTCAGGAAGTCGTACTGGAAGGCGATGCGGTAGACCTTGACGTGATTCCCATTCAGCACTGCTGGCCCGGTGACGCCGCGCCGCTGGTGACCTGGCCTCTGGTAGTGACCAGGGGGCCTCACAAGACGCGTCAGAACCTTGGTATCTACCGGCAACAGAAAATCGGCAGAAACCGTCTGATCATGCGCTGGTTATCGCATCGCGGCGGGGCGTTGGATTTCAAGGAATGGCAGCAGACGCATCCCGGCGAACCCTTTCCTGTTGCGGTCGCGCTGGGCGCGGATCCTGCGACCATTCTGGGCGCAGTGACTCCGGTACCGGATTCATTGTCTGAGTACGCGTTCGCTGGATTGCTGCGTGGATCACGGACGGAGCTGGTCAAGTGCGGCCATGCGGATCTGGATGTGCCTGCGTCGAGCGAGATTGTGCTGGAAGGGTTTATCTATCCGGATGACATGGCCGAGGAAGGTCCGTTCGGTGACCATACGGGTTACTACAATGAGGTAGATACATTCCCTGTCTTTACCGTGGAGCGTATTACACACCGTCTTGAGCCGATTTATCATTCAACCTATACCGGCCGTCCACCGGATGAGCCAGCCGTGCTCGGTGTGGCACTGAATGAGGTATTTGTGCCGATTCTCAAGCGTCAGTTTGCCGAAATCGTTGATTTCTACCTGCCGCCGGAAGGGTGCTCGTACCGCATGGCGGTAGTGTCGATGAAAAAGCAGTATCCGGGGCATGCCAAGCGCGTGATGATGGGTGTCTGGAGCTTCCTGCGGCAATTCATGTATACCAAGTTCGTGATCGTGGTGGATGATGATATCAATGTGAGGGACTGGAAGGATGTCATCTGGGCCATTACGACACGAATGGACCCGGCCCGTGATACGGTACTGGTTGAAAACACGCCGATCGATTATCTGGATTTCGCCTCGCCGGTCAGTGGCCTGGGGTCCAAGATGGGCATGGATGCAACCGATAAGCTGCCCGGTGAGACAAACCGGGAATGGGGCCAGCCCATTGTCATGAATGAAGAAATCAAGGCGCGCGTCACGGCGCGCTGGGATGAATTCGCTATAGTCAAACCACCTGCCGATGAAACACATTGAGGTATTTTCATGAGTCCGACGGTTGTATCCTGCCGGATTGAAGCGATCGAGACCCTGAGCGAATCGGTATATCGCGTATTTTTAAAGGGGGATGCTGCCATCATTGCTCATGCCCCGGGGCAGTATCTCGAGATCGATATTGACGGCCAGTGGCTGCCGTTTTCGATTGCTAATTTCCATCAGGGGAGCGGTGAGCTTGAGCTCCATGTTCAACAAGCGCCTGAAAGCAGCCGCTCCCTGGCGCTGTTTGATCGGCTGGTGGCACATGGCGAGCTGACGGTACGCTTGCCCAGTGGTGAAAGTGTGCTGGATGTCGATGATGACCGTCCATTGATGCTGATCGCCGCAGGTACCGGCTTTGCCCAGATGAAGGCCATTGTCGAGGCCGCGCTGGCGCATCATCCCGACCGTGTTATTCACCTGTGGTGGGCTGGCAAGACACGTGCTGACCTTTATCTTGAATCACTTGCGAGACAGTGGGTATCCGATCACCGGAATGTCAGTTTCACGCCTGTGATAGAGGCGCCGGATGAGCATGACTTTGACGGTGTGGTGGCGCGCATCGATCGGGCGCTTCATGAATGCGTCACCAGTACCCGCGAGGCCAGCATTTTCATTTCCGGGTCCCCGGGCATGGTGTATGCCGTGGTCGATACGCTGGAGGCGATCGAGCCGCTGACCGAGCGAGTCTTCTCCGACGTATTCAGCTACGCGCCCAGGCCCTCGGCGTCATCCCCGTCATGAGTGTTTCACCGGTACTGATTACCGGAGGCACTCGTCGCCTTGGTCGCTACTGTGCCGAGCGTCTGATGGAAGATGGTCATCCGGTCATCATTACATGGCGTACGCGGGGCCCCGCGGTTGATGCGCTGGAGCGCCTTGGTGCCCGGACCATGCATGCGGATTTCAGTACGCGAGAAGGCATCGAGGCGTTTATCGAAGCTCTGATCCTTCAGGCGCCGTCACTGCGTGCAGTCATTCATAATGCCGGGGCGGCGGTCGAGGAGTGCGAGGGGGGCGCCGAACAGTTTGATCGACAGTTCCATATCAACATGATGGCACCGTATCTGGTCAATCTTGCGGCATACGACCTGCTGATGGCCAGTGGCGAGTCGCAGCGCGATATTATCCACCTTACCGATGCCAGAACGACTTCGGGCTGTGCGCACAGGCCGGAATATGCAGCGGCCAAGGCTGGCCTTGACAACCTGACGCGCTCCTTCGCCAAACGTTTTTCCCCGCATATTCAGGTCAATGCCATTGCGCCCGGGCTGGTGATGCAACATGAATCAGATTTCGAGCAGGCGCCTGTTTCACAGCGCGCCGTCTTGGGCCCGGTACCGCCTGGCCCTCTTGTGATCTGGGAAGGTCTTCGTTATTTGCTGGATACGCCTTTCGTTACAGGTATAACCCTGCCGGTTGACGGCAGCCATCACGTGGCGTAAATATACAGGTGCTGAACTGATAGGCCCTGTATGTCATCAACAATAACGTGCCAGGAGGTGTCGGGCATGGCAGCAGTAAAGTCACGTACACGCAGTGAGCATGTGGCACTGGTTGGATTGATTACCGGTGTGGCAGTGCTGGGTATTCTTACTGCAGTACCTACGGTGCTTCTTTGGCTTAAGCTGTTTTCTTGAAAGATGCAGGAAGGCTCCTTAAGCTTGGGAAGATTCCTGAACAAAGATGAATCGGCCATGCACCTTGAAGGTGCCGGCCATGATAAACCGCTGTAACACTAGGAATGGATCAGTAGCCGTCATGAACACAGTACCTTCAACCACATCTGCATGTCGTTTCGATGCCGCCGGCCAGGCGTGCATCGTGTCGTGTGCAGGTTTTGGTTATTGGTACTGGTTTAGTAGCGGGCACGCCTGATTTTTGTCAGGTCGCCCGATATACCGGCCGACCATCCAGCACAGCACCCCGGTCGGCCCCCCGACCGGGGTTTTTTTATGGCTGTAATAATAGATACACAACTGTGAGGAACGAGCCATGACATATTTTTATTTTGAAATCGGTGCCTGGTATTACGTGTCGTTGACTTCTCAGGGGATGACCCGTCATACCCCGCATTCAAGACCTGAACCATTACACTGTTGAACCGAGCGCGCTCGGCCTGGAGCTTTCATGAACGTTGAGACCTGCACACCTTCCCCCGCCTGCCACCAGTCGCTGCCTTCTCCGGCCATGCTGCGCCAGGCAATTCCCTCTCATCCTGACCTTGATGAGCGTATCAAAATGCAACGCCGCGATATTTGCCGCGTGCTGTCCGGAGAGGATTCACGGCTGCTGGTCGTTACCGGCCCGTGCTCCATTCATGACCCGGTAGCGGCGCTGGATTATGCGCAGCGCCTGTTGCAGCTCAGCGAGGCGGTCTCTGATCAATTGCTTCTGGTCATGCGGGTCTATATCGAGAAGCCGCGTACGATAACCGGCTGGAAAGGGCTGGCTTATGATCCCCAGCTTGATGGTAGTCATGACATGGCAGAAGGGCTCAGACAGTCTCGCGAGGTCATGCGTGACATCGTGTCCATGGGATTGCCGGTCGCCACCGAGCTTCTTAACCCGGTCGTGGCACGGTATGTGGATGATTTGCTGGCCTGGGGGGCGATTGGTGCACGAACCACGGAGTCTCAGCTGCATCGTGAAATGGTCAGTGGGCTATCGCTGCCGGTAGGGTTCAAAAATGATACACATGGCGGGATTCAGGTCGCGGTGGATGCCATCAACAGCGCTGCTCACGGGCATTACTGCTTCAGCGTCGATGATTCCGGCCAGCCGGCGGCATGCGTGACCCCCGGCAATCGGGATACACACCTTGTCTTGCGTGGTGGGGCGTCCGGTCCCAACTTCAGTCCTGAAAGTGTCGCCAGTGCATCAACACTGCTGGCCGCTGCGGGTGTAGCCCCAGCCATCATGGTGGACTGCTCTCATGCCAACAGCTTCAAGAACCCCGAACGTCAGCCCGAGGTGCTGTCGAGTGTCATTGCCCAGCGCCGTGGCGGAGCCGAGGCGCTGCGTGGTGTCATGCTTGAGAGCTTCATTGCTGCAGGGCGTCAGGCGTTCACCGGAACGGAGCTGACCTATGGGCAGTCCGTTACCGATGGGTGCCTGAGCTGGGAGCGCACCGAACAGGAGCTTTTGCGTGCAGCACAGGCACTGCGAGCCCCGATGAGCTGCTCATCGCTTCAGAGCGTAAGCGTAGAGTAGGGTTTCCTGAGCGCTGATGGCCTCTTGCTGGCCGGGCAGTGGCGTGGCGACATAATGGCCATCAGCTTCCAGCTGCCAGCTTTGACAGTTGTCCAAAAGGTACGTATCCATGTCCTTTTTGATCTGGCGCGCCAGTTTTTTATCCAGCACCGGGAAGCAGGTTTCGACCCGGTGGAACATGTTGCGCTCCATGGCATCGGCGCTGCCGCACCACAGTTCCGGCTTGTTGGCGTTGCGAAAGTAGAAGACGCGGGTATGCTCCAGAAAACGCCCGACGATCGAGCGGACATGGATATTGCATGACACGCCTTCAATCCCGGGGCGTAGGCAGCAGGTACTTCGAATAATCAGATCGCACTTCACTCCGGCCTGTGAAGCCCGATACAGAGCCTGTATCAGGCCAGGCTCGGTCAGGGCATTGCACTTGATCATCAAATACCCCTTGCAGCCGCGCCGGGCATGCGCAGCTTCACGGTCGATCATGTCGATCAGGGTACTGTTGAGGGTGAACGGTGCATACAGGACATGCCGGGTGGTACGTGGCTGGCCCATGCCGGCAATCTGCTGAAATATGAGATGTACGTCCTGACAGATTTCCGGGTGTGCCGTCATCAGGCTGTAATCGGTATAAAGCCTGGCGGTGGTGGCATGATAATTACCGGTTCCCAGGTGGGCGTAGTGGCGCAGGCGACCATTTTCCCGTCGTACCATATGCATGAGCTTGGCATGGATCTTGTAATCCATGAGCCCGTAAATCACATTGGCACCGGATTCCTGCAGCCTCGATGCCAGCTCGATATTGTCAGCTTCATCGAAACGGGCTCGCAGTTCGATGACCACTGTCACTTCCTTGCCATTGCGGGCCGCCTCGGTCAGCGCTGTAACGATGCGTGAACCAGGGCCGGTACGGTACAGGGTTTGCTTGATCGCCAGCACGTCGGGGTCTACGGCGGCTTCCTTGAGCCATTGCTCAACCGGTGCAAAGGACTGATAAGGGTGATGCAGCAGGATGTCGGCCTCGGCGACGGTATCGAAATAACTGCCGGTCTGGCGTCTCAGGGCGCGAGGCAATCCAGGTGTGAAAGGAGGGTACAGCAGATCAGGGCGGCCGGCGCCTTCGATCACTGCCATCAGCCGGCCCAGGTTGACCGGGCCATCCACCAGGTAGAGATCCTGCTCGCTGAGTTCGAAGCGCTGCAGCAGGAAGGTTGTCAGATGCGCCGGGCAGTTATTGGCGATTTCGAGTCGTACGCCACTGCCATAACGCCTTGCCAGCAGCTCGCCTTTCAGTGCAGAGGCCAGGTCAGAGACATCCTCGGGGTTAACCGCGAGGTCTGCGTTGCGTGTCAGTCTGAACTGGTAACATCCCTTGATAATCATGCCGGGAAACAACTCGTTGGCATGGGCGTGAATCATCGACGACAGAAAAACATAATCAGTGCCTTCACCAGAGCTGACTTCAGCAGGCAACTGAATAAGTCGTGGGAGCGAGCGTGGCGCAGGGATGATGGCGAGCCCGCCCGTGCGGCCAAAGGCATCCTGTCCATCCAGCTCAACAATGAAATTGAGACTTTTATTGACCAGACGCGGAAAGGGGTGGGACGGGTCCAGCCCGATCGGACTCACGACCGGCTGAATTTCATTTTCGAAGTAGGATGCTATCCAGTGCTGCTGGGCTTTCGTCCAGTTGGCGCGTCGTAAAAAGCGGATGCCTTCCTGTTCCAATGACGGAATCAGTACCTTGTTCAGGATCATGTACTGCCGAGCGACGTGCTCATGGGTTATCTGCGAAATATCGGCCAGCGTTTGCTGATAGGTCTGGCCATCGCGGCTCTTGGCGCTTTCATCGATGCCAATGGCCTGCTTCAGCCCGGCCACCCGTATTTCAAAGAACTCATCCATGTTGGATGAGAAGATCAGCAAAAACATCAATCGGTTCAGCAGCGGATGGGCCTCATCGAGCGCCTGTTCCAATACACGAATATGAAACTGCAGGGTAGAGATTTCACGATTGAAATAAAGCTGCGGATGCGTCAGTTCCGTATTACGCTCAGGGGCCGGGCGGGTGCGAATGCCGGTGCGTGTGCGGTTCAGTCGCAATGAGGCGGCGGGATCGATCGGGAGGGCATCCGGCGCGTCCATCTGCTGCGCCTCTGGTATGGCTGCCTGTTTCATGTCTGGTGTTTCCGGCGTACCCATATCAAGGCCCTCGAGTTGTTGTAGTGTTGGCGCCGTAGCATAAGTCCGCCTCATGACAGTGAGGTGACGGTAACGGAACGTGGACTCTCCTTGCCGTAAGCCACTTTGATTGGCTAGAGTTGATGCACTGCCAGGTTACCCACTACCTGCCTCACCTTGTTTATCGGCCTCTTGTGTTGAAAACCATGAGAGCCGCCCTTCATGCACTATCAAGAGAGTACGGTATGGACAGGAAAATTGCAGTTGTACTGGCTGGATGTGGCTATCTTGACGGATCCGAGATCTATGAAACGACGCTGACGCTATTGCGTCTTGACCAGCTCAAGATGCCGTATCAGTGCTTTGCGCCTGATATTGATCAGCATGACGTCATGGACCATGTCACCGGTGAGCCGGTGGAAGGAGAAACGCGCAATGTGCTGAGGGAATCGGCACGTCTGGCGCGTGGCAAAATCCAGCCGCTGGACGAACTGGACCCTGATGCCTTTGACGCTATCATCATTCCGGGCGGGTTTGGCGCAGCCAAGAACCTGTGTGACTTCGCCATCACCGGCGACAGCATCACGATTCTGCCCCTGTTGGTAGAGAAGGTCCGCCCCTTTTACGAAGCCAACAAGCCAATCGGCATGATGTGCATCGCGCCGGTCATGGTGCCAAAAATGCTCAACGGCAGCATTCCGGTCACGATTGGTGATGATGCCAGCATTGCCGGGGCCATCAGCGCCATGGGTGGGTTACACAGAAGCTGCAGCGTAGACAATATCGTGATTGACCATGAGCATAAGGTCGTTACCACTCCCGCCTATCTGCTGGCGGAAAACCTTGACGACGCCGCTCGTGGTATCTTCAAGCTGGTAGAGAAAATCGGCGATATGCTGCGCTGATCTGTCTTACGCGTCGGGGGTTTCCTCGGCGCGTCCTCCGCGCTGATGCTTCACGAATCGGCCAAAGATGATACCCACTTCAAACAGCAACCACATTGGGACGGCCAGCAGGCTCTGGGAGACCACATCCGGGGGCGTAAGCAGCATGCCCACCACAAAGCAGCCGATGACGATATAGGGGCGCTTGGATGAGAGCGTTTTAACGGTGGCAGCACCGGTCAGGATCAGCAGGAATGTGGCAATGGGGATTTCAAAGGCCAGACCAAAGGCAAAAAACAGCTTCAGCACGAATGTCAGGTAGGCATTGATGTCTGTCATCACCTGTACGCCGGCGGGTGCTGCAGTCGTGAAGAACTTGAACAACAGTGGGAACACGACAAAGTAGGCAAATACGGCGCCGGAATAAAACAGCACAATGCTGGATGCCAGCAGGGGAAAGGCCAGCTTTTTTTCGTGGGTATAAAGCCCTGGCGCAATAAAGGCCCATGCCTGATAAAGCAGAAAGGGCACTGCAATAAACAGTGCCACCACCAGTGTCAGCTTGAATGGAGCAAGAAACGGGGATGCCACTTCGGTTGCAATCATCTGCGAGCCCGGGGGTAGCAGCGACATCAGCGGCTGGGCAATGAAGGTGTAGATATCGTTTGAAAAGCTGTAAAGCCCTAGAAAGATCACCACGATCACCACGACGGCTTTCAGGAGTCGCGAGCGCAATTCGACCAGGTGTTCGATCAGCGGCATCTGTTGATCCACGTCCGGCGGGGTACTCATGATGTGCTGTCGTCCTTGTGATCAGACAGTGCAGTGCTTGTCTCTGCGACGGCAGACGGGTGCCTGGAGGCAGTATCAGTGGGGCGAGAAGAAGGCCCTTCGTAGTGCCCCAGCGACTCGGCGCCCTTGCGCACCTTGTCAAAGCCTTCGTTCAGCGAGTCTTCATGCGCCTTCATCTTGCGGCGCAGTTCTTCGGCTTCCAGCTGTGATGAAATATCCTGCTGTACGCTCGAAATGGTTCGCTTGATGCGACCAATCCAGAGCCCGGCAGTACGCGCGGCTGTTGGCAGGCGCTCCGGGCCCAGGACCAGCAGGGCAATAACCCCAATGACCATCAGCTCGAAAAAGCCGACATCAAACATGATGGTTACTTCCGGTTATCGGGCTGTTTTTCACTGGTCGCGTCCTGTGTATAGGTGCGACTGCCAGCATCATCTTCCTGGCCTACCTTGTGCTGTGCATCGCCAGTGGTGTCCTTGTCGTCATTAACGGCTTCCTTGAAGCCTTTTACTGCCGAACCCAGGTCACCGCCCATGTTGCGCAGCTTCTTGGTACCAAAGATGAGGATGATAATCCCGAGGACGATAAGCAACTGCCAAATGCTGATGCCACCTAACATGCTGTCTACTCCTGGCGGCACCTGCCGCATTGATGTTCCGGTTCAGATAATATCGCGGGTACGCACGATCAGGATGATCGAGCGGCCTTTTCTTCAAGCCCCGACATGCCAAAGCGCCCCGCCAGTTCGGCGAGGACATCGTCATGGCTGATATCGAGATGGGAAAGCATGACCATGCAGTGAAACCATAAATCCGCTGTTTCACTGATCACTGCCTGACGCTGACTATCGCCCAGATGTGCGTCCTTGGCAGCCAGCAGTGTTTCGGTTGCTTCCTCGCCGACTTTTTCGAGTACCTTGTTAAGCCCTCGATGGTGCAATTGAGCCACATAGGATGTGTCCGGGTCACCATGTCGACGGCTGGCAAGGATATCCGCCAGCTGTGCCAGCGTGTCATCAGAATGTGTCTGTTTCATGAACTACCTGTCTATGCGGGCCTGATAAGCCCCGGTTGGCTGCAATTGAAACATGAGGGCTCGATCAGCGCCATGCCAGAAGCACCACGCCCAGCGCGGCGGCTGCAAGTACGCCCCAGGGCTGATGATCTGCCCAGGACAGCAATGGCTGCCAGCCCAGGGCTATCGCAACCAGTATCAGACCCAGGCGGAGCTGACGGGTTCCCTGGCGGGTATGTTTCAGCTCACGCTGAATATTATCCAGCGCGGTAGCCTGCTGCAGGCGTTGCTTGCGTTCGCTCTCTATCCGGGAGAGCGCCTGATGGGCGAGAACGGGCAACCCTGGAAGGCGCTGTGCGAGGTCGGGCGCCTGCTTTTTCAGTTCTTTCCAGAATCCCTTGGGCCCGGCACGTTCCTTCATCCATTCTTCCAGGAACGGCTTGGCGGTATGCCACAGATCAAGCTCGGGGTGAAGCTGACGTCCCAGACCCTCGATATTGAGCAGGGTCTTTTGCAGCAGTACGAGCTGGGGCTGCACTTCCATATGAAAGCGCTGAGCAGTCTGGAACAGGCCCATCAATACCTGGCCGAAGGAGATATCCTTCAGGGGCTTTTCAAGAATAGGCTCGCACACGGCGCGAATGGCGGCCGCAAATTCGTTGGCGCGGGTACCTTCACCGACCCAGCCGGACTCGATGTGCAGCATGGCCACTTCGTAATAGTCCTGGTGAAAGAAGGCCAGGATATTGCGGGCCAGGTAATCCTGGTCTTCACGCGTCAGGCTGCCGACTATCCCGCAGTCAATGGCTATGTATTGCGGGTCATGCGGATGCTCGGTCGAAACGAAGATGTTGCCTGGGTGCATGTCGGCATGAAAGAAGTTATCGCGAAAGACCTGGGTGAAGAATATTTCGACGCCGCGCTCGGCAAGCTTCTTGAGATCAATGCCGGCCGCTACCAGTGCTTCTGTCTCGGCAACGGGAATACCCTCGATCCGTTCCTGCACCATGACGCGCTTGCGAGACATCGACCAGTAGATTGTCGGTACGTACAGCAGGGGTGAGTGCTGGAAGTTGCGCTTGAGCTGGGAGGTGTTGGCCGCCTCCTTCATCAGATCGAGTTCGTCGAACAGCGTGGATTCGTAATCACGTACCACTTCGACGGGTCGCAGGCGCTTGCCATCCGGCCACAGCAACAGCAGTAACCGGGCAAAGGTATACAGCAGCTGAATGTCGCTGCGCATGATCTGATCGATGCCAGGCCGAATGACCTTGACGACTACCTGCTCGCCGGTATGCAGCCTGGCGGGGTGAACCTGAGCGATCGAGGCCGAGGCCAGCGGATCGGCGCTGAATTCGGCAAAGCACTCGTCAATACTGGCTCCGAGCTCCTGTTCGACCGTGGTACGTGCCACGTCGTTGGGAAAGGGCGGAACCTGGTCCTGCAGTCGCTTCAGCTCGACGGCAATGTCGGGAGGCAGCAGATCGCGACGCGTGGAAAGCATCTGGCCGAACTTGATGAAAATGGGGCCCAGGGATTCAAGGGCCAACCGAAGCCGCTCGCCGCGGGACTTGTCTCCCTTCGGGATCAACTTCAGCGGTGAAATGACCATGACCATGCGGACGATCGCGGGTAATCGCTCGACAGGCACCAGCGTATCAAGGCGGTAACGGGCAATGATCCAGCCGATGCGAACGAGGCGAACCAGTTTCACGAAGCGTCCTCATCAAGAAGCCGGTGTTGCATCAGATTCATGCGGGCTTCCAGACGATCCACGGCGACCTGAAGGTTGGTCAGGTGTTCCCGTGCGACACGTGTCTGGGACTGCCCGGCAATGATCTGTGCTTCTTCCTGCATGTATTCCTGTAGATCCCTGGTCAGGGCGTCACGTGAATGCAGGCCGAAATGACCTACTCGCCGCAGGCCGGTAGCGAGGCTGTGTGCCGGCACTTCACCGAACCACTCGACCAGTGCGCCTTCCCAGTCGATGTCCAGGTCCATGAACAGTTCACGGACGGTTTCAAGGCGCGCTATCTGGCCGCGCGCAGCCAGTCGGCCTGAAAACATCAGTTGACGAACATCCGCGCCGCCCAGAAGGCTTGCCAGTGTCTCGAGCGTCAGCTCGACAATGATGTCGGCATCCTTTTCCTGAATATTTCTGAGCGAGGCCAGATGAATGCCGCGGGGATCAAAACTCAGGCGCACATTCACTGCCGGACGCTCCAGGCAGACCAGCATGCGAAGGCCGGCGAGCGCATTGAGTCGTTCGGCGGCTGCAGGATCGCGATCCAGCAGCTGATTGACCGTTTTCTCCATGCCGTTAAGCAGCATGGATGTCAGTAGCGTCATGGTTATACTCTTGCCGGAAACGCAGCCGAAGCTGCGTCAGGGAAAATCTGCGAGCGGGCGCCCCGGGCCTTACAGCTTGATACCACGGTGCAGGGCGACCACGCCACCTGTCATGTTGGTGTAATCGACACGCTCGAGGCCTGCCTGTTCCATCATGCTCTTGAGCGTTTCCTGGTCAGGATGCATGCGAATGGATTCTGCCAGATACCGGTAGGATTCGGCATCATTGGCGATCAGGCGGCCGAGCTGTGGAAGCACCCGGAAGGAATATTCGTCGTAGACCCGGGAAAATACCGGATTGATCGGTTTCGAGAACTCCAGCACCAGAAGACGGCCGCCGGGTTTCAGAACACGCGCCATGGAGCGCAGTGCCTTGCTCTTTTCGGTCACGTTTCGCAGACCGAAGGCAATGGTAATGCAGTCGAAGGTATTATCATCGAATGGCAGGTTTTCGGCGTTGGCCTGAACGTATTCGATGTTGCCGCAGATGCCCAGGTCGGTCAGCTTGTCGCGACCCACATTGAGCATGGAGCTGTTGATATCAGCCAGTACCACGCGGCCGGTATCGCCTACGCGTTTCGAGAACTTGGCCGCCAGATCACCGGTGCCACCGGCAATATCGAGGACCCGGTGACCACGACGAACGCCGGAGCGCTCCAGGGTGACACGTTTCCAGACTCGATGGATGCCCATCGACATCAGATCGTTCATGGTGTCGTAGCGGGAAGCGACAGAGTGAAACACATCGGCGACACGTCCGGCTTTTTCTTCAAACGCGACCTTTTGATAGCCAAAGTCTGTGGTTCGCTTGTCCATGCTTTCCTCAACGGTGTTGGGCCTGAAAAATGATCGGCGGGCATCGGTTGCGTGGTGTATCGCATTCCGATAACGCTGACATTGTAGCGGTCAGCCGTGCATTTGTCTTTCGGTGCGGTGGGCTAGAGCTGCTTGATCATGATCGATGGTGCCTGACGGGATTCGCCGGCCTGTTCGAGGCGGGTCAGGTACTGCTGCCAGTAGTCTGCCTGGTGCGTTGCCAGCTCATGAAGATAGTCATAGGTATATAAACCACTGTCGTGACCATCGTCAAAATGCAGTTTCAGAGCGTAGTGGCCGGTCTGGGTAATATTCAGCAGGCCAACGTCCTGCTTGCCGGTCTGCAGGACTTCCTGGCCCTTGCCATGCCCTCTCACTTCGGCAGAGGGGGAATGGACCCGCAGGTATTCCGCACTCAATGTGAAGGGTGGCTGGTTGCCGAAGGTCAGCACCAGTTCGCGTGCGTCGCGGCGATAATGCACGTGGGTCAGTTCCGGGGTGGACATGAGGTCTCCTTGCCGAACATGAAGAGGGGACAACCGGCCCTGCAGCGCAGGGCCGGAGCGAATCAGTCTAGAGGATGTAGCGGGACAGGTCGTCGTCCTGCGCCAGATCACCCAGACGTTCTTCCACGTAGGCATTGTCAATGACCAACGGCCCCTGCATGTCGCCACCGGCGTAGAGGGCCTCTTCAAGCAGGCGCTCCATGACGGTGTGCAGGCGGCGTGCTCCGATGTTTTCCGTGCCTTCATTGACGTCATAGGCAATGCGGGCAATCCGCTCGATGCCGTCATCCGTAAACTGGATTTCAAGGCCTTCCGTCTGGAGCAGCGCCTCGTACTGACGGGTCAGTGCGGCGGAGGGCTCGGTCAGGATGCGCTTGAAGTCATCAGGGGTCAGTGCCGCGAGCTCAACGCGGATCGGCAGGCGACCCTGCAGCTCCGGGATGAGGTCCGAAGGCTTGGCAAGGTGGAAGGCGCCCGATGCGATGAACAGAATGTGGTCAGTGCGCACCATGCCATGCTTGGTGGATACGGTCGAGCCTTCAATCAGCGGCAGAAGGTCACGTTGTACCCCTTCACGGGATACGTCGCCGCCGGACTCGCCGCGCTTGACGACCTTGTCGATTTCATCGAGGAACACGATGCCGTGCTGCTCGACGGCATCGATCGCCTGGGCTTTCAGGTCTTCATCGTTGACCAGTTTCGAGGCTTCCTCGTCACGAACCAGCTTGATGGCATCCTTCACGGCCATCCGCTTGGTTTCGCTTTTCTGCTTGCCCATGCTGGAAAACATGTTCTGCAGCTGGCTGGTCATTTCTTCCATGCCCGGCGGCGTCATGATATCGATGCCCTGACCCTGAGGGGTCACTTCGATATCGATTTCCTTGTCATCGAGTTGACCTTCACGCAGCTTCTTGCGGAAGGTCTGGCGCGTAGCGCTGTCCTGACGGGCGCCGCTATCGTATTCGTTGCCACGGGCCGGAGGCAGAAGGGCATCAAGAATGCGCTCTTCAGCGGCGTCTTCGGCCTTGCTTTCGACCTTTTTCTTGGCCTGCTCGCGGACGAGTTTCATTGCCGTTTCAACCAGGTCGCGCACGATGGATTCCACGTCACGCCCGACGTAGCCCACTTCGGTGAACTTGGTCGCCTCGATCTTGATGAACGGTGCATTGGCCAGCTTCGCCAGACGGCGGGCAATCTCGGTCTTGCCCACGCCGGTCGGGCCGATCATCAGAATGTTCTTCGGAACCACTTCACCTCTGAGGTCGTCGCCGAGCTGCATGCGGCGCCAGCGGTTACGAAGCGCGATGGCCACGGCGCGCTTGGCATCACCCTGGCCGACAATGTATTGGTCCAGTGCATGGACGATTTCTCTAGGTGTCATCTGTTCATTCATGAGATTAATCCAGGGCTTCAAGCGTGATGTTGTGATTGGTGAACACACAGATATCGCCCGCAATGGTCAGGCTTTTTTCGGTAATGTCACGGGCGGACAGGTCTGTGTTATCCAGCAGGGCGCGCGCAGCGGCATTGGCGTAGTGTCCGCCTGAGCCGATGGTGATGATGCCGTGTTCGGGTTCCAGCACATCGCCGGTTCCGGTGATAATGAGCGAGGCATTCTTGTCGGCGACTGCCAGCATGGCTTCAAGACGACGCAACGCGCGATCGGTCCGCCATTCCTTGGCCAGCTCGACGGCGGCCTTGGTCAGGTTGCCCTGATATTTTTCAAGCTGCGCTTCAAAGTGCTCGAACAGGGTAAAGGCATCCGCCGTTCCCCCGGCAAAGCCGGCCAGGATCTGGCCGCGATACAGTCGGCGAACCTTGCTGGCATTGCCTTTCATGACGGTGTTGCCAAGAGAAACCTGACCATCGCCAGCCAGGGCGACCTGCTCGCCGCGGCGAACGGATACGATCGTGGTCATGTGTGTGCTCCGGTATACATAAAAAGGGGAAAACCCCAGGTGACTTTGACACCGCGTGACGGCGCCATGGGAGATCATGAAGGGGAAATGAGGTCGGTCGAGCGAGAACTCAAGGCAGGCGGCCCCCGAGGGGGCCGGAAAGGGCTTATTTCTGTTTCATTACCAGCGGGTCGATGCCCTGGGTCTGCATCAGGCCACGAGCGCGTGCCAGTTCACGTGTGTCGCTGTAAGGCCCACCCTGAACACGGTACCAGGTGGTGTTGTCCGCGGTGGTGACACTGGTCAGTTGAGTCGTGATACCAAGGTTTTTGAGCTTGTCGGCCAGCTTTTGTGCATCGTCCCTGGATTGAAACGAGGCGGCCTGCAGGAGATAGCGCTTGCCCTTCTCAAGCTGAGGAGCGGCGGCGCTGTTGTCAGCGGTGGCGGTTTTCTGGCGCGTTTCTGCCTTGCTTGCAATGGTGGCAATGGGATCCGGTGTGCGTGGCGTCGACCGATAAGCATCCACATCCGGGGCAATGACCTCGGTTTCAGGCAGCAGGGTATAGAACTCGAAGGTCGGCATCTTTTCGCCATCGGCATTCTCGTCCTTCGATGCCGGCGTGCCATCCTTCGTGCGGGCCGTGGCCGAGTCCTGCTTGTTCGCAGGCTTGGCAATCACTGCGGCCGGTTGAGACGGCGTTGCCGGTGCCGGCTCGTCGTGCAGCAGGTAATAGGCAAAGGCAAACCCGCCGACGATACCGAAGGCGGCCCACAGCCACCCCGGAATCAGCGGGCCGGTCAGCGGCTTTTTCCTGGCACCGCCGCGCTGTGTGGTGGCGCCCTTGCGTTTGGGTGCCGGCTTTTTGGCAGGCGTGCGAGCCATTTACATCTCCTCGGGCGCGCTGACGCCCAGAATGGCCAGACCGTTGCGCAGTACCTGTCGTACGGCGACACCCAGGCAAAGGCGCGCGTTGCGTGTGGCGCTGTCGTCAACCATGACCTTGACCGCGTTGTAGCAGGAGTGGAATTCTCCGGCGAGTTCCTGCAGGTACTGTGCGACCTGATAGGGTTCACGAGCGGCGGCTGCACGGGCAACCAGCTCCGGCCAGGCCGCAAGACGGTTCATCAGGTTCTTTTCACGATCATCTTCAAGCAGGGCGAGGTTGGCCAGTCCTTCGGATGAATCGAATGCCCTGTCATCACGCTCGGCCTTGCGCAGCACGCTGCAGACGCGTGCATGGGCATACTGAATGTAATAGACCGGGTTGTCATTGGTCTGTGAGCGAGCCAGATCAATATCAAAGGTCATCTGGGACGTGGCGGCGCGTGCAACCAGGAAGTAGCGTGTGGCATCACGGCCGACTTCATCGATAAGATCGCGCAGGGTAACGTAGCTGCCGGCCCGCTTGGAAATCTTGACCTCCTGACCGGAGCGAGTGACCAGTACCATCTGGTGAAGCACGTAGTCCGGCCAGTTCTGCGGGATACCGGCGTTCAGTGCCTGCAGGCCGGCGCGCACGCGGGTGATGGTGGAGTGATGATCTGCGCCCTGTTCGTTGATCACGGTGGTAAAGCCGCGGTTCCACTTGTCCAGGTGATAGGCAACGTCAGGCAGGAAGTAGGTATAGCCGCCTTCACGCTTGCGCATGACCCGGTCCTTGTCATCCCCGAAATCCGTGGTCTTGAGCCACAGGGCACCATCGGACTCGTAGGTATGTCCTCCACTGACCAGCGCCTTGACCGTCTCATCGACCTTGTGGTCACGGTACAGTGCCGATTCCAGAAAATAGACATCAAATTCAACGCCGAAGGCGCGCAGGTCGAGATCCTGCTCGCGGCGCAGATATGCCACGGCAAAGTCACGAATGGCACTTTCATCCGTCGGGTCACCCTTGGCCGTAGTGGCGCGGTCGCCGGCGGTCACTGTCTCGCCGCTCATATAGGCGCGGGCGACGTCCTTGATGTACTCGCCCCGGTAGCCATCCTTGGGCCAGGCCGGATCGCTGGGTTCCAGCCCCTTGACGCGGGCGGCCACCGACAGCATCAGGTTATCGATCTGTGCACCGGCATCGTTGTAGTAGAACTCGCGAGTCACGGCGTAGCCACTGGCTTCCAGCAGCCGACTGAGGCTGTCGCCGATGGCCGCGCCACGGCCATGACCGACGTGAAGCGGGCCGGTCGGGTTGGCGGATACGAACTCGACCTGAACCTGCTCATTGTTGCCATTCTGGTTGCGACCGAATGCATCGCCCTGCTCGAAAATCGTGGTGATGACCTGGGCAGCTGCTTCGGTATTGGCAAAGAAATTGATGAATCCGGGGCCGGCGATGTCGACCCGGCTCAGGGCGCTGCTCTCGGGCAGGGCATCGATCAGTGCTTCGGCCAGAGCGCGGGGCGGCTTGCCGGCCGGTTTGGCCAGCATCAGCGCCAGATTGGTGGCGTAGTCGCCGTGTGCCTTGTCTTTCGTGGCGTCAATCTTGATGGACGGTGCGACGTCAGCAGGCAGAACGCCCTGGTGTTTCAGGGTGTCAAGCGCGGCGGTGAGCAGTTCGAGGATGGTCTCTTTCATGATTAGTCGGTTCGAAAGTCCTGGTGAGGGCCGCTCACCGTTGATGGCAAAAATACGGGCGGCGTAGCGAGGCGCGCCGAAAGGGTGTGCGTCAGGGCGCCGGCCGCGAAGAGGTTCGCGATGGTGTCCGAACCGGCCATTATCGTGCAAGCAGCCGCCGTGTCAAAACTTCTGCAGTACTAGTCGAGTGCCACCGGGTCTACATCGAGGGACCAGCGGAGTCGTCGAGCCTCCGGTAACTGCTCCATGTAGTGTACTAGCCAGGCGCCGGCATCGTGCAGGGGCGCCCGGCCATCGGCGGCCAGCATGAGCTGAACATGATAGCGACCCTGGCGCCGTTCCATCGGTGCCGGTACGGGGCCCAGGCAGTCCACCCTGATGTCGTGGGCAGCGACATGGCCCCTCAGCGCCTCACCGACACGACCGAACAGCTCAAGCAGGTTCTGCTGATGAGGGCTTTCACCGCGCAGCAGCATAAGGTGGCGGTAGGGGGGCAGCCCTGCCTGCCTGCGCTCTACCAGCAGCCGCTCTGCCAGCGCATCGTAACCCTGCTCGGCGAGCAGAAGCAGGCCGGGGTCATCCGGGTGGTGGGTCTGGATCAATACGCGGCCGGGGTGCTCGGCGCGCCCGGCGCGGCCTGCCACCTGGATCAGTAACTGGGCGCTGGTTTCAAGGGCGCGATAATCGGCGCTGTAAAGGCCGCCATCGGCATTGACCACTACCACCAGCGTAATGTGGGGAAAGTGGTGGCCCTTGGCCAGCATCTGGGTACCGACGAGCAGGCAGGGATCGCCCCGGTGAATGATGTCCAGGGTGTGCTGAAGGGCATCCTTGCGGCGGGTGCTGTCCCTGTCGACGCGAAGTACCTGCGTGTCCGGAAAGGCGGTAGCCAGGGCATCCTCGGTGCGCTCGGTACCGCTGCCCTGCGGACGAAGGTCGCCGCTGTGACAGGACGGACAGGCATCCGGGAGGGCGACATGATGATCGCAATGGTGGCAGATCAGTTCCGGAGGATGCCGATGCAGGGTCAGTCTGGCATCGCACCGGGGGCATTCAGCCAGCCAGCCGCACTGATGACATGCCAGCGTGGGCGCGTAGCCTCGACGGTTGATGAAGATCAGCACCTGTCGTTTGAGCGCAAGCTGCTCGCGGATGGCCTCCAGTGCCGGAGGCGTGAGTCCACCATCCTGAGGACGACCACGAATATCCAGCAGTTCGATGTGCGCCTTGCGGCTGTGACCGGCGCGCCTGGTCAGGTGGAGGTGGTGATAGCGGCCATCCCTCGCATGCCTGAGCGTGACCAGTGAAGGGGTGGCCGTGCCGAGTACCACGGGAATATGCTCACTTTGGGCGCGCACCAGTGCCAGGTCGCGTGCGTGATAGCGAAGGCCATCCTGCTGCTTGAAGGAATCGTCATGCTCTTCATCGATGATGATGATGCCCAGGGCTGCCATGGGGGTGAAGACTGCGGAGCGGGTCCCGATGATGATCCGGGCGCGCCCCGCGCCAGCGGCTTCCCAGGCGTCAAGCCGCTCGTTGTCGCTCATGCCCGAGTGAAGGGCCACGATCGGCACATTGAAGCGACGCCGAAACCGGTCGAGGGTCTGGGGTGTCAGACCGATTTCCGGTATCAGGACCAGCGCCTGCTGCCGACGGTGCAGGACGGCTTCGATCAGCTGAAGATACACTTCGGTCTTGCCGCTGCCTGTCACGCCGTGAAGCAGACTGGGAGAAAACCGGCCCAACTGGGCATGCAGGGCCGCGAGCACTTCGCTTTGCTCCCTGCTGAGTGTCAGGGACGGCTCGGCCAGAGTTTCATGGTTGTCCCGTGGAGGGGCAATGGCCTGTTCCGTATGTACCTCTACCAGGCCCTTGCCGGCGAGGGCTTCCAGCTGCTGGCGTGTAAAGCCCTGTGCCGTAATGGCAGTATGCGGCATGCCGCGTCGATGCTGACGCAGCATATCGAGCAGCTCGGCCTGTTTATGAGCCCGGCCCAGCTGCTCGGCGCTGGTGTTCTGGCCTCGCGACGTCAATCGCCAGCGGTCCAGGGTTCGGGCTTCCAGCGGTCTTCCCTGACGAAGCAGTACCGGCAGGGCCTGAAACAGGGTATCGCCCAGGCTATGCTGGTAATAACGTGCCGTAAAGCGGCACAGGGCCAGCCAGTCTGCCGGCAGCGGGGTCTGATCGATCAAGGCCTTGATGGGCTTGAGGCGTGACGTGGGGACATCGCTGTCCTGTTTGGTGCCTACCACGATACCGACCATGTCCCGGTGGCCGAAGCTCAGTTTTACACGCAGGCCTGGCTGCCAGCCCTGCACAGGCGTGTCAGGGCCCGGCAGGTAGTCAAAGCAGCGGCGCAAGGGAGTCGGTATGGCCACTTCAATGATACGTGGTGTGGCCGAAAACGGGTCGGGCAAAACGGGTGGCCTCTGTCAATAAAAACTGCTAGAATTCGCGGCCTTCTGGGCACGCCAGTAGAACATACTCCCGGAGTAATGGCATCCCGGCGTGTGCCAGGGACTTCACTTTTCCACATCCGTATGCGGTGCCTGGCAGTAGATCAGGTGGCGGCATGCCTCAAGAGGTCATCCCGATGAAACAGTCGATCCATCCGAATTACAACCACGTCAACGTTACCTGCTCCTGCGGCGCAGAGTTTGCAATTGGCACCACGTCCAGCGACGACTTTACTGTCGACGTCTGCTCACAGTGCCACCCTTTCTATACCGGCAAGCAGAAGCAGGCGACTACCGGTGGCCGTGTCGAGCGCTTCAACAAGCGTTTCGGTGCTTCCATCAAGCGCTGAGTGGTGTGGTCGGGATGTTCTCCCGGCCAGCAAGGAGCCCGCCTTTTCGGCGGGCTTTTTTGTGTCTGCATGTGGCACTCGGATAAGGGTTTCATTATGTCGAAAAGGCTACCCATAACCCCCTTGTGATGGATAAAAGTTCAATGGTGGCGGGGGGTTAGTAAAGTTGTTGAGCGTGGGCTTTTTATATACTCTGGTCCTGAGTGACACCATGACGATACAGGAAAAGAGACCATGAGCGATTCCAAACGACAGGCGGCGCTGGATTACCACGCCAAACCGATTCCTGGCAAATTGTCGATTGAGGTCACCAAGCCGACGACAACCGCGAAGCATCTGGCGCTGGCTTACAGTCCCGGCGTGGCGGAGCCTGTTCGTGAAATAGCGAAGGATCCTGAAACCGCCTATCTCTATACCGGCAAGGGCAACCTTGTGGCGGTAATCTCCAATGGTTCGGCCATTCTGGGGCTGGGTAACCTGGGCCCGCTGGCCAGCAAGCCGGTGATGGAGGGCAAGGGGGTATTGTTCAAGTGCTTCGCCGGGGTCAACGCCATCGATATCGAGGTAGACGCGGAAAGCCCGCAGGCATTTATCGATACGGTTGCCCGCATTGCCGATACCTGGGGCGGCATCAATCTGGAAGACATCAAGGCGCCGGAGTGCTTTGAAATCGAACAGGCCCTCAAGGAGCGCTGCAACGTCCCCGTGTTTCATGATGATCAGCACGGGACAGCCATTGTCACAGCGGCCGGCCTTCTGAATGCCCTGTCGATTGCCGGCAAGCGGCTTGAAGAGGCGCGTATCGTTTGTCTGGGCGCGGGGTCGGCCGCCATTGCCTGCATGAAACTGCTGATTTCCTGCGGGGCGAAGGTTGAGAACATGGCCATGCTCGACCGGAATGGTGTTATCCACGCCGAGCGTGAAGACCTCAATCAGTACAAGGCAATGTTTGCCAACGAGACTGATCATCGGACGCTGGATGATGTCATCGAAGGAGCCGACGTGTTTCTGGGGCTGTCCGGCCCGAACCTTTTCTCGGCTGAGCAATTGAAGAAGATGGCGGACTCACCCGTCGTTTTTGCCTGTTCGAACCCTGATCCTGAAATTCATCCGGACGTGGCCAATGAAGCCCGTGATGATGTCATCATGGCGACCGGGCGTTCCGATTACCCCAATCAGGTCAATAATGTACTGGGCTTCCCGTTCATTTTCCGTGGTGCGCTTGATGTGCGGGCCACTGAAATCAACGAGGCCATGAAAGTGGCGGCAGTGCATGCACTGAAGGATCTTGCACGGGAGCCGGTAACCCAGGAAGTTCTGGATGCCTATGAAGTTGACGCCCTGTCCTTTGGTCGTGGGTACATTCTGCCGACTCCGATGGATTCCCGTTTGCTGGATCGTGTTTCCTCTGCGGTAGCGCAGGCTGCGATCGATTCCGGCGTGGCAGAGAAAGGCTTCCCGGCACATTATCCGCTGAAGCGTGTTGAAGACGTTTACGCGCGCTGATTTGGCGTGCAGTGGTGTAAAAAAGCCCGCTTGCGCGGGCTTTTTTTACGTCTACAGGACAGGGTTACTGTCTTACAGGCCGTACACCAGCGAAACGGCTGTCCGAGTATCCGTTTTGGATTCGGCGTCTGATGGTGGATTGGTATTGTGCTCGACCTGGTAGGCTACCTTTAGTGACAGTGTTTGATTGATCGCCACCTGCAGTGCGGTTTCCGAACGACCAATCACGTTTTCATCGGTAGCTTCGCCGACCACACCTTCCGTGAAGGCTGCCGTGTCGGAGACCTGCCACTTGTAGTTCACCGCGCCGTAGGCCAGCGCCAGGTTCTTGACGTCACCGTCGTCGTAGACGTCATGGCGAAGCCCCGGGCCGCCTTCAAGTGATAGGGTATGGACGGGGCCTTCGAGCAGCTGGCGCCCGTAACCACCCGCCAGCGTGGTTTGAGAGTCATAACCGCTGAAGCGGTCCTTGTCCCAGCGTACGACCCCAAACAGGTAGTTCCGGTCATCCAGGTTATAGCGCGTGCGGCCCGCTGCAATATATTCCTCGGCAGATTGCTCGCCGTCTTCGCTGGCACTGGTAGCTTCCCCGTGCAGGCTGTAACTCCAGGCGTCGTCGTACCAGGTACCGGTTCCCTTGCTCAGCAGGGTTTCACTGTCACTGTTGCCTGTCAGGCGGGTATAGCCGAATTCGGCGCTGCCCTCAAAGCCCTTCTCGGTGCGATGGTCAAGTGCATTGAATGTGTCATCGAAGTCGATATCGTCGTCTGCATGGGCAGGCAGAGAAAGGGCGGTCGCAATCGCAAGACAGCCACCAAGGGTGAGGCAGCCGGTATAGGAAATGGCCATGGGATCATGTTCTCGAGCGAGGGAAATACGTGATGGAAAGACTGACATTACCGTGTAGGCTCAACCCGTCTAATGGGGCGATACCAGGCCATCTACTCTAGCGTCAGTGAAATAAAACAGTGTTCAGAAATTGTAAAGAATCGAAGCGGCTGTGGTGGTATCCGTATCTACATCCGCTTCGTCAGGTGTGTTGCTGTTGTTTTTGATTTCGTGGGAAAACTTCAGTGCGAGATGGTCATTCAGCGGCACGGAGATGGCGCTGTAGGAGCGTGAGATAATGTTGTCTATGGTGGCTTCGACAGAAAGCTCCTGTTCAAAGGTGGCACTGGCTGAAAAGTCATATACGTAGTCAAGCGCGCCGTAACCGACGAGCAAATTTCGGTCACCCCCGCTTTCAAGGGCGTCGCGACGAAATCCCGGGCCGGTTTCCAGCGACAGGTGGTGTGGTGACTCACTCAGAATATGGCGACCATAGCCGGCAATGACCGTAGCCTGATAGTCGTAGCCTGAAAACCGTTCCTTGTCATACCGTGCCAGGTTGAACAGGTAGTGCGGGCCTTCAAGGCTCAATCGCTGCCTGGCTCCCAGCAGGTATTCTTCGGCACTGACCCGGTCATTGTCTTCCACGCGCTTGGTTTCGGCCCGCAGGGTGCGTGTCCAGGGCCCTGTGTACCAGGTCATCGACCCCTTGGCGAGCAGGGTCTCGCTGTTACTGTTGCCGGACAGGCTGGTATAGCCCAGCTCGGCGTTGCCACTGATGCCCGTTTCCTTGTCAGAGGCTGCCGGAGGCGCATAAAACAGGTTATCGTCGGCCGCCATGGCAGAAGTCGAGGCAACAAGCCACAGGATGCCTGTCATCAGGGGCCATCCGGACAGCGGTCGGGGTGAAGCTGAAGTTGTCATGGTGTCGGCATAGTCGGGTGATATAAAAGGCCACCGATACCAGTCGGTGGCCTTGTGTGCCTAGAAAATGGCGTCGTAACTGCCGGTGCCCTGTGAGCCGCTCTGATCTTCCAGTTCGGGGCGAACGGAGCGCTCCTGGTAGGGGGGCAGGCGGTCTTTCGTAAAGATTTCCGTGATGCCACCCGGCTCGTTATCCTGCAGCCGCTTTCCGGTCTCCGGGTCTATTCGTGCGGTAATGATATCTGCCGGGCGTTCCATGCGAGCAGAAGGCGTTCCCTTCAGTGCCTTGCCCATGAAATCCATCCAGATCGGCAGGGCGGCCTGCGCGCCGTACTCGCCAGTGGTCTTGTTGGAGTCCTTGCCGACCCATACCGAGGCGACCAGCTTGCTGTTGAAGCCGGAGAACCATGCATCGCGCTGATCGTTGCTGGTCCCTGTCTTGCCGGCCAGGTCATCACGGCCAAGGGCTTTCGCTGCATGGCCGGTGCCTTTCTGGATGACGTCTTCCATCATGCTGCGCAGCATGTAGACCGCTTCAGGCGATGCAATGCGTTCGGCTACCGGGTAGATGCGCCCATCCATCCTGACTGTGCTCTGGGTCGGATCGCACTGAGGGCAGGCGATCGGCGGCGGCGTGGTATCCAGCAGGTTCGGGCCTTCATCACCCTGCTGTACGCGCTTGATGAACCAGGGCGTTACCTTGTAGCCCCCGTTGGCAATTTCAGCGTAGCCGCGGGCCATTTCAAGAGGGCTGATCGAGGCGCTGCCAAGGGCCAGCGACAGGCCGTGGGGCAGCTCCTTCTTATTGAAGCCCATCTTTTCAAGGAAGGCGATGGTGGTATCAAGGCCGGTAGCCTGCAGGGTACGTATGGATACCAGGTTGCGCGAGCGATAAAGGCCGACCCGGAGCCGGGTGGGGCCCATGAAGTTGAGCTCGGCATTTTCCGGGCGCCAGCCATCCTTTGGACCGCCCTGGACGACCGGTGCATCGTTGATGATGGTCGCCGGTGACATGCCGGCATTTTCCAGCGCGCTCAGATAAATGAACGGCTTGAAGTTGGAGCCTGCCTGGCGACGTGCCTGCGTGGCGCGGTTGAACTCACTGTAGTGGAAATCGAACCCGCCCTGCAGGGCGCGCACTGCGCCGGTCCGGGGGTCAAGAACCACCATGGCGGCTTCAGCATCGGGCATCTGTGACAGGCGCCAGTGATCGCCGTCCTTCATGATGCGGATCAGATCGCCACGGTGGGCGATGGCCTCGGCTGATGCGGGTACACCGCCACGCCACTTGGCGCTTTTGAATTCGCGCGCCCACTCAAGGCCATCCCAGTCGATGGTGATGACGCCGTCATAGCGGGACAGTACCTTCATCTGGCGGCCATCGGTGCTGACCACGATACCAGGCTGAAGTGGTCCATAGGCCGGCGTATTGTCCAGCACATTGACCCAGTTACTGGCATCGCCCTCGATCCCGTCGACCTGTGTGCGGCTGCGTTCCGCGGCTTGGCGTGCGGTCTGTTCCACTTCCGGTGATTCTGCCAGTTCTTCTTCCAGCCCCCGGCGATCTGCACTGTCCTGTGCATCAGCCAGGCGCTTGGGAATGCCCTTTTTCTCGACGCCGCGCCAGCCATGGCGAGTGTCATAGTCGATCAGCCCCTTGACCAGTGCCTTGCGAGCATCTTCCTGATAGGTGCTGTTGATCGTGGTAGTGATGCGGTAATCGCCCGTATAGGCCTTGTCGCCATAATGTTCAAGGGCGTAGCGCCGCGCCATTTCAGCGATATAGGGCGCCTGGACTTCCGGCTCCGTGCGGTGACGCGAGACCTCGATGGGGGACTGAACAGCCTGCTTGTAAGTCGCTTCATCTATGTAATTCAGGTTGCGCATGCGCAACAGGATCCAGTTGCGGCGAATCAACGAGCGTTCCGGGTTGGCAATCGGATTCAGGCTTGAAGGCGCCTTGGGCAGCCCGGCAATGGTCGCCATTTCCGGAAGGGACAGCTCACCGAGCGGCTTGTCGAAATAGGCTTCGGCCGCAGCACCAATGCCGTAGGAGCCTTGCCCGAGGTAAATCTTGTTGACGTAGAGTTCCATGATCTGCTGCTTGCTCAGGATCTGTTCCATCTGCAATGACAGCAGGATCTCGCGGATCTTGCGGGTGAAGGTCTGATCCAGCGTCAGCAGGTAGTTGCGTGCAACCTGCATGGTAATGGTGCTGCCACCGGACTGAATGTCTCCGCTGGCCCCGAGCTGTACGAAGGCTCGCAGAAGCCCCTTGGGGTCAATGCCCGGATGATGGAAAAAGCCTGAATCCTCGGCAGCCATCAGTGCATGGACAAACTGCGGTGGAATTTCATCGTAGGTTACCAGCTGGCGCTTCTGGGATCCGAATTCGTCAAGCAGCTTGCCGTCTTCGGTATAGATGCGAAGCGGCATCTGCAACTGATAGTTCTGGAGCTGATGAACGTCCGGCAGGCTGGGTGCAAAGTACAGTGCCGCGCCGGTTACAGACAGGGCTATGCCTGCCGTTAAAGACACCAGAAAGAACAGGATCCGGGAAACGAAACGTCTGAAAAACTTCATGAAAAACGCAGTCCGTCGATTGGGGAGGCGGTCATGCCTGGATGGGTGAGACGATCCACAGCCTCCGCATTATAAGGAGTGTGGCGCAGTGTCACCAGCGCCTGAAGCGGGTATGCGCACTGCGGCCACATCCTGCCGGAATCAGTCCCGTTCATGAAGCACTATCGGCGTGACGTTGAAAACATCAAGACCGGGGTGTCTTGCATTCATGGGGAGAACCGTCCGTGTTCGGTTTCAAGGCTAAGGGCCAGGGGTTGCTGGGCATCGACATTACCTCGGCGACTGTCAAGTTGATCGAGTTGAACCGTCAGGGTTCACGCTTTGGCGTGGAAAGCTATGCCGTGCGTCCGGTGCCTGAAGGCGCCGTGGTCGAACGACGCATCCGTGACATGGATGAGGTCGTCATGACGCTCAAGCGTGCCATTGATCACGCGTCACCCAGAACAACCCGAGCCGTTGTGGCATTGCCGACGTCCGCGGCGATTACCAAGGTCATCCAGCTGCCGATGTCCTTTTCCGATGATGATATCGAAGCACGCATCGCGCTCGACTCAGACAAGCATATTCCTTATCCGTTCAGTGAAGTCGCACTCGATTTTCAGCGTCTTGGTCCACATCATCGCTATCCGGACCAGCAGGATATCATGCTGGTTGCCTGTCGCCTTCAGGATGTTGAACTGCTGACTACGGCGGTCACGGAGGCCGGCCTTACACCTGTGGCAGTGGATGTTGAAGGCTTCGCGATGGAGCGGGCCTACCGCGCACTCCTGCCGGCTTCGCTCACGCTTGAACAGCTCGAAAAGACCACGGATGCCCTGCTGGACTGCGGCGCCTCGATGACCAGTTTTCATGCAGTCACTGGCGGCCGCATCGTGCATACCCGGGATAGCGTCATGGGAGGGCGCCAGCTGACTGATGAAATTCGTCAGACCTACCGATTGACACTGGAGGAGGCGGGCATTGCCAAAAAACGGGGCGATCGGGAGCGTTACGAGGAGCGGTTGCTGGCCCCGTTTCGCACATCACTGGTGCAGCAGGCGTTGCGCTCGCTTCAGCTTTATTACTCGGCTGCCGGTGCACGTGAAATTCGTCGCCTGATTCTGTGTGGTGGCACCAGCATGCTTGACGGCTTTGTTCAGCAACTGGCCAGAGAAAGCGGGCTGGATGTGGTGCTGGCAGACCCCTTTGCCGACATGACGCTCAGCAAGCGCATTGATGTGACCGCGCTGTCCCGAGATGCGCCGGCCATGATGACGGCCTGTGGGCTGGCTTTGAAGGAGATTGCGTCATGAATACGCTGGGGCGGCGAGTGGATATCAACCTGATGCCCTGGCGTGAGCGGCTGCGGGAGCGTCATACCCGTCGGTTCCAGCGTGTGCTGGTCATGGCCGTCTGCCTGGGGGGGCTGGTGGCGGGGGGCGAGCTTCTTTATGCCAAACATGTTGAAGGGGTGATCAGCGCTCGTCTGGAATTCATCGAGGCGCGGACACAGGCGCTTGAAAAGAACATCGAGGCGGTAAAGAGCCTCGAGGAGCGTCGTGAAGTCATGAAGCAGCAGATGCTGCTGATCAATGAGTTACAGCATCGTCGGCCACTGACGCCCATGATATTTGATCAATTGACCGCCACGCTGGCCACGGGAGTCTACTTCGAGCGTATTAGTCGTACGGGGGACCGGCTTGTGCTTCAGGGGATGGCCGAGAATAACCGTCAGGTATCAGATCAGCTGCGTGCCATGTCGCGCTCGCCAGTGTTTGAACAGCCACGTCTGGAAGAGGTGCAGGCAGGCACGGCAGGACAGAGTGCCCGGCGCTTCACCATGGATGTGACAGCGCACGACATGGCGGTGGTGGCTTCCAGCAAACAGGGTGCCATGGAGGGCAAGCCATGAGGCGTCAGTTCTGGCATGAGCAGTGGCGTGCCATTCGTGCCATGGAGGCATCCGATCTTGATCTCTCAAATGCCGGCAGCTGGCCACGGCTGCTGAAGGCGCTGGTCTGTATGGTGATTGCCCTGCTGTCCTGGTGGGCGGCGCACCAGTATCTGGTTCATGACGTGGACCGGCTGATTCAGAGCAATCGTGCACGTGAAGAGCAGTTGATGTCCTCCTATGAGCTGCGGGCCTTTCAGGCTGCCAATCTGCCCCTGCTGTCGCTGCAGATGAGGCAGCTTGACCAGCAGATGGCCTCTCTGGTCAGCATGCTGCCCTCCGGCGCCGAACTCCCGGCACTGATTGATGATGTCAGTGATCTGGCGCATGAGCATGCCCTGACGATCGATTTCATTCGGCTTCAGGACCCTCAACAGCATGATTTTTATATCGAACAGCCCTTCATGATCCAGGTTCAGGGTCAATACCATCATTTGGCGGCCTTTGTGGCAGGTGTTTCAAGCTTGTCCCGGATCGTGACACTGCATGATTTCACTCTGAGCCCCGTGTCTGTTACGGCGGATGCGCAGCAGGGTGTTGCCTCAACGATCGACCCCTTGCTGATCCTTAATGTTCAGGCCCGAACCTATCGGCATGACAAGGCTTTGGCCGGTACGAAGGAGGGGACATGAGGCGATATGGCGCGGTCATTGTTCTTCTGACCACGGTGCTGGTGGGGTGTGACAGGCCGGAGCTTGACCGGCTGGGAAGCGAGCTTGACGTTCTGAGGGACAAGCCGCGCGGTAATGTGGCGCCACTGCCGGTCGTGCCGGTCTTTGATGTCCCGGCATATACCGGCAGTGGCCAGCGCGACCCGTTCATGAAGTATCAGCCCGGTGATGGCGGCGATGATAATGACATGGCGGTGGCAGGGTTGCGGCCTCAGCCGGACCGTGTAAAGGAGCCGCTGGAGTTTTTTGCGCTCTCCTCCTTGCGTCTGGCGGGCTCGCTGGTTACCCGCTCCGAGGCCGTGGCATTGATCATGCGGCCGGATGGCAAGTTGTCACGCCTTAAAAGGGGCGGGTATCTGGGCGAGAACAGTGGGCAGGTGGTGGCGATATCACCACGGCAGGTAGTGATTCGAGAGCTTGTGTCGTCACCCTCGGGTGGCTGGAAAGCCGTAATGACAGTCTTGACGCTGGGCGGTAATGAGGCCGGTCAGCCCTGAAAAAGAGAGAAGGTGATGCGCTTTTTCATGACAACAATGCGGGCCGTGCTGCAGTGGGTGATGCTGGCAGGAGTATGGTGCCTGCTGGCCGGCTCGGCGTGGGGCGCAACGCTTGATGCCATCAATGTGTCGGCAGATTCCCGCGAGCGTGTATTTCTTGATCTGCATTTTGATCAGATGCCGCCAGCGCCGCAAAGTTACAGTCTCGCCTCCCCCTGGCGCTATGTCCTGGATCTGGCCGGGGTGGACAATGGGCTGGCCTCGGCGCGGGTGCCGGTCAAGCGTTACGGGGTGGATGATGTAGTGGTGTCGGGCAATCGCAGCAAGCTCCGACTGGTGATCAATGCCAGTCGGCCTTATCAGGTCAGCAATACGGCAACAGGTAATGTGCTGCGGATCACCCTGATGCCGGAAGATGCGGCGGGGAATGCGTCATCTTCTACCGGAAGCGGCGTTGGTTCGCCTGCGCCAGTGGCTTCATCGCCTGCGTCGGCCATTCAGCAGGTAACTTCGATTGACTTCAAGCGTGGGGATGACGGCCGTGGACGGCTATTGATCGAACTCGCGCGCCCGGGTGTCGATGCCCGGCTGGAATCCACGCCTCGGGGCGCGATACTTGTTTTGCCCGAGACACGATTGCCACGAGCCTGGGATCAGGTGCTGGACGTGACCGATTTCGGCACGCCGGTATCACGTGTTACGCCGGCTGTTGAACAGGGTGATACCCGCTTTATCATCGCACATGACGGCGGAACCCCACTGGTGGCGCAGCAGGGGCGCCTTTTGACCGTCGATATTCCTCCTCGCCCGTCGCGCACCGCAAGCTCTGCGCCGGCGGCCCAGCGCGATTATGCCGGGCAGTTGATTACGCTTGATTTTCAGGCCATCGATATTCGTGCGGTGCTGTCCCTGCTGGCCGAGGAGGGAGGGTTGAACCTGGTGGTCAGCGACAGTGTGCAGGGCAGTGTGACCCTCGATCTGCAGAATGTGCCATGGGATCAGGCGCTGGATATCGTGCTGAAAAGCAAGGGGCTGGCCAGTCGCCAGGAAGGCAGTGTGCTGATGGTGGCGCCAGCGGACGAGCTGGTATCCCTGTCTCAGCGTCGAATGGCGGCGGATCAGAATGCGATGCAGTTGGCAGAGCTGGCAATGGATTATATTCAGGTGCGGTATGCGCGGGCGGAGGATCTGGCGCTTTTATTGAAGGGGGAGGAGGGCATGGGGCTCCTGTCGCCAAGAGGGCGCGTCATGGTGGACCCCCGCACAAACACATTGCTTGTTCGTGATACGCGAGAGCAGCTGGCACAAATGCGTCAGTCGATTTCCCGGCTTGATATTCCGGTACGTCAGGTACAGATCGAAGCGCGTATTGTCATTGCTCGCGAGAGTGTTACCAATGAGCTGGGCGTGCGCTGGGGGGCTTCAAAAAGCCGAGTGCCTGGCAGTGGTATCAATGTATCCGGCGCTTCCAGCGGGATCGCCGGTAACGGGGGGCTGGCGGTGGATCTGGGAAGTGACAATAATCCGACGACCTCCTTCAGTTTCGGCTATCTGTCAGGTGATGTGCTGCTTGATCTTGAGCTCAACGCGCTCGAAACCGAAGGCAAGAGTCAGACGATTTCCCAGCCAAGGGTCATCACGGCCAATCAGCGCAAGGCGGTCATTAAGCAGGGGCAGGAAATCCCTTATCAGGAATCGACCTCCAGTGGTGCGACCAATGTCGCCTTCAAGGAGGCAGTGCTGTCACTGGAAGTCACTCCCCAGGTCACGCCGGATAATCGCATCATCATGGATCTGTTGATCAAGAATGATGATGTATCAAGCACTCAGTACGAGGGCGCGCCGGCCATCGACACCAATGAGATCCAGACCCAGGTGCTGGTCAACGACGGTGAAACGGTTGTGCTGGGCGGTATTCTATCGACTGAACAGTTGCGCAATCTGTACAAGACCCCCCTGCTTGGCGACATTCCTTTGCTGGGTCATCTATTTCGCTATACCGAGGAATCGAATTCCAAGGTAGAATTGCTGGTATTCATTACACCCAAAATTATAGATGACAGCCTGATTCGCTGATGCAAGAGCTACCGAATATCTTTTTGATCGGCCCCATGGGGACCGGGAAGAGCACGATCGGCCGCCTTCTGGCGGCCGAGTTGCGTCGCGTTTTCTATGACAGTGATCATGAAATCGAGCGACGATGTGGCTGTAATATTCCCTGGATCTTTGATGTGGAAGGCGAGTCCGGATTTCGCGATCGTGAAACCCGGACCATCGATCGTTTGACTCGACATCGCGGCGTCGTCATGGCAACCGGCGGCGGGGCGATCATTCGAGAGGCCAACCGGCGCATGCTGCAGGAGCGTGGGACGGTCATTTATCTGCATGCCTCGCTCGAGCAGCTGGTCAAGCGGACTTCCCGTGATCGTAATCGCCCCCTCCTGCAATGTGAGGATCCTGCCGCCCGTCTGCGTGAGTTGATGGCGCAGCGTGAATCGCTGTATCTGGAGACGGCTGATCTGATCGTATCTACCGAGCGCCGCAGCCCTCGCAGTGTAATCAACACCATCAAGCGAGATGTGCGTCAGTTGATGGACCCGCTTAATCACGAGCCGTAACCGGCGTGAATGATTTCTCAACCAGGATAATGTTGATGCAGACGCTGACAGTCGATCTTGCCGAGCGCAGTTACCCTATCCATGTGGGCCCGGGCCTTCTGGGACGCAAGGAGCTTCTGGCGCCCTATATCACCGGTAGTCAGGTCATGATCGTGACCAACGATACGGTGGCCGACCTGTACCTTGATGTTGTCAGGTCCATGCTGCCGGACCTGGACGTGGCAGAGGTGGTGTTGCCGGATGGTGAGCAATTCAAGACGCTTGAATGTCTCGAAACCATCTGGGATGCGCTGCTGACGGCTGGTTTCAATAGGCGCTGCACGCTGATTGCCCTCGGTGGCGGTGTCATTGGCGACATGACAGGATTTGCGGCGGCCAGCTATCAGCGGGGCGTTGACTTCATTCAGATTCCCACCACGCTGCTTTCTCAGGTGGACTCCTCCGTGGGTGGAAAGACCGGTATCAATCACCCGCGGGGCAAGAACATGATCGGTGCCTTCTGGCAGCCGCGTGTTGTGCTTGCGGACACTTCGGTACTGGCAACGTTGTCTGATCGTGAGTTTTCAGCGGGCATGGCGGAAGTCATCAAGTACGGCCTTATTCATGACAGCGATTTTCTTGATTTTCTTGAAGGCAGCATGCCCGCGTTGTTGGCAAGGGAGTCAGTGGCCCTGACGCATGCCATTGTCAGAAGTTGCGAGATCAAGGCTGACATTGTCAATCAGGATGAAACCGAACAGGGCATACGTGCGATTCTCAATCTGGGGCACACGTTTGGGCATGCCATAGAAAATGCGATGGGGTATGGCACGTGGCTGCATGGTGAGGCCGTTAGTGCAGGAATGAACATGGCGGTAACGCTATCCAGAAATCTGGACTGGTTGACGGATGCCGATGTTGAGCGGACAGGCCGCATTCTTCAGGCGGCAGGTTTGCCTCTGAGGCCTCCTTCCGGTGTGTCCACGGCACGGTTTCTTGAATTGATGCGGCTGGACAAGAAAAATGTCAACGCACGCATGCGGCTGGTCCTGCTGTCCCGTCCTGGTCAGGCCTGCGTTACAGAAGAAGTGCCCGAGTCCTTGTTGACCCGCACCATCGATGATTTTACTGCCTGCTGAGCCATGATGTCCGATATTAAAGCCGCCTTCAGGGGCGGCTTTTTTAATGGTAATGGGGGTTGTTGCGAATATTGGTATGCGTCATGCATTATCGGCATGGGGTCGAGACGTCATTTGCGACTAAAGTCTAAATGAGCGTGATCTTTTTCAGTTTGAACATAACATGTTGAATAGGAAGGTTTTTTGCCGATCTTTTTCGGTAACCTGCCGATTTGAAGGGGATTTTTGGTATAGACGTGAGGCAGGGGTTTGCGTGGCTGGCGCTTGTGCGGGTAAGCTCGGTTTCCTTTGTCTGCCGTGTTATAGCGGGTTATCGCCTTTTAAAAATAATAAAAAACCTTAAATTATATCACCATATTGACAAGCATACAATAAATCCCGAATGAGGCACGCCCATGATGAGAGGTCTCCATCGGCCCGACGAATTCCGTGACAACTGTGGCTTTGGCCTGATTGCCCACATGGAAGGTCAGGTCAGTCATCACTTGCTGCAAACAGCAATCGAATCCCTGACGTGCATGACACACCGTGGTGGCATCAACTCGGATGGCAAAACCGGTGACGGCTGTGGTCTGTTGATTCGGATGCCTGATACGTTCATGCGTGCCAAGGCAGAAGAGGCGCTGGGTGAAGCCCTGGGTGACCAGTACGCCGTAGGGTGTGTGTTTTTTGCCAACGATGATGAGCGCGAAGCGCATGCTCGTGGTGTGCTTGAGGACGCCATCACGGCACGTGGTCTGACGCTTCATGGCTGGCGCGACGTGCCGGTCGATACTTCGGTATGCGGCCCGATTGCGCTGTCCTGCCTGCCGCGTATACGTCAGGTATTCGTTGCGCCGAAGGAAGGGCGGACAGATGACATGTCCTTCAATGTGGATCTGTTCATGGCTCGCCGCCTGGCCGAGCAGGCATTGAGCCATGACGATGAGTTCTATGTCTGCTCGCTGTCATCCAAGGTCATTTCCTACAAGGGCCTGATGATGCCGGTGGACCTGCCCACCTTCTACAGCGACTTGAGCGACGAGCGCCTCGAGACCTCCATCTGTGTCTTCCACCAGCGGTTTTCTACCAATACAGCGCCTCGCTGGCCGCTGGCACAGCCGTTCCGGTTTTTGGCTCATAATGGCGAAATCAACACCATCGAAGCCAACCGCAGCTGGGCGAATGCGCGGAAGGAAAACTTTGTCAACGATATCCTGACCGATATCGAAGAGCTTGATGAAATCGTCAACACCACCGGATCCGACTCGTCCAGCATGGACAACATGCTGGAAGTGCTCCTGACCGGGGGGATGGAGCTTTACAAGGCCGTGCGCATGATGGTGCCGCCGGCCTGGCAGAATGTTGAAACCATGGATGGCCAGTTGCGGGCATTCTATGAATACAACTCCATGCACATGGAGGCATGGGATGGCCCGGCAGGCATCGTGCTGACCGATGGTCGCCATGCGGTATGCATGCTCGACCGTAATGGATTGCGCCCGGCGCGCTGGGTAATTACCGATAATGGCTATATCACACTGTCTTCCGAGATCGGGGTGTGGAATTACCCGGCTGAAAGCGTGGTGGCCAAGGGGCGCGTCGGTCCGGGGCAGATTCTATCGGTGGATACCCATACCGGCGAAGTGCTGCATACGCGTGATATCGACGAGCGCCTCAAGGTAACCTTCCCCTACAAGACCTGGCTCAAGGAGCAGGCGCAGTACCTTGAGTCTGCCCTGACCGAGCTGGCTCGCTTTCAGCCCATGGGCGAGGAAGAGCTGCGGGTTCACGAAAAGATGTTCCAGGTCAGCTTCGAGGAGCGGGACCAGATTCTTCGCCCCCTGGCCGAGTCCGGACAGGAAGCCGTGGGATCCATGGGGGATGATACGCCCATGGCTGTACTGTCGGGCCAGCCGCGGTTGCTGAGCGACTACTTCAGGCAGCGTTTTGCTCAGGTTACCAACCCGCCCATCGACCCCTTGCGCGAAGCCATCGTCATGTCGATGGAAACGTGTCTTGGTGCGGAGATGAATGTGTTCGAGGCGTCCCCCGAACACGCTCACCGCCTGATCCTGACTACGCCTATCCTGTCGCCGCGCAAGTTCAACGCCGTGACAACCCAGACTGACCCGACTTTCGCGTGTGTATCCTTCTCTACACTTTATGACCCGCAACAGTACGGGTTGAAGCAGGCGCTGGTGGCGTTGTGTGAAAAGGCGGAGCATGCGGCACGCAATGGCAAGGTGCTGCTGGTTCTGAGTGACGCTGGACTTGAGAAGGGGCTATTGCCCATTCATCCGGCCCTGGCGGTAGGAGCCGTGCATCACTACCTGGCCAAAAAAGCGCTGCGTCCGCGCGTCAACCTGATTGTCGAGACCGGTTTCTCGCGGGACGCTCACCAGATGGCGGTCCTGTTCGGCGTAGGCGCAACGGCGGTTTATCCCTACCTGGCCTATCAGGTCATGGCAGATATGCATCGTACCGGTGATATCCAGGGTGATCCGGCTGACGGCCGCGAGAACTATCGCCGCGCGATGCAAAAGGGCATCTTCAAGATTCTGTCGAAGATGGGTATTTCCCATATTGCCTCTTACCGTGGGTCAATGTTGTTCGAGGCCGTGGGGCTGGACTCCGACATCATGGCGATGTGCTTCCCTGGCATGGCATCGCGCATCGAGGGGACCGGATTTGCCGAACTACAGCTTCAGCAGGAACTGCTGGGGCGTGATGCCTGGCTCAAGCGTAAGCCACCTCGTCACGGCGGTTTGTTGAAATATGTCCATGGCCATGAGTATCACGCCTATAACCCGGACATTGTCATGACCCTTCAGCAGGCCGTACAGCAGGGGGATTATCAAAAGTGGAAGGCGTTTGCGAAACTGGTCAATGAGCGGCCGATCGCTACCATTCGTGATCTGCTGGCGCTGAAGCCGGGACAGACGGCTGTCGAGCTGGACGAGGTTGAATCAATCGAGTCCCTGCTGCCGCGCTTTGACAGCGCCGGCATGTCGCTCGGCGCCTTGTCTCCCGAGGCACATGAGGCTCTGGCACAAGCCATGAATGAAGCGGGTGGCCGCTCCAACTCGGGCGAAGGCGGTGAAGATCCGGCCCGCTATGGCACCATCAAAAGCTCCAAGATCAAACAGATTGCATCAGGACGTTTTGGGGTTACTCCGGCTTACCTGGTCAATGCCGAGGTTCTGCAGATCAAGGTGGCGCAGGGGGCCAAGCCGGGTGAGGGCGGTCAGCTGCCGGGCGGGAAGGTTAACGAGTTGATCGCCAGGCTGCGTTACGCCGTGCCGGGTGTCACCCTGATTTCACCGCCGCCGCATCATGATATTTATTCCATCGAGGATCTGGCACAGCTCATCTTTGACCTCAAGCAGGTCAATCCTCAGGCGCAGGTTTCGGTCAAGCTGGTCTCGGAGCCTGGTATCGGCACTATCGCGACCGGGGTGGCCAAGGCCTACGCAGACCTGATTACCGTCTCCGGTTATGACGGTGGTACAGCAGCCAGCCCATTGACCTCGATCAAGCATGCAGGATCTCCCTGGGAGCTTGGCCTGCCCGAAGTTCATCAGGCGCTGCGTATCAACGGATTGCGCGACAAGATTCGTCTACAGACAGACGGCGGTCTCAAGACAGGGCTGGATGTGGTCAAGGCAGCGATCCTCGGCGCGGAAAGTTTCGGCTTCGGCACGGCTCCCATGGTAGCCCTGGGCTGCAAGTACCTGCGTATCTGTCACCTGAACAACTGTGCGACCGGTGTGGCCACTCAGCACAAGACACTGCGTGACGAGCACTTCCGCGGTACCGTGGATATGGTCAAGCATTACTTCCGTTTCATTGCTGAAGAAGTGCGTGAAATCATGGCCATGCTGGGCGTCAGGCAGTTGACGGACCTGATTGGTCGTACCGATCTTCTCGAAAAGATTGAAGGCACTACGCAGTCTCACGCGCGACTGGAGCTGTCCTCCCTGCTTGAGAATGACTGGGTGCCGAAGGATGCGCCACAGTACTGTACGCATGAGCGTAACGAGCCGAATGACCCGGGGGCCAAGAACAAGGAGCTTTTAAATGCCTTGCAGGCATCCATTGATGCCAGGTCCGGTGGTGAGTTCAGCTTCCGCGTGACCAACTGTGATCGGTCCGTCGGGGCGCTCGTTTCCGGATACATTGCCAAGAAATACGGTGAATCAGGCCTTGAAGAGGCACCGATCACGTTGAAGCTGTCTGGTGTGTGCGGGCAGAGTTTCGGGGTCTGGAATGCGCGTGGCCTCAATATGTACCTGGAAGGCGATTCCAACGATTACGTCGGAAAGGGCATGAACGGTGGCAAGCTCGTGGTGACGCCGCCAGCGGGTAGCCGATTCAAGAGCCAGGACACGGCCATCATTGGCAATACGTGCCTTTATGGCGCCACCGGGGGCACCCTGTATGCTGCGGGGACTGCAGGTGAGCGTTTCGGTGTGCGTAACTCGGGAGCTCATGCCGTCATCGAGGGTGCAGGGGATCACTGCTGTGAATACATGACCGGCGGTCTGGTCTGTGTATTGGGCGAGACCGGACTCAACTTCGGCGCCGGAATGACCGGTGGCTTTGCCTATGTTCTTGATATGGGGCGTAACTTCGTGGATCGCTATAACCACGAGCTGGTCGAGATTCATCGCATCAATACAGAAGCCATGGAAGCCTACCGCCGGCACTTGCGCGAAGTGATTACTGACTATGTCAGTGAAACGAAGTCGGCATGGGGCGCTGAGATTCTGGATGACTTTTCGGACTTCATTCGCCATTTCTGGCTGGTGAAACCCAAGGCCGCCAGCCTTAATAACCTGCTGGCTGAATCACGGCGTCGTCCGGAATAAGGAGGTATTGACATGACACAACAGCTTTCAAATGATTTCCAGTTCATCGACGTCGGCCGGCAGGACCCTGCCAAGAAGAATGCTCAGCGGCGTGTTCAGGAATTTGCCGAGATCTATGAGCCCTTCCGCCCGCAGGAAGCTGCCAGCCAGGCTCACCGATGCCTGCACTGTGGTAACCCATACTGCGAGTGGAAGTGTCCGGTTCACAACTACATTCCCAACTGGCTTCAGCTGGTATCGGAAGGCAATATCCTGGAAGCGGCAGAGTTGTCGCACCGTACCAACTCCCTGCCGGAAGTCTGTGGGCGTGTTTGTCCTCAGGATCGCCTGTGCGAGGGGGATTGTACCCTCAATGACGGGTTTGGTGCCGTCACGATAGGCTCAGTGGAAAAGTACATCACTGATACAGCCTTTGCGATGGGGTGGCGCCCTGACATGAGCGGCGTAGAGCCAACCGGCAAGCGGGTGGCGATCATCGGTGCCGGACCGTCAGGTATCGGGTGTGCCGATATCCTCGTGCGCAACGGCGTCAGCCCGGTTGTCTATGACCGTTACCCTGAAATCGGTGGGCTGCTTACCTTCGGCATTCCCGAGTTCAAGCTTGAAAAGCATGTCATGAAACGGCGTCGTAGCGTGCTTGAGGAGATGGGGGTCGAGTTCAGGCTGAATACGGAAATCGGCCGTGATATCCAGTTTGATGACCTGCTCGAAGAGTACGATGCCGTTTTCATGGGAATGGGGACGTACAAGTACATGGAAGGCGGGTTCCCGGGGGAGCAGCTACCCGGGGTGCACAAGGCTCTCGATTTTCTGATTGCCAACGTCAATCATACTCTGGGATTTGAAGCTGACCCGGCAGATTATGTCTCCATGGAAGGGCAGCGTGTCGTTGTGCTTGGTGGCGGTGATACAGCCATGGACTGCAATCGTACATCGATTCGTCAGCATGCCAAAAACGTTACCTGTGCCTATCGGCGAGATGAAGCCAATATGCCTGGTTCCCGCCGAGAAGTAGCCAATGCGCGGGAAGAGGGCGTTGAATTTTTGTTCAACCGTCAGCCGATAGCCATCGTTGGCGATGACCGGGTTGAGGGGGTCAAGCTCGTACGCACTCGCATGGGGGAGCCTGATGAGCATGGGCGACGGCGTGCTGAGGTGGTACCGGGGTCTGAAGAGGTAATCGCCTGCGATGCAGTTGTCATTGCCTTCGGATTTCAGGCCAGTCCGGCTGACTGGTTTGATCCTTCCAGTATCTCCGTGGATGAGCGCGGCCGCGTGACGGCTCCTGAGCATGGAGAGTTCTTTTTCCAGACCTCCAATAAAAAGGTATTTGCCGGAGGAGACATGGTGCGTGGTTCAGATCTGGTGGTGACGGCCGTTTATGAGGGGCGCCAGGCGGCTCAGGGCATCCTTGATTACCTGAACGTATGAGGAAGTAATGGTCGAAAAAGCCGCCCTTCTCATCGGGGCGGCTTTTTTATGCTCGGATCAGCCTGGTAAAAAGGAATGGCTGGCCTCAAAATATCAACCTTATTAGCGCATTGCCGATAGTCGTAGCATGGAGAATATAGGTAACCTTTTCGCTCTCAGTGAGTGACAGGTACGTGGAGAGTGTTGTGTACTCCTTTAAGCCAAATCAGTGAGACGTCTGCTGCTGCATGGTCAGAGCGCCACTCATGCTAATGGGGTATAAATTCAACGTGTCAGCCCCAGGTCTCGTAAAGTACGCCACTGGCATACTGGTGGTAATAACGCTCTGGCTGGCCGGAGCAGAGAGCAGCCTTGCCCGCGCTGACTCCTCGATCGTGCTGATCACCAATAAAGATACAGCGCTAGACAGCATCACAACTGAAACCGCCCGAGCCGTTTTTGCCATGAGATTGCGCAGCCTTCCGGATGGAAGCGCTGCGCATGTATTTGTATTGCCGGATGATAATCCCCTGCATGATGACTTTTGCAAGCAGGTGCTGGGTGTTTACCCCCATCAGCTTCGGCTGGCATGGGACCGCGCGGTATTTTCCGGCACGGGACAGGCGCCAAACGTAGTGGAGTCTGTAGAAGAAATGATGGAAAAGGTCGCTGCACTGCCCGGCAGTATTGGTTATGTACAAAAAGGACAAGCGGATGAGCGCGTGCGTATTTTGCCGCTGGATTAAATGGCCTCTCGGGATGATGGCTTTTGTGGGCAGTTCTCCCGTATTTGCTCAGTCTGTTGCCGATACTCTGGATACACTGCAATTTCATGGCTTCATGAGTCAGGCGCTGGTGATTTCGGATCACAACGATTTCTTTGGTCCCAGCAGCAGCAAGGGGGGTAGCCTGCAGTTTTATGAGCTGGGGCTCAATGCCTCGTTACGCCCAAGCGATAACCTGCTGATTTCTGCTCAGGTGCTCAGCCGGCGGGCGGGCGATGATAGTGCAAAACCTGAACTGGATTATGGCGTAATTGATTACCAAGTCTACTCGGGAAACTCAACGACCCTTGGAATAAAGATTGGCCGTGTCAAGAATCCGTTCGGATTCTATAATGAAACGCGAGATGTGCCCTTTACCCGTACTGGCATATTGCTTCCACAGTCTATCTATTTTGATAGAACCCGGACCCAATCAATATCAGGCGATGGTGTCGCTGAATATTTTGAAAAAAGATTTACAGATAGCAGTATTCGATTTCAGGTTGGCTGGGGGTTGCCACAGGTTGATGATAACGTAAAAAATACAATTCTCCCTGATGCCTTGCCAGGCTCTATCAAGGCTAAAAATTCCTTGATAAGTCAGCTTTCCTATGAGTATGGCGGTGGACGATTTATTACCGCAATCACCTATGGGAAGATTACCGCTGAGTACGATTCTTCATCAAATGGTCCAGGAAATGGTGAGTTTTCCTATGAGCCCGTTATTCTTTCGGCTCAATATAATTCCATGCTATGGAGCCTTACTTCAGAAATTGCAGTTAGGAAGCGCGAGTTCAGCGGAATCCCGGATTCAAGGTTCAATGATTCTTCAACATCTGGCAGCTGGTATTTACAGTATGCTTATCGATTCAATAATAAGTGGCAGGGTTTTTTAAGATATGATGCCTTGATTTCTGACCTGAGCGACATGCACGGCAAAGAGTTTGCATCCCAAGGTAATGGCGATGATTATTCAAGATATGCATTTGATAATACTTTGGGGTTGAAGTGGTTGGTTACACCAAAGTTCATGTTAGCGGCTGAGTATCATAATATTGAAGGGACGGGATGGTTGTACAAGCCAAACGAAAATGACAACAAGAAATATTGGGATCTTTTCCTCTTTCAGGCCTCGTATCGCTTTTAAAGCCAAGGGAGGCTCGTCATGAGTTGCTTTTCTACCAGCTCAATATTTTTTATAAGTCTGAGGCTCAAGGTTTTTCTTGTTACTACGCTTGTTCTTGTCTTTCTCGCATTTACCTTCTTTTTTGTAAGTCAGTCAGAGCTTGAGAGTCAGCTGGAACAGCGACAATTTATAAATTACAAGAAACAGAAGCTGGATATAATAAATGCTATAAAAATGTCGCGAAATACCCTGCAGGGTTATACAAGCATGATTTCTGCTGTCGCGGCGACGGACTCCCTGTTTGGTATTAATGATAATAAAAAAGTTTCAGCGAAAATAAACGAGATATGGCCATCCCTTCAACTTGATATAGGGATAGATGAGTTAAAGATTCTGGATAAGGAGGGGAAGGTTGTTCTGGAGAAGGGTGCCTATATTTTTTCAAGAAATAAAAATGAAAATATAGATAACGTTTTTTACAGAAGATGGGCTAAAGAGTCTCTTGATCTCGAAAGGCCGGTTTCGAGATTAATATGCAGCAAGGAATGTAGGCAGTATGCTTTTTCACCTATACTTAGCAACGGAGAAAGCATTGGTGTGGTTGTGGCATCTTTGTCCATAGCTGATGTGGCACGATATATAAATATAGATGGAAAAAGTGATATAGCAATTCTTGCTGATATCAAGGAAAGACAACGAAGTTCCTACTTGAAGTCCTGGGGTGGCGATGTGGTCGCTGCTACTAATAAGGAAGAGACGATAAAGAAAATAGATTATCTGTCTCAGGGATTTTCAAAGAAAGAAATAGTCGATTCTCCAGTCAGGATCAAGCTGAACGATGAGTACTATTATGTAATGATGTTTCCTGTCGGAGATAATGGTCATGCCATTGAGGATGGCGGACATGTTGTTGTTTTTTCCAATATTACTGATGAATATGAAAGTGTAAATAAAGAGTCGGAAAGAGCCTTTTTGATTATTCTTTTGGGGTGGCTTTTTGCAGAGGCAGCTATTTTTGGACTTTTGTGGAAGCCAATGTCCAGTTTGAAGAAGATTATAGAATATCTTCCGATGCTGGCTGAAGGAAAGTTTGATGATTTTGCTAAAGTAATGAAGATTCCAGGGCGCTACTCTCACGACGAGATCGGTGTGCTGCAAAGAACAGCTCTTGCAGTATCAGGAAAGCTTCAGCAACTTCAGATCGAGTTGCATGACATGAATTCACAGTTGCAATATCGAGTAGAAGATCTTGCGAAGGAAAGGGACTTTACGAATAGTCTTTTATCTACTGCCAGTGCGCTAATAATAACCCATGGCGAAAAGTCAGGCGTGGTTATTGCCAATCAACTTGCTCTTAAAAAAACAGGGTTGCGCCTGGATAATATTATTGGAAAAGGGTTTCAGAACACCTTCCTGAATGACAATGATAGATTCAATTATTTCAGGTCGGAATTTCAGCAAGAGCATACTCTGGCTGGCAATAATGAAATTATCATCGAATGGTATCATTCTCCCCTTTCGAGCCTATCGAGCGAGGATGCTTATTGGGTCTCTGTAGGAGTCGATGTTACTGAGAAGAAAAAGGCCGAGAGCAGATTGGTCTGGTTGGCAAATCAGGATTCTCTAACAGGGCTTTATAATCGAAGGTTTTTCAAGGAAAGGCTTGAGGAATCACTTTCTAATCAAGAATATGGTGCCGTATTTTACCTTGACCTTGACAGATTCAAGGAAGTCAACGAGTTAAGTGGGCATGGCTCCGGTGATAAACTGCTTTGCATGGTGGCAGATAAGCTGAAGGATTTTCTACCAGACGAATGTTTTATAGCCAGATTGGGCGGTGATGAATTTTCTGTCTTGCTGCCATTTTATGCAGATAGTCTAGCCATTGACATTGCATCTAAAATAAATGATGCCTTGGATGAAATAAATTTCATAGTAGATAAACAGCGTCATCGTGCTGTTGCCAGCATCGGTATCGCATCTTATCCCATGCACGGTGATAATACTGAATCAATAATGGCAAATGCCGACATAGCAATGTATTTGGCCAAGGATAACCCTATGGTCGACTGGCATCTAATTACTGAAAAGGATTTGAGTAAGGAAAATATTCAACACCGTATTTACTGGGATGAAGTTTTGAAACAGTCTCTGCAAGATGATAGTTTTGAATTCTTTGCCCAGCCAATCATGAATGTAAGTGATAATACGATAAAGCACTATGAGCTACTTATAAGGCTTCCGGATTCAGTAGGTGGATTTTTCTCCCCAGGTCAATTTATACCTGTGGCTGAGCGTAGTGGGTTGATTATAGATATTGATAGATATGTGATTGCGAAGGGTGTTCATTATCTCTCTTGCATGAATGGTGTCAGCTTTTCGATCAATATTTCAGGTAAATCATTAAGAGACGAGTCTCTTGCCGAATTCTTGAGCAAGAAGCTTGAAGAGTCTGGCGCTCAGGCAGAAAGGTTGATAGTCGAAATCACGGAAACTGAAGCAGTTACTGATTTTGGATTGGCCAGCAAAACTCTTTTGGATATAAAGGAGCTTGGCTGTAAGGTTGCACTGGATGATTTTGGATCAGGGTTTAGTAGCTTTAGATACCTTGACCGTCTGCCTTCTGATTTTGTAAAAATCGATGGTGAATTTATTTCCGGGCTTGAAAGGTCCCCCAGTAACCGAGTTATTGTTAACTCTATATTTGAAGTGTCGAGATCCTTTGGTAAGCAGGTTATAGCTGAATTTGTTGATAGTGACGAGGTGCTTGATATATTGAGTGAAATAGGTGTTGATTACGCTCAGGGATATCTTGTTGGGAAACCTGAGCATATAAATAAAATTATAAGGTGTGATGATGAACGTAAGTGAGTTTGAGCGTTATTGCGACGCTTTTGGTTTTTCGGTAATAAATTCTTTCGAGGACTATGTTGCGTGCTGTGAGTTTCGTCGGGGTGTTTATTATAACAAGTTTGGGTATCTGTCTGGCGATGACTTGATTGATGAGTGGGATGAGTTTGATGATCGCTCCGTGCACCTTGCTTTAAAACATAAAGACTCTGACACGATGGTTGGTTATTTCAGAGTGGTATGTTCGATAGAATCTACCTTGTTACCGATAGAGTCCTACTACCAGGACTGTTTTTTTAGCGATATTAATCCTGATGCCATGAATCGTGATGGTATATGTGAACTATCAAGATTCTCGCTGTTAACCCGGGTATCTTACGAGAAAGAGAATTTCAACTTTCTTGATGATGAGGAGTTATTACTCCTGGGGCTATCACGGCATGCTCTGGCTACATCAATTGCATCTGTGGTCAGTGCTGCAGGCCGTGATCATGCTTTTGCCCTGGTAGAGCCAAGATTTGTAAGGCTGATAAAAGGCTCTAATGTTTTTTTCAAACGTGTTGGTGATTTTCAGGATTTATATGGAAAAAGGGCACCATATTATGTGAAATGCTCAAGCCTGGTCGCTTCCTTTCCCCCGGATTACCTTTCCATGTTTGAATCCATAAGGAATGATATTCGTGGCGAGGTCAGTTCGATCGTGAAATCCTTTTCAAAAAAAAAATCATGGAGAGATTCCTTTCATGGAGCACCCGCATGAAAGTGTATCCATCATGCTATTCGTTCATTCAGTATTGCCCTGACTATAACCTTTCCCCCATCAGGTGAACTTTTGTTGATGGCCTGAAGTGCCAGTGCCAGGGCGCGAGTTGCTACTTCTTCTGTATTCATTTTCATGCACGAAATGCGATAACCGAATACTTCCGCGTAAGGCACGGCATCAATGCTGAACAGTAGGAGATCCTTGCCTGGAACGAGTCCTGCTTCAAGGCAGGCCTTGATGATGCCCAGGGCGATCTGGTTATTGACGGCAATCACTCCTTCGGGGACATCACCCTGACTCAGCACCTCCTTCATGAAGTGATAGGCGGGGTCCATGGTGAAGTCTGCGTAATGCACTCTGATGGGCGTATCGCCCAGGGCTTCGCGGATGCCGGAGGTTCTCCCAATGGAGACGCGTGAATCACCAGGGCCTGAGATGACCAGTACATTGCCTGCCTTCTGTCTCACCATCCATGCGCCTGCCTGGTATCCGCAGTCAGTATTATCGATATACACCCCGCCGGCATGCGCGATATCAATTTCGCGATCCAGAAGAATTACCGGAATACCACTTTGCTCCAGCCGTGACGCCCATCCAGGATGATAATCTGCATCTGAAGAAATCACTGCGATGATCAGTGCATCAATCCCCAGTGCCAGAAGGCGCTTTACAGCTACCTGTTCCTGCGTTTCGGATTCATAGGAATCCAGTACCAGAATATCCACATCATGATCGAGCCCCGCCTTGCTCAGTGACTGCCCGATATGACCAAAAAAGGGGTTGTTCAGGTTGGGCATGACCACGCCGATGCGCTGATGGCGCGCCGGTACCTGTGGCGATGCCTGGGTGCGCGTCCGTCGATGCGGTCGGTATCCGATTCGTTCAGCGACCTCATGAACCCTGACAAGTGTCTCGGGGTGCACGCTGTCCGGGTTCGAAAAGGCACGCGATACAGTAATTCTGCTGACGCCCGCTTCTCTGGCTACATCTTCAAGTCGGGTACGCTGGGATGAAGGCATCATCAATATCCAGATAGTAGGTGGGGCGGCTGTTTGACGGTCGATTGATAGTATCATTTTGTATCATTGAAAGCAGTGACACTAACCTCGATTTCATCGGAATAAGGGTTAAAACATTCCGGCGTGCCTGACGTCATGTGCCTTTTGGTATTAACTGATACTAAATGATAGGAGAGGGCTTGCGTATCATTGGTGCATCATTGTCTTCCACCCCCTGGCAGTTGACTGGCCAGGCACATCACAATAAAGGGGATCGGCAAATGAGCACATGGCGAGTACTTGTCAAGGGTATCGGCATCGCAGGGGTTGTTGGCTGTGTCATGCCAGCCCATGCGGACACCACCATTACGGTAGCAACGGTCAATAACCCGGATATGGTGACCATGCAAAAAATGACGGCGGCGTTCAAGAAGGCGCATCCGGACATTAACGTGAACTATGTCACCCTGCCGGAGAATGAATTGCGGCAGAAGATCACGACCGATATTGCCAGTGGCGGGGGACAGTACGACGTTATTACGGTCAGCAACTATGAAACGCCGATCTGGGCAAAAAACGGCTGGCTGAAGCCGATGGATAATCTACCGGAAAGCTATGCCTCCAATGATTTGATCGATTCGGTACGCCAGGGGTTGTCTGCTGACGGTACGCTGTATGCGCTGCCATTTTATGCTGAGTCCTCCATGACCTATTACCGGAAGGACTTGTTCAGCAAGGCCGGGCTCACCATGCCGGAACGACCTACCTGGGATCAGGTGCAGACGTTTGCAAGGACGCTCAATGACCCGGCGAACGGTGTATACGGCATCTGCCTTCGCGGATTGCCGGGTTGGGGGCAGAACATGGCGTTGTTCGGCACCATGGTCAACGGTTACGGCGGGCGCTGGTTTGACATGGACTGGCAGGCGCAGCTGACCAGTGAGCCCTGGAAAAAGGCCGCTGCCATGTATAAAAGCCTGTTGACCGAATACGGGCCTCCCGGTGCCACCTCCAATGGCTTTACCGAATCCGAGACACTGTTCGCCAATGGTCAGTGTGGCATGTGGGTCGATTCCACGGTCGCTGCCGGGTACCTCTCTGATCCGGCCACGTCAAAAGTTGCAGATCAGGTCGGTTTTGCTCAATCGCCCTATCAGACCACACAAAATGGTGCCAACTGGCTGTATGTCTGGGCACTGGCCGTGCCGAAGTCTGCTCCGCACGCCGAGGCCGCACAGACCTTTGTGGACTGGGCTACCTCCAGCCAGTACATCTCCTCGGTAGCAGCCGACAAGGGCTGGCTGGGTGTGCCGCCAGGAACTCGCACATCAACCTATGAAAGCGATGGCTACAGGAAGGTGGCCCCCTTTGCTTCATTGGTGTTCAAGGCCATTACATCCGCTGATCCGAACCACCCCACCGCCGAGCCGGTGCCTTATACCGGCATTCAGTTCATCAGTATTCCTCAGTTCCAGGCCATCGGAACCCGGGTTGGCCAGCTGATGGCGGGCATCGTGTCCGGCCAGAGTACGATCGAGCAGGGGCTTGAGCAGGGTCAGCAGTTTACCCAGCGTCTGATCGATCGCGCCGGTTACGGCAAGAAGTAGCCGTCTGCCCCGGCATGCGGTCATATCATCGCGTGCCGGGGCGATCCTTGGCCTTGAATACCAGGATAATCCCATGAATACAGAGGCAACAGCCCTGTCCGATAGCCCTGATCGCGGCAGAAAACTGCACCGACGGCACGGCCCACCGGTTAAGCGTCTGATGGCGCCGGCGGTCATCTTCCTGCTGGTGTGGATGATCGTCCCGCTGGCCATGACAATTTATTACGCCTTCCAGAATTACAACCTGATGATGCCCACCATGCGAGGCTTTGCCGGGTGGGAAAACTTCTCGATTCTGCTGAACGATCCGACCTTCTGGTCGGCTCTGGTCAATACCCTGGTACTGGTGGGAGCCTGCCTGATCGTGACCGTCGGGCTCGGCCTTGTACTGGCACTGTTGTTCAACCGTACCTTCATCGGGCGCGGCATTGCGCGCACGCTTGCCATCTCGCCGTTTTTTGTCATGCCTGTGGTGACCGGGCTGATTTTCAAGAACATGCTGTTTCATCCGGTCTACGGCATCTTTTCATGGGCCATGCGTACGCTGGGCCTTGAGCCGATAGACTGGCTGGCCCATTACCCGATGCTTTCCATCATCATGATGATTTCCTGGGAATGGACCCCGTTTGCATTGTTGATTCTGCTGACCGGTCTGCAGTCGTTGCCGGAAGACCAGATCGAGGCGGTACGGCTGGATGGGGCCAATCGCTGGCAGGAGTTTCGCCATATCGTGATTCCCCATCTGGGGCAGGTGCTTTATGTGGTGGTCATGCTTGAAAGTATCTTCTTCCTGACCTCCTTTGCCGAAATCTACGCAACAACCAGTGGTGGTCCGGGAACGGCGACAACCAATCTGCCGTACTACATCTATCTGTCGGCCTTTTTCCAGTATGACATCGGTCTGTCTTCTGCTGCCGCGATCGGGGCGGTGGTTCTGGCCAATATCTTTGCCTTTTTCCTGATCCGGTTTGTGGCCGGCAACCTCAATGCGGGAGGGCAGCGCTGATGGAACCAAAACGTTCAATCGGGCTGGCAGTCGTAGGCTGGCTGGTGGCTCTGATCATGTTCTTTCCCATCCTCTGGATGATACTGACCGCGTTCAAGACCGAGCAGACGGCGTTCTCGATGACACCGCAGTTCATCTTCAGCCCTACTCTCGACAGCTTCAGAACGGCGCTGGACCAGGGGGCAGGGTACTGGCACTACGCTCTGAACTCAGCGATCACCTCGGTGATATCGACATTGATCGGGCTGGCGCTGGCCATTCCGGCCGCCTATGCCATGGCATTCTTTCCCTCCAAACGCACGGATTTCACGCTGGTCTGGATGGTATCCACCAAGTTCATCCCGGCGGTCGGGGTCCTGATTCCGATCTTTCTGGTCTACAAGTCACTTGGGCTATTGGACACGGATGCAGGGCTGATCATGCTGTTTGCTGCCATGAACCTGCCGATCATGGTCTGGATGGTGTACTCCTACTTCAAGGATATCCCCAGGGATATCGTCGAGGCTGCAGACATTGATGGCGCTGGTACCCTTCAGACCATGGTGCAGGTCATCCTGCCGCTGGCGCTGCCGGGGCTTGCCTCCACGGGGCTGCTGGCACTGATTCTTGCCTGGAACGAAGCCTTCTGGAGTCTGACCATGGTGGATCACAACGCTGCGACGCTGGCACCGTTCATCGCTTCGTTCAAAAGTGCCGAGGGGCTTTTCTGGGCCAAGATGTCGGCCGCGTCAGTATTAACCGTTACCCCGATTATCGTCCTCGGCTGGTTTGCCCAGCGACAGATGGTGCGCGGGCTCACGTTCGGCGCGGTGAAGTAACCCGGGCTCTTCTCTTTACATGAGGCGAGCCTGGAGCTCGCCGGATTACGCACAGGAGCAGGACATGGCCGTTGTCGAACTCAATAACGTTGCCAAGCGCTATCCCGGCAGTGGCAGCAAGGGTGCTGCCGCCAATGCCGTTGATGACTTCAATCTGACAACCCGCGATGGGGAGTTCATCGTGCTGGTGGGGCCCTCGGGCTGTGGCAAGTCCACCACCATGCGAATGATTGCAGGCCTTGAGGCCAATACCGGCGGTGAGATACGCATCAATGGCCGGGATGTCAGTCAGGTCGCTGCCCGGGATCGTGATATCGCCATGGTGTTTCAAAGCTATGCGCTTTATCCGCACATGACGGTCTTTGACAACATGGCGTTTGCGCTCAAGCTCAAGAAGTACCCAGGGGAAGATATCCAGAAGCGCGTTAAAGAGGCCGCAGAGGTTCTTGGTATTACCGCGCTGCTGGACCGCAAGCCACGGGCCCTGTCCGGTGGGCAGCGGCAGCGGGTCGCCCTGGGGCGTGCCATAGTCCGTAGTCCGCAGGTTTTCCTGATGGATGAGCCACTGTCCAATCTGGACGCCATGCTGCGAGTGGACATGCGGGCCGAGATCATCAAACTGCACCGCAAGCTCAAGGTCACGACCTTCTATGTAACTCATGATCAGACCGAAGCGATGACCATGGGCGAGCGGATCGTGGTCATGAAAGATGGTCGAATCCAGCAGATTGATACGCCCAATACGCTGTATCACTGTCCTGCCAACCTGTTCGTGGCCGGGTTCATCGGCACCCCTTCCATGAACTTTCTGAAGATGACGCTTGGTCAGCACGGCATGATGCTCACCGGGCCGACGGCTCGACTGTTGGCCAGCCCCGAGCGTCAGGATCTGTCGAGTCACCGGGGCCAGACCCTGTGGGCCGGTATTCGACCGGAACATCTGCGGCCCACCGATGCCGATGACTGTGCCGCTCTGCTGACCGGTGAGGTGGATGTGGTCGAACCTCTGGGGGCGGTCACCATGGTCCAGATGACGGTTGATGGTCATCGCATTACCGCCCAGCTTGATGGTGATACTCGCGTCAGCATTGGCGATACGCTGACGCTGACCTGTGACAGCGACCAGCTGCACCTGTTTGACACCGAGACCGAACTGGCTCTGCCCCGTACTCACGCAATGTCGACCACGACAGTCTGACCACTTGATTAAAAGCCACCAGGGAGATACCCATGCAGGCACTTTCAGCAACGACCCTGAATGCCCTTGAAGGAGTTGATGTTCCTCGTTTTGATCGCAGCCAGGTATCCGTCGGCATCGTGCATTTTGGTGTGGGCGGCTTTCATCGCGCGCATCAGGCCATGTATCTCGATAGGCTGATGAATGAAGGCAAGGCGCTGGACTGGGGCATATGCGGCGTCGGTGTAATGCCTTCCGATACTCGAATGCGGGATGTGCTGGCCGCCCAGGATGGGCTGTATACGCTGGTGCAAAAGCATGCCGATGGGCAGTACGAAGCGCGGGTAATCGGCTCGATGGTACGTTATCTGTACGCTCCGGATGACCCGGAGATGGTCATCGAAACCATGGCAGCCGAGAGCACCCGCATCGTGTCGCTGACCGTTACCGAAGGAGGCTACAACTTTCATCATGTGACCGGCGAATTCAATCTGGCTCATCCGGATGTAATGCATGATCTTGCCGAGGGAGCCGTGCCTGTAACGGTATTCGGGCTGGTGGTCGAGGCCCTGTCCCGCCGCCTGTCCCGTGGTTTGCCGCCCTTTACGGTCATGTCCTGCGACAATATTCAGGGGAACGGTGATGTTGCGCGCGCCATGTTTACGGCTTACGCCGAGCACAAGGCACCGGACGTCGCTGCCTGGATGAAGGCGTCGGTACCGTTCCCGAATTCGATGGTCGACCGCATCACCCCGGTCACCACGGACCAGGATCGCGCCGATGTGGCGTCGCGCTTTGGCATCGAAGATGGCTGGCCGGTCGTGTGCGAGCCCTTCACCCAGTGGGTACTGGAAGATCATTTTTCCCAGGGGCGACCTGCCTTCGAAGACGTTGGTGTTCAGGTCGTGGATGACGTCATGCCCTACGAGCTGATGAAGCTGCGTTTACTGAATGCCAGTCACCAGGCGCTGACCTATTTCGGTTACCTTGCCGGTTATCGGTATGCCCACGAAGTCTGCAGTGATCAGCTATTCAATGATTTTCTGCTGGATTACATGACGCTTGAGGCCACACCTACGCTCAGTCCGGTGCCAGGCGTTGATCTCGAGGCCTATCGTCATACGCTGATCGAGCGTTTTGCCAACCCGGAAATTCGCGACACCCTGGCTCGGCTGTGTGCCGAAAGCTCGGACCGTATTCCGAAGTGGCTGTTGCCGGTGATTCGGGAGCAGCTGGCACGCGGCGGTGATATCAAGCGCTCTGCTGCGGTGGTCGCCAGCTGGGCCCGTTACGCCGAGGGGCAGGATGAGCAGGGCGAGCCCATCGAGATAGTGGATCGTCTGAAGGATGACCTGATGGCGATGGCAGCAGATAACCGACGACATCCGACAGCCTTTATCGAAAATCAGGATCTGTTCGGTGACCTGGCCAGTGAGCCACGGTTTGTCGAGGCATACCTGTCGGCGCTTTCACTTCTACATACAACGGGAGCCCGGGCCACGCTCGAGGCGCTGCGCTGAGGACAACTCAGGGAGACGGCATGTATATCGGTGTGGATTGTGGCACTCAGAGCACCAAGGTGGTGGTGCTCGACCCTGACCGACAGATACTGGTCGGCGAGGGGCAGGCCCCGCATGAGCTGATCAGTGGTGCTGATGGGCAGCGAGAGCAGGACCCGCAGGTCTGGATCGATGCGCTGGAGCAGGCACTGGCTACCGCACTTCGACGTGCCGGCATTGATGGCCGGCAGGTACGTGGCATAGGCATTTCCGGCCAGCAGCATGGTCTGGTGGCTCTGGATGCTGACGGCTGTCCGGTGTATCCCGCCAAGCTCTGGAATGATACTCAGGCCTTTCGCGAGTGTGCGGCCCTGATCGAGGCCATGGGCGGAGAGGCCGGCTGTCTGGCACGGTTGGGAGTGGTTCCACAGCCAGGCTATACCGCGCCCAAGCTGGCGTGGCTACGCGCGCACCATCGTGCTGCCTATGATCGGATTGCCACCGTGCTGTTACCGCATGACTACCTTAACTTCTACCTGACCGGTGAGCGGGTTGCAGAATGTGGTGACGCGTCAGGCACGGCCTACTTTGATACCCGTACGCGGTGCTGGGATACAAAGGCCTTTCACCATGTGGCGCCGGAGCTTGACCCTGAACGGGTCCTGCCTCGACTGATCGCATCGGATGAACCTGCCGGCATGCTGACGCCACAGATGGCTGCTCGACTGGGCCTTGCTGCGGGAATTCCGGTGTCTTCCGGCGGGGGCGATAACATGATGGGGGCCATTGGCACGGGGAATCTGTCGCCTGGTGCCATCACCATGAGTCTGGGTACCTCCGGTACGGTGTATGGCTGTGCTGATGCGCCGGTGGTAGCCGAGCCAGGGCTTATTGCCAACTTCTGTGCCAGTCATGGGGGATGGTTACCGCTGATCTGCACCATGAACGTTACCTCGGCTACCCGGCAGGTACAGACATTGCTGAGCCTGGACCTGCCCGGCTTTACGTCAGCCGTGGCTGCCGCGCCGCCAGGCGCGGAGGGTGTTCAGGTGCTGCCGTTTTTCGATGGCGAGCGGGTGCCGATGCTGCCCGAGGCCACGGCCAGTTTCATCGGCCTCTCGGCGCATAACACCACGCCTGCCAACCTGTGTCGTGCCGTCATGGAAGGCACCACCTTCGGACTGCGATACGGGCTGGATCTGCTGCGTGCACAGGGCATCACACCCCGCGACATTCGACTGGTCGGTGGTGGGGCCAACAGTGCGGTCTGGCGTCAGATGGTCGCTGACGTCATGAATGTGCCGCTGGTGTGTGTGGCGGGGGAGGCGGCAGCGCTGGGCGCAGCCTTGCAAGCCTGGTGGTGTGATCTGACAGGCCGGGGAGACACCACGAGTCTGCAGACGCTGTGTGATCAGGCAGTACAGGTGGATGAATCAACACGGACTCGGCCTGATCCGGCCAGGTCACAGGCCTATCAGGGACATTACGAGCGTTACCTGACAACGCTGGCTGCACACTACCCGCATCTGTCGGTCGCACCGCGGTAAACCGACCTCGGCCGAGTTGAGGTATGATGCTGTCGTTGCGCAGGGTGGCATCTCTTTTATCACAACGTATTGGCGGAGTAGCGGGTTATGGCCGGGTCGTGGTTTCCCCACTGGAAGAAGGTAGGTATTTCGGAGCAGGCGCTGGTGGCCCCCGATGAGCGATTGTCGAGCGCGCAGACACTGGTAATGGGCATTCAGCATACGGTTGCCATGTTTGGCTCGACGGTGCTGGCGCCGCTGCTGATGGGATTTGATCCCAACGTGGCCATCTTCATGTCCGGGGTTGGCACTCTACTGTTCTTTTTGCTGGTGGGCGGTCGGGTGCCGAGCTATCTGGGGTCGAGTTTTGCCTTTATCGGTGTGGTCATGGCCGCCACGGGGTATGCCGGCCAGGGAGCCAATCCCAATCTGGCCATGGCACTGGGAGGCATTATTGCCTGCGGTGCTGTATATGCCCTGATCGGCCTGGTAGTGATGAGCACCGGCACCGGCTGGATCGAGGCCTTGATGCCGCCTGCCGTTACCGGGGCGATCGTCATGATGATCGGGCTCAATCTGGCCCCCGTGGCGGTCGAGAGTGTCTCCGGGTCACCGTTTTCAAGCTGGATGGCTCTGGCGACCGTCATTTGCATTGGCGGGGCGGCGGTGCTGACACGCGGGGTGCTTCAGCGACTGTTGATTCTGGTGGGGCTGCTTGCCGCGTATGGGGTGTATGCCTTGCTCACCAATGGCTTCGGGCTGGGAACCCCCATCGATTTTTCCGCTGTTGCCCAGGCGCCCTGGTGGGGGATGCCGACCTTTACGGCACCCACGTTCAACCTGCATGCCATGGGGCTGATTGCCCCGGTGGCTGTTATTCTGGTGGCCGAAAACCTGGGGCATATCAAGGCCGTGGGCGCGATGACGGAACGCAACCTGACTCCCTGGACCGGGCGCGCCTTTCTGGGGGATGGGCTGGCTACCATGCTGTCCGGTGCGGCGGGTGGTACGGGCGTCACTACCTACGCCGAAAACATCGGCGTGATGGCGGTTACGCGGGTCTACTCCACCCTGATTTTCGTTGCCGCGGCGGTCATGGCCATGGTCATGGGCTTCTCGCCCCGGTTCGGGGCCGTGATTCAGACCATCCCGGGCCCGGTCATGGGCGGAGCATCCATTGTGGTCTTCGGTCTGATTGCCGTGGCGGGTGCCCGTATCTGGGTACAGAACCAGGTAGATCTGTCCAATAACGCCAATTTGATCAGTATTGCCGTCATTCTGGTGCTGGGCGCCGGCAACTTTTCACTGCACTTCGGCCAGTTCACTCTGGATGGCATCGGTACTGCGACCTTTGGCGGCATTATATTGCACGCTCTGCTGCGCTGGCGTCAGCGGCCACACTGACGTTCTGCCGGGTTCGCATGTTCTCGAACCCGGCCCTTCCCCTTCATGCCGTTTCTATGTCACCACCAGGTGCCCGGCGTACCAGCGCGTGTTGCATGTACTGAGGTGTGGCAAAAAAACCGCACCCTGCATGAGGGTTTATAAAAAAAATCCCAGGTGTAGAAGCCGGTAACAAAAAGTTTTGTGTGCTGTTTTGCCGCACGCTTGAGGGATCGCTGATGAAGGAGAGACCTCATGCAACTCAATGATCCCCGCCTGTTTCGCCAGCTGGCCTATGTCAACGGTATGTGGACTGCCGGTGACCAGGGTCGTGATCTGGCCGTCGATGACCCGGCCACCAATGAAGTATTGGGCCATGTGGCATTGCTTGAACGCGATCAGATCACTGCCTCGGTGACGGCCGCTGAACAGGCCTTTGCCCACTGGCGCTCGCTGAGTGTCAATGAACGTGCCGCCAGGCTGCATGCCTGGCATGACCTGTTGCAGGCGCACAGGGAGGACCTGGCGGTCATCATGACCCGGGAGCAGGGTAAGCCTTTGGCTGATGCACGGGGCGAGGTGGATTACGGCGCCAGCTTCATTCAGTGGTTTGCCGAAGAAGGCAAGCGAGCCGGAGGTGAGACCATTCCCAGCCACCTGCCCAATGCCATGCTGGGCACCCTTCGTGAGCCGGTGGGAATTTCGGTCATGTTTACGCCGTGGAATTTTCCATTGGCCATGATTACGCGCAAGGCGGCGGCTGCGCTGGCAGCTGGTTGCCCGGTCATTGTCAAACCGGCGGGGGAAACGCCGTATTCGGCATTGGCGCTGGCGGAGCTGGCGGAGCGGGCCGGCATTCCGGCTGGCGTTTTCAATGTGGTCACCGGTGATGCCGAAATGGTCTCGGAGGTGCTGTGCAACGATACGCGCGTTCGGTCGGTATCCTTTACGGGCTCTACGCGGGTCGGCAAGTTGTTGATGAAGCAGAGTGCATCAAGCGTCAAGCGCATGGCACTGGAACTGGGGGGCAATGCACCCTTTATCGTCGGACCGGACATGGACCCGGACGAGGCTGCCAGGGAGGCACTGGCCGCTCGGTTTCAGACGGCGGGGCAGGACTGTCTTGCCGCCAACCGCATTTTTGTACACGCCAGCATTTATGAGCAGTTCATTGAGCGGTTTGCGGTGCACATGAAGCAGCTTCGTGTTGGCAATGGTCTGATGGATGTCGACATTGGGCCGCTCATTCACTCACGTGCCGTGGACATGGCCTGCGCCCTGGTCGACGATGCCGTTCACAGGGGCGCCCGGTTGATCGCCGGTGAACAGTCCATGGCGCCGGGTGCCAACTTCTTCATGCCGACGCTGGTGGCTGACATTACGCCGGAGATGCGGGTCTTCCGGGAGGAAACCTTTACTCCAGTGGCGGCAGTGTGTGCCTGGGAGGATGAAGAGGCTGTCATTGCTGCGGCCAACGATACGGAATATGGCCTGGCGGCCTACGTGTATACCCATGATGTGCGCCGAATCTACAGGTTCATGCGCGGGCTTGATTATGGCATGGTCAGTGTCAATACCATCAAGATGACCGGCGCCCCCGTGCCCTTTGGTGGCATCAAGCAGTCGGGGCTGGGCCGGGAAGGTGGTCACGCCGGGATCGAAGAATATCTGGACACCAAGTACTTCTGCCTGGGTAACATGCCGAGCGTATCGGGCAGCTGACGATGCCATGCCATCAATGACGCAGGCCCGGGAGACCGGGCCTGCTGCCTTTCAACGGGTCGGTTCATGGATTCAACGTCTGTCCTGCTCAAGAATGTCTACGCCGCCCGTCGGCGTATTGTCGGAAGCTCTGGCCGGTGCGGTGGCCGCCAATGCGCTGTCTCGCACTGACAGCCAGCGTGTGACGGTGATCGGTGCTGGCATGCAGGCCAGGCTTCAGGTCGAGGTGCTTACTCTGGTGCGTGATATTCGTCAGGTGGGTGTCTGGGCGCGGCATGCCGCCAGGCGGATATTATAGTGACCACTACTTCCTCTCGCATGCCGCTGCTGTTTGGCGATATGCTGCCATCAGGTGTGCATGTGACGGCAATGGGGTCGGACAGCCCGGACAAGCAGGAACTGGACCGCTCGGTGATGAGTCGTGCCGATCACATGGTTGTCGATACGCGGACCCAGAGCGAGCATAACGGTGAATTAAAGGCCTGGTCGGGTGAGCCCGTGCCTGTTGAGGTGACCGAGCTGGGCGTACTGCTGGCCGAGGGCGCGCCAGGGCGCAGGAGTGATCAGGCCATTACGGTGTGTGATCTGACTGGTACCGGGGGGCAGGATACTGCCATTGCCGATTTTGCCTTGTCCCGGCTGACATGACAGGCTGTGTGTAAGCAGGCCTAATACTTGTATCTAGTACTTTAAAGCTAGCTAATTTTAATTAAAACAGGCTAGTGTGGTGTCATACCAGGGAAGGGGCGAGCAGGCTGCTGGCTCATGATAACAGTACAAGGGGAATGGCATGGGATTGGATAAGCAGACACGTCAGGTAATGGCAGAAATCGAGCAGCAACTGGCGACGCTGGAGCTCCCGCTGGCCCCATCGCAGATGCGGCTGCAGGCTCAGGCCCGCAGTGACCGCTACGGGCTGGCACGAACACCGCTCGACAAGGTGACCGACTATGCCGTGGCCGGTCCGGCACAGGATATTCCTGTACGTGCCTACCAGCCGGACCGACCAGTGCCACAGAATGGGTGGCCGACCCTGCTTTATTTTCATGGCGGCGGTTTTGTTATCGGGGACCTCGAGACGCATGATGCCCTGTGCCGTTACCTGTGTTCAGAAAGCGGCGTACAGGTACTGGCCGTGGATTATCGACGGGCACCCGAGGCCACGTTCCCGGCGGCGCATGAAGATGCACTGGCCGTGCTGGATGCCATTGCCATGGCGCCCGAGGAATACGAAATAGACCTGTCCCGTGTCGTGGTGGGCGGTGACAGCGCGGGCGGGAATATTGCAGTTGTGCTGGCTCATGCCTGCATCGGGCGTGATGACATCATGCTGGCCGGGCAGATGTTGCTGTATCCCTGGCTTAGACTCTCGCCGGCGCCGGATTCGCCTTCCAAACGTCACTGGGGGCAGGGGTATGGGGTGGAGCTGAGCGACCTGAACCAGTTCGCACTGCTTTACGACCCGCGCCTTGACTGGGACGCGCCGACGGCCTCACCGTTTTATCTGGGCGAGCTGTGGGGGCTTCCGCCCGCCTTTGTGGCCTCCATCGAGCATGATCCGTTGTGCGATGAAGCCGAAGTGTTTGCCATGCGTCTGGCACAGCAGGGAATTGCCGTGACCTGGCGTCGTTATCTGGGCACCGTTCACAGCTGCGCTGTCATGGCCGGAGCCATCGATCAGGGGCGCTATATGCTCGATGATGCTGCCCAGTGGCTTCATGCAATGGCTCAGCCTGCGCGCTGAGCAGCAGAGTCCATGCCGGTTCCTTCCCGGGTGGCCTGTGTTGAACCACCGGGCAGGGACTGGCAGTCTGACGGCTCTTTTGTGCGCACGGGGTACTGGCTGAATGGCTCACTCATCGGAGGCGTCCTGGTTTTCGACTCACCTGGGAACCTGGCCGCTCGGCCCGCAAGGCACCTCAATCAATCCTCATGATCCGGCGCCGGGCCTGTCCGGCGAGGAATTTCTCGAACTGGCCTCTCATTCGGTCCGTGTACAGGCCCCCATGGTGCGGCGTGGCTGGCGATCGGGAGATAACGGGGCCGGGCGGGGAGCGGACAGCTTCGAGCCGATCAGCTGGGCGGAAGCGACCCGTCTTGTTGCTGATGAACTTCAGCGTGTGGCTGGTGAACATGGCAATGACGCCATCTACGCCGGCAGCTACGGCTGGGGAAGTGCCGGACGATTTCATCATGCCCAGAGCCAGATCAAGCGGATGCTTAACCTGTTTGGCGGCTTCTCCTGCTCGGAACATTCCTATAGCTATGGTGCCGGTGCCGTCATGCTGCCTCACGTGCTGGGCGCCCCATTCGGAGATACCAATGCCTGTGCCCCTGGCTGGGATCAGGTTGCTGCCCATACGGATGTGATGCTGGCGCTTGGGGGGTTCCGGCCGGGTAATACCCGATGTGATGCAGGCGGTGTCTTTGCCCATACGGCGCGATCCTGGCTTGAGAAGGCGTGTCGGCGGGGGATGACGCTGATTGTGGTGTCGCCGGATGCCGCTGATGCACCGGCCTGGCCGAACGTAACGCATATCCCCCTTCGTCCAACCACTGACACGGCGCTGATGCTTGGTCTGATCGGAGAGCTGGAAGCCCTTGGGCAGGGGCAGCATGACTTTTTGTCCCGCTACTGTACCGGCCATGAGGCACTGGCTCGGCATGTGCTGGGTGAAGACGACGGAACGGTACGCAATGCGGCATGGGCCGCGGAAATTACCGGTATGTCACCAGCCCGTATCGAGGCATTGGCACGCCAGCTGGCGGAAGCTCGACGGCCCCTGATTGCCATGAGCTGGTCCCTGCAGCGTGCACGGTTCGGCGAGCAGCCCTGCTGGGCAGCGGTATCGCTGGCAGCCTGGCTTGGTCATATAGGGGCCCCGGGTGGAGGGGTGGCCTTCGGGCTGGGATCGGTCAACTCGGTCGGTCAGCCGGTGCGTCCACTCAAGGCACCGGGCGTTTCCCAGGGGATTAACCCTGTCTCATCATGTATTCCCGTGGCCGGACTGGGCGATATGCTGGCGAGCGCCGGGCAGCCCTATCGCGTCAATGGCGATCTGCGCCGCTGGCCCAGGGTGCGGTTGATCTATTGGGCCGGCGGTAACCCGTTTCATCACCATCAGGACTTGAACCGCCTGCGCGATCTCTGGAAACGCCCTGACACGGTCATCGTGCATGAGCCGGTCTGGAGCGCGACGGCGCAGCAGGCCGACATCGTACTGCCGGTTACCCTGCCTCAGGAGCGCAGTGATATCAGTGGCTCGTCCAATGATCGTACTCTGGTCTATAGCCCGGCCGGGCGGGAACCTCAGGGGCAGGCGCTTACCGATCATGCCATCTGTGCCCGTATCACGGCTGCCATCGGGCAGGAAGAGGTCTTTCGAGACGGGCGCAGCGAGGGTGACTGGCTCGCGTATCTCTATGCCGGGTACCAGGCCCGTTTTCCGGAGCTGCCTTCCTTTGAGGGCTTTACTGCAAAGGGCGCGGTAACGCTGGATGAAGCAGCGTCGGCGCCGGTTGTGCAGACGCCTCTGGCGGCGTTCGTGGACGATCCTGTTGCCTGCCCGTTGTCTACACCTTCCGGACGAATCGAGCTTTACAGCGCCACTATCGCGGCCATGGGGCTTGAAGAGTGTGGCGGGCATCCTGCATGGCAGCCTCCCGAGGAGTGGCTTGGAAGCCCTCTGGCCGCGCGCTATCCTTTCCATCTCCTGTCACCTCAGCCCCTGCATCGCCTGCACAGTCAGCTCGACAAGGTAGGTGCCAGTGCCCGTCACAAGCAGCACGGGCGGGAAGTCGCTGTCATGGCCCGCGCCGACGGAATCGCCCTGGGGCTGATCGATGGGCAGTGTATCAAGCTGTTCAATGACCGCGGAGCGTGTCTGGCCGGGCTTGCGTTGTCGGATACCCTGATGCCGGGTGTCATTGTGTTGCCGACCGGTGCCTGGTTCAGCCCGTCTGATACCCTGCTGGCTCCCAACGGTACCCCGCTTGAACGCGCCGGTAATCCGAATGTGCTGACGGCCGACCGGCCGACCTCCGAACTTGCCCGCGGGTGCGCCGCCAACAGCTGTCTGGTGGCGGTAACTGCCGCGACCGCTGAAGAACAGGCTGATGTGCCCTGATCCGGGGCGTGGCGCTGCAGATGGGCTTATCTATACTTGAACGCTTAAGGCAGTGGCAGTGCGTCATGCATGCTGCTGTCCTGTTGTATCCAGAACAATCACAACAACGTTGCAAGGAGCTGGCCCATGGAGTGGCTGACGAGTATCGAGCAGGCCGTCAATGCGGTGACGGATCCTGTCAGCAATTTTATCTGGACCTATATTCTGGTGTATCTGCTGCTGGGGGTCGGTGTCTTGTTTACCGTTATCACCCGATTCATGCAGTTTCGGCTGATCGGTCACATGGCTCGGGTTACCTTCACCAGTCGCGGCAGTGGTGATGGTGTCAGTGCCTTTCAGGCCTTTGCTACATCGCTTGCCGGGCGAGTCGGTACGGGGAACCTGGCAGGCGTGGCGCTGGCGCTGTGGGTCGGCGGGCCGGGGGCCATCTTCTGGATGTGGATTACAGCCCTGGTCGGGCTGGCGACGGCTTTCATCGAGTCGACGCTCGGGCAGGTATACAAGGTTCGTCATGAAGACGGCGTATTTCGCGGTGGTCCGGCCTATTACATCGAGCGCGGCCTGGGACAGCGTTGGCTTGGATGCGTGTTTGCCGTCTTTTTGATTATCGCCTTCGGTCTGGCCTTTTGCGGGGCACAGGCCAATACCATTTCCCGGGCGCTGGATGCGGCGTTTGAGGTACCGTCCTGGCTGACAGGCGTTGTTCTGGTGATCATGACGGCGATGATCATTTATGGCGGCATCAAGTCCGTGGCGCAGGCCGCCGAGAAGATCGTGCCGTTCATGGCGATTGCCTATCTGCTGGTGGCGCTTTATATCCTGTTCGCCAATGCCAGTGAGGTGCCGGCGATGCTGGCGCTGATTGTCAAAAGTGCCTTCGGGTTCGGTCCTGCCGTCGGCGGGGCGGCCGGGTTTGCCATCAAGGCAGCGATGGAAAACGGCGTCAAGCGGGGCCTTTTTTCCAATGAGGCCGGTATGGGGTCGGCACCCAATGCTGCAGCCACCGCCACGGTGCGTCATCCGGCGGCCCAGGGGCTGGTTCAGTCCTTCGGGGTCGTGTGTGACACGCTGATCATCTGCAGTTGCACGGCGGTGGTGATCCTGCTGTCAGGTGTGTATCAAACGCTGATGGCCGGCTCACCCGGCGCCGATGTTCAGGGCATTCAACTGACCCAGGATGCCATGACCGACCATCTTGGTGTATTCGGCACCTGGTTTATTGCCGTGGCCATTTTCATGTTTGCCTTTACCTCGATTCTGGCGGACTACGCCTATTCATCGGTCAATATCGAGTATCTGTTTCCGCGCCACGCGAAACAGGCGGATCAGGTGCTGCGTATCGTCGTTTTGCTGATGGTCATGGTGGGGGCCGTTGCGTCGCTGGATTTCATCTGGCATTTCGCGGATCTGGCCATGGGGATGATGGCAACCGTGAATCTGGTGGCTATCGTGCTGCTGGCACCGGTGGCCCTCAAGGTGCTCAGGGATTATGAGCAGCAGCGCCGCGATGGCGTGCGCGAGCCTCGCTTTGATCCTCGCAGGGTGCTGAAGCACCCCGAACAGGTGGACGGCACTGTCTGGCCAGAGAAGGAAGCGGTGCGCAAGTAGGTCGCGCGCAGGCTCATGGTTAAAAAAGCGGCGGCCTTCTGGCCGCCCCTTTTGTTTATCGGGTATTCAGACGTCGTCGAATCCGCCACCGAAATCATCAAAGCCGCCACCATCGTCAAAGCCGCCATCGTCATACCGGGAGGGGTCATCCATGCCCCCGTTATCGGCGAAATCAGGCTGGCCCATGTCATTGTTCATGTCACCGCCCATGTCCTCGGCGCCGGGGTCACTCATGTCGCTGCCGGTATCATTGTCATCGAGCGTATTGGCGACATCCTCGGGCTTGTCATCGTGGAACATGTCCATCATCAGATTGCCGAGCATCAGCCCGCCGGCGACACCGGCGGCGGTCTGTAATGCCCCGCTCATGAAACCGCCCCCCCGGCTGCCTCCCATGGGAGAACCGCCGTAACCACTTGGCTGGGAGTTTCGAGCACCAAACCCAGGGGCCATGCCGGCGTTGCCGCCACCGGTGCCCGGGACCCGGTCGCGGCCGCTGCCACTGCGAGAGGCCGGCGCGGCATCGGCGTTACTGCCGCCGCCAAACAGGCCGGCCAGAAAACCGCCGCCACCGGCGGGTTGTTCAGCCTGTTTCTTCTCCAGTGCTTCCACCTTTTGCTGTAGTCGCTTGAGGGCTGCTTCCTGCATGATGATGGTCTGCGCCATGTAGTAGGGCGCCGCAGGCTGTGCCTCGACATGTTGCTGGATACGTTGCTCGGCATCGGTATCGCGCTCGCCGCTTTTCTCTTCGGCTGTTTTCAGCCGGTCGAACAGGCCATCGATAAAACGGTTGGCATCATTACTCATTAATGTGTCCTCACGTAAAAGGGGCTTTCAGGCTTTGAATGCATTTGCCGGAAGAGGTTCATTACCTACCGGGTCAGATGATCGACCAGTGCCGGCAGCTCTTCCATGTGGTAAAGGGCGTGGGCGCCTGCCGGGGTCGCTTCCTGATCCGGGAAATGATTGATGTGAATGACCTGCATGCCGGCAGCCAGACCTGCCTCGACGCCTACGGCCGCATCATCGATCACGATGGCGTTTTCCGGTGCAAAGGCCAGCGCTCGGGTGGCATGCAGATAAAGCCCGGGGTCAGGCTTATGGCTACCCACTTCATACGCCGAATAAAGGTGATCACCAAAATGATGCGCCAGCGCCGAAGCGGCCATGGCTCGTCGAATCTTCTCGATGGGGCCATTGGAGGCGACGGCCTTGGGGTGGGGCAGACGTTCGAGAGCGGATTCGATTCCTGCAATGCGAGGGACGCCCTGATCCATTCTGGCATACAGGCGACGGCGCATGGCCGGCATGGCTGCTTCCCGGGCATCCGGGGTGATGTCACCGTGTTCGCGTTCGAGGGTGGCCAGAATGGTGGGAAAGGCCGTGCCTCGAAATCGGGTCATGTAATCCGCCGGGACGAAGGGCAGCCCCAGTTCGTTAAAAATCTCGGTCAGCACCTCGGCCAGCAGGGGTTCGCTGTCAACCAGCGTGCCATCGCAATCAAACAACAGGCAGACGTTTCGGGCCATGGTATCTCGCTTTTAGCAGGTGATGTCGCAGTATGGCGGTCGGATCTTTTCCCTGCCATGTATCGTTTGGTGTTGTAAGCCGGCCTGAACCACACTCTGGATTCATGGACGATAACAGGATCTGGATGTGAGCGTAGAGCATGAACTGGGCGATCTGAGCGCCACCGAACTGGTGGCCGGGTTTCAGCGCGGTGACTGGACACCGGTTGAGGCTGTCGACGCCTCCCTTGAGCGTATTCAGCGTTTCAACGATGCCGTCAATGCATACTGTCATGTGGATTACGAGGGCGCGCGGGAGGCGGCGCGTGCCTCGGCAGCACGCTGGAAGCGCGGATCCCCCCTGAGCGCGGTGGATGGAGTGCCCACCTCGATGAAGGACTTGACCGAGGTCAGGGGCATGCCGGCACGTGAAGGCTCACTGACGACCTCGACAGCGGCCTGTACTCGGGATGCGCCACCGGCGCGAGCCATGCGCGAGGCTGGTGCGGTATTGCTTGGCAAGACCACCACGCCTGAATTCGGGTGCAAGGGCGTGACCGACAGCCGGGTTTACGGTATTACGCGAAATCCCTGGGATCTGTCGAGGACGCCGGGTGGATCATCCGGTGGGGCCGCAGCGGCCTGTGCCCTCAACATGGGGGTGCTGCACCAGGGAGGTGATTCCGGCGGCTCGATTCGTATTCCGGCCGCCTTCTGTGGCGTGTTCGGATTCAAGTCCACGTTCGGGTGGGTGCCACAATGGCCCCCGAGTACCATGGCGAGCCTGTCTCACATTGGTCCCCTGACCCGGACGGTGGACGATGCTCTGCTGATGCTCAACGTCATCGGGCGGTTCGATCCACATGACTACTTCAGCGTGCCGGGTCAGCCGACGGACTGGGGAGAGCAGTGCAGGGCCGATGGCCGCCTGGATGGCCTGCGTATCGCGATGTGTCCGACACTGGGATGTGCCGCACCGGACCGCCGGATTCTGGAGCATCTGGGCGAGGCCGCCGAGCGCCTGGAGGCTCTGGGCGCGACGGTCACGCGCATCGAGCCCGAAATAGAGAGCTCGCTTGAAACGTATCGGGTGCTGTGGGCGTCGGCCTCTGCCAATCAGCTCAGTCATATCCCGGCGCAGCATCACGGGGTGATGGATCCGGGGCTTCGGGAAATTGCCCGCTTCGGCGAGCAGTTCAGTGCCGTGGACCTGCTTGATGCCCAGACTGCCCGCACGCGACTCAATGGCCATCTTGATCGCTTCTTTGACAGCCATGATCTGATGCTGACACCCAGTGTAGCCATTCCGCCCTTCGAGGCTGGTCATGATGTACCGCCGGGCAGCGGCATGCGGGACTGGATGGAGTGGACGCCGTACTCCTACCCCTTCAACCTGACCCAGCAGCCGGCTGCCTCATTGCCGTGCGGTTTTACCGATGACGGGTTGCCGATAGGAATTCAGCTCGCCGGGGCGCGTTTTGATGACGCCAGACTTCTGCGGGCCTGCCACGCCTTTCTGAAGGCATGGCCTGCGGCCTTTCCTTCGGCGCCGCAGGAAGCATCGTGCGGAACTTGATGCATTTGTAACGGTCAGTAACCTTACTGGCTGTATTTTAACGGGAGGACCCCGCCATGCTGATTCGTTCACGACGTCCGCAGGACCCGACAGAAAATGATGTGACGCCGGAGGCCATGTACCGCAATCGGCGCTGGTTCATGGGGGCGATGGGCGGACTTGGTCTGGCGGCGGCCCTGCCGGGCACGGCCTGGGCCAAACCGCCCTGGAAGGATGTCACCCCGGCCGAGGCGCCGGCCTGGTTTGCGGCCATGAAGGAAAACGCGGCATGGGACGCGGTAGTGCCCGAGGATCAATCGGTCGACAAGACCACACCGTTCAAGGACGCGACCAGCTACAATAATTTCTTTGAATTCGGGACCGACAAGAGTGATCCCGCCAATCGGGCCGGCCAGCTGACGACCGAGCCCTGGACGGTGATGATCGATGGTGAGGTCAATAACCCGGGCAAGCTGTCGCTTGAAGCGCTGATGACGCCTTCCCGCCTCGAGGAGCGGATCTACCGTCTGCGCTGTGTCGAGGCGTGGTCGATGGTGATTCCATGGCTGGGGATTCCGCTGGCGGACGTGATTCGCCGCGCCGACCCGACCGGCGAAGCCCGTTATGTGCGGTTCGAGACGCTGGTGCGTCCCGAGGAAATGCCCGGGCAGCAATCGCGCTTCAACCTGATCGACTGGCCTTATGTGGAAGGTCTGCGGCTCGATGAAGCCATGCATCCGCTGGCCTTTCTGGCCGTAGGCAATTATGGCCGGGTGCTGCCGAATCAGAACGGGGCACCGCTCAGGCTGGTCGTTCCCTGGAAGTACGGCTTCAAAAGCATCAAGTCGATTGTCAGGATATCGCTGGTCCGTGACCAGCCACTGAATTCGTGGCAGAAGATTGCCTCCAGCGAGTATGGCTTTTACGCCAACGTCAATCCGAATGTGGATCACCCCCGCTGGAGCCAGGCCACCGAGCGCCGGTTGCCGAACTCCCTGTTCAACCCCAACCGCATGGATACTCGGATGTTCAACGGGTACGAGGAAGTAGCCTCGCTGTACAGCGGCATGGACCTGAGGAAACACTTTTGATGACCCTGTCGTCGCCGCGTGTACTGCTGCTCTGGCGAGTGCTTGTTTTCATGGCAGCGCTGTCTCCACTGGTGTACTGGAGCACTCAGGTTGCGCTTCAGCAGGCCGGTCCGGAGCCTGGCAAGTATCTGCTGCTGGGGTTTGGCCTGTGCGCCCTGGTGATTCTGTTGCTGACCCTGAGCCTGACGCCGCTATCGAAACTGACCCGCTGGAAGGGCTTTACCCTCATTCGCCGTCAGCTGGGACTATGGGCATTTTTCTATGCGCTGCTGCACCTGAGCAGCTATCTGGTATTCATTCTGGGGCTGGATTTCAGTGTGCTGTTGCAGGATATCGCGCGCCGCCCTTATGTGATTGTTGGCATGCTGGCGCTGGTGGGGCTGCTGGTCATGGCGCTGACCTCCAATCGCTGGGCCATGCGCCGACTGGGCAAGCGCTGGAAGCCCCTGCATAAGGTGGTCTATCTCGTGCTGGCGCTGGTGCTGCTGCATTTTTTCTGGGTCGTACGCGCTGACATGACCGACTGGGCCGGGTACGCGCTGGCCGCGGTGGCACTGATGAGTCTGCGGCTACCGGCCATTTCGACCCGCCTGCCTTCCCTGGGCAAGCGTCTGGGGCTGCGCTGAGGCCTGATTAGAAGAGCCCCAGTTGCTTCAAGTCATCGGGCGGGGTCAGGCGTACGCCGACACCGAGCAGGCGTACCGGTCTGGCCCGGCGGTGCCAGGCTTCATCCAAAAGGTGCTGATAGATCTCAAGGCCGGGCGTGACGCCGCTGGTTTCAAGGGTCGTGATGCTGAAGTCGTTGAAACGCACCTTGACGAACAGCTTGTTCAGCGGGGGATGCTCGTGACGGGCCAGCCGCTCGTCGAGTTTGACGACCAGCGCTGTCACGGCCTGTTGACAGGCCGGAAGGTCGGGCAGGTCCTGATCGAAGGTGGTTTCCACACTGACGGACTTGCGCTCGCGGGTAATGTTGACTTCCCGGTGATCGATGCCACGCGACAGTTCATAAAGGCGCTGGCCGAACTTGCCGAAGTTCTCGAGCAAACGGGCCAGTGACACGTCTCGAAGTTCCGGGCAGGTGCGGATGCCCAGCCGTTCGAGTTTGGCGGCAGTGGCCGGCCCGACCCCATGCAGCTTGTTCACGGTCAGCTGATCAATAAAGGCGTCTGCCTCGTCAGGGGTAATAACGCGCAGGCCATCGGGCTTGTCCCAGTCACTGGCAATCTTCGCCAGAAACTTGTTGGGCGCTGCCCCGACTGAAAGCGTGATGCCGGTCCTCGACAACGCCTGTTCCTTCAGCCAGCGCGCCATCCAGGTGGCGCTGCCCTGAAACCGGGTGACATCGCTGACGTCGAGATAAGCCTCATCCAGTGATAGCGGCTCCACCTTTGGCGTCAGCTCGAAAAAAAGCGCCTGAATATCGGCGGAAACGGCGCGGTACCTCTCGAAGTCCGGCCGAATGATTTCAAGTTCCGGGCAAAGCTTCAGTGCCTGGGCACTGGGCATGGCGGAGCGTACGCCGAAGGCGCGGGCCGGATAGTTACAGGTGGCGATGACGCCGCGGTGATCGGCGCGACCGCCTACGGCGATCGGGCGATCAGCCAGCGCCGGGTTGTCGCGCATTTCGACGGCGGCGTAGAAGCAGTCGCAATCAGCGTGAAGAATCTTTTTCATGCAGGCCGGCAGGCGTGAGAGGGCTTTCACGTTCGGCGCGACGAGCCGCACATCGCGCCAGGATGTCGCGCTGATCGGTCTCGCTCAGACCGCCCCAGGCCACGATTTCATCAATATGACGCAGACAGCCCTGGCATACTCTGTGCTCATCCAGCGTGCAATGCTTTATACAGGGTGATGGCACCATTCGTGATTGATCCCGCCGGTTCATTCGACCGACGGGCTCCCGAGTCATGTATGTATGCACAGTATCGCCCGGCAATGTGCCCGCTTCAAGCGTAAGCGGCCAGGCGTTCCATCAGAGGGGCAAGCCGGCCCGGCATCAGGGCATCTTCCACGGCGCTGATGCGTAATACGTGTCCCAGCGCCGGATGGGGCGGGCGATGCACCACCACACCTCCATCAAGCAGGTCGCGCTGGATATTTTCGGCCATGTCGCTGTTGGGCAGGCGCAGGGCGACAAAGTTGGTGTGGCTTGTCATGACATCAGCGCCGGCATCGGCCAGTCGTGTGGCCAGGCGCGTACGTCTGTCGATGACATCCTGCACGTGCTGCTGCACTTCAGTGTCATGATCCAGTACGGTTTCCGCTGCTGCCAGGGCGACGGAGGAGACCGCGTAATGAATGCGCACCGTATGCAGCGCCTGAATCACCTCGGGCGAGGCGATGGCGTAGCCGATCCGCAGCCCGGCCAGCCCATGGGCCTTGGAAAAGGTGCGTAGCCGCAGGGCATTGGGAAGCGGGCGGCTGTCGATCACCTCGGCACCGAATTCGTAATAGGCCTCGTCGAGCAGCAGCCAGCAGTGCTCGGGCAACCCCTGTGCAAAGGTGTTGATCTCTTCCTGGGTATAAACCGCGCCGCTGGGGTTGTCTGGATTGGCCAGGTAGACCATCACGGCGCCGGTCTCCCTCACCGCCTGATCCAGGGCAATCAGGTCCGGCGCGAGCACGCCGGGGCGATCCCGATAGGCCACTTCATGCACTACAAGCCCCTGACCTTCAGCAAAGTAACGGAAGGTGGGGTAGGTACCGGCACTGGTTACCACGGTGCTTCCTGTGTCGCAACAGGCGCGCAGTGCCAGTGCGATCAGGCTGTCTGCGCCGGCATCGACAATCAGTTCATCCATGGCTCGCCCCAGGTGTTTACCAAGCCGGGTCCGCACGCCAAAGGCGTCGGCATCGCCGTAGGCGCGGGCATGACGGGCGGTTTCCTCACCCAGCAACGTGGCCAGCGCATTGTGTGGCATGTCCAGCCCTTCATTGGACCCCAATTGATGGGGCAGGCGGCGGTCAAGCCGACGCTCGAGGGCCTTGAGCCCCGGGAACGGGTTGCGCGGACTATCGGGCGTCAGGTGTGAGGCGTAGCGAGGCATGGAAGATCCTTTCAGGCAGTACAGCAGATTCAAACCCTGTCAGTAACGTCGGGTTTCGTTCAGGGCACTGGCATCCAGCGCGCCGCGAAGGGTGTGTTGCCACACCGGGGCAGGCTGATGACCATGGTAAAGGGTCAGTGCCAGCGTATAAGGGTAGAGGGTGCGGTCCGTGAGATGCAGCGCCTTGCCGGCGTCGAGGCGGGTAAGCAGTTGCCACTGATCCGCCTGCAGTTCTCCCGGGGGGGTGGCGTCCGGCCAGGCCAGTACCTGCAGTGTGCTGGAGGAGGTCAGCATTGCACGCAGCAGGGCTTCCCTGAAGTGACCCACCGGCGCGGGGAAGAACTGGTCGATGGTGGTGGGTGGCAACAGCAGGATATCCGGCGTGGAAGCCTCGGCCCATGGGGCCTTTTCTGCCAGTGTATGCGCGACCTGACGCCCGAGGTCATGCAGGGGATCACGTTCTCTGGGCGTTTCACTGGAGGAAAACAGGGAGCAGCCTCCCAGCCACAGCGTCATCAGTAACAGGGCAGCGAGGCGTGTCATAGGGTGATGTCCCTCTCAGCCGGGGTGAGGGGGGCGTCAATGAAGTCCAGCAGGGCGTTGAACAAAGGTTCCCGGATCTCGGGTGATTCATTGACCAGGTGATGCCTGGCGCGGGTATGGCGAACTACCCGTGCTTCGGGAAATTTCTCCCTGAGCAGCGGCAGGTTCCATCGCCAGTCGACGGTAAGGTCCTGCTCGCCCTGCAGGATCAGCGCAGGCAGACAGATGGATGGTCGCTGGCGGATATCCCGGATCCAGACCTTCATGGCACTGACCCAGGCCACCGACAGGGCCGTGGCCTGCAGTGGATCATCCTGACGCAGGAATCTGGCAAAGGCTGCATCGGTGCTGTTGGGGCGAAACGTGCGCTTGAGGCTGCTGACAAAGGGGCTGAGTGCCCAGTGTATCCAGCGGGTCTGCTGCCAGCCTCTGGGACGTACCAGCGGTGCCAGCAGACACAGGCTCTGCCAGGGGGTGGGCGTATCCGCCAGGGCATCGGTGGCGAGTATTGCGCTGCCGGTACTCTGCCCGAGACCAACCCATGGCGTCGGTGCCAGTCGCTGCCGATCAACATGGCTGCGCACCTGGTGCAGGCACTCTACATAGTCGTCAAAGGCGGTAATCGAGGCACGCTCTCCGCTTGAAAGGCCATGCCCGGGGAGGTCCCACAGTACGACCTGCCAGTGCGCCTTGAGCAGGGCTTCCAGAATATGGGCATAAAGGCCCAGATGATCGAAATAGCCATGGACGATGAACACGGTGCCACGTGGGCCGGGAGGACACCAGACCTGCGCCCACAACTGCCAGGCCGTGGCATCAATCATGCCGCAGTGCACTGTTCTGGCATGCGGCAGGCAGTGGTCCAGCCCGTAATGAGCCATGTAGTCGCCCAGGACGCCATCCAATGAGGTTACGGGCGCCAGCGGGCCTGTCTGGGACAGCGTGCAGAAATCGGGCAGTGGATCGGTCATGGGTACCTGACGTGAAGCGGGCCATAACGGGCAATGGTACCCGGGATAGCACCTGGCTGGAATCCTGTAGTGTAGCGGTACCGGGCCGATGGTGGGCGTCAAGGGGGCTCTGCCATGATGTCTCGGCCATGACCGGGCCGTATTTCGGCCCGAAACGCCCTGTCAGCAGGTCGTGCTTCATGCCCTGCCTGACGGCTTACGTGGGCCCGGGGATGCCGGCGATGCCTTCCAGCGCTGAATTACTGCTGCCAGCCTGAGGTAATACGCTGAAGCTGCCGTCGGTTTCAAGCACTACGGCATATACGCTCTCTACGTCAGTGATGCCCTTTTCACGAATGGCGGCGCAGATTTCGGCCCGGACCACTCGTTCACGCTGCAGGGTGTCTTCACAGTACCTGCCGTTGAACAGCAGAAGTGACGGTCTGGACTTGACCAGGTTCTTGACGCGTTTCGAGCGAACGGACGTGAAGGTTATAATAAACTGCAGCAAAATGATGATCACGAACGCGGTAACGCTCTGCGTAAAGGGCACTTGGCTTGAGGTCAGCGCGGTAGACAGCGTCGAGCCCAGTGCGATCGTGACCACGAAGTCAAAGGCATTCCATTTGGACAGGGTGCGCTTGCCTGAAAGCCTCAGTATGACGATCAGGGTCAGGTAGCTGCATATGCCAATGACAATGGTGTGAACAATCGGGTTCATGAATACGTTTTCCGCATGGAAAGGGCAGTAGTGCCGAGGTCACAGCCTAGGTGTTTCATGAGGGCCTGTCAGTGCGCCCTGTCGAATCAGGCCTGCCGGGCCCCGGTTTAACAACGCTGGTGGCGAAAAATGCCCCAGGCCAGTGTCAGCCAGCCGGCCATCAGAAGTGTGCCTCCGACGGGGGTTACCGGCCCCAGCCAGGACGGGGCGCCGAGTGTCAGTGCATAAAGGGAGCCTGAAAACATCACGGTGCCCGCCATCCACAGCCGCACGGCGGCACGTTGTGCGGTAAAGGCATGCTGCTGTCGCCAGACCAGTACCAGCATGATGGCGAGGGTGTGCCACATCTGATAGCGCACTGCGGTTTCCCAGGCATGAAACAGGGCCTCTGAGACGGTGCCCTGAAGGCCATGCGCGCCGAATGCCCCTGCCATGACACCAATGAATCCGCTAAAACAGGCGGCCATCCATTCGATTTTTTCCTTCATCGTGTACACTCCCCCCGCGTAAATTGATAAACGCCACATAACATTAATAAGACCCGTCACTGCAAGTGATCGTTTTTGCAATGAAAACGGGTAACTCTGGAGCACGCCAATAATGGAATTCATCCAACAGATCGAGAGTGCCATCCATGTGGTAATGGATCCGGTCAGTAACTTCATCTGGAGCTACGTCCTGATCTATCTGCTGCTGGGCGCAGGCTTGTGGTTTACTGTTTTCACGCGCTTCATGCAGTTCAGACTGCTAGGTCATATGGGGCGAATCACCTTTTCCGGGCGTAGCAGCGGCGAAGGCATCAGTGCCTTTCAGGCCTTTGCCACCTCGCTTGCTTCCCGCGTAGGCACCGGTAACCTGGCAGGTGTGGCCATTGCCCTGTGGGTCGGTGGTCCGGGCGCTATCTTCTGGATGTGGATGACGGCGCTGGTGGGGCTGGCCACGGCCTTTATCGAGTCCACGCTGGCACAGGTGTACAAGGAGCCTCATGCCGATGGTTCCTTCCGCGGTGGCCCGGCCTATTATATGGAACGAGGCCTCGGCAAGCGCTGGATGAGCGTTATTTTCGCCGTATTCCTGCTGATTGCCTACGGACTGGCCTTCAATGGCGCCCAGGCCAATACCATTGCCCAGAGCATGGAGCAGGCGTTCAGTATTCCGACCTGGCTGACCGGCGTCATTCTGGTTGCCATGACGGCGCTGATCATCTTCGGTGGGGTCAAATCCGTGGCACGTACGGCAGAAAAGATCGTACCGGTCATGGCCATTGCCTACCTGCTGGTGGCGCTGTTCATTCTGTTTGCTAATATCAGTCAGGTGCCCGACATGCTGGCGCTGATTGTGAAGAGTGCCTTCGGTTACGGCCCGGCCGTCGGTGGCGCAGTGGGATATACCATCAAGATTGCAATGGAAAACGGCATCAAGCGCGGCCTGTTCTCCAACGAATCCGGCATGGGTTCGGCGCCCAACGTGGCAGCAACGGCCAGCGTCAAGCATCCGGCTGCACAGGGGCTTGTGCAGTCCTTTGGTGTGTTTGTTGATACGCTGGTGATCTGCAGCTGCACGGCGGTCGTGATTCTGCTGTCCGGTGTCTACGATCAGCTGATGACCAGCAACCCGGGCCAGAAAATCGAAGGTATTACCCTGACCCAGCAGGCCATGGGTGATCACCTGGGCGTGTTTGGTACCTGGTTCATTGCTGTTGCGATTTTCCTGTTCGCCTTTACCTCGATTATCGGCAACTATGCCTACGGCGAAATCAACATCGGGTATCTGTTCAAGCGCAAGCCCGCGTTCGCCATCAATGCCCTGCGCATTGCCGTGCTGGCCATGGTGATGATCGGTTCCGTGGCACAGCTTGATTTTGTCTGGGCCTTTGCCGACTTCGCGATGGGGCTGATGGCCACCACCAACCTGATTGCCATCATCCTGCTGGCACCGGTGGCGTTCCTTGTGCTGAAGGATTACGAGCGCCAGCGCAAGTCGGGTGTTCGTGAGCCCGAGTTCGAGGGCAAGGTGCTTGATCAGTTGTCCCGGGGTGCCGGTGACTACAACAAGGACGTCTGGTAAGTCCTGATGGCCGGACGGTGAGAGGGCGGGCCATGTGCTCGCCCTTTCTCTTTTCGCTATACTGGCGCGGCCTGCTTCAGGCTCAGGAACAGGAAACCCATCATGCAGTTGCTTATTAACGGTGAATGGCAGCACCTCGAGGACACGCGAACCGTGTCCGAACTGCTTGACACCCTGGGACTTGCCGGCAAACGGGTTGCCGTTGAACTCAATGAATCCATTGTTCCACGCTCTACCCACGCCGACGTTACGCTTGCCGACGGCGACCAGGTTGAAATCGTACACGCCATCGGTGGCGGCTGAACGCCACTCTTTATTGCCGGACATCAACGCTATTACTGGAGAGTCTCATGACCGAGTCAACTCGGCTGGATGCGCCGCTGACCATCGCAGGTCGGACCTTTAACTCCCGATTGCTGGTAGGCACCGGCAAATACCGCGACTTCGACCAGGCGCGTGATGCGATTACCGAAAGTGGTGCTGAAATCGTGACCGTGGCGGTGCGTCGCTCCAATCTGGGCCAGAATCCCGATGAGCCGAACCTTCTGGATATTATTCCGCCGACGCGTTATACCATCCTGCCCAATACGGCCGGCTGCTTTAACGCCCGTGACGCCGTGCGTACCTGTCAGCTCGCCCGTGAACTGCTGGATGGCCATAACCTGGTCAAGCTTGAGGTGCTGGGTGATGAGCACACGCTGTACCCCAACGTCATGGAAACCCTGAGCGCGGCACGCACCCTGATTGATGATGGCTTTGACGTCATGGTCTACACCAGCGATGACCCGATCGTGGCGCGGGAACTCGAGTCCATGGGCTGCTGCGCCATCATGCCGCTAGGCTCGCTGATCGGGTCCGGGCAGGGGCTGTTGAACCCGCATAGCCTGTCCTTGATCATTGATCATGCGCGCGTGCCGGTGCTGGTGGATGCCGGGATCGGGACCGCTTCGGATGCGGCGCTGGCCATGGAGCTGGGCTGCGACGGCGTGCTGCTGAACTCCGCCATTGCTCACGCCCGGCAGCCGGTGGTCATGGCGCGTGCCATGCGCCAGGCGGTAGAGGCCGGTCGTAATGCCTGGCTTGCCGAGCGTATGCCGCGCCGCACCCTGGCCCGGGCATCTTCTCCCACTGAAGGGCGTATCAACGCCTGAATATATCGTTTTGAGTAGCAGGCATGAATGATTCGAACGGCACCGGGACCGATATCCCGGACACTGGCGCGCCGCGCCGTGAAATCAAGAGTTACGTTCTGCGCGGCGGCCGGATGACGGTCGCCCAGGCTCGTGGTGTGGAAGAGGTCTTTCCCCGTCTGGGCCTCGAGCTGGCCCAGGGGCGGCTTGACCTGAAGGCCCTGTTCGGCCGTGAAGCCCCCTGCGTGGTGGAGATCGGGTTTGGCATGGGGGGGTCCCTGCTCGATCAGGCGATGGCGCATCCTGATACCGACTTTATCGGCATCGAGGTTCACGTGGCCGGTGTGGGCAAGCTGCTTGATGAAGCTGACAAGGCCGGCCTGACCAATCTGCGGGTCTTTCGCGAGGATGCACTGAGGGTGCTGGATGAAGCACTGCCGGCAGACAGCATCGATACGCTGCAGCTCTTCTTCCCTGACCCCTGGCCGAAGAAAAAGCACCACAAGCGCCGTATCGTGCAGCCGGAGTTTCTGGCGCGGGTAGCGCGGGTATTGAAGCCTGAGGGCCGCTTTCACATGGCGACCGACTGGGAGGCCTATGCCGAGCACATGGCCGAGGTAATGGAAGCCTCTCCTCTTTTTGCCAACACGGCACCGGAAGGTAGCGTCTATGTGCCTCGACCCGAGTTTCGGCCCCTGACCAAGTTTGAACAGCGTGGGGAGCGTCTGGGGCATGGCGTGTGGGATCTGATTTACGTCAATCAGACGGGGACGCAGCCCGAGTAACAGACAAAAAAAAGCCGCCCCAGTTTCGAGACGGCCAATCGGTTGTGCAAAGAATACGATGAGGCTTCACAACTCATCGTATTCGAGCGTAACACAAGCGTTTCAAAGTCCTTGTTATTTTAAGTAAAATTTGAGCTTTAACGCGTAAGTGCCTGATAAGTGTTTCTGCAACGGGGCAGCCCGCTTCGCGTGCCGGAATCTTCACTTGTGCCACAGTTTTTAACCATGGTTTAATTTGTGCACCGGGGTATTTCCCGCGAAAGACTCTCCAGCAAGGCATGCATGTTCATGAGTAATGATTCCTCCTCCGATTACCTCCCCGGCGAATTGAGTGCCATGCGCGCTGCCCAGTCGGCGCTGGATGGCAACAAGCGCGGCATCAAGGGATTACTGCCCTTTCTGGGCCCGGCCTTTATCGCTTCCGTGGCCTACATTGATCCAGGCAACTTCGCGACCAATATTCAGGCTGGTTCGACCTACGGCTATCTGCTGTTATGGGTCGTGCTGGTGTCGAACCTGATGGCCATTCTGATTCAGTCCATGTCGGCCAAGCTGGGAATTGCTACCGGCATGAACGTGCCCGAGGTATGTCGGGCGCGCTTTCCGCGTCTGGTGACCTGGGGGCTGTGGGTGCAGGCTGAAATCATTGCCATTGCCACCGACCTGGCCGAGTTCATCGGTGGTGCGCTGGGACTGCATCTGCTGTTCGGGATCGACCTGTTTCCCGCCGCAGTCATTACCGGGGTATTTTCCTTCGCGCTGCTTGAATTGCAGCGGCGGGGGTTTCGGCCGCTTGAAGCCGGTATTACAGCGCTTCTGGGCATTGTGGTCGTCGCGTTCAGTTATGAAGTCTTTGTAGCCAAACCAGATGGCGCCGCCCTGCTGACCGGGCTGACCGTACCCCGGTTCGAGGGCATCGACAGCGTCATGCTGGCGGCCGGTATTCTGGGGGCTACCGTGATGCCGCATGTGATCTACCTGCATTCAGCCCTGACTCAGCGTAGGGTCGTCGGCCGCTCGGAAGAGGAGCGCAAGCGCATCTTTCGCTTCGAATTCATCGATATCCTGATTGCGATGGGGGTGGCCGGGTTCATCAATGGCGCGATGCTGGTCATGGCTGCCGGCCTGTTCTTCGGCAGTGATGTCACGATCACGACACTTGAAGGAGCCTTTGCCCGGCTTGATAGTCATGTCGGCTCGCTGGCAGCCATTCTGTTTGGAGTAGGTCTACTGGCCAGTGGCTTTTCAAGCTCATCGGTCGGGACCATGAGCGGGCAGGTGGTCATGCAGGGCTTTTTGAAGATCAGTATTCCGTTGTACCTGCGTCGACTGATTACCATGGTGCCGGCTCTGGGCATTCTGGCTGCCGGTGTAGACCCGACCACGGCATTGGTAATGAGCCAGGTCGTCCTGTCCTTCGGGATTCCCTTCGCACTGATCCCATTGCTGCTTTTCTGCTCCAATCGGGCACTGATGGGCTCGCTGGTCAATCATCGCCTGACTACTCTCGCGGCCTGGACCATTGCCACTGTCATCATTGCCCTGAATGTTTTCCTGCTGCAGCAAACGCTTTTCTAAAGTCCGGCCGGAAGCGGTCGATAAAATGAAGGTCATGTTTTAATGTGCGTTACCCGTGGTTGTTGCCACGGGTTTTTTTATGCCTGCTATCGGGTACCGGCGACGTTGTCGGCCTTGTTTTTCTCGGTGCGCAGGGTCTGCTGTTCCCGCCGCAGCCTCATTCTTTCCCCGGTGGCCTTTTCCCGTCCCTGTCGTTCAGCACGGTGCAGATCACGTGCCTGACGTTCAACCCGGGTGCGCTGGCTATCGATCTGTCGTGCCTTCAACCGCTGTTGCGCCTGGGCCCGTGTATCGCCTTGCTGCATGGAAGACGGCGTTACCTCGGCCAGGGCAGGGGATACGCCGACGATCAATGATGCCAGGACAAGTGCGACAAGGCACGGGAGGGAAGCGGTCATGTCGGGTCTCCGCGAACAGGAAATACCTGAAAGATGGGTCGAAACCGGATTCTCGTCCAGAATCAAGTTTCATGGCCTACACTTTACGCGGTGCATTTGCCAACGCGACAAGGAGGACTTCATGGCACAGCAACGTTCAACGCCACAACCCCCGCTTTCAGAAACCGATATCGATTATGAGCCGCCTGTCACCGCGTCCGATGACGACGTTCAGGGAGACGCCATGAGCGGCACGGCAGATACCATGGATGCCGAGCAGCTTCCTCAGGAATTCGAGGACGAGGCCAGTATGGCCGTTACCGGCGGTCGTGATCGGGACGAGGCGCTGCTGGAAGAGAAGGAACGCCAGCTTGAAAACGAGCTGGAAGTTACCGATGCCGATGCCGAGGGTATCGAAGGTAATATCAAGTCACTTGATTTCAATGATGACGACGACATGAGCGCGGTGACGCCCTCGGATGCCGAGGACGACGAAGACCGCCTGCCCAACTGAGCCTGGTCAGCAACTGTCTGTCACGCTCGTCTGGAAGCCCCGTATTACGGGGCTTCCTTGTACTTGTCCTGATACTGCTCGGCCATTTCCTCGCAACTGGTACGAATCGAGGCTCTTTGCGCGTCGTTATCCGCCGTTTCCAGCCGATCAAAGCAGCGCGTTACGGTTTGACGTTCATTGGCCTGCTGTTCCGGGGTCTGATTGGCGCGAATCAGATAAATCAGAATGGTGTAGACAATCGCCACGAAAATCACGGCGCCGAGCATCAGCATCAGGCAGCCACGTTTCTGGCGAGGAGGGGAAGTTGGCTCGTTCACGTAAACATCCTGGGTGGTTGAAGCGCAGTAGAAAGGATAAACCGTCAGAGGGTGCCAATGTAGCAAATCCCGGCCCGGTGAGGGGAGCGACGTTTGGCCGCGACGGCAAGGCAGGGTAGACTGCTGTATATCTGCTCAGTGCTTTTGCCGCCGCCATGAGGTCTCGATGTCTCGCCCGGTACTGGACGACCCCCATTATTACCTGCGTAATTTCTGTTTTGTGCTCGACTGGCTGACGGCGCGCTATGCACCGCTGCTGGAAGGCGCTGAAGCCGCGTTCATTACCGCCTTTCATGACCTGCCGGAACCAGCCCGGGCGCTGCTGGTCCGCATGGCGATGCGCAAGGGTGATCACTTTCGTCACCATCGATTGAACTACCCGGAAATCGGATCGACCGCCGCCGCGGTGGCACCCTTGATTGAGGAGGGACTGGTGGTCCGTAACGTTGCCCTGTCACTGCCCGAGGCTGCTCCGCTGATGAGCAGTGCCGATGTCAGTACGCTGGCGCACCGGGAGGGAGTGACTGGCCGCAGCAAGGGCGACCGGGTTGAGGCATTGATCGCACGGTGCGGCATGGCCCCGGCTCCCTTTGATCACTGGTGCGCGTCGGCCACGACCGAGCCGCTTTACACCCTGACCTGCAGTGAGATCCTGCTGCGTCTACGCCTGATGTTCTTCGGTAACCTGCGGCAGCACTGGTCAGAATTCGTGCTGGCCGAGCTGGGCGTTTACCGCTTTGAAACAGTCGCCTTTCCAGAGGCGGCGCGCGCCTTTCACTGCCGGGCCGATATCGATCTTTATCTGGCCCTGAGTACCCAGCGTGAGGCGCTGGATGCCGGTGAATCCCCCAATGCATTATTGCCCAGTGTGCCCGAGGTGGCCGCAGATAACGCCTGGTTGACCGGGCGGCGGGACCGGCTGCTGTATCAGCTGGGTCTTGCCGCGCAGCGACAGCAGCAAACGGAGACCGCACTGGCCGCCTTTGAGCAAAGTGGTGACGGTGAGGCGCGAATGCGCCGGTTGCGCCTGCTTGAAAAACAGGACCCCCAGGCCGCCTGGGTTCTGGCGGATACAGCGTGGGCAGCCCCCATCAGTGAAGCGGAGGCACAGCAACTGGCGCGCCTTCGCCCCCGGCTGGCCAAACGGCTGGGGCATGTGCTGGTACCGGATGCGCCACCACCGGCGACGCCTTCCTGCACGGTGACACTGCCTCGCAGTGCCTCGGTGGAACGTGCGGTGGCCGAGGCCTTTACCACACCGGATGCGCCGGTGGTGTATGTTGAAAATGCCCTGTTCAACACCCTGTTTGGCCTGCTTTGCTGGGACGCCCTGTTTGCGCCGATGCCGGGGGCGTTCTTTCACCCCTTTCATCATGGGCCGGCCGATCTGTTCCGCCCGGATTTTGTACATCGGCGAAAGGCGCTGTTTGATCAGGCGCTGGCGCGTCTGGAGGATGGCCGGTATATGGACTGGATTGCCCGAATGCGGTCAGAAAAGGCCGGACTGCAGTCGCCCTTTGTCGTATGGGGGCTATCTGACCAGGTGCTGGACCTTGCCCTTGCCTGCATTCCGGCAGCGCATCTGAAACTGATATTCACGCGACTCTTGCACGACATCAAGGCCAACCGGGCCGGCTTCCCGGATCTGATTCAGTTCGAGCCGGCGAAGCAGCGCTATCGAATGATCGAGGTCAAGGGGCCCGGGGATCGGTTGCAGGACAACCAGAAACGCTGGCTGGCGGTATTTGCCCGGCACGATCTACCGGCAGAGGTGTGCCATGTACGCTGGGATGACAGCGACAAGGGAGATCCATGAGCGAGCCTGGTATCGAGGCATCACCCTACCGGGTCGCGGTGCGAAGCCTGTGTGACTTTACTGCACGTACCGGCGATCTGGATCTGCGCTTTACCCCCTCGCCGACCGCGCAGGAGGGGGTAGAGGGGCATCAGCGGGTGGCGGCCGGACGAGGCGAGACGTTCGAAGCCGAAGTTACCCTGTCGGCGCGGTCGGGTCGGGTAGAGGTCAGTGGGCGTTGTGACGGCATTGACATGCAGGGCCCGCACGGGCCGGAAGTGCAGGAAATCAAGACCCACCGTGGGGCACTGGATGCCATGCCGGCCAATCAGCGGGCACTGCACTGGGCCCAGGCATGTGTCTATGCCGCTCTGATCTGTCGGGCGCGAGCGCTTCATGGCATGCAGGTGGTACTGATTTACTTTGATATTGCCACCGAGCAGGAAACCCGGCTGGAGCAGTGGTGGAGTGCCGATGCCCTCGATGATTTCTTCATCGATCAGGTGACACGCTTTCAGGCCTTTGCCGATCAGGAGCTGGCGCATCGCGCCGTACGTGATCAGGCACTGACAACACTTGCCTTTCCCTTTGCAGATTTTCGCCCCGGCCAGCGCCCGCTGGCCGAGAACGTATACAAGGCAGCCCATCTGGGGCGTCATGCCCTGCTGGAAGCCCCGACCGGGCTGGGCAAGACCCTGGGCACACTGTTTCCCATGCTGAAGGCCATGCCGGACCGGCTGGATCGGGTTTTTTTTCTGACGGCGCGAACGACCGGTCGGCAGCTGGCGCTGGATGGCCTTGCTGCGCTGGGGGCCGCCGACCGGGTGCCGGTGCGAGTGCTGGAACTGCGCGCCCGAGACAAGGCCTGCGAGCATCCTGATCTGGCCTGTCACGGTGATTCCTGTCCACTGGCGCAAGGGTTCTATGATCGCCTGCCGGCCGCGCGCCAGGCCTGTGCAACGCAGACCGGGCTGTTGGATGGTCCGGCCCTGCGTACTCAGGCCCTGACGCACGGTATCTGCCCGTATTATCTGGGGCAGGAGATGGCGCGCTGGTCGGATGTCATCATTGGCGACGTCAATCATTACTTTGATCTCAGTGCCATGCTTCATGCATTGACGCGGCAACAACGCTGGCAGGTGGGCGTGCTGGTGGATGAGGCGCATAACCTGGTCGATCGCGTGCGGGGCATGTATTCCGCCCATCTGGATCAACATCGATTTCGTGCGGTGCGCCGTCAGACCACGCCCCCTCTGCGTCAGGACATGGACCGCCTGCAGCGGCAGTGGCTGGCCCTGAACCGAACGGTACTGGGAGATGAGCGTACGGAGGCAGCGCCTGCCGAGTATGGTGAGCTAAAGGCACTGCCCACCGGGATGATTCGGGCCCTTAAAGGAATCTCGGCGACGCTGACCGAGATGATGGCGACCTCGCCATTGCCGCTGGACAGTGACCTGTTGAACCTTTACTTCGATGTACTGCACCTGATTCGCCTGGCCGAGCGCGTTGACGAAGACCACTTCATGGCGGACCTTGAGGTTATCACTCCGGCGCGTGGCCGATATCGTGATACCCGGTTGAGCCTTCGCTGTGTGCTGCCGGCCGCTCTGCTGGCCCCTCGCTGGCAGGCGGCCCGGTCTGTGGTGCTGTTTTCTGCCACCCTGAGCCCGGCGGTCTATTATCGACGTCTGCTGGGGCTTGAAACGGCGACATACCACTCGGTAGCGTCCCCCTTTACCGCCGGACAACTGCAGGTGCATGTGGAGCGACATGTATCAACGCGCTACCGCGACAGGGCAGCCTCACTGGCACCGATGGCCAGGGTGATGGCTGATCGGTTCATGCAGCAGCCCGGCAATTATCTGGCCTTTTTCAGTAGTTATGCCTATTTGCGTGACGCGCGGGCGGCCTTCATGCAGGCCTTTCCATCCATCCCGGTGTGGGCGCAGGACGCCCGTATGGACGAGTCCGCCCGCAGTGCCTTTCTGGCTCGTTTCGAGGAAGGCGGGCAGGGGATCGGGTTTGTGGTGCTGGGCGGCATTTTCGGCGAGGCCATTGATTTGCCCGGCACGCGATTGATTGGAGCGTTTATCGCCACGCTGGGACTTGCTCAGGTCAACCCGGTCAATGAAGCGATGCGCCGACGGCTCGATCAGTACCTGGGTCATGGCTACGATTACGTGTACCTGTACCCTGGATTGACGCGCGTGGTGCAGGCCGCCGGGCGAGTGATTCGAACGCCCGAGGATACCGGCGTCATTCATCTGATGGATGACCGCTTTGACCGGGCCGAGGTGCAGGCGCTGTTGCCGACATGGTGGGAGCTGGGACGTCACGACCCTGAATGAACAGCGCGTCGCGGTGCGGTGGTGATCGGGCAGGACCGCTCGATGGATCAGTCGTCAGGGGCCTGTCGGCACAGCAGCTGGTGCCGACGCCGCCACAGGTAGATACCGGCAGCCATCAGGCCGGCGGTCAGGGCAATACTGGCAGCAGCCATAGACCACAGGGCGTGTTCGGCATCAGCATCGCGGCGATCAAGGGTGTCTTTCAGCGCATGAAATACCCGGCCTTCCAGGGTGTGCAGGTGATCAATGCGGGTGGTCTGAAGGCTGAACCACCGGGAGGGATCGCGATCGAATCCGCCATGGCCCGCCTGGCGCACAATCCAGTCTCGTTCGGCCTCGATGTCCTGTTCATTGACGGCCTCCATCACAGCCTCGCCACTGTGCACCATGGCGGGAGAGGCCTGAATGCGAAAGGCATAGAGGTAATTGCTCTGCTGCCGGATCAGCGACATGAAACGGCGGAACTGTGCCGTCGGCATGGCATCGTTGGCATAGGCCCAGGCCCCCAGGGCGCGCTCAAGGCCGGCATCGTCCTTGAGCAGGGCCAGGCTGTACCAGCTGAGCCACTGGCGCCTGATCATGATGTCATCGGTATGGGTGGAGGCGTCCTTCAGATCAGTTATCAGATGGCGGTTTATCTCGGTGTAGTAACGAAGCAGCCCATCCAGCTCGTAGTGGTGGGCATCGACAAGTTCACGCGTGCTGCCAAGCGCATCCAGGCGCTGGTGCATCATGTCGTTGCTGGTATGTTCAAGCGATTCGGGCAGTGCATCACGCAGGGAAGTGTAGGTTGCCTGCCAGCGGGAGAGGGCTTCGTCGGTCGCTGTACGCTGGCGCGTCAATTGCCGGGTCAGTGTGGCGCTGTCATCACCCAGTACGGCTGCAGATAATCCACGCTCGCGCTGCAGTTGATGCACGAGTTCACTGCCGGCCATGGTCAGCCTGGCGAGCTGAAGCTCATGGCCTGCCTGATGTGTAATGCGCCATTGCTGAAGGGCACTGAACAAGAGGAAGGCCACCAGGAGTGCTCCGGACCCTGCAAGCCCGGCCGCAATGGCCAGACGGAAGGGCGAGTAAGTGAAGCGTTCCATGATGGCGTGGCCCGATGTGGAGAAGGAATTACCCGATAGCAATGTTATCGCAGGTTATACCGGTAGCTTTAGCACGGATGAGTCCTGTCCTGGTGTCAGGCGCTGGTCGTGCGGTATCGGGCATTCACAAAGCAGTACCCGCCATAGGCGATAAGCCCCAGCGCGACGGCCAGCAGCAGCCATGGGCCGAAGGGCTGTTGGGCCACGGTTGTCAGCGCACCGCCCAGCCCCTTGGCCTGGCTTGGGTCCGTATGAAGTGCTGAAAGGCACAGGAATCCGCCAATGATCAGAAAGACCACGCCGCGGGCCGACAGCCCCCAGCGGGCAATGGCATCAGCGATCCTGAGCTGATGTTCCGGCATCTTTTCGGTATGCCAGCTTTTGCGGTAACTGCGTTTGATGGCGCGCTGAAACTGACGCAGGCCGACAAGCGCCACGATAATGCCCAGAACACCGATGGCAATCAGCCCGCCGGGGTGCTGCATGACCATGGCCGTGCGCTGGGAGGTGCTTGAGGAGGAGCTGGCACTTTGCATCAACAGGTTGATGCAGCGCCATGCGACGGTAGCGTAGGTGAGCCCGCTGATGACAAAGCCCGTGCGTACCAGAATGCCTTTCAGGCCGTTGCCCTTGTCTTCGGAATCCAGTACCGCCTGAATGATGCGCCAGGCGGTATAGCTGAGCAGGCCTATGGACAGAACCACCATCAGAGTCGTTCCCAGTGTTTTCGAGGCCATGTGTGTCACTGCTTCGGAGGCGCCGCCTCGTTGCCCACCCAGACCGAAGGCAGCCATGGCGGAGAGCCCGCCGATCAATACGTAGACGATGCCCTTGGCCGTGTATCCGGCTCGTGCTGCCAGCGAGACGCCTCGCTGCGTGTTGCCGCTTGTATGGTTCATTACAATTCCCTGTATATGATGCGCATGGACGCTTCTTGCGGCGCGCTTGATGCATGATGTTACTACGCCCGGGAGTGTCGGGCTTGCGCAGTTTTTCATGAGAGCCGGTTGCGGCTGGTGGGAGTTTAGCTAACATGGCCCCCTCCTACGACCGACAGAGACCCCCTCATGAATCCGCCCCCGTCCTATCGGCTCGGTGCACCGCTGGTGTTGCTGATGGCCATTACCACCGGTGTAGCGGTCGCCAGCAACTACTATGCCCAGCCGCTGCTTCATACGATTGCAGATCAGCTGGGGCTGTCCTTTGCCAGTGCCGGTATCATCGTGACCGTGGCGCAGCTGGGGTATGCGGCCGGCCTGCTGCTTCTGGTGCCTCTGGGCGATCTGCTGGATCGCAGGAACATGATCGGCGTCATGATGCTTCTGGCCGCGACCGGCCTGTTCATCAGTGCCAATGCCGACAGCCTGCCGGTACTGCTGGCGGGCACGGCACTCACCGGTATTTTTTCGGTGGTGGCGCAGGTGCTGGTGCCCTTTGCCGCTACCCTGGCGGAACCGGAGCGGCGGGGCAGGGTAGTGGGTACCGTCATGAGCGGCCTGTTACTGGGTATCCTGCTGGCCCGGACCGTGTCCGGCACCCTGTCCAGTCTGGGGAGCTGGCGAACGGTCTACTGGGTCGCGGGCATCCTGATGCTGATCAATGCTGCCGTGCTGTATCGCGCCCTGCCGTCGTATAAAAGCGAGACCCGCATGTCCTATGCGGCACTTCTGGCCTCTATCGGCCATCTGTTCGTGAAACATGGCCTGCTGCGCCAGCGTGCCCTGCTGGGGTTTTTAAGCTTTGCCATGTTCAGTGCGCTCTGGACCTCGGTAGCCTTCCTGCTGTCGAGCGCACCCTATCATTACAGCGATGCCGCCATTGGGCTTTTCGGGCTGGCAGGCGCTGCCGGTGCGCTGGCCGCACGTCAGGCCGGTCATCTGGTGGACCAGGGGCGCGGGCATCAGACCACTCTGGGCGGGCTGGTTCTGCTGGTACTGGCCTGGGGCCTGCTGTGGTGGGCGCCCCATGAACTGGCCATTCTGGTGCTGGCCATCATCCTGCTGGATCTGGCCGTTCAGGCGGTCCACATTACCAATCTGAATCTGATTTATTCGCTGGATCAGGCTGCCCGCAATCGCCTGAATGCCGGCTACATGACCTGTTATTTTCTGGGGGGCGCCGCAGGCTCTCTGGCATCTGCGTGGGCGTACCAGCACCTTGAATGGAATGGCGTTGCCCTGCTGGGGCTCGGACTGGCGCTGGCGGCGGCGGTCGCAGGGATGGCCGGGCGGCCCTCGCGTGAGGGCCGCCACGACACGGCTTAAACCAGCGCTTCAAACGCTCTGGCGATGGCCTCCGCGCCGGGATCGATAACGCCTTCCAGCCGGTCGGCCGGCACATAGGACGACCGGCCTGCACCGGCGTTTGCCAACGTGGCGGTGTATTCGGCCCCCTCGCGGGCTGCACGTGCGGCGCCTTCCAGCCCCTTGCCCTGTTCAAGCGCCCTGATGGCCGGCCATAGCGCATCCATCATGGTGCGATCCCCCGGTTGTGCGCCGCCATAGGTCTGCATGCGGTTGGCACCCTGGGTGAGGGCATGCGCCCAGTCGTCGTTATTGGCCAGTTCGGCGGCACTGGCCGTGAACAGGATGGACAGCAGCACGCCGCTGGACCCGCCCATGTCACGCGCCAGCAGTTCGCCGATGCCGGCCAGCAGTGCCGGCCAGTTGTCAGCCGGCAGGCGCTGATGCCGGAGAGCCTTCTGAATGGCATCCACGCCTTCCTTCAGGCTGCTGCCGGCATCGCCATCCCCCGTTCTGGCATCCAGCTCATCCAGGGCCTCCCGTGACTCGCCGATGGCCACCAGCACCTTGTTCAGGCAGGCCGTCATGGCATCATTTTGTGGCGCATTATCGTAAAGGGCGCGCTGTTCATCGCGTGTGTCCGGCTCGAACCAGGCCGGTGCCGTCACATGACGAATGCCGGGCCAGCCGGGAGCCGTGGAAGGGGCGCTCAGCGCGGTGGCCAGATCATCCTCGAACGGCAGCAGGGTGATGGAAAAGCCGTGCATGTCCAGCGAGGTCATCATCGGCGCAGGGCCGATCAGCATGGGTAGCCGCTCCGGTCCCAGCTGATCGAGCAGGTCAAAGGTCAGCGTGCTCATCTCCTGACTGGAACAGCAGCCCAGGTTGTTGAGCAGGGCGATGAGCGGAACACGCTTGCCGTGCCGGGCATCCATCGCCTCCAGCAGCGGTGAGAGCACCAGATTGAGGGCATCGCGGGCATTGTCGGGGCTGACCTCCCGGGCGCCGGTTTCGTTATGAATGCCCAGCCCCAGTTCGGGGCGTCGTTCCTCACGTGTCTGACCGGGCAGGGCGGCGCCTTCCAGCGCCATGCCCATCGACATCAGTCGGCCGGCAGCGTCTTCTGCCAGGCGTGCCACCTCCGAGAGGGAGTGCCCCTGGGTGGCGTAATAGCCCGCCACCTTGTGCACGGCAACGGTGCCGGCAATGCCGCGGGGCTGGGTCACATCGTCCAGCGCGATATCATCGGACACGATCACCATTTCCACCTTCAGTCCTTCGAGTCTGGCGCGTTCGGCAGCCAGGCCGAAGTTCAGGCGATCTCCGGTGTAGTTCTTGACGATCAACAGGCAGCCGGCCGTGCCACAGACTTCCCGAATCCCCGCCAGTACGGCCTCGACACTGGGCGAGGCAAAAATGCTGCCGGATACCGCCCCTGTCAGCATGCCTTCACCGACAAATCCGGCATGCGCGGGTTCATGACCTGCGCCCCCTCCGGAGAGCACAGCCACCTTGTCTGCTCCCTGTTCGTTACGACACCAGTCGGCGCGCACCATGATGCGCATGCCACTGGCATGGGTCGATAGTCGAACAGAGCGAAGGTGCGCCTCTGCTGCCAGCAGTTCATCGACAACAGCATCGGCGTCATTGTAAAAGCGCTTCATCGGTCTTCCTGCATTGATGAGTGTCGTTACAGGGTAGCGCGCAAACCGGCATGGATGCGCGTTTACAACGTGTTCTTTGGTGGAAGGCCTGTTTACATCGGTCTGGCCTGATGGACCGGGTGGTCATTGTCGGTTGCTATCGCGGTGTATGCCTTTATCATGGCGCGCCCGGGCAACGCTGGTCAGGTCATGGATGAGGACGCCAGCCGACTCGCTCGGCCACTGGAGAAATGCATCGGTGCGGCGAGGTATTCGCAGAGGCATGCCATCGCGTCGTATGCCGTGGACGCTACCGCACCAGCCATTTCACCCGTCGCCCCTTCTGACCTGCCCCCCGGAATACGCCGGATCCACTCCGGATTACACGCGTTTGACCACTCATGTCGTTGATGAGAGATGGCTGCAGGAACGAAAACGTTACTCATGATGAAAGACAACGATGGAGAAGGACTTTGACGCGTACATCGGATAACGAAAAAAAGGATGAGGCCGACGCCGGCGAAGGGATACCGGCACCCACGGGCGATTCCAACATGATCGATACCGATTATGTCATCGGACAGGACAATTTTCAGGGCCGCGTGCTGTTCAACGTGGATCTGCACGGCAAGGTATTCGGCATCTCATCGCTGCTGGTGCTGTTATTTGTAGTGCTCACACTGACCATGCAGTCGCAGATGGAGCCGCTGTTCAACGGCATGCGGGACTGGCTGACGGCCAATCTTTCCTGGTTTTTCATGCTCTCGACCGCGATTTTCGTGGTGCTTGCCGTCGGGCTGATCTTCAGCCCGCTGGGCAGGGTACGGCTGGGTGGTGTCGAGGCCAAACCCGACCACACCTATATCAGCTGGTTCGCCATGCTGTTTGCTGCCGGTATGGGCATCGGGCTGATGTTCTACGGCGTGTCCGAGCCGATCTCGCATTATACGGCGGCCATGGGCGGTACCTCGTTTGAAAATGGCGTCCGCGTCGACAGCGCTCCGCTGGGTGGTGCCATGGGCGATGAGGCCGCAGCGCGTCAGCTCGGCATGGCTTCCACCATGCTGCACTGGGGGCTTCACCCCTGGGCGATCTACGCGATGGTTGCGCTGGCACTGGCGCTGTTCTCCTTCAACAAGGGGCTGCCGCTGACCATGCGCTCGATCTTCTACCCGGTACTGGGTGAGCGCATCTGGGGGTGGCCGGGCCATATCGTGGATATCCTGGCGGTCTTTTCCACCCTGTTCGGCCTGGCCACCTCGCTGGGGCTGGGGGCGCAGCAGGCCGCGGCCGGACTGCACTTCCTGTTCGGTGTGCCGGATACTGATCTCACACGTGTGCTGCTGATTGTCGGGATCACGGCAGTGACCCTGTGCTCGGTTGCCGCGGGTGTCAACGCGGGCCTCAAGCACCTGTCGGAACTCAACATGGCACTGGCATTTGCCCTGTTGCTGTTCATCCTGTTTACCGGGCCGACGATGGAACTGGTTACCGGGTTTTTCAATAACCTCTATGCCTATGCCACCTATCTGCCGGCGCTGTCGATGCCGTTCGGCCGCGAGGATGTTGATTACAGCCAGTCCTGGTCGGCGTTTTACTGGGCCTGGTGGATCAGCTGGTCCCCGTTCGTGGGCATGTTCATCGCACGTGTCAGCCGTGGCCGTACCGTGCGCGAGTTCCTGATCGCCGTACTGCTGGTGCCCACGATTGTCTGCGCGTTGTGGATGACGATCTTTGGCGGCACGGCCATCTTCCAGGTGGATGCAGGCCTTGCGGATGTGGCTGATGCAGCGCTGGAGCTCAAGCTCTTTACCATGCTTGGTCATCTGCCGTGGCAGACGGTGACCTCTCTGGTCGGAGTGTTGCTGATCATGGTGTTCTTCATTACCTCTGCCGACTCCGGCTCGCTGGTCATCGATACCATCACCGCCGGTGGCAAGATCGATGCACCGACCTCGCAGCGCGTGTTCTGGGCGTTGATCAGTGGCGTCATTGCCATCGCCCTGCTGCTGGGCGGTGGTCTGGGGGCTCTGCAGGCCATGGTCATCACGACCGGGCTGCCGTTTGCCATCGTGCTGCTGGTGGGCTGCTTTGGCGTGATCAAGGGGCTGATGTCCGAGCCGCGCGCGAAGTAATGATGCGATGAGCGCTCACGGCGCGTGTCTTGCGCGCCACGTATGAAAAAGGCGGCCTTCGGGCCGCCTTTCTTGTGCGCGTGTTTCAAGGTGCATCGGTGCCGAGGCGCGTCTAAACAGGTTTTATTTCAGGCGGTTGCACGCAAGGGCAGGAGCAATAAGGGAAGGTTGTCACCTTGGTCTCATAAGCCATGGTCTAATGGGTTTGAATGTATGATGTATGACAAATTGCCTTCACCATCATCGTATGTTCCATGAATAATCAATGAGGCGAGCCATGGCGTTTTCCAGACAGGCGGTTACCGACGCGGTTGGCGACGGACTGCTCTCTTTCCCGGTCACCGACTTCGACGCAAACGGCAACTTCGACGCGGCGTCCTATCGCGCCCGTATCGAGTGGCTGCTCAAGTATGAAATTTCCACCCTGTTCGTGGCTGGCGGCACCGGCGAGTTCTTCAATCTGTCGCTTGATGAGTTCCGCGAAATCGTGACGATCGCGGTCGAGGCCACCAACGGCAGGGTGCCGGTCATTGCAAGCGCCGGCATGAACGCGCATCTGGCGCGCCAGTACGCGCGCATCGCTGAAGAGGCCGGCGCCGACGGCATTCTCTTGATGCCGCCGTATCTGACCGAGTGCCCGCAGTCGGGTCTTTTCGACTACGCCCGGTCGGTGTGTGGCTCGACCGACCTCAACGTCATTTATTACAACCGGGCCAACGGCCTGATGAACGCCGAGACGGTCAAGGCGCTGGCCGATGCCTGCCCGAACCTGATCGGCGTCAAGGACGGCAGGGGCGATATTCAGGCGCTCAACACGATCATCAAGACCGTAGGGGACCGCCTGGTCTATGTCGGTGGCGTGCCGACTGCTGAAATCTTTGCAGAGGCCTATCTTTCCATCGGGGTGAACACCTATTCCTCGGCAGTGTTCAATTTCGTGCCGGAGATGGCGGTGTCGTTCTACAAGGCGCTGCGTGCCGGAGATTCAGCCACGGTGGCGCGGCTGACGCGCGAGTTCTTCATTCCGTTCGTGCAGCTGCGCGATACCTGCCCGGGCTATGCGGTCAGCCTGGTCAAGGCCGGTGCCGCGCTGGTCGGTCATTCAGGCGGTGATGTGCGCTCGCCGTTGACGATGCCATCCGCGGACGAGACGAAACGCCTTCAGGCGCTGATCGACCACGTGGCCCGGTAAGCTCCATCTCGAACCTGCAATGTGTACAGGCGTACATCATGAAACGACACCATCCACTCGTGTGTACGTTCAGGGCGCATGGAGTCTGAAATCGCCGAGCTGCCTTGCATGCCAACGTTGATCGACCTGTTCTGGAGAGTTATTCATGTTTCCCACGCTGACCCGCATGACCATTACGCCGGTGGCCGGCTACGACAGTTTTCTTTTGAACCTGAGCGGCGGCCACGCCCCCTGGTTCATTCGCTGTGTCGTGATGCTGGAAGACAGCGCCGGCAACACCGGCGTGGGGGAGATTCCCTCGAGTGAGGGCATTCTGGCCGGACTGGAGCAGTGCCGAGACCTGATCGAGGGCCAGAGCCTGCGTGATTTCCGCCAGGTGCTGACGCAGTGCAAGGCCCGGCTCGAGGGCAACGGCCCGGAAGAGCGTGGCCGGCAGACGTTCGATCTGCGTGTGGCGGTGCATGTATTGACCGCCATCGAATCAGCGCTGTTCGATCTCTACGGTCAGCACGTCGAGCTGCCGGTGGCGGATCTGCTCGGCCGGCTCGGGCGCCAGCGCGACGAAGTCGAGGCGCTTGGGTACTTGTTCCTTCTCGGCGACCCGGACAAGACGGATCTGCCCTATCCAAAGCCGCCCGAATCACCGCGTGATGACTGGGACGTGGTGCGTTGTCAGGAAGCGCTGACGCCGGAGGCGGTGGTGCGGCTGGCGAAGGCGGCGCATGCCCGGTACGGCTTCAAGGACTTCAAGCTCAAGGGCGGCGTACTGAGCCCGGAGGCCGAGGCCGATTGCATCCGCGCGCTGTACGAGGCCTTTCCCGACGCGCGGCTCACGCTTGACCCCAACGGCGCCTGGACGCTTGATCAGGCGGTGAAGGCGCTGAATCCCATCAAACACATGTTGAGCTATGCTGAAGACCCCTGTGGTCAGGAAAGGGGCTATTCCGGTCGTGAAACCATGGCGGAGTTCAAGCGCCGTACGGGGCTTCCCACCGCCACCAACATGATTGCGACCGACTTCAAGCAGCTTCAGTTCGCTGTCGCGCTCAATGCGGTGGACATCCCGCTGGCTGACTGCCATTTCTGGACCATGCAGGGCGCGGTCATGGTGGGCGAGCTTTGCAACGAATGGGGCATGACCTGGGGCTCGCACTCCAACAACCACTTCGACATCTCACTGGCCATGATGACCCATGTGGCCGCCGCGTGCCCGGGGGAGATCACCGCAATCGATACTCACTGGATCTGGCAGGACGGTCAGCGTCTGACCACCGAGCCATTCCGGATCAAGGGCGGCAGGATCTCGGTACCCACGACCCCCGGGCTTGGCATCACGATCGACAAGGCGCAGCTTGAGGCTGCGAACCGACTTTATCATTCGCTGGAGGTTCGCCAGCGCGATGACGCCATGGCCATGCAATATCTGATTGATGGCTGGCAGTTCGATCCCAGGCGTCCGACGCTTGTTCGGGATTGAGACTTCATGGAGAGACGTCCATGCACACCTTTCATGGAAAGGATCCATGCACACTAGCGGAGGTAGTATGCAATTGACTGGGGAACTACTCATCGGCCAGACGGCGGTCAAGGGCAGTCAGAAGGTTGTCCATGCGATCAATCCAGCCACGGGCGAGGCTCTTGAGCCCGGCTATCCCGGCGGCACCCGTGATGAGGTTGACCGGGCCTGTGAACTGGCCTGGGCTGCCTTCGATGCCTACCGGGAGACCTCGCTCGAGGATCGGGCGCGCTTTCTGGAAGCCATCGCGGATGAGATCGAGGCCGTCGGTGATGAACTGACCGAGCGTGGCACTCTTGAAACCGGGTTGCCGGAAGCGCGGTTGAACGGTGAGCGCGGCCGTACCTGCAACCAGCTGCGTCTGTTTGCCCGTGTCGTGCGTGATGGCGAGTGGCTCGATGTGCGCGTGGACCCGGCCAGGCCCGACCGCGAGCCAATGCCACGTGTCGATCTGCGCCAGCGCCATATCGGCCTTGGCCCGGTGGCGGTCTTCGGTGCCAGCAACTTTCCACTGGCCTTCTCGGTGGCCGGCGGTGATACCGCTTCGGCACTGGCGGCCGGGTGTCCGGTGGTGGTCAAGGCGCACGGCGCGCACCCCGGTACGTCCGAGCTGGTTGGTCGTGCGATCCAGCGGGCGGTGGCCAGCTGCAACCTGCCGGAGGGTGTGTTCTCGCTGCTTTACGGCGCTGGTCGCGACATTGGTCATGCGCTGGTGAGTGATCCGCGTATCAAGGCGGCCGGCTTTACCGGCTCGCGCAGCGGCGGGCTGGCGCTGTGGAAGGCCGCGCAACAGCGCGCCGAGCCGATTCCGTTTTATGCGGAAATGAGCAGCATCAATCCGGTGTTTTTGATGGCCGACAAGCTTGAAAGCGAGGCGCAGGCCCTTGGTGAGGCGTTCATCGGCTCACTGAACATGAATGCCGGTCAGTTCTGTACCAATCCGGGGCTGGTCATTGCCGTGAAGGGTGACGGCCTTGATACCTTCAAGCGCGCTGCCGTGGCAGCGCTTGATGGCGCCACGGCGCAGACGATGCTGACGCCGGGCATACATGATGCCTACGTCGAGGCGGTCAAGGCGCTGGACGCCTCCGATAAGGCCGAACGACTGGGCCAGGGCCCGGCAGGCGAGGGTAAAAACGCCTGTCGGGCGGGGCTATTCGCGACGAGTGCGCAGCACTTCATCAACGATGAGGCGCTGTCTCGGGAAGTGTTCGGTTCCACCTCGCTGATCGTTGAATGCGACAGCCTCGATGAAGCCCGACAGGTGGCCGAGCAGGTTGAAGGGCAGCTCACCATTACGGTGCACATGAACGAGGCTGACACCCAGGACGTCAAGGCCCTGCTGCCGGTGCTTGAACGCAAGGCCGGCCGTATTCTGGTCAACGGCTGGCCGACCGGAGTCGAAGTCTGTGATGCCATGGTGCATGGCGGCCCGTTCCCGGCCACGTCCGATGCGCGTACCACGTCCGTGGGCACGGCCGCCATCGACCGTTTCCTGCGCCCGGTGTGCTACCAGAACCTGCCGGACGCCCTGCGCCCGGAAGCGCTCAGGGACGTTAACCCGCTGGGGCTTGACCGCCTGGTGGACGGCCGTCGCGAACGCTAGTCAACGCGGCATGGTCTTCGTCCCGGGCATCAGGCCCGGGGCGGGGGCAGCCGCTGTATGGAGGCTGCCATGTCATTGAAGCGGTCGCCCTGAAGGCGGACATGATCCATCAGTTCACGGCGGGCCGTCTCGGCATCGCCGCTGCGCAGCGCATGAACGATGCGCTCGTGCTCATCAAATGAATCCTTCACCCGGTTGCGCACGTGCAGCTGAAGCCGCCGATACGGCTTGAGCATGGCATGCAGTCGCAGTGCCTCTTTAGCCAGAAAGTCATTATGGCTGGCGGTATAAATGCATTCGTGGAAAACCCCGTTACGGTAGTAATACTCGTCGCTGTCACCGGCATCGCGGGCCTGCCGACAGGCCTCGTGCGCGGTTTCCAGTGCCGTCAGCTCATCAGAGGTGATGCGTCGCGCCGCCAGACGCCCGCACATGCCTTCCAGCTCGGCCATCACCTCGAATCGCTCGACCACCTCCATGACATTTAGTCGTGCGACGAAGGTCCCCCTTTTCGGCTTGACCTCCACCATGCCGGTCGTGGCCAGTTGCTGTAGCGCTTCACGGACAGGCGTGCGCGAACACTGGTATTCACTGGCCAGCGCCTCGGGATCCAGTCGGTCTCCCGGCGCATAAAGCCCCTCCACAATGGCGTCTTCGAGCTGGTCGCGCAGGCGCTGCGATTGAGGTATCCGAGACATATTAGACTTTCTCCCATGTTGACACCCCGACGGTGCAGGCTGATTGTTGTATACAACATATCATTTTGAAGAATATAAAAAGGCTGATTCTGAGGGTTAAATAGTGGCATTGGCGTGCCGTATCGATCGCGCTTACCGGGGGTGAGATAGAGCATGAACGTTAACATGAGTTTTCTGCAGGAACTGCTGTCGAGCCTTGAAGCCAAGGCGCGCCAGAACGGGGTCTTCGTCAGTAGACAGAGTGGACGGGAAGAGAGCGGTCTGGCCCGGCTGGAATCCGCCTGTGACACCCTGATGCACCATGGCGGTGAAGCCTCCCGTATTCTGATTGCGCGGCAGGCCCTCTCCGCCTATCGCACCCTGGATACCGAGCAGCAACGCGCCTTCTTTCACCTGCTGGCGGATCAGTATGCCGCGGATCCGGCCGCGATTCATGCCGCCTACGCACGCTACCGCGAGACGGAAGACAACACGGCCCTTCAGGCGCTTGGCAGTGCCTGCGAGCCGCGTCGGCAGTCCCTGTTTCGGCGGTTGAACCAGTGCCCTGGGGGCACCTATGAACTGGTCCAGATGCGTTCGGACCTGCTGGCCATGCTGAAGGACCACCCGGAGCTTGCCCCCCTTGATGCAGACTTTGCCCACCTGTTTGCCTCCTGGTTCAACCGGGGGTTTCTGATGCTGGAGGCCATCGACTGGAATACCTCGGCCGCTGTGCTTGAAAAGGTCATCCGGTATGAGGCGGTGCACGCCATTCATGACTGGAACGACCTGCGCCAGCGGCTGGACCCGGGCGATCGGCGCTGTTACGCATTTTTCCATCCTGCCACCGGGGATGAACCGCTGATCTTTGTCGAAGTGGCCCTGTGTCGTGGCATCCCCGACAACATCCAGTCGATTCTGGAAAGTGATGAACACGTGGCGCCGGAGGATGCCGACACGGCGGTGTTCTACAGCATCAGCAACTGTCAGGCGGGCCTTAAAGGTATTTCCTTCGGTAACTTCCTCATCAAGCAGGTGGTCGAGGAACTGCAGCGTGAACTGCCGCAGCTTGAGAACTTCGTGACCCTGTCTCCGGTGCCCGGGCTTCGCAAATGGCTGGACCAGACCCGCAGCGAGGGTGGCCTGCCCGGCAGCAGCGATGTGCTGGAGCGGCTGGAAGCCGAGGACTGGCTTGATGACAAGGCCTCCCGCAGCAAGATGGCCTCCGACGTGACGGCCCTGGCCGCCCATTACCTGCTGGATGCCAGGCGCCGCGGCGCGCCGGCTGATCCGGTCGCGCGATTTCATCTGGGGAACGGGGCACGTCTTCACCGCATCAACTGGCCGGGGGATACCTCTGCCAAGGGGCGCCAGCAGTCCCATGGCGTCATGGTGAATTACCTCTATGAACCTGGCCGCATTGAACAGAATCACGAAGCGTTCAGTCGCGAAGGCACCATTGCCTGCTCCTCCGAGGTTCGGCGTGCGGCCAAACAGGGCCAGCAACGCTTTACCCGCAGCAGGGACAAGGCCTGATACCGCTTATCTCAGGAGATGAATTGTGAATCATAATCTTTATCTACAGTTTCAGACGCATTTTGATCAGCAACCGGACAAGGTGCTGATGGCCACCCTCGAAGGTGATACCCATACCTACGGGGAGGTGCAGAACACGGCCATGAAAATGGTCGGTGTGCTGCGCCGGCTGGGAGTGGCCCAGGGGGATCGGGTCGTGGTGCAGGTTGAGAAAAGTGCCCAGGCACTGATGCTGTATCTGGCCTGCCTGCGGGCCGGAGCGGTCTATCTGCCGCTCAATACCGCCTATACCGATAACGAGGTGGCGTACTTTCTGCAGGATGCCGAGCCCCGCCTGGTAGTGTGTGACCCGGCGAGGCGCGACAGCCATCGCGCGCTGGCCGAGGCACACGGCGTTGCCCATGTGGAAACCCTCGGCAATGACTGCAGTGGCAGTTTGATGGCACAGGTTGCCGACGAAGCACCGGATCGAACCATCGCGGAGATGGGCGCTGATGATCTGGCGGCGATCCTGTATACCTCCGGCACCACGGGCCGCTCAAAGGGCGCCATGCTGAGCCACCGCAATCTGGCTGCCAACAGCCAGGCTCTGGTGGATACCTGGCAGTTCACCCGTGATGATCATCTGCTGCATGCGCTGCCCATCTTTCATACCCATGGCCTGTTCGTGGCCTGCAATATCATTCTGACGGCGGGGGCCTCCATGACCCTGCTGCCGGGCTTTGATGCCCAGGCGCTGCTGTCGCTGATGCCGCAGGCCACGGTGCTGATGGGCGTACCGACCTTTTATACCCGCCTGCTGGACCAGCCCGGCCTTGACCGTACCAGCACCGCTGCCATGCGGCTGTTCATTTCCGGTTCGGCGCCGCTGCTGGCTGAAACCCACCGGGAATTTCATGCCCGTACCGGTCACATGATTCTGGAACGTTACGGCATGACGGAAACCAACATGAATACGTCCAATCCCTATGAGGGCGAGCGGCGGCCGGGCACGGTCGGGTTCGCGCTACCGGGCAGCGAAGTGCGTGTGGTTGACCGTGACAGTGGCGCCGAGCTGCCTGCCGGGCAGAACGGGCTGGTGGAAGTTCGCGGCCCCAATGTCTTTCAGGGCTACTGGCGGATGCCGGAAAAGACCCGGGAAGAGTTTCGTGCGGATGGCTTTTTCATTACCGGTGATCTGGGCATGCTCGACGACGATGGCTACCTGCACATTGTCGGCCGGGACAAGGATCTGGTGATTTCCGGCGGCTACAACGTGTACCCGAAGGAGATCGAGCAGTTCATCGATGAGCTGCCAGGCGTCAGGGAATCTGCGGTCATCGGCGTGCCTCACCCGGACCTGGGCGAGGGCGTGGCCGCTGCCGTGGTCCTGAACGAGGGGGCCGAGGTCACTCAGGAGGACATCACCTCCGCACTGGCACCGCATCTTGCGCGCTACAAGCAGCCGCGGCGTGTGGTGTTTGTGGACGCACTGCCGCGCAATGTCATGGGCAAGGTGCAGAAGAACCTGCTGCGCGAGGCGCATGCCGATCTGTATCAGACCGGCACTGCGGTACATGACAAGTAGTACCTGATTCACCACACCACAATGGCCCTGCCGGCTGCACTCGTGGCCGGCCCGGCACAACAACAATGATGATGGGGACATACTCATGGTGATTTACGGTGTAGGACTGCTGGCCGGCTGCATGCTGGTCGGACTGGTAACCGGGGACGTTCTCGGCACCCTGCTGGGCATCGATGCCAACCTCGGTGGCGTCGGGATCGCGATGCTGCTGCTGATTCTGGTGACCGGCATTCTCAAGCAGCGCGGCCACCTGCCGGAAAGTACCGAGCAGGGCATTACCTTCTGGAACGCCATGTACATCCCGATCGTGGTCGCCATGGCGGCCAGCCAGAACGTGGCGGCAGCGTTCAGTGGCGGGCTGGTGGCGCTGCTTGCCGGCGCGCTGGCCATGGCGCTCGGGCTGTTGCTGGTGCCGGTATTGACCGGTCATCGTCGTGAGCCGCTGCCGTCGGGTGACGCCAGCACGACCTCTCCAGCGCCCGGCCGCACACACTGAGGATATCCTGCCATGAACGATTCCATCATGACGGTGTTTGACAAGTATCACCTGATTGCGGCTTTCGCCGTGATCGGTCTGACCATGTTTCTGGCGCACTGGGTCAGCAAGCGGTTTACCCGAGGGCGGCTGCACGGGTCAGCCATTGCCATTCTTGTCGGTCTGGCGCTGGCCTGGGTGGGCGGCGTGATGACCGGCGGCAAGCACGGCCTGGCGGATGTCACCCTGTTTTCCGGGCTGGGGCTGATGGGCGGCGGCATGCTGCGTGATCTGGCCATCATTGCCACCGCCTACGGGGTACGGTTTCAGGAGATCAAGCAGGCCGGTGTGCGTGGCGTCATTGCCCTGTTTGCCGGGGTGCTGATTTCCTTTGTGGCCGGGGCCGTGGTGGCGGTGAGCTTTGGCTACACCAGCGCCGTGGATATCACCACCATTGCTGCCGGTGCCGTGACCTATATCGTCGGCCCGGTAACCGGCGCCACCCTGGGCGCGAGTTCCGAGGTGATTGCCCTGTCCATCGCGGCCGGGCTGGTCAAGTCCATCCTCACCATGATCTTTACCCCGCTGACCGCCAAATGGATCGGGCTGGATAATCCGCGCTCGGCGATGATCTTCGGCGGCCTGATCGGCACCACCAGTGGCGTGGCGGCCGGGCTTGCCGCCACCGATGCCCGTCTGGTGCCCTACGGGGCAATGACCGCCACCTTCTATACCGGGCTGGGGATTCTGCTGGCCCCGACCGTGCTGTTTCTGGCGGTGCGTGCCCTGGTGTAAGGGCCATGCCGTCAGCCCGGTAACCCCCGCTGCCAGCGGGAAGGATCTCGGCATGAACCGTTCTTCGGTTCATGCCGTTTTTGTTGGGTATCTATCGTCCAGACGACAGCATGAGCCGGCCGGAAGGGCAGCAGATACGCCGGACTATGGTGGGGGATGCGCTTTCACGGCGGGCAGGGTATGGTGATTTACAGTTTGTATGACAACCATACAGCGGGCACGCCGAGCATGTCTCAGGAGGAAGCAATGGCCGATATTTCAGCCTGGCAGGTCAAACCGGTGGCCAATCAGCAATCGCTGTCGGGGCAGATTGCACAACAGCTACAGGCCCTGATTTGCGAGGGCCAAATTGCGGTGGGGGACAAGCTGCCAACGGAAAGCGAGCTGTGTGACCTGTTCGGCGTCAGCCGCACCGCGGTGCGTGAAGCCATTGCCCACCTGCGCTCGATGGGGTTGATCGAAACCCGTCGTGGCGTGGGCACGCGGGTGCTCAGAAAGGCGCCGGAGCAGGCCTTCCCGGCGCGCCGGATCAATGCCACCACGGTGGAAGACATCCTGCATGTGCTGGAACTGCGGCTGACCATCGAGCCCCAGGCCGCGGCGCTGGCGGCCCGGCGCCACACGTCGGCCGATGCCATGACGCTTGAAGAAGCCCACCGCGCCTTCATTGCCGCAGAAGGGGAGGCCTCTCTGGCCCGCAGCGAGGATTATCTCTTTCACCACGCCATCATTGAAGCGGCCCATAACCCGTTTCTGCTCGCGTTTTACGAGCCACTGCACACCGGCGCCATTCCCCGGGCGCAACTGCTGGATTCCGATGTAGACCCGGTGGCCGCCCGGCAGTATCTGGCCCAGGTGGGCGAGGAACATGGCCGTATCCTGCAGGCCATTCTGGCCCGGGACGAGCAGGGCGCCCGCAATGCCATGAACCAGCATCTGGAGCGGGCCACACGCACCTACAGCGCCTATCAGACCCGCTGACATGGTGCGCCGGCTGATTGAACAGCGCATTCACGGCCTGACCGGGCTGTCGCTGGGCGGGGTGGATTACGCCACACCGCCAGGCGATCCTGGCCTGTTCGGGCCGGATTCCATGGTCTGGCGCGTGCACGGTGACTTTACCGCGATGCTGTGCGGCGGCATTTCAGCGCTTCTCCTTCAGATGATGCACCCGCTGGCGCTTGCCGGCGTGTGGGATCACTCGAGTTTTCGCGAAGACATGCTCGGCCGGCTGCGCCGCACCAGCCAGTTCATTGCGGTGACCTCCTTTGGCCCCACCGCGGCCGCGGATCGCCTGATAGATCGGGTGATTGTCATTCATCGTCAGGTGCAGGGCCACTACACCGATGGACGCTTCTACCGGGCAGATGATCCGGCCCTCCTGACCTGGGTGCACGTGGCCGAGGCGCGCAGCTTTCTGACTGCCTGCCTGCGCTACTACCGAAAGCACCTGACCCGGGAAGAGCAGGACCGCTACTACCGTGAAAGCGCACTGACCGCCTACCGCCTTGGTGCCGTTGATGTGCCGGAAACGGCCGAGGCCATCGACGCGTATCTGGAACGGATGCGCCCGGCGCTGGTCGTGGATGAGCGCACCCATGACGTGGTGAGGCTGCTGTTTGAAAGCCGGGCACAGTTCGGCGCAGTGGGGCTGGGGTACAACCTCTTTCTGTGGGCCGGCGTGGACCTGCTGCCGGTGTGGGCGCAGCAGACACTGGGAATTGCCCCCGGGCCGTGGAAGCAGGCGATGGTGCGTGGCGGTATTCGTGGCGTGGCCCCGGTACTGCGCTGGGCCGTGCAGGATGGTGCCCGGGCGCGGGCCGAGGCCCGTGTTGCGCAGGGCCCTCATGGCCCTGCAGCCTGACTTGCACGGGATGAACGCCGGAAACGAAAACAGCGCCCGAAGGCGCTGTTTTCGTACCGGAACATCATCGCTGTCAGCTGTGCGAAGTGGCCGGTGAGGCCTTGTGGCGGCGATCCTTCGGGAAGAAGGTGCCGGCCTTGAGATCGGCTTCGATCTGCTCCAGCGAGCGGCCGTTGGTTTCCGGGATATACCGCACCACGAAGACCAGCGCCAGTGTGGAGATGGCCGCGTACAGCCAGAACGTGCCGGACGTTCCCAGCGCATTGATCAGGGTCAGCGTCGTCAGGGTTACCAGCAGGTTGAACACCCAGTGGCTGAACGCCCCCACGCTTGCGCCCTTGCCGCGCACAAACAGCGGATAGACTTCGGCATTGATCAGCCACAGGCAGACCCCGAAGCTGCAGTTGAACGCCATGTAAAGGGCCAGGCACACCACCAGAATCCACTGGGATGTGGTCGAGGTCGGGGCGCCATCCATGAACAGGAAGCCCATCACGATCAGCGCCACGATGGACCCGGGCACCATCCACAGCAAAAAGCGCTTACGGCCGATGCGATCGACCATCAGAATGCCGAAGATGGTTGAAATGTTGATCAGCACTGCACCGCCAATGGAGGCCAGTACCGAGGCGTTTTCATCAAGGCCCGCGTTACTGAGAATGGTCGGAGCGTAATAGATGATGGCGTTGTTGCCGGTAATCTGGGAGAACATCGCGATCCCGAACCCGGCGATCAGTGCCGGACGCACCCAGTCACTGAACAGGTCACGCCAGGTACCTTCCGGGCGGGCCGAAATTTCCTTGATCTCGTTGATTTCATTCCGGGCGCCCTCGTGGCTTTCACGCACACGTTCCAGCACGCTGAAGGCTTCCTCTTCGCGGCCCTTGCCCAGCAGCCAGCGCGGGCTTTCCGGCAGTACCAGCATGCCCAGTATCAGCACAATGGCCGGCACCGTGCCCAGGCCGAACATCCAGCGCCAGTCATCGCCCAGGGCAAAGCCTGTCAAATAGGCCACCAGAATGCCGAACACCACCATCATCTGAAACATCACCACCAGTTTGCCGCGGTGCTTGGGCGGGGTGACCTCGGCGATATACACCGGAATGATCTGGGTGGCGCTACCGGCCGACAGGCCCAGAATGAAGCGCGCCAGAATCAGCATTTCAACGCTTTCCGCCAGCGCCGAGAGCAGGGAGCCGACAATGAACATGAGCCCGAGCAGCATGATGGAGCGCCGACGCCCCAGCTTGTCGGACAGCGGGCCTGTGCCCAGACACCCGAAAATGGCACCAAAGATAATCGCGCCGGTTACCAGCTGCTTGGTGGTATCGTCCATCACAAACTGCTTGGACAGCCCCAGCAGTGCCACACCGATAATGCCGGTGTCATAGCCGAACAGCAGGCCCCCGAGCGCGGCCACCACCGACACCAGGATGACCAGAAATTTTCCCCGCGGTCCCCGTGCAGGGCGCGCGCTGGCTGACGTAGACATGCTTACTCCTTGTGCTGAATCGTTTCAGCAAAGCGCTGGAACGGTCTTCTCTTATAAACCACGCCAGCCTAATGAATTGTCGCCGTGACCACCATGCCAATTAGACTATTGGTTTAGAAAAAAAGGAGGGTGACCTGTCATCAGGCCACCCGTGCTGCGGTCAGCGCCATCGGCAGGGTGGGCAACCCTGCCGCACGGGCTTACATGGCGTGCTTGATGCCCTTGTTGATCAGCACCCAGTTGGCCGGGTAGGACGTCAAAAAACCCACCAGCATGGCGATCTGCATCATCGCCCAGAATTCGGGGGTAAAGGCGTTCATCTCGCCCAGCCACAGGGGGGTAGCAATCAGCATCCACAGGTACATGCCCGCCTGAAAGGCGATCAGCGACAGGGTATCGGCCTTGATGGCATCGCGTAATGCCGCACCGGGAGGCTGATCGCTCATGGCCCGAATCGGCAGGTACTGAAACAGCACGCCGAAGGCATAGGCAAACAGGAACGCCAGCAGAAAATGGCCGGCCATGGCCGAGCCGAACAGAGTGAAGGCCGTTAGCGTAGCGATGGGGGAGGCAATGACATCGCCCAGCGTGCAGCCGCCGCCGCAGTGCGTGGCGGAAACGAACACGCCCTGCCACTTTGGCTTGCTGCTGTGGTGGTGGTGCGCATGGTCGCCGTGATGCGCTTCCTGCTGCTGACTGCGGGTGGGAGCACGGCCCATGGCGGTATAGGCCCACCAGCCGATCACTGGCATATAAAGGCCCGTGACCGGCCAGGTCACGTTCATGACCTTCATGTGCTGGGGGCGTCTGGCGATATCCAGCGCGATGGCTACGGCGGTTACAAGGCCTGCGATAATAAAGCTCCAGGCGATAACGGGGGGCATGATATGACGCTCCTTGTCGTATCTGTCATGACGAGTCCGGGTGAAAGTCAGATCATGGTTTAGAAGCCCCTGGCCCGCAGCGCAAGCCTGGTGTTACTCCCGGGTTTCAGACGCGGGGGGTTGATATTGCCGCGCTGAGCTACCATCTCTACGAACAGTTCACCCCTTAAGGAGTACTTTTCATGAGTGCACCACGTATTTTGATGGTTCTGACCTCACACGATCAGATGGGCGATACCGGCCACAAGACCGGCTTCTGGGCCGAGGAATTTGCCGCTCCGTACTACGCGTTTCTGGATGCAGGCTGCGCCATCACGCTGGCTACGCCGAAAGGCGGTGTGGCGCCGATCGATCCGAACAGCGAAAGCGAGGATGCACAGACCACGGCTACCCGCCGCTTCTATGCCGATCAGGAAACCCAGCAGCTGATCAAGGTGACCGAACCGCTCAGCGGCGTATCGGCCGAAGAATTCGACGCCGTCTTCTACCCCGGCGGCCATGGCCCGCTGTGGGATCTGACCGACAACAGCGAATCCATAGCCCTGCTGCAGGATTTTCTGGCTCAGAACAAGCCGATTTCCGCGGTATGCCACGCCCCGGCGGCATTCCTGAACATCAAGGACGCGCAGGGCGAGTTCGTGCTGAAAGGTAAAAAGGCCACCGGCTTTACCAACGGCGAGGAAGCCGCGGTAGGCCTGACCGACGTGGTGCCGTTTCTGCTCGAGGACGAGCTTAAACAGCGCGGCGCCGAGTACAACAAGGTGGACGACTTCAGCCCCTACGCCGTGCAGGATGGTCTGGTGATTACCGGCCAGAACCCGGCAAGCTCTGAAGCCGTGGCGGAAAAGCTGCTTGCGGCCATCAAGTAATATTCAACGCCCCGGCACTTTGTGTCGGGGCGTTATCCCCGGTACACTGTTCGCCTCGCCCGAGTGGCTCAACTGGATAGAGCAACGGCCTTCGAAGCCGTGGGTTGCAGGTTCGAATCCTGCCTCGGGCGCCACTGACCCTTCCAAACCAATCCCAAGCGTTCCAGTAAGACGATGAAAATGAAGAGAATTTCATTGGATTATGTCCTGAGCGTTCCGAGCAATTCCTACCGAATCTGGCATACTCCCGGTATACTTTCTGGCCTATTGTCCTGTTAGAAAAAGCTCGGTATACCACTCATGCCCCTAACTGCCCGCCAGATAGAGAAAACCAAGCCAGGTGATAAGGTAAAAACCCTCTCCGATGGAATGGGACTCGAACTGAGGATCTCTCCCTCTGGAAAGCGTGGATGGCGTTTTCGATACACCCGCCCCGATGGTTCGAAACGGCGCAATATGATCAGCCTCGGGTCATACCCGGTCATTACACTGGCTAAAGCGCGTGAGTTGTCACTGGATCTACGCCGCTTGCTTGCTGACGGCGTTGACCCGGCGGAACAGCGAAAAGTTGAGAAGCATGAGCAGCTCTATCCCAATGGCTACACTTTTTACGCACTCGCCAAGGAGTGGCATGAGGGCAAGACAGCCCAATGGAAGGCCACTTCCAATCGGGCCAGAATGAGCTGGTCTGCTCTCGAACTTCACGTATTGCCCTATGTGGGTGATCGCGGGCTGGATGATATAACGCCAATGGAATGGCTTGAGGTGTTGCGCAAGCTGGAGCGCCAGGGCAAGCATGAACAAAAGCGGAAAGTGCATTTTTTCTGCCGGGATATTTACAGGCTGGCCGTCGTGACTGGCAGAGCGGCAAACAACCCTCTTAATGATTTGAGTGTGGCGTTGCAGCGTGGAAAGAAACGCCATATGGCACACGTCAGCCAGGATGAATTACCCGACCTTGTCAGGTCCATTGAGAATTACAGTGGCTATGAACTAATAGGGCTGGGGCTCAAACTTTTGTTGATGACGGCTGTGCGTCCCGGTGAGCTGAGACAGGCCCATTGGGATGAGTTCAATCTCGAAACGCGAATATGGGTTATTCCTGCTGAAAGAATGAAGATGGGACGGCCCCACAAGGTGCCCCTTCCTCGACAGGCTATCGCAGATCTTCATCGCATCAAGCGAATCTCTGGCCATTACCCTCATCTGTTTCCAAGTCGAAACAACGCATCAAAAATCATCTCGGATATGACTTTTGGCATGGCTTTGAAGCGTATGGGATTCGAGGGCCGCCATGTACCGCATGGTACACGTCACACCGTGGCCACCGGTTTGAAGGAAATGGGCTATCCCGGTGAGTGGATCGAGATGCAGCTCTCGCACAAGCTACCGGGCATTCAGGGCGTTTATACCCATGCCGAGCATATGGCTCCCGAACAACGCCCCGCCATGATGCAGGCCTGGGCAGACAAGCTTTTTTCAACCGGTTAGGCATCCTGAAAATGCATGGGCTAGGTGAAAAATGCCGCGATTGTGGCTCCCTGATGTTGATTACATACAGAGGCAGGCTCGGAAAGAACCACGACCTGGTCTTATTACGATGCGGCGGGCATGGGTGTAGCTCACGTCTCAAGGCTGAACTGGTCATAAAGCCTGTGCGTGCTTATCAGAGTGAACAGACATCCCGCTCCAGGTTATCGAGAAACACTTACGATCAATGGCCTTTCTGGCGCAAGAATCTATCCAATATTTACGGGCATAGACCAGACAGAAACCCACCGGGGTTAGGTTTTACCTGCCTTGGGTGTGGCAGCAATCTACGGATTCGCTCCAGCCGGCGTATCTCCAGAAACCGCAAAACGGTTTATCTTGATTGCGTGCATCCTGACTGCGATAAGCGGTTCAGTACTGATGTCCGGATGGCGGATTTGCCTGCACTCTCATACCGACTGACGTTTTGTGGTTATACAAGCCGATGAGAGCCGGCTATCCAAGGCGCTTTTTATAGGACACTACATGGCCTTGATCGATGTTTTTAAAGGGATCGACTTAGCTGTTAAACATGGTTTCGAGATTGATCTCGAAGGAAAAAAGCCAGCCAGCCTCATTGAAGCTGCGGAGCAGGCCTTAGGCATCGTCTTTCCGCCAAGCTACAGAGATTTTTTACTGTCATTTGGCTGTGGAGATATTGCAGGGCACGAGTTTTATGGCGTTATTGGACCTGATTTTTCCAATGCTGGTATCCCTGACGCCATATGGTTAACACTTCGTGAGCGAGTAGATTCCAACTTGCCTTCTCGCCTGGTTGTTGTGAGCGCTGGAGGTGATGGCTCATATTACTCACTCGATTGTGGACGCGTTTCAGATGACAAGGAATGCCCTGTCATTATCTGGTGGCCGAGTGCCTCAGAAGAAGAAAACCTCGACAAGAATGAGGTGTTATTCAAGGATTTTGGCGCTTTCTTCCTAGACCGGATCAGGTCTTCCCTTTAACAAAAATGGTGAATATTCAACCGTTCCAACTACGTTGAAAGCTTCAGTCGATTTGGCGTTCTTAATCAGCCTTGAGCCACTGCCTTCAATAGACCGCAGCGGCTTTTTTGAGCCTGTCGAACACTCAATGTTGTATTTCGTTGTGAAGCACGCCTTTACAACGCGCGCCGCTCGAAGTCCCTACCATCCCTTGGCAAGCTGATCCTGTCCCCGGCGGCACCTGCGCTGCCTGAATCAACCATGACAGGAAACGCCCATGACGGCATCAACACACTCCAACACCGGCGCTTACCAGCACGTCGAGCGGATCCAGCTTGGCAACCGTCTGCTGCGCCGCCGAGAGGTGGAGCTCAAGACAGGCAAAAGCCGCTCATCGATCTATAAGGGTGTGAGTGATGGCACCTTCCCGGCCCCAGTCCCGATTGGCGACAACAGCGTCGCCTGGCTTGAAGAAGAGATCGATGGCTGGATTGCCGAACGCCTCGCCCAGCGCAACGCCACTTTGAAAATGACCGCACAGGAGGCCCGCCCATGAACCAGTTCACCCTTGAGATTGACGGCCAGCACCTGCGTTTTACCGAAGCCGACATCCCGGCCATTGAACAGGCCCTTGCCAAAGCCATTGAGCGCCCCGGCCACTTCGTATCGACCTCAGGCCATAGCCAGGTGCGGGTCATGTTGAGTACTACCTTCTCATCGAACTTGGCCTCCCTCCAGACCGACTGCTGATTACCCACAACCACCCGTAATACCGGCCATCCGGCCTCACGCCGGATGGGTTGGGGAAGCTTTGCCCTGAATTTGATGGAGTACCGCGTTATGCGCACAGTTGTCGCGCCCCGAAGGTCTTTTCCAGCGCTTGCCGGAAAAAATGACGTGGAGGAGGGCTTGCTCCTTCCGCACCGATCTGATTATGATGAGCCTGTCGCAGCAAAATCTGCGACCGGGTTTGGCGACTCGGAACACTCAAGGCGCAGTAGCGCCATAAACATGCGGATGGGCGCTTTTTTTGTGCCCGTTGTATGTCGTTATGGCGGGCTGTGTGGGGAGATCTTCGGATCTGCCGGTTTCCTTGAGTTCCGGTTCGCCAACCCTGCACAGTCCGTCACCCACCTGTTTGGCGACAGCGGTGACGGTTCCGAACCAACTCAAGGAACCTGTCCCATGGCACAGCACGCCCCCCGTGCGTCTGCACGCACGCCCCAGTTGCATCCCGCGCAACCGCGCACGACTCAGAACACGATCCCCGATTCCCAAAAAGCCGTGGCGCTGATCGGCACCCGACTGATCGAGTTGCGCGTCAATCGTCGCTCCGAACAGTTCGCCGAAGTGCTCGGCATGGCCCGCATGGCCCTGACCCTCGGCGCTATCTCCCGCACCGACTACACCGAGCTGCTCGAGGACTTGAACATCTTGCTCGACGCGGGGGTGTCTCATGGCTGAGCGTCCGACCCACACGCCACTCTCGACCAACACCAGCCGCACCGCCCCGGTGCTGATGATCGACAACACCGCCGAGCGCAAGGAGATCATCGAGTGCGCCGAACGGCGCATGCTCGCCGCCCGCGAGATGCTGTTCACCCTGTCCAGCATCGAGCTCGACCGCACCATTGCCGAGGGGCGCGACCTTCAGAGCCTGACCCACGCCGCTTACCTGCTGCTGGCCGACGCCGATGACCTGTATAGCGTCGCCCTGCATCACAAGGAGGTGAGCCATGGCTGATGCACTTCAACGCCTGCGTCTGGTGAGTCGGGCTGCCTTGAGTGATGCCGAGACCCTGTTGGCCGAGTGGCTGCCCGATGGCCAGCGCCAGGGTACCGAGTGGGTCGCCCGCAACGCGCTGCGCGGCGACCGACGCGCCGGATCGTTCGGGGTATCCCTGACTACCGGCAAGTGGAACGACTTTGCCGACAGTGAAGCCCATGGCGGTGATCTGGTTTCCCTCTACAGCTACCTGCACGGCTGCCGTCAGGGTGACGCCGCCCGTGCCATCGATGCCCGGCTGGGCCTCGGCATCTACCGGGCCAGCGAGCTGTATCCACTGATCGCCGAGATCGACACCCGTGCCCCGGCGGACAGCGTCGAGACCGGCCAGGCCCAGCGCGATGCCAGCCGCGCCGCCGCAGCCAGGCGGGCGCGCAAGTACTGGGCAACCGGGCGTCATGCCCGTACCAACCGCTACGTCCGGCAAAAGCAGATCCCACCGACCGGTGTGCGCCAGTCTCACAAGGGCTGGCTGATGGTGCCCCTCTATGCAGGCGGTGAGCTGGTCAACCTGCAATGGATACAGCCCAACGGCACCAAGCGCTTTTTAAAGGGTGGCCAGGTGCAGGGTGCCTACTGCCTGCTGGGAACGCTTGAGCCCGGCAAACGGCTGTATGTGTGTGAGGGCTGGGCAACCGGCGCGACCCTTCATTACCTGACAGGCGATACCGTCGCCTGTGCCCTGCACGCGGGCAACCTGCTGCCGGTGGCGCGTTACTTCCGCAGCCACCTCAATGGCTCGCTGGATCTGGTGATTGCCGGAGATGACGACCGACAGACCGAGGGCAATCCGGGGCGGCGGCTGGCCAACGAGGCTGCCATCGACGTGGGGGCGCTGGTGCTGTTCCCTTCCTGGCGCGACGGCTGCCCCGAGCACCTGACCGACTTCAACGACCTGTACCGCTGGCACAACGCCCGCATGGACGCCGAAGAACGCGCCGCCGAACAAGGAGGGCCCCGCCATGACGGATAAAACGCCCCATACGCCGCCGAAGAACGACGGGCAGAAACCCAACCTGGCTCTGGTGGGCGACCCGTCTGCGCCGGAACACCAGCGGCTCCAGCGTCCGGGCTACGCGGTCTATACCGGCACTACTACCGTGGAAGGCAGGCGGTTCAACGCCGGAGTCTGGTATCACGGCATCAAGCAGACCAGCCCCGATGACGCGGGCCTGCCGTTTGATCTCTGGATCTGTTCGCCGCTGCATGTCGATGCCGAGACCGTCGATACCGATGACGGCAGCATCGGGCGCCTGTTGCGGTTTACCCATCGAGGACAGGTGCGTGAATGCGTGATCCCGATGGAAGCGCTCGCCGGGAAGGGGGAGGACGTGCTCAAGAGCCTGATGCGTCAGGGCCTGGTGATCGAGTACAGCCAGCGCAAGCATGTCCCGGCCTATATCGCCAGCCACCACCACCCCGACCGGGTGCTCGATACCATCACCCGGCCGGGCTGGCACGACCCCAGCGGGGCCTTCGTGCTGCCGCACCGGATCATCGGCAGTGATCGGGTACGGTTCCAGAGTTCCGGCCGGGAGGCGCGGATCTTTGATACCCGGGGAACGCTTGCCGAGTGGCAAGGTGATGTGGCGGCCTACTGCCTGGGCAACCCGGTGCTGATCCTCTCAGTCTGCTGCGCACTGGCCGGACCGCTGCTCAAGAAGGTCGGCGTCAACGGCGGCGGCGTGCATCTGGTCGGTGACTCCTCGAGCGGTAAATCGCTGGCTCAGGACATTGCTGCCACCGTCTGGGGGCCGCTGGATCGGTTCAAGATGTCCTGGGACATGTCCGGCGGCGGCGTCGAGATCGAGGCTTCATCACGCAATGACACCGTGATGGTGATTGACGAACTCAGCCGGGCCAGCCCCAAACAGATCCAGAGCCATGCCTACGCCATCGCCAATGGCACCGGGCGCGGCACCATGACCCGGGAACGGGAAGGCCGCCCCAAGAACTACTGGCGACTGCTGGCGCTTTCCAGCGGCGAGCGCTCGCTGGGTGACCATGCGGCCATTGCGGGCAATACCGCCCACGCCGGGGCGGAGCTTCGCATGGTGGACGTCAATGCAGGCACGCGCACGTACCGGGCCTTTGATGATGTGCATGGGCTGGATGGCGAGGGCTTCCACCGGTTGCTGACCGAGAACGTGACCCGTCATTACGGCCATGCCGGGCCCGCCCTGGTCGAGTACCTGCTGGCTCCCGACCGGCTGGCCGCACTGGGCGAGCGGTTCAAGGCTCAGCGGCGCTACTTCGCGGTGCAAGGCTCTCAGGCCGGACGGGTCGCGGATCGCTTCGCCGTCATGGCGCTGGCCGGAGAACTGGCCAGCGAGTGGGGCATCCTGCCCTGGCCTGCCGGGACGGCCATGAAGGCCTGCCGCCACCTGTTCCATGAATGGCTGGCCACCATGGGGGATGGCAATGCCGAAGATCGTCAGATCATCACGGCGCTGGCCGACTTCATCGCCCTGCACGGCGACAGCCGGTTCTCGGACGTGACGGCGCAGTTTGCCGCCACGGTCAATCATCGGGCCGGGTTTTATGAAGTTGACCAGGGCAAGCGCCTCTATCTCTTTAACCGCGCCGCACTGGGCGAAGCCGTTCCCGGCTACAGCCGGGAGCGCATTCTCAGGGCGCTCGGCCAGCGCGACGCCCTGGTAAAAATGGACGAAGGCCGCAAGCAGAAAAACTACCGCCTGCCAGGCGGTGGCAGTGCCCGGTTCTTCGTCATCGACCCTGAAAAGCTGGAAACAGAAGGCGGTGCCCGATGACACGCTCAACCGTCGCGCCCTTTGCTGCGCTCACCTTCATCCCCGCAACCTGGGGCGGCCTGATGGCCGTCCCCTCATCCACAGCATGGAGCCACCCCATGACCGCTGCCAACGCTCAAACCACCACCATGGACAATTCCACCATGATCACCGAGACCGCCACTGCATCTATCTCGCAGCCGTCACAGCGTCTGCTGAACGTCACCTTTGACTATCAACCTACCACGGTGGCCATTAAGGCCATGACGCCGGAAAAGGCGCAGGAGCGTCTGGCCACCGCCCGCATCGACTACCTGGACAAGCGCGAACGGCTGAGACAGGCCAGTGACGAACTGACCCGGCTTGAGAAAACTGTCACCGCCGCCGAGACGCAGGAGCAGCAGGCCGCTAAAAGCTGGCGCAAGGCGTTTCTGGAAGGCGCCGGCCAGCAGGGCAAGGAAGTGCGTTACCAGCAAAAGCAGGCCGGCCAGTGGCGCATCGAGGCCGAACAGAAGCGCGAGATGATTGAGCTACTGACCCCGCAGGTAGAATGGTTCAAGATTCAGACACAAGTTGCGCAGGAAGAATTTCAGCGCCGACTTTCGGCAGCGCAGGAAGTCATTACCCATCACACGCTGCTGGCCGAGGCGGAAAAGCTGTTTGAAGGGCTCGAAAGCGATGCTTTCCGGGCATCGCTCAAGGGGCTGTTCCAACGCATTACCGACGATCTGTGCAACAACGTCGGGTACATGACCCGGTACAATCTGGACGTGTCCAGCGAGCCGGGCGAACGTATCTTTACCAGCCTCAACGATCAGGAGGCCCGGGAGGTGCGTTGTGATATTCGTCAACGTCAGTACGCGGCGCTGGGCGAGCTGATGTGGCACCTGCTGCCGAAAACGGAGACCCAGCAGCCGGCAACGCTCAAGGGCATTGCCCCTCTGGCGTGTGAAGCCAACCCCAATGAGCTGGGCACCACACTGGCACGCCATCGGCGACTGGTAGAGCTGGAAGCGACTATGGAATACGTACCGGGCAAGACGAAACACTGACCGCCGGAGGACAGCAGAAGGCCCCGCCATGTGCGGGGCTTTTTTGTGCGTGGACCACGGCTTATCAATAATTTATCCAGGTATCGTGTGATTATTGGCAAAACATCAGAGGTTTAAAAAGGATGTTCACTGAATCGCAGAAGATTGAAACCTACAAAATGCTTGGGCAGGTGGCGATGTGCTCAGGAGGAAGTGAGTATAAGATCGCGTGGGCAATGAGCTTGCTTGAGCAAGGAGTGGCGTCGCCGAATCTTGATATTTTGGCCACTTTGTCGAAGCCAGTGAATGAGTTTGAAGCGGACGACTATTTTAACCGAGTGCTAACCGAGCTCGGTATTTTATGGCCAGGAGATGAAGCAGCAATAGAAGGTTATGCAAAAGTAATAAGCCTGGAGGTTATTGAAGGACAGATCTCTCCAGAATCCGGTGCATCCAGGATGTATGCCCTTTATGCTCCGCTGAATTACCCGGATCCGCTTCATGAGTTTTCATCTCTTGATGATGAATGGTATTGCGAGTGTATCAACGGCTGGTCCGAACAGCAGAGAAGAGACGAAATTGTTAGAGCCTGCAAGGAAGCTTATGAAGCTTTCTGTTTTCCCTGTGTATTCAAGACCTGACAATTTCATGTGGGCGTACTGGAGGTGGCCATCTTTTTCTTTGTAGGTGGCCACGGCCACAAACCCATTCGCTCGCCAGAGGAAAGGATCGCCAACACTGGCAATGACACTCATCGGGCGCTGGAACGGTGAGGGAGAATCGCTACAGGAACCTGAATTGAGTGGCAACACTGGCAACAAGGCAACAGCGTGCTGTAACCCGCATGGTTGAGGGGCTGAGGCGTTGCCATTAATACAGGGATGAGTGGCAACAACTGGCTACTTCTTACTATAGGGCTTTCTTCCCGATGTCTGCCCTCGTGTCGTTGCCTGTTGCCAGTGGTTCGGGCATCGGCAACAGGTTGCCGGGCTGTAACCCGCATGGTTGTGGGCCGTGGCCAGTGTTGCCACTGTTGCCGGTGTTTTTTCACAGACACGTACACGTATACCGGAACAGGAGGGAGGGCTCCAACGCGGGCCTGTCCGTTCTTCCATGGCGAGCGGGGTTTAGAAGGCTGATGGCAAGCTCTGAGATGATCTTTTCAGCGAGTCACGGGCCGAAAAAGGTAGCCCGTGCGCGATCCATTTTAACCTGACCTGCCAGAAATGACTGTGCGTCAAACCGTTACCGCGTTCATATGTCTAGTCATGCCGGCGCGATTGAACTGTAGGCTCATAAATACCAGTCCGGTGAAAATCACGCCCAGCAATAGCCAGGCTTGATCAAACCCGCCCAATACATCTTTCATGGCACCCGCTACAAAAGGAGATATTGATGCAATGAGGTACCCTATGCCCTGAACCCAGGCCGTCAATTGACCTGCTGCGACCGGGTTATCAATATGATCCATGGTGATAATCAGGCTCATTGGGAACAGTCCTCCGATTCCCAGCCCCAGTAATGTCGTTGATAGCCATGCCGTTTGAATAGGCCATTGACTTAATAGGACGAACCCCACAATCGAGAGCATCAAAACGAGAATCAGAACAGGGCGTCGATCACCCATACGATGAGATAGAGCAGGAAACGTTAGCGCTGCCACCACCTCAACGGCACTTAGCCAGCTCAGCATGAAACCCGCCCGGGCCGGTGGCCATCCCAGACCCGAGAAAGTAGGTGGGAGCCATGCAAGTAGACAGGTATAACCGGCTGTTCCCAGGCCGAAAAAGATAGCCAGTGTCCAGAATCGAGGGATCCTTACTATTTCATCAAACGAGAGCTGTTTGTTTTCGGCTTGAGATGGCGTTGAAAGCGTTTGATCGCGCCGAAGCCAGAAATACAGTGCCACTAAAGCTACCAGGCACCAGGCAGCAAGCCCTGTTTGCCAGCTCAGAAAGTGATTGATAACAGGCGTCAGAGAGGCTGCCAGTGCTGCACCTGCCATGATCGAGGCAACATAGACGCCCATCACCAGCGCGGTTTTGTCTCCGGCCACGTGTTTTATAAAGCCGGGCAGGGTGGCCTGAATAAAGGCAATGCCCATGCCCGCGCCCAGTGCTGCTACCCATAAACCGACAAACCCCAGTCCGGCCCAGTGCAGGGCATCCGAAGCCGCGATGGTGATCAGAGCCAGAGTAATAACACCGCTCATACCCATGCGTCTTACAATGACGCCGTTGGCAAAGCATCCCAGCCCCATCGCAATGACTGGCAGAGTTGTGAGCAGTGAGACTTGAATGAAGCTCAAGGGCACATCATTTTGAATGGATTCCACGACAGGCCCGATGGCTGCCATCGACGGTCGAAGATTAATCCCGATCAACATTGTCAGCAGACAAATGCTCATAAGGTTATGAGACGCTGGGAAGTGCATGTTTTTCAATGGAAGGCTCTCTTTTTTACAGCAGTGCTTGCTTAACGTTTTGAACGGAAAGTACTGTAAAACCTCACGTTGACTTGAGGTCAAGAGAGCATGTCGGAAAAGCGTATTAACCCTGACAAAAGGGCGCTAAGCGTTGGGGAGGTGGCTCGTCGCAGCGGTATAAGGGTGTCGACGGTACATTACTATGATACCCAGCGGCTGATTTCCAGTTGGCGTAACCAGGGGAATCAGCGCCGCTTTTCACGTGACGTTTTGCGGCGCATCGCACTGATAAAAATTGCCCAGAGTGCCGGTATACCGCTTGACGATATCCGCCAGGCATTGAGCGTGCTACCTCACCATCGAGCCCCTGATCGGCAGGACTGGGAGGCACTGTCCCGACAGTGGCAGTCGGTTCTGGAAGAAAAAATTGCCGACCTGACCCTCCTGAAAGATCAGATGAACGACTGCATCGGCTGTGGGTGCCTGTCGCTGGAGCTTTGCCCCTTGAGGAATCCGGGGGATATAGAAGCAGAGCGGTAGAGGCCAGCATCCAGACGTTTGAATCTGATTCAGGCCAAGTAGCACTCCAGGCCTAAAGCACTTCCCACACACGAATGATCACGGCCGGGTCTTCCTTGAAGTTGGGGCCACGCTCGACCGTGCCCAGAAAGATCGATTTATTCATCCATTCATACGGGCTATCAATCGGCGCTTCAAAGCTCAATACGCTGCGTACGTAATCGTTATCCGGGTTTTCCTTCGTTGGGCGGTGATCAATGATGGCCTTGTTGGTTACCACAATAATGTACCCATCGTCGGTTTTGATCGCGTAGCGCGCCTCCAGATCAAGTACGCCATCCGGGCGGCCCAACTGCCAGTCGCCTCCACCGGGCATCACGCTTGCCTTTATTTTCGGGCCTTTCACGTCGCCGCCGGTGATCCAGACAATGCCCCGCTCGCCGTACTTGCTCTGGCCGACGGTGGCGCGGTCCGGGTCAATGGTCACGCGAGACTCGTACACGAACCTGGTCTCCAGCCGGTTATCCCTGTTCGGATCCTTCTCGGCGCTGAACGCATTCAGGCTCGCCATCGAAAACACACTGAGTAAAAGGCACGTCAGTTTCTTCATTAGGGGATAGCCTTTGCTGTTTTATTGTTGGAGATGATGCCGTCGCCAGTCTGTGCGCCCCGGCTAATCAATGAACATACAGCAGTTACCTGGCGCACCAGTATCCGGTATTGGCAAACCCTCCGGCGTTGGGCAGGGAGGTACGTGTTGTGGAACAGGTGGGCTTCCTTTGGATAAGTGAGGACGTCTTTAATTTAGTGATACCTTTAGTACAGGCGGGCTCAGGCCGACAGGGTGCAAGGGCACGTGTAACGGCAGGCCATATTTGCAAGGAATCGCAAGCGAATATGACCCCCTCAACCCCTCATCCGGCCCAGTGCTGGGGCGGCTTGGAGCTATCTGCAAGGGTGCAATAAAACCGACCTATTTAGCGCGCAGGCGGGGCGGGGAGTCGACAGCGCGCCGAGGGTGTCAATGTTAAAGCAGTAAAATTATCGCTTCTTATTGAGTCAATATTTCCAACGATTATAAAATAGGTAAAGTGAATATGTTTCAAAGTGAAATAAGAGAAAGTCAAATAAACGATCTTTTGGAAAAAGTTAGAAGCCGCAAATATGGAAAATATCTTTTAAGAGTCATGATTGACAAAGCTAGGTCGATCAATGATAAATCAATTTATTTTGAATTTCCTGTGACAGCTATAGTTGGCCCAAATGGTGGGGGTAAAACTACTATAGCTGGTGCCGCAGCGATATTATATAAAGAAATTGCTCCAGCTTTATTCTTCGCAAAAAGCGGGACGTATGATACTAGCATGTTGAATTGGAAAATAGAGTATGAAGCCATAGATAAGGATGTTAAACCAACTGATACCCTTAGGCGATCTGCAAGATACCATAATTTAAAATGGGCAAGAAATACTCTGGATAGAGAAGTGCTCGTTTTCGGAGTCTCAAGGACAGTACCCGCAGGGGAAAGGAAAGAATTAAGAAAATGTATTTCAAACAATTTTGAAGTCGCAGATGATAAAATAAGCTCTTTGTCAGAAAATGTTGCTAGATCAGTATCTTCAATTTTAGACAAAGATGTATCCGATTATAAAAATATACAAGTTGATGAAAAAGGAAATGTTACGTTATTGTCGGGGGCTAACGATGAGGGCGATCTTTTTTCAGAGTTCCACTTTGGTGCGGGGGAATCAAGTATTATAAGAATGGTTCTTGGATTAGAGGCCGTTGGTGATAACTCTCTTGTAATAATTGAAGAAATAGAAAATGGCTTACATCCTATAGCCACAATCAGGATGGTTGAATATCTTATTGAACTTGCTGAGCGCAAAAAAATTCAAGCAATTTTTACCACCCATTCTAATGATGCGTTGCTTCCATTACCCAGCAAAGCTATTTGGGCCTCGGTTAATGGAGAGCTTTATCAGGGTAAACTAGATATTAGGTCTCTTAGAGCAATAAGTGGTCAAATTGGCTCAAAGTTAGTAATCTTTGTTGAGGATGATTTTGCTGAGTTGTGGGTTGATGCAATTATTAACTCAGTAGACAAAATAGCTCGAGACGCTGTTTCTATACATCCTATGAAAGGTGATGGTACTGCTGTCAAAGTTCATAAAAATCATAATTTAGATCCAAGTGTCGCGCAAAAGTCTGTATGCATAATTGATGGGGATTCTGATCAAGACGATAATTCATTAGAGCATATTTTTAGACTCCCCGGGCAATGTCCTGAATCGGCGGTCTATGATTTTATTGTTGAACGCATCGATAATATTTCAGGAGAGCTTGCAGTTTCTTTGCTCAAACCATATGAGTTTGAAGCTAAATTGAAAGAAGAAGTTAAAAGCGTTAGGAATACTAATAGAGATCCCCATTTGCTTTATTCACAGCTAGGAAGAAGAATAGGGTTCGTTTCTGAAGCAAGAGTAAAAGAAGCATTTTTATCTATATGGTGCAGGTTGAACCAAGAGTATATTGAAACTATGTCAACAGATTTGCATGGTTTGCTACCGCTTGAATCAGATGAAATAGGTATAGCGCAAAATTAATAAGGTTTATTATAAATAATAAGAGCTTTCATAAGCATAAAATCTGTGCAAATGTTCTCGTGCAAGATATTTTCAGAGCTGATTCTGTCCGGCAACGATGCAAGATCTCACCGGTTACATTAAGTAATGCAGGTGTACCGCCTTCTTAAACATAACCTTAAAGCCCCCAAGAATTGATCTGTCTTTAAAGAAGATATGGTATATCGATAGGTATACTGGCCGGGGGCTTTATTTTTTATTCGCTTGTAAACAATAAGTTAGACTGCTTTTATAGTCCTGCCTCGGGCTTTTATATTAAATGCCATGGCACTTCAAACCTATCACGGCACGTTCTTATTACCACTGAGACACGCCAATCGATTCTTCCCTAAACACCTGCCCACCCAATCAACCATGGCGTCAATACGGCAGATACACCACCTGATTCCGCCCGTTGGCCTTGGCCTGATAAAGGGCCTGGTCGGCGCGCTTGAACAGCCGGTCGGCACCGTGAGCGCCGATGCGGGCATCAACGTGCGCGATGCTGGATGCCCCCACGCTGATGGTCACACTGGCGTGTTCGCTGATGCCTTCGTTGGCAATGTGCAGTTGTTCCACCGCGCGGCGAAGCCTTTCCCCCAGCAGGCGGGCGCCCTGTTCATCCGTGCCTGGCAGTACCAGCGCGAATTCTTCCCCGCCGTAGCGCACCGCCAGATCCGATGGCCTGGAAAGCACCCCCTTGAGCACGGTGGCTATCTGCTGCAGGCAGCGGTCGCCGCCGTCGTGGCCGTGGTAGTCATTGAAGCGCTTGAAGTGGTCTACATCGCACATGATGGCGGTCAGCACCCCGGAATACCGTGAAAGCCGGGACCATTCCCGCTCAAGGGCCTTGTCCAGCGCGCGGCGGTTGGCCAACCCGGTAAGGGCGTCGGTATGGCTCAGGGCTTCCAGGTACTGGTTGTTCAGGGTCAGCTCTTCCTCGCCCCGGCTCACTTCCCGGTGAAGCAGGTAGAGAATCGTGCCGGAAAGCAGTAGAACGCCGGTCACACTGCCGCCGTACATTATTTCCCGCCAGGGTGGGGGAACCGGGGTCAAGGCCTCCTCGCCGGGGTAGAGAAACTGCAACAGCAGATACAGCAGGCCGATGGACGCCATGATGGCGGTATAGGCCCATTTGCGAAGGTTCTGGTAAAGAAAGATGACAACGGAGGCAAAACTGAAATAAAACAGGCTGACGCCGGTATTCGTGCCCACAAAGGACGTAACGACAAACAACTGGGTCACGCTGTTCAGCAGCAGCAGGTTACTGGCGGTGGTATGCCAGCGCAGGTGATTGAGCAGCAGCACCGATAGATAAAACACGATGAATACACTATTGGATAGAAACACGCCGCGGTACATGGCGTAATCATGGAAGTAATAGAAAAGCTGGTACGGAAGGGTGGCCGTTGCGCAGAAAAGCCCCAGCTGGTTGCACAGTTCTATCTGGCGGCGCAGCTTTCCCGGGTTGCCTGCCACTCCCGGAGACCAGCATTTTCTGATCACCTTTATCATCGGTTTACCCTGTATAACGCACGAAAGGGGCTCGTGCCTTCCATGCTCATGACTGGCGGCTGGCCGTGGCGTCTACGCGCGCAAACCTGTCGGGCCGGCGCTGGTACCATCGTGCGATCACTACCTGTTCCTTATCGACTGGGTAGCGCGTTACATGAGGCAACGCAGGGAATCAGACAGGCTCGGAGGAGATGATGCCGATATGCGAGACACCACGGCTGGTGATACGGCCTCTGGTGCTGGAGGATGTGCCGGCGTTGACGAACATCCTGAGTGACCCTGGCGTGATGACGTTCTCGGTCAGGGGCGTGTGCGATGAAGCCGCCACCCGACACTTCGTCGAGGAGTGCCTGGCCGGTTATATCGCCCACGGCTTCGGCCCCTGGGCGCTGGAGGACAGGCGCGATGGGGCGCTGGTGGGGTTTTGTGGCATCGGGCCCGAGCGCGTGGCCGGCGTGGAGGAAATCAGCCTGGGGTATCGGCTTGCCCGGCGCTACTGGGGGCAGGGCCTGGCGTCCGAGGCGGCCGCTGCGGTACTTGATCATGCCTTCGGCCGTAAGCAGTGTGCTTCGGTCGTGGCTATCATTGCACCTGATCACGTGGCCTCGCAGAAGGTGGTCGGGAAGGTCGGGTTTGGCAGTTTCGAGCTTCAGCCATTTCATGACCGTACCGTGCGGGTCTATCGGCTGACGCAGCGGCAGTGGCAGTCTTCTGAACGAGGCGTCAGCCCCTCGCAGGGAAAGGGCGGGCAATGAACCGGGCTGCCCTGTTTCGTTTATCGGCCGGGTATACCGGCATGTTCACACACAGGCTGTGATGATGACCGTGGAAATATTTCATCCCGGGCCGGCGCATGCCTCCGCGTTTCTGGCGGCAGTGCGCCGCAGTGAGGCCCTGCTGGCGGGCTGGGTCAGCCCGCCGAGCACGCGGGAGCAGTACGTCGAGTACCTGCGCCGCTATGGCTCGGATGCGCACTGCAGTTACCTGGCCCGGGCCGGGGATGGCTCTCTGGTGGGCTGCATCAATGTGAACCACATGGTGCACGGGGCGCTTCAGTCGGCGTACCTTGGTTACTACGCCTTTTCCCCGAACCAGGGCCGGGGGTTGATGAAGGCGGCGCTGGGGGCGGTGATATCGCGCGCCTTTGAGACGCACCGGCTTCATCGGCTGGAGGCCAATATTCAGCCGGCCAATGCGCGCTCGGTGGGGCTGGTCACCGCGTTGGGGTTTCGGCTGGAAGGCTATTCACCGCGCTACCTCTATATTGACGGGCAGTGGCGGGATCACGAGCGCTACGCGATCACCGCCGAGGAATGGAGTGCGCCGGGGGCCAGTATTCCAGCCGTGTAGCCCGCCCATGCAGGTGGTACGTGCGGGGCCTTATCCGTCATGCCCATTGGTGCCATCGCGGCCATCCTGCCCCGGGGCACCATTCGCACCATTCTGACCTGGCGTGCCGTCGGCTCCCGCCCATCCGGCGCCGCCGTCTCCTCCACGGCCACCGGCACCGCCATGTCCGCCGTCGCCGCCATCTCCTCCATGGCCACCGGCACCGCCATTGCCCCCGTCACCGCCATCCCCGCCACGGCCACCGGCACCGCCATTGCCCCCATCTCCACCACGGCCACCGGCACCGCCATGTCCGCCGTCACTGCCATCGTGACCCTGTGCCCCGTGGCTGTCCCCGTGAGGGAGGGCCGTACCGGCCTCGGTGCCCGCCCCCTGGGCCTGAGCGTGATTCATGACGGTCATGTTGATGAGTGGCGCTGAGGCCACCAGGAGTGTTGAAAAAAGAAGCGATGTGAATTTCATGAAGCCTCCGCTGCGTGCCGGTCATCAGAACATGCCCTGGGAAATGGCTGCCCGTGGGCGCTTTGGTTGCGCCCTTTCAGTCTTGCAGGAATGCGCTTCGGTATTGTCTGAAATGGATAAGCTTCTGTTCGGTTTGGTGTGTTCCGGGCAGGGATTGTTAACGCGAGGGCCAGGCGCCAGGCATGCATGGCCCTGGTGGTGTCTGTTTCGCTGGAGGGCGGGCCAGGGCCGTGTGATGAGGCCGGTGTGAAGCAGGGCTCAGGTGGCGGGGGCGTGCCATTGATCCCAGGGCGGCGTGTCGCCGATGGTGTCCTGAAGGTAGTTCAAAAAGGCCTGTACCTTGGGGGTGCGCAGCCGTCCGTCGGTGGTCAGTACATGAATCATGCGGCGCTCCGGCACCACTTCGCAGCGCCACGCGCGTAGCAGGGGCACCAGTTGCCCGGTGGCCAGGGCGTGGCCGATCAGCCAGGTGGGAAAGGCCACGATGCCCTGGCCGAGCAGGGCGGCCTGCAGCAGGCTGTCGGCGTCATTGCTGTAAAGGCTGCCGGTCAGCTCATGAGCCTGGGGGGTGTGTGTCTGCGGGGATTCAAAGTACCAGCGCTGCCGGCCCATCTGCCCCTGATAGAGCAGGCAGTCATGGTGTTGCAGCGCGTCAGGGGTATCCGGTGTGCCGTGCTCGGCCAGGTAGGCAGGGGCAGCGGCGACCACATAGTGCATGGGTGCCAGTGGCCGGGCGATCAGTGAGGAGTCGGCCAGCCGCCCGACCCGAAAGGTGATGTCGCTGCCTTCGCGCACCGGGTCGGTCATGGTGTCGGTCAGCAGCAGTTCGGTGCGTATGGCGGGGTAGCGGGCGTGAAACCCGCGCACCAGCCCCACGACCTGATGGCGGCCGAAGGCCACCGGGCTATTGATGTGCAGTGTGCCGGAAGGTTCGAGCGTTGGGCTTTTCAGCGCCTCGGTGGCCTGGTCGAGCTGTTCGAGGGTGCCGCGAATCTGCTCGTAGTACTGCCGGCCGGCCTCGGTCAGCGTCACTGCCCGGGTATGCCGGTACAGCAGCCGAACGCCAAGGCTTTGCTCCAGCGCGCTGATCTGGCGCGATACGGAGGAGACGGCACGGTGAAAATGGCGCGCTGCCGCTGTAAAGCTGCCGGTGGCCGCGACCCGCTCGAAGGTACGTAATGCGTTGAGATCCATCATGTTGCGCCTGGTGCAATAATAATTTGCAGCATGTGCGATTTCGGCAACAGGATGCAAGGGCCATACTTCCCCTCATCAATGAATGAGCACGGGAGCTTGAACATGCAGACAGGAGTCGCACTGGTCGTAGGTGCCACCGGCATTACCGGCGGTAATCTGGCCACGTATCTGGTCGCCAGTGGCTGGACGGTATACGGGCTGTCGCGCACGCCGTCACAGCAGGCGGGGGTGATTCCGGTATCGGCGAATCTGCTTGATGCCGATGCCACGGCCAGGGCCCTCAAGGGGCTGCCGGTCAGCCATGTGTTCTATTGCACCTGGACGCGGCGCGATACCGAGCAGGAAAACGTCGAGGCCAATGGCGCGATGATGAATAACCTGTTCTCCGCGCTGGACCCGGAAAGGCTCGTGCATGCGGCGCTGGTCACCGGCACCAAGCAGTATCTGGGGTCCTTTGAAAGCTACGGCAGCGGCCGGGTTGAAACGCCGTTTCGTGAATCGGCTCCGCGGGTCTCGGGGGAGAACTTCTACTACACCCTGGAAGACATCATGATCGAAGCCGCTGGCAGATACGGCTTTGCCTGGAACGTGCACCGCCCGCATACCGTGATCGGCCATGCCCGCGGCAATGCGATGAACATGGGCACCACCCTGGCGGTGTACGCCTCGATCTGCAAGGCCACCGGCAAGCCGTTTGTCTTCCCCGGTTCGCAGCTGCAGTGGAACGCGCTGACCGACATGACCGATGCGCTGCTGCTGGCTCGTCAGATGGAGTGGGCCGCGCTGACACCGGGCGCGCACAATCAGGCATTCAATACGGTCAATGGGGATACCTTCCGCTGGCGTCGCATGTGGCAGGAACTCGGTGAGTTCTTCGGCCTCGAGGTGGCAGATTGCCCCGAAACGCCGCAGCCGCTGGAAGAGCAGATGGCCGGTCTTGAGCCCGAATGGGAAAGGATTGCCGAGCAGCACGGTCTGGCCGAATCGGACGTGACGAAGCTCGCCTCCTGGTGGCACACCGATGCTGACCTTGGCCGCGAGCAGGAGTGCGTGAACGATATCGTCAAATGCCGTGACTTCGGCTTTGATGCGTTTCGTGAGACGCGGGCGGCCTTTTTCGACCTCTTCACCCGGCTGCGGGCGGAGAAGGTGATTCCGTAATCGCCCACGGTTTTGCACTGAACGGCCCGCCCATTGTCATGAGGGGCGGGCCTTTTCGTGGATGGTGCCCTGCTGACGTGGCGTGATCAGCTTCTGCCATCGGGCGGGGGTGATGCCGAAGGCGCGTTTGAAGGCGCGGCTCATGTGGCTTGATCGGCAAAGCCTGCACGAAAGGCGGCTTCGGACAGCGACGCCTGCTCGGCGATGAACTGCCGGGTATGGTCCAGCCGTCGCAGGGTGAGGTAGCGGTAGGGGCTGGTGCCAAACAGGGCGCGAAAATCCTTTGATAATGACCAGCGCTCCCGGTCGGCCAGGGTTTCCAGCAGTTCAAGGCTGACGTTGTCCTGCCAGTGGGCATCCAGATACTGGCGAACCCGCTCGGCAGCGGTGTGGTTGATCGACTGGCGCGTCCTGGGCGCTTTTGTATCACCGGTGGCGTCCAGCGCCATGGCCAGATCGAACAGGCCATCCGTTTCTTCCAGCGCACAGGTGGCGTGCGTCATGTCACTCAACAGGGCCTGCACGGCGCGAACCAGCCGCGGATCGCGGGATAACCCACCTTCCAGGTAAGGCAGGGAGCGCCCGCCCAGAATGGATTGAATCAGCGCCGGGCGCACATACAGCATGCGGTACTGGAATCCTTGCTCATCGCCGGCATGGCCGTCGTGAAGCTCATCCGGATGTACCACAATCACCGTGCCCGGCACGCTGCTCAGGTGGGTCGAGCGGTAGTGAAAGCTTTGAATTCCCTGCAGGGTGATGCCGATGGCGTAGGTGTCGTGCCGATGCATGCTGTAGGCATGGCCCTGAAAGCGGGCTTCGATTCGTTCGATATGCGCCAGCGGCGATTGAACGCACCAGTCAGATCGTGTTGTGGTCATGGCTCGGGCCTATAGCACAGGAAGAATGACGTAATCGCACAGCATCAACAGGGCCACGACGACCAGTAGCCCGGCCATGACGCTATTGCAGCGCCGAATGTACCTGGTCTCGGTGATGCGAGCGCCGATTCCCTTGCCTGCCGCAAGGTAAAGGGCGGGGGCACCCCCACCGCCCAGTGAGATGGCCAGTGACCAGAGTACCAGCGAGGTATCGGTAATGCCTCGTCCCGGAAACATGACCGTGGTGATCGGGACAACCAGCAGGGTGTTCTTGGGGTTCAACAGTTGCATGAGGAGCCCGTCTCGGAACCCGAGCGCTCGTGGGGCCGGATGCTCTTTCACGGTATCGGGCGGTGTGGCCCTGAATACCGTCCATGCCAGGTAAAGAATATATGCACTTCCGGCCAGGGCAATCCAGGGCATCAGCCCCTGAACGATGAGCTGCTGCCCGGCGTAGCCGATGACGGCAAACCAGCAGAATATGGCCAGCGCCACCCCTGCGAAAAATCCCCATACCTCCTTGAAGCGTGAGGTCAGCCCTGCATTCAGACCCAGCAGGTTAACCGGCCCGGGGGTGTACATCACCGTCAATGCGTACAGTACGATCTCCATGCCCGACCTCATCCGGTAGTTGTCATCAGCAGGCAGGGTAAGGCGGCAAGAGGGAAGGCGTCTTGAACGATCCTGCCGCGCGTTGGGGGCGGCCGGGTGCGTAAGCGCACCCCATGATGTGTGGAAACGACGCGTATTGTGTTGAACACCGTCCTTTTTCACGTATCAGGAAATAATCGAGGCCGGGTACACTGGCCTGCGGGCATGTGCCGGACATGGCCTGGCAGCAGCCTGCTCAAGTCGTCGATTATTTTTCAGAAAGGGGAGCGCAATGCCCAGCATCGATATCTCGCTGTCCCTGTCAGTGGAGCAATGCCGGGAGTATTACGCCGGTGAAGCGCAGGTGGTGCATGCCCGCAGCATGGATGGGCGACGGGTACAGTTTCCCGCGCGGGCGCTGCATCGGGTGGTGGGGCCGCAGGGGGTACATGGCATCTACCGGCTGACCTTCAATCCGTCAGGCCGGTTTGAATCCCTGATACGGGTAGCGGGATAAGCCGGATTACGTGGCGGCGCCGCCTCGGGATGCGCCGCGAGCCACCGGGGAAGGGTACGTGGAGGTGAGGGCGGGGCCACTGGCATCCACAACCCGGTTACGGCCGGCCTGCTTGGCGTCGTACATGCGCATGTCCGCCGTACGCAGAATGTCATCCAGGGCACGTCCGTCATCGGGCCACATGGCAATGCCAATGCTCAGGGTGGATTCCAGCGGGCCCTTGCCTGTCATGATGCAGGGCGATGCCTGGTGCGCACGTATGGCTTCGGCGATCTGTCGGGCATTCAGGGCATGCGTATCAAACAGCAGCAGGCAGAATTCTTCGCCGCCGATACGAAAGGCCCGGTCATTATCAAACAGGTGTTCCTGGATGCGCGAGGCGGTGGTGACCAGTACCTGGTCTCCCACGTCGTGGCCATGGCGGTCATTGATGCGCTTGAAATGATCGATATCCATGACCAGCAGGGCAAACCCGGAGCCCGAGGCATCATGAATATCGCATGCGCGGTCAAAGGCCTGTGCCAGATGACGACGATTGTAGAGGCCTGTCAACGGGTCGTGCCAGGCGTCATGCTGAAGCTGATCGATGGTTCTGACACGGCGGGTTTCGTACAGATGGCTCAGTGCCCAGCTCACAGCCGCGGAGCCCGTCAGGTTGGCAAGGCTGCCGTAGTGGTAATCACTGTTGTCGATCCACAGGAAAAGGCCCAGCCCGGCAGTGACGGACAGCGCCGTGACCAGGGCGCCGGTGCGCTTGCCCAGCAGGAGATAGGACGTGAGCGGAAACAGGATGATCCAGACACCGCCCCCGGTCTGAAAGCGGGTAAGGTAAAAGGCGTCCAGTGTCACGGTCACGAATAACAGGACATAGCCCAGCGCCCACCGATGCAGGTGAGCGGTTTGCCTGAGACAGGCCAGAAAGGCCAGACAGTAACCCAGCATCACCAGATTGATGATGACCATCTGCCATAGCTGCCTGTCTGCATGAAAAAATATGGCAACGACATCGATCAGAATGGTGATCACCAGCAATCCCTGAATGACGTGTCTTTGATGAATTCCATCGTTCAACCCACGTACCTTGTCCATCCAGCCTGCCTTCCCGAAAGGGTAATACCGCGTGTCCTCAACGTGCTGCGGTGTGTGTAAATAATGCACGTTAAATAGTGACTTCAGGACACCTTAAATTACACTTCTTTACGAGAGGTTGTAAGTCTGCATTGTGCCGAGCCGCACTTTTGGCGCGTGTTATTGCATAAAAAGGAATGACAGAGCGAACTCGATAACCCAGGGCTATCGAGTCCGTGAGTGTGATAGAGGCATCACCTATTGGGCGGGGGCCTTTCGTCCTGAAGGACGGCTGGCATAGAGCATATCAAGGGTATAAAGCATCAGCCCGGCCCAGATGAAGGCAAAGGTGATGGCATTGTCGTGAGTAAAGGCTTCACCGAAAATCAGTACGCCGGTAAGCAGTTGAAGGGTCGGCGTGATGTACTGAATCAACCCCAGAGTGCTGAGTTTCAGCCGATGCGCGGCCATGGTAAACAGAACCAGCGGGATGATGGTTACCAGGCCGCAGCCGATCAGCAGGGTGTCGGTCAGGCGGTCCTGCAGCAGAAAGGCGGCATCTCCCTGCTGGTACAGGTAGCCCAGCCACATAAGGGCAAAGGGCAGAAGCAGCATGGTTTCGATATAAAGCCCGGTGATACTGCCCACGTCGAGTTTCTTGCGCAGCATGCCATAAAGGCCAAAGCTGGCTGCAAGCATCAGCGAAATCCACGGCACCTTCCCGAAGCCGATGATCATGATCATGACCCCCACGGCTGCCAGCAAAATGGCAACGATCTGCATCGGCCTCAGGCGTTCCTTGAAAAACACCAGCCCGAGTATCACGTTCAGCAGTGGGTTGATGTAATACCCAAGGCTGGTTTGCACGATATGTTGATGGGTGACGCCCCAGATGAAGGTGCCCCAGTTGCAGCTGATCAGCAGGGCAGTGACCGCCAGTGTCAGGACCAGTTGCCGTTGACCGAGGGCCTCGCGCACCGGCCCCATCCGTCCGGTCACGACAATGAACAGGGTCAGCAGGGCGGCGGCCCAGATCATGCGCTGCAGCAGGATTTCCCACGCGGAGACGCCACTGCCGATCAGGTGAAAATAAAGCGGCAGGGCGCCCCACAGTAAAAAGCAGCTGAAGCCGGCGGTCAGCCCGGCCAGTGGTCTGGAGGGGGAGGAATGAGGCATTGGTGCATCCGAAATGTCGGTCAGGCCCTGGCGCCCATGTGCACATCGTCAGGGGTGGAGTGCTGACAGCGTAGCCTAAATGACGGGCCGGGAGGCATTACCGGCCGGCTGGCTCACTCAGGGAAGGTCAATCAGAAGCATGGGCGTGCCCTGTCAGGGGGCGGCCAATTGTCACTTCGAAGAGGTGACGTCGGCGGGTATAGTCGGTAGGCTAAAGGAAGATGAAGCTATTTCTTGTTCCCGGTCGGGAATGCTTATCGGATCAGTAAGGAGAGCGCAATGAACGGCGACGCTGTAGCCAATTATGATGCCTATCGCTGGGTATTACAGGGCGGGCTGGTATTTGCTTATGTGCTTTTTTTCTCGGCGATTTTCGGCACGCTTTATTTCATTCGTAAAAACAAGAAGCGCGCGTCCAAAGAGTGAGGCCCGCGCTCCCGCACTGTTTGATAATGAAAAAGCCCGCCTGAGCGGGCTTTTTCATGCGCGTTGTTCATGTCATCGGGCTTACATGCCCAGCAGACGAGACGCGGCCTGATCTGTCACCATGCCACAGGCCTTTTTACCCAGCTTGCCCTTGATGCTCGACAGGCTGAAGGCCTGGCCGTTTTCGCCTTTCAACAATCCCGCAAGCCCCTGCTGGTAGCTTTCACTGGTGTCGGTGTTTTCCGTGGACTGAAGGCCGAACCTGTTCATCAGCTTGTCCTTGACGGTATCGGTGGCACTTTTGGAATAGCCCTGGGATTGGCAATACCCCAGCACACCGGCCACATTCTGTGGGCTGGCAAAGTTGAAGTTGCCGCTGCCAAGGCTGCTCAGCAGGCTGGCCGCACTGCCCTGACCGCTGGATGTTTCCGCGCCGGCAGACTGGCCGGAAAGCATGCTGGAGGCCTTGTTACCCATTTCTGTCAGGCTGTTGGCCTGGGCTGCAGGCAGGATAGCCACGGTAAGGGCGGCGGTAAGCGCGATGCGTGAAAGCGTGGACATGACATTCTCCCGGGAGGCAGCGCGGTAACGGCGACACTGCGTAAATGAGGGTGCCGGCACGCGGCCGACGGGGCACTATTGTGAAGATACATACCGGGTTTGACCAATCAAGCCCGTCACAGGGAGTACACGATGAAGATAACCAGCGACCAGCTTCACCAGGTAGGCGCCATTCTGCGCCAGGCGGCCGTCGAGGAAATCATGCCGCGATTTCGACATTTAAGCCGGCAGCAGGTTCAGGAAAAAAGCTCGATCTTTGATCTGGTCACCGAAGGAGATGAGGCTGCCGAGCGATTGATCACCCGGGAGCTGCTGGCGGCCTTTCCGGAAGGTATCGTGATTGGCGAGGAAGAGGCAACGCGCGACCCGTCCCTGCTTGAGCGTATAGCCGATGCGCCGCTGGCGTTCATTGTCGACCCGATCGACGGCACGCGAAACTTTGCCACCAACCTGCCGGTGTTTGGGGTCATGGCGGCCATTACCTCCGAGGGGCAGGTGATTGGCAGTGTCATCATGGACCCGGTATGCGGTGATATCGCCTATGCACTCGAGGGTGAAGGCGCCTGGCTTGAAGACGAGGAGGGTACTTCCGTGCCCCTGTCGGTGGGTGAGGGCGGCGAGGTGAATACGCTGGTCGGCATGATTTCGACCGGCTCGCTGACCGAGCCCGAGCGCAGCGAAGTGAACGGCCGGTTGTCGGCGCTGGGGATGATTCAACTGCTGCGCTGCGCGGCACACGATTATCGTCAGGCTGCTCAGGGGTTCAGTCAGGTTCTGTTCTACAACAAGTTGATGCCCTGGGACCATGCCGCCGGGTGGCTGCTGCACAAGGAGGCTGGAGGTTACAGCGCGCATCTGGACGGCACCCCGTATCGGCCAACGCAACTGAGTGGCGGGCTGTTGTGCGCGCCGGATGAAGCGACCTGGCATGCAGTGCGTGATGCACTGTTTGATCGTCATCGCACCTGATACGTCCGACTGACAGGTCGCCGGATTTTTCCGAGAAATATGCCGGCGCCTGCTGGCGCATTATATGAATCGTTACTGATTGATTTGTCGGCAGAACCCTGGAAGGTGATGGAATAAAGGGGTGAGCATGCGGCACGAGACGACTGGCCGGGCGCCTGACTTTCCGTCAGGACGTTCTATACTTTTCGGCACGGTCGCGGTGCGGTCAGAGGGCGTTTGCCGTGCGGGGCGGTCGTAACAACCTGCAGGGGGTGTCTCATGATTCATCATGTCTGGGGTTTGCTGGCCCATCCAAATCAGGAGTGGCGTCAGATAGAGCATGAAGGCGATTCCGTCACTCAGCTGTATGTCAGCCATGTGCTGATCATGGCGCTGATTCCTGTCGTCTGTTCACTGATCGGTACGACTACGGTCGGATGGAATTTCGGCGAGGGGGGCGCAGTGGCGTTAAGCATGGGCAGTGCCATTGCCCTGGCCGTCACCTTTTACCTGGCCATACTGCTGGCCGTCGCATTCATGGGTACAGTGCTTCACTGGAGCGCCCGTCATTTTCCAACCCGTCCAACCCGCAACCGGTGTATTGTCTTTGCCGGTTATGTCGCGACCCCGATGTTTGTCGCCGGTGTCGTGGCGCTGTATCCGATCGTATGGCTGTGTTCTCTGGCCGTCGTCGTCGGGCTTTGTTATTCCGCCTATCTGCTGTATGTCGGCCTGCCGGCCTTTTTCAACATCACCCGCAAGGAAAGCATGCTGGTATTCAGCACGACCATGGCAGTGGGCGTACTGGTGCTGGAAGCGCTGCTGGCGCTGACCGTCGTCCTTTGGGGGTATGGGGCCGCGATGATTTCCTGAGCATGGGGTGGGTCATGAAAGCCTCGGTGTACCGGGGCTTTTTCATGGGTGAGATGGCAGGGGCGGGGCACTGATTGACAGGTACCAAAGGCAGAAACCGCCTGCAACCGGTATCCCGGGGGAGGAAATCCGGAATGCACTCGGCCGGCAGGGCTGATAGACTGTGCGCCGGTTTGAAACGACTGTCTTTCAGGCCTCGGCAACCTTCCAGAACGGATCTGCTTCTATGCCCTTTCGCGTCACAGTGACATCCGGCCGGCCCGTGCCGCCCTAGCGCTTTCCCCCCCTCTGGGAAGCGAGCGCCTCCCGGTGCTTTTTGTCGTCCTGTAATGCGGGCACGACGTCTCCTTGTGTAGTAACGTCCAACGCAACGCTGCAATACTCGTGACCTGGCTCCTTCATGGTGCGAGCGGTCGGACTACACGGCTATAAATCAAATAATCCGGATAGAAACAATGATTGGCTCATTAAAACAACATTGGTTTTCCAATGTGCGTAATGACGTGCTTTCGGGTCTTGTCGTCGCACTGGCCTTGATCCCTGAAGCGATCGCATTTTCCATTATTGCAGGCGTTGATCCCAAGGTGGGCCTGTACGCGTCCTTCTCCATGGCGGTCGTGATCGCCATTACCGGCGGTCGGCCCGCCATGATTTCCGCGGCGACAGGCGCAATGGCGCTGCTGATGGTCACTCTGGTGCGCGACCATGGCCTTCAGTACCTGTTTGCGGCAACCCTTCTGACCGGGGTCATTCAGATTCTGGCCGGATACCTTAAGCTCGGACGGCTGATGCGGTTTGTGTCCCGCTCGGTGGTGACGGGGTTTGTCAATGCGCTGGCGATTCTGATTTTCATGGCGCAGCTGCCGGAGCTGACTGATGTGCCGGTCACGGTATATTGGATGACCGCGGCCGGACTCGGGATTATCTATCTGTTTCCCTACCTGCCCAAAATCGGCAAGGTCATTCCGTCTCCCATGGTGTGCATTGTGGTGCTGACGGTTCTGGCGGCGGTGATGGGCATGGATATTCGCCAGGTGGGCGATATGGGTGAGCTGCCGGACAGCCTGCCGACCTTCCTGATTCCTGACGTTCCGTTCAATCTTGAAACGCTGCTCATCATTCTGCCGTATTCGCTGACCATGGCGATGGTAGGCCTTCTGGAATCCATGATGACGGCTACTATCGTGGACGACCTGACAGATACCGGCAGTGACAAGAACCGTGAATGCCGCGGGCAGGGCATTGCCAATATCGCCACCGGATTCATCGGCGGCATGGCAGGCTGCGGGATGATCGGTCAGACCGTGATCAATGTGAAATCCGGGGGGCGCACCCGCCTTTCCACGATGGTGGCTGGTGTCGGTCTGCTGATTCTGGTGGTGTTTCTGGGCCCCTGGGTGTCGATGATTCCGATGGCAGCGCTGGTGGCGGTCATGATCATGGTATCCATCGGTACCTTCGACTGGGGCTCCATTCGGGATATTCCCAAAAAACCATGGACGACCAACGTGGTCATGCTCACCACGGTAGCGGTGGTGGTCGCCACGCATAACCTGGCCATCGGCGTCATCGTCGGGACGCTGCTGGCTGCGATGTTCTTTGCCAACAAGATTGCACGTTACCTCAGTGTGACATCCACGCTGGATGACGATGGCGAGACGCGGCATTATCAGGTACGCGGCCAGGTATTTTTTGCCTCGACCGAAGCATTTACCGCCGAGTTTGATTTCAAGGAGTCGCTGTCACGGGTCAATATCGATGTCAGTCAGGCCCATTTCTGGGATATTTCTGCCGTGGATGCTCTGGATAACGTCGTGCTTAAATTCCGCCGGGAAGGCAATGATGTCACGGTCGTTGGGCTCAACAAGGCCAGCCAGACCCTGGTTGATCGACTGGGCACTCACGATAAACCCGATGCACTCGACAAACCCATGGAACACTGAAGAAGGCGTCTTTCATGTCTGAACAGATCATGGCCTGCATTGACGGGTCCCGTTTTGCTGAACTGGTATGCCATTACGCCTGCTGGGCCGGCAACGAACTGTCAGCGCCGCTGACCTTCCTGCATGTACTTGATCGTGAACGTCAGGCCGTTGATGGCTCCGATCACAGCGGCAATATCGGGCTGGGTGCCCGTGAGCAGCTGCTGAGCCATCTGGTGTCGCTGGATGAGCAGCGGGCGAAGGTGGCACGTGAACAGGGCAAGCTGATGCTGGCCGCTGCCGTGGACCTGGCACGTGCCGATGGTGTCGAGACGGTGAGCTCGCTGCAGCGTCACGGGGAGCTGGTAGAAACGCTCAGTGAGCTTGAGCAGAACGTTCGCCTGATGGTGGTGGGCAAGCGTGGTGAAGATGCCCATCCCACATCGGCCAGTGGCCATCTGGGTTCCAATCTGGAGCGGGTGCTGCGTGCCGTGCATCGCCCGGTGCTGATTGCCACGGGGGATGCGTTCAAGGCCCCGAAGGAAATCATGTTTGCCTTTGATAACAGCGCATCGACCCGCAAGGGAATTCAGAAACTGGCCGCGAGCCCGCTGTTTCGCAATGCCCGGGTACATGTGGTAACCGTGGGTGTGGATTCGGAGGCTGCGCGGAAGGGGCTGCCCTGGGTTGAACAGGTGTTGAGCGCCGCCGACATCCATACTACCTGTGCCGTGCGGGAAGGCGATGACATCGAGTCGGTGCTGACCCGCTACGTCGAGGACAATGCCATCGACATGACGGTCATGGGGGCCTACGGACATTCCAGGATCCGTCACCTCCTGGTGGGCAGCACCACAACCACCATGATTCAGCGGACCAAGATTCCGCTGCTTGTGCTGCGTTAGACCTGTAGTAATGAGTAAAAGCGCTCCGGTCCTGTGCCGTGAGCGCTTTTTTTATTTTTGAACTGAATAAAATCTTAAGGCTGTAGTCATATCCTGCTCCTGAACATATATGACCAACGGAGCACAACGCATGACACTGGATACCCTGCACCTCGTCAAGGCGCTTATTCTGGGCATTGTCGAGGGCGTAACCGAATTTCTGCCGGTATCCAGTACTGGCCATTTGATTCTGGCCGGGCAGTTGCTGAACTTTGATGCCGGCAGTAACAAGGTCTTCGATGTGGTGATTCAGCTGGGTTCCATTCTGGCCATTCTCTGGGTGTATCATCAGCGGCTGATTACCACGTGCCGCGGCGCTATCCAGCGTGATCCGGTCTCTCTCAGGTTCATTCGCAATGTCATTATCGGCTTTGTGCCTTCGGCCGTGATCGGGTTCTTGTTCATCGACCAGATTCAGGCCGTGCTGTTCAGGCCGACGGTGGTCGCCACCATGCTGGTGATTGGCGGTGTCGTGATCATTCTGACCGAACGCTTTGCCACGCGGAGAACGACGGAAGATGCGGCCGACATGCACTGGCGACAGGCGCTGGCGGTCGGGGTCGCGCAGTGTTTTGCAGTCATTCCGGGGACGTCTCGCTCCGGGTCGACCATTGTCGGGGGGATACTGTCGAAAATGTCCCGCAAGGCAGCCACCGAATATTCGTTCTTTCTGGCTATCCCGACGATGCTTGGTGCCACTACGCTGGATCTGATCAAGTATCACAGCGGCCTGACCACCAATGACATGGCTGCCATTGTGGTCGGGCTGATTTCTGCCTTCATCAGTGCGCTGGTGGTAGTGCGCCTGCTGGTAAGGTTTGTTGAGTCCCGCTCGCTGTCGGTCTTCGGCTGGTACCGCATCCTGTTCGGGGGCGCACTGCTGCTCGCCCCCATGCTGCATCTTTCCTGGTAGAAGATGCTGACGCGGCTACGCCTGTCCCGGGTTGACCAGGTAGCGGCCCAGGGTTTCACCGTCGATCATGCGGCGGGCCGTGGGAGCGAGTTCCTCAAGCGATAGCGTGCCGGCATGCAGCGGCTGATAAAGTGAGGCGTCAACGCCTGCCAGACGCTGCCAGATGCCCTGACGCTGTTCGAAGGGGACCGACACGCTGTTGATGCCCAGCAGGGATACACCGCGAAGAATGAAGGGGGCCACAGTCATGTTGAGTTCCATGCCGCCGGCCAGGCCCACGGCCGCCACCGCGCCATTGTCCTTTATTCTGGACAGCAGGGCCGACAGGGTTACGCCGCCCACGGTATCCACGCCGCCTGCCCAGCGGGCCTTGTCCAGTGGCCGGCATTTCTCGGTGAAGCCGTGCCGGTCGATCACCTCGGTAGCGCCCAGTGCCTTCAGTAATTCGTGCTGCGAGGCCTTGCCGGTCACGGCATGTACGTCAAAACCTGCCTGAGCCAGTAACAGAACGGCCCACTGCCCGACGCCGCCGGTGGCACCGGTGACTATCATCGGGCCGTCAGCCGGCGTTACTCCGGCGTGCTCAAGCGCTGTCAGCGCCTGCATGGCAGTAAAGCCGGCAGTGCCGGCCAGCATGGCATTTTCGGGTGACAGTGTATCGGGGCAATGCACCAGCCAGTCGCCCTTGAAGCACTGGCAGGTGGTAAATCCACCGCTGTGCTGCTCGCCAATCCCCCAGCCTGTCGCGATGATGCGATCACCGGGCGCGAAGCGCTCATCCCGGCTTTCCCTGACAATACCCGTGGCATCGACGCCGCCAATCAGCGGGTACTGGCGAATGATGCGTCCTTCGCCGGTCAGGGCCAGTGCATCCTTGTAATTCAGTCCGGAGTATTCGATATCCACCACGACCTCACCCTGGGCAGGAGAGGGCGTATCCGGGTGGGTCAGCCGAAGGCGGGGTTCATCTTCGTGGATCATCATGGCGCGAGACATGGGGTTCTCCATCGGTAGCCTGTGTAACTGCTCAACGACACGACAATAGTCTATTGAGGCGGGCCTCTGCTAGGATGGTTCAAGCTGCGTATGCCATTTTCTGTTGTTACAGGGATGGACTGCGCTGTATTCATTCCTATTGCCGTGATTCATGCCATGCCTTCAATGAAACCCCAACACACCGGTTTTGGCCGTTTATTGCACTCTACGCGTTACTCCCTGCAGGGGCTGGCCGCGGGCTGGCGCCACGAAGCGGCGCTTCGTCTCGAGCTTGTGCTGCTGGCGGTGCTGTTTCCGCTGTCCTTCTGGATCGGTCGCACACCTACGGAGTGGATGCTGCTGATGGCCAGTGCCCTGTTTGTGATTTCCGTCGAGCTTTTGAACTCTGCCATCGAAACCGTGGTGGACCGTATCGGGCTTGAAAAGCATGAACTGTCCGGCCGGGCCAAGGATCTGGGGTCGGCGGCGGTACTGACCTCTTCCCTGCTGGCAGGACTGGTCTGGGGCGGGTTGCTGCTGGTGCGTCTGGGCTGGGTCTAGGCCCTGTAGTGCGAACCTGTTGCGATCGGTACTGGCGAGGTGCCGTCTGCCTGTGCCACGCTTGATGTCCGACCTATCGGTCGATCCATTACCAACGGGGCACCTTGCCCTCAGGGGAGCATGAAATGAGTCAGGTAAAACTGGGCGATACAGATGTCAGTGTAAAAGGTCATTTCCCGGAAAAGGGCGAGCAGGTCTCGGATTTCACCCTGACCGGTCAGGACCTTGCCGAAGTATCGCTGGCTGACTTCGAGGGGCAGCGCAAGGTCATTTCCATTATCCCGAGCGTGGATACCGGGGTGTGTGCTACCTCGACGCGGACCTTCAATCAGAAGGCTTCCTCGCTTGCTGATACCGTCGTGCTGGTGGTATCTGCCGATCTTCCCTTTGCGGCAGCCCGCTTTTGCGGTGCCGAAGGGCTTGAGAACGTGAAGACGTTATCGACGTTTCGCCATCCCGAATTTGCTGAACACCATGGTGTGCTCATTGCCGATGGCCCGATGACGGGGCTGTGTGCGCGTGGTGTGATCGTTCTCGATGAAAAAAATACCGTGCTCTATAGCGAATTATGCCCGCAGATCAAGGCCGAGCCCGGCTATGAAGATGCCCTGGCGGCTCTCAACGGCTAGTCGGACTGGCGAACGCGGCGCATTTGGCTACGCTTTACAGGTTACTTGATACCGGATACTTCACGGAGGAAGCATGAGCATCAAGAAATCAGGATCTGCACACTGGCAGGGCAGTCTCAAGAAGGGCAAGGGAACCGTCTCCACCGAAAGCGGTGCGATGAAGGACAATCCCTACGGCTTCAATACCCGCTTTGAAGGCCAGCCCGGTACCAACCCGGAAGAGCTGATCGGTGCGGCCCACGCCAGCTGTTACTCCATGGCCCTGTCGATGATTCTGGGTGAATCCTCGCTCGAGCCGGAAAGCATCAAGACCAAGGCGACGGTGACGCTCGAACAGCAGGATGATGGCTTTACCATCACGGCAGTGCATCTTGACACCGAGGCCAGCGTGCCCGGCGCCAGTGAAGATGACTTCAAGGCCGCGGCTGACAAGGCCAAGGCCGGGTGCCCTGTATCGAAACTGTTCAATGCCGATATCACTCTGGACGCGCGTCTGGTGTCGTGATCATCACAAGGCATTTCAAAAACGCCCCACCTTGTCGGGGCGTTTTTTTATGCCGGATCATCAGGTAGCGTGGTAAAAGGAACATACAAAAGGGTATGTCTGTCCAGCCCGGATAGATGGACGCGCTTGGATTTCATATCAGGAGGACAGAATGTCGGATGCCGAGTTGCAGGCACGTCTGGAACAGGACGTTGATGCGGTCATGGATGCCTTGCCTTCCGAGATAGATGCCTGGCTGCCTCGCACTCAGCGAACGGCATTGAAGCAGGTCGCTGTCCTGTCCCCCTGGGTGGCCGATCATATACGGCGTGAACCGGATCTGCTTCGCGTGCTGGGGGAGACCGGTGAGTGGGAAGCTCCTCTTTCCCGTGATGCCATGACTGCCCGACTGTCTGATGCGCTCGAGCAGGCAAGCGACGAGCCCGGACTTCATCGCGTGCTGCGCCGGTTTCGCCGTGAGCGCCAGATCGGCATCATCTGGCGGGATCTGGCCGGTGAGGCCGGTGCCTGGGCTACCGGCGAGGCCATGACGACGCTGGCCGAAGTCTGTCTCGAGCAGGCGCTGACATGGCTTGAGCAGCTCTGTGTACCTCGCTGGGGGCGACCCCAGGCCAATGAGTCGGGGGAACGGCCTCGGCTGGTGGTGCTGGGCATGGGCAAGTTTGGCGCCGGCGAACTCAACCTCTCCTCCGACATTGACCTGATCTTTGCCTTTGAGCACCGCGGCACTACCGAAGGTGGTCGCCGTCAGCTGGATCATCAGGAATACTTTACTCGCATGGGGCAAAAGCTGATCGCCGCACTGGACCAGGTGACCGCCGATGGCTTTGTGTTTCGGGTGGACATGCGTCTGCGCCCGCTGGGCGAGGGTGGCCCGTTGGTCAATCCTTTCAGCACCACGGCCAGTTACTACCAGGATCAGGGGCGAGAGTGGGAGCGCTATGCCCTGCTCAAGGCCCGCCCGGTCGCCGGCGATCTGGCCGCCGGCGAGCGTCTTTTGATGATGCTGAAACCCTTTGTATACCGCAGGTACATCGATTTCGGCGCCATCGCCTCGCTCCGGGAAATGAAGGCATTGATCAACCGTGAGGTACGGCGGCGCAATATCGGCGATAACATCAAGCTGGGGCGTGGCGGAATTCGGGAAGTCGAGTTTATCGTTCAGGCCTTCCAGCTGATTCGTGGCGGACGGGATACCCGCCTGCAGACCCCCTCTCTTCATGATGCCCTGAGCCAGCTGGCCGCGCTTGAGCTGCTGCCCGAGGCCGTGATGACCGAACTGACACGGGATTATGTGTTTCTGCGTAATGCCGAGCATGCCCTGCAGGCCCAGCAGGACAAGCAGACCCAGACCCTGCCGGAGGATGATCTGGCCCGCTTGCGTCTGGCCCGCGCGATGAAGTGTCCTGACTGGCGCGCCTTTCTGGCGGCACTGGATGAGGTCCGTACTCGAGTGCGCCATCACTTTGATGCCGTCGTCGCTGCGCCTGATGACGAGGAGCACGAGCACGAGGACAGTGATATTCCGCTCGACCAGTGGCGCGCGCTGTGGGAAGAAAGTCTGGAGGAGGAGGAGGCCCGGTCACTGTTGTTGCGCAGTGGCTTCGAGGATCCGGCCAATGGTGTGCACCGTCTGAATCGCCTGCGTCGTTCCCGTGCCGTGATCAATATGCAGCGCGTGGCCTTTGAGCGACTGGATGCCATGATGCCGGCCCTGCTGGCTCAGGTGGCGGCGACCGATGCGCCTTCCAGCACGCTGGAGCGTGTGCTGCCCCTGGTGGAATCGGTACTTCGACGCACGGCTTACCTGTCGCTGCTGCGTGAAAACCCGGATGCCCTCAATCACTTTGTTCGGCTGTGTGCTGCGAGCCCCTGGATTGCGGAGCAGATTGCGCGTCATCCGATGCTGCTTGATGAGATGTTGTCACCGGCGCTATTGACCAGTCGGCCGAGCCGAACCTCGCTGGAGCATGAGTTGCGCCAGAGTCTGGCGCGTATCCCTGCCGAGGATGAAGAGGCGCTGCTGGAAGCGCTGCGCCATTTCCGACATGCCCGGGTATTGCACGTCGCTGCCGGAGACGTGGCCGGGGTACACGGCATCATGAATGTCAGCGACAGCCTGACCGATATCGCCGAAGTGGTGCTTGAGGCGGTCATTCAGATGGCCTGGCGCAGCCTGATTCAAAAGCATGGTGTGCCGACCGGCCACGAGGGTGGGCCACGCTTTGCCGTGATCGGTTATGGCAAGCTGGGGGGAATCGAGCTGGGGTATGGCTCGGATCTGGATCTGGTGTTTCTGTTCGAGCCGTCGCTTCGACCGGAAACACCCGGGCCGCGAGTCATCGACTCCCCCGTGTTCTTTACGCGTCTCGGACAGCGGATCATTCATCTGCTGACGGCCATTACGCCGGCCGGGGCGCTTTATGAAGTGGATATGCGGTTGCGGCCATCGGGCAATTCCGGGCTGCTGGTATCTACCTTCGATGCCTTTGCCGAATATCAGCGTCAGCAGGCCTGGACCTGGGAGCACCAGGCGCTGGTGCGAGCACGTCCGGTGGCCGGACATCGAGAGCTCTTTGAGCGTTTTGATGGCCTGCGGCGGGAAATACTGTCGACGTCGCGTGATCTTCCTGCGCTGCGTCGCTCAGTGGTTGAAATGCGTCACAAGATGCGGACGCATCTGGCGGGCAGCAGCAAGGACCAGGCAGAAGGGCGTTTTCACCTCAAGCAGGACCCGGGGGGGCTGGTCGATATCGAGTTCCTGAATCAGTATGCCGTGCTGGCCCTGAGCCATGAGAGTGAAGCGCTGCTGACCTACACCGACAATATCCGGCTGATCGAAACGCTGGAGTCCTGTGGTCAGATTTCGCAGGAGGAAGCGGCGATATTGCGCGATGCCTATCTGGCTTACCGGGCAGAAACGCATCGCCAGGCGCTGTCAAAGGCCGGTGAAATGACATCCAGTGAAGGCTTTGATGAGCACCGTCGAGCCGTCGCCCGGCTGTGGCAGCGCTGGATGGAGCCGGACGACGTATGATTTGTATTGAAAAGGGCCCCGGCAGGGGCCCTTTTTCTGATGCGGGCAGGTATCAGCCCTGAGTGCGGCCGATCGGGTGCGGCTCATTGCGCTGGCGTGCAAGATCAATCTGCTTCTGGCGTTCGCGGGCGCGTTCACGGCTGCTTTCCGGCAGGCTGTCCCAGCAGTGGGGGCAGCTGATGCCCGGAAGATAGTGCTCGCTTTGCTGGTCCTCTACTGAAATCGGCATTCGGCAGGCGTGGCACTGCTCGAATTCTCCCTCACTCAGGTCATGCTTGACCGTCACTCGGTTATCAAACACAAAGCAGTCGCCGTTCCAGCGTGACTCTTCCTGGGGCACCTCTTCGAGGTATTTAAGGATGCCCCCCTTGAGGTGGTAAACCTCATCAAACCCTTCGCCCAGCATATAGCTCGAGGCCTTTTCGCAGCGAATGCCGCCGGTACAGAACATGGCGACCTTCTTGTGCTTTTCCGGGTCGTAATGCGCCTTCACGTAGTCGGGGAACTCGCGAAAGGTTTTGGTCTGCGGGTTCACGGCACCTTCAAATGACCCGATGGATACTTCGTAGTCATTGCGCGTATCGATCACCAGTACCTCGGGATCGGCAATGATGTCATTCCATTCATGGGCATCGACATAGGTGCCCACCCGACGGTTGGGGTCAATCTGTGGCACGCCCATGGTGACGATTTCCTGCTTGAGCTTCACCTTGGTGCGATAAAAGGGCTGCTCGTCGCACGTGGATTCCTTGTGCTCCAGATCCGCCAGGCGCGGGTCGCTTCTGAGCCAGGCCAGTACGGCATCGATGCCGTTTCGCGTGCCGGCAATGGTGCCATTGATGCCTTCTTCGGCAAGCAGCAGCGTTCCCTTGACGTCATGTAACTTCATTTCCTCCAGAAGAGGGGCGCGCAGCGCGTTGAAATCCGGAAGGGTGACGAATTTATACATCGCCGCCACGATGACAGGTGAACTCATGAAATGTCTCCAGTGGTCATCCGCGTAAAGGACGGACCAGAACAGTGATCGATATGACCGGCCAGCTCGCCGGAGGGCCTAGTTTATCGGCCATGGGCGGTATGGCAAGCGGCGGCATGTCGCAGACATGTGGGCAGATGGGCGTGTATTGAACTTATGGATGAGCCTAGTATTATCAATATATAAAATAACATTTAATTCAGAAGGTTAAGTCATGTCATTTTTTGAATCCATGGGGGTTGTCATCCTCGCCATCATGGGGGTGTTCTCGATACTTGGTATTTTCATGGCACTGGTTTCCATGCCCTCGCCGGCTCGCGTTACCGCCCTGGTGCGTCGAATGGGAGCGGGGCTTTCTCGGCGGCGCTAGTACTGGCACCCCCGGGCGCAGGTTCCCTGCTTGGAGGGGAAATGCTTTTTCGGAACAGCCCTTTCCCGTGCTGCTTCGATCGGGCTATCTTCATGAGATGCCCTTCGGGTCTGGCTCGGGAAAGGCCCTTCACCGAACAAGAACGACAATGACATTGTTTCAGGAGCACTGAATATGCTGAAGACCCCGTACCTGTTGTTTCTGGGTGATGCGCCTGATCCGCTGGCTGCGAAGGTGGCGCAGGGGATCAAGGACTGGCGACCCGAGCATGCTCTCGGTCAGCTTCGACTCGAGGGATGTCAGGCAGATATGCGTCTGCCGGACATGACCATTGCGGAGGCCGTCGAACAGGGGGCGCGCACGCTGGTCATCGGGGTGGCCAATCGCGGTGGCGTGATCTCCGAGCGGTGGCTGGATGTGCTGGAACAGGCCATGGCCGCCGGTATGGATATCGCTTCCGGCCTGCACAACCTGCTGACCGATGAACCCCGCCTTGTCGATGCCGCTGCAAGGCATCAGGTGGCGCTTTTTGATGTGCGGGTGCCTCAGGTCAGCTATCCGATCGGTGATGGTAAAAAGCGGACAGGCAAGCGTTGCCTGCCGGTCGGTACCGATTGCTCGGTCGGCAAGATGTACACTGCGCTTGCCATCGACAAGGCACTCAAGGCCCGCAATGTACCTTCTGACTTCAGGGCTACCGGTCAGACCGGGATTCTGGTCACCGGGCAGGGGGTGCCTCTGGATGCCGTCGTGGCGGATTTCATGGCCGGCGCCGTAGAATGGCTGTCACCGGACAATACGCCGGAGCACTGGGATATCATCGAAGGTCAGGGCAGCCTGTATCATCCGTCCTTTTCCGGCGTGACCATGGCCCTGATCCACGGCGGCCAGCCGGATGCTCTTGTGCTGTGCCATGAGCCGACCCGCACCCATATGCGCGGATTGCCTCACTATGAATTACCGACCCTTGAGCAGCTCATGGCGGTGGCGCTGCCCCTGGCACGGATCGTCAATCCGGCGTGTCAGGTGATTGGTGTGTCCGTCAATACTGCGGCCTTCAGCGATGAAGAGGCGACGGCCTATCTCGAGGAACTTGAGGCGCGAATGAAGATGCCCTGTGTCGATCCATTCCGGCATGGTGCCGCGCGATTGGCGGAGGCCCTGCTGGCATGCTGACAGTAACGGCCGAGGAAACGATCTTCCCGCTGGCTGAAGCATTTACCATCTCCCGTGGTTCGCGCACCCATGCGCGAGTGGTGACCGTGACCTTGAGTGACGGCACCCATACCGGACGCGGTGAGTGTGTTCCCTACGCTCGGTATGACGAGACGGTCGAAAGCGTCATCCACGACATCAACGGGCTGGCCGATGCCTTGAGGGCCGGGCTGGACCGCCATGGCCTTCAGCAGCGTCTGCCGCCCGGAGCCGCTCGAAATGCCGTGGACTGTGCCTTCTGGGATCTGGAAGCCAAACAGCAGGACCGGCCGGTCTGGCAGCTGGCGGGGCTGTCTGCACCCGGACCCGAAATCACCGCCTATACCCTGTCCCTCGAGCCTCCGGAGGTAATGTATGACAAGGCGCGTCGCCATGCTCACCGGCCCCTGTTGAAGCTGAAGCTGGGGGGCGAAGGGGATCTTGAGCGCCTGAGAGCAGTTCGGGAAGGCGCCCCTCATGCGCGCATCATCATCGATGCCAATGAGGGATGGCAGCTTGAGGATTATCAGCGTCTGGCGCCGGAGATGGTGGCGCTGGGTGTCGAGATGGTCGAGCAGCCTCTACCGGCAGGCGATGACGAATCGCTTGAACGGCTTGAGCGGTGGTTGCCGGTATGCGCCGATGAATCCTGTCATGACCGCGACTCGCTGGCTGCGCTTGCAGGGCGTTATGACATTGTCAATATCAAGCTGGACAAGACCGGTGGACTGACCGAAGCGCTGGGCCTGCGAGACGCGGCTCTGGCGGCGGGCTTCGAGGTCATGGTCGGGTGCATGGTTGGGTCATCGCTGTCGATGGCGCCGGCGTTGCTGGTCGCTCAGGGGGCCCGTGTGGTGGACCTTGATGGTCCGCTGCTTTTGGCCGAGGACCGGGCACATGGCATGCATTTTGATGCGCAGGGCATTCATCCCGCCGCTCGTGCGCTGTGGGGCTAGTGATTGATGACGGAACTACAAGGCTTGAAACCATGACACGCACTGTTTATGTCAACGGCGAGTACCTTGCCGAGGATCAGGCCACGGTATCGATTTTTGACCGTGGGTTTTTGATGGGCGACGCCGTTTATGAGGTATGTGCGGTGCTTGAAGGGCGACTGGTGGATACGCCAGGCCACTTTGCCAGGTTACGTCGCTCGATGACGGCCCTGTCGATGCCGGAGACGCTGGATAATGATGAACTGCTGCATGTTCATCAGGAACTGGTCCGGCGCAACGCACTCAGGGAAGGGCTTGTGTATCTTCAGCTCAGCCGGGGTGTGGCTGACCGGGACTTTGCCTATCCCGGTTCGGAAACGCCGCCCACCCTGGTTCTGTTTACCCAGGCGAAGGCCGTAATCGACAGCCCGCTGGCTCATCGAGGCGCGCACGTCATTACTCAGCCTGATCTGCGCTGGGGGCGTCGGGACATCAAGACCGTACAACTGCTGTATCCATCAATGGCCAAGATGGCGGCCAGGGCTGCCGGGGCCGATGATGCCTGGCTGGTCGAAAATGGTCTGGTCACGGAGGGCTCTTCCAGTAACGCCTTTATCGTGACCCGGGATGGACGGCTTGTCACCCGTGAGCTATCCAGCGATATTCTGCATGGCATTACCCGCGCTGCGGTGCTCCGGCTGGCCAGAGACGTCGGGCTGGTCATCGAGGAGCGTGCCTTTACGCCGGAAGAAGCCTGCATGGCGCAGGAAGCCTTCATGACCTCGGCCACTTCCATGGTGACGGCAGTGGTGTCCATTGATGGACAGGCGCTGGGCGATGGAAGGCCCGGCGCCGTTGCTGCACGGCTGCGGACCCTTTACATCGAGGAAAGCCTGAGGCAGGCAGAATAACCAAAGGGGGCCACCCCTCGGGCTCATTGTCTGGTTGAGTTGCTGACCAGGTTGCGTGATGTGCTTTCAGGGGTGGCCACAACGCCGGTTGAAATCTGATTCATCGGGCTGACAATGTACTTGGCCTTGATCTTCTGAAGTTCCTGCTGGTACTGGCTTTCATTGACCATACCCTTTTTGCGCCGGTCCTTGAGCCTGGCCGTTTCCTTGCTCTGTTGCTCCTGCAGCCAGGATTTTGTGGCCAGATAATTGGCCGAGGTGGCTGCGTTATAGCCGTTGGCCGGGTCCCAGAGCATCGATAGCGGCCACAGCGCGGTATTGAGCGCTGCTGCCCCGTAATTGCCCGTATACCAGGAACCGCCTCCGGGCAGCATGCCCAGAATGGCGCCGGAGTCCGGGTCCTTGACGACACGGGCCTGACCTCGTTCCTTGTAAATGGCGTACTCACGCTGCTGCTGCTCGCTCAGACCGGAAGCGCAGCCGGTAAGGCCGGCCGTCATCAGAAGCAGGCCAAGAATCGGCATCACGCGGATGAAATGCTTTGCCATGGAGAAAATCCAGTGTCATGTCGGGAAATGGACGGACATCTTGATAGGTCCGGTGAGGATCGTCACGAAGCAGTCAGGACGATTACTTCATGGATACTCATCTGGAGTAGAGGTTCATTTTAAAGCCGGGACGATAACGACACCAGCCCCCTCTATGCCCGAGAAGGGATAACAAGGCAGCCCAATTGTGGCAATTGGTTTCAGGATGCCGTCGTGAAGTTGCGCTATGTTAATTCTTATATTCGACTAAAGTAGCTTGTTATAGTCATGGCCTCTCCCCAGGGTGCGGGGTAGGCTGATTTACCATCACGACAATAAAACATCAGGGGTTGCACAATGGCGAACAAGACAGGCCTGACAGGCTGGGCGGTAGCAGGTGTATTGGCGGTGGCGCTTGCCGGCTGCGGAAACGGCGATGACGACAAGAGTGCCGCTGGTGGAAGCAGCACCGAAGGTACGGCCGATACTGCTTCCGCCGATCAACAGGTTAAACCGGTCAATCTGATCTTTGGTACTGGTGGCACCTCCGGAAGTTATTACCCCATCGGCGGGGCGCTCAAGACGGTTTTCGAGGCCAGCGACCTGGTTGATAACGTACAGGTGGTATCGACCGGAGCATCCGTTCAAAACATCAATAACATTACCGATGGGCTGAACCAGATTGCGATCGTCATGAGTGACGTGGCCTACGATGCCATGAAGGGCACGGGACAGTTCGATGGACAGCCTGCCGATATCAAGGCACTGGCCGGCCTTTATCCCAACGTGGTTCAGCTGGTGGCCACGCGTGACAGTGGTATTGAAACCATTGCAGATCTGACAGGCAAGCGGGTCGGGGTCGGCAAGGTGGGGTCCGGTGTGGAGCAGAGTGCCCAGAAGGTGCTTGAAGCAGCGAGCATCAAGGAAAGTGACCTTGCCAGGGTCAGTCACACCGGGTATGCCGACAGCGTGACGGAAATGAGTAACGGTAACCTGGACGCGGCCTTTTTCACTTCAGGCGTGCCCAACAGCAGCATTACCGGCCTGATGCAGTCCAGTGATATTGTTTTCGTGCCGGTGACCGGTGATGTCGCTGACCGCCTGCTTGAGAAGTACCCTTACTATCAGCAGTACACGATTCCTGCCAATGCTCCTGAGCGCTACAACCTGGGTGAGCAGGTCGATACGGTTGCCATCCGGAACATGCTGATTGTGCCGGCTGACATGAACGACAAGGTCGCCGGAGAGCTTGCCCACCGTTTCCATGATTACCTGGGCAGTGACAAGGTGTCCGTCGGTGCGCTGAAACAGGTTGATCCTGCTGAGCTTGATGCGAATCTGGTGCTGCCGGTTCATCCAGGCGCTCAGGCCTATTACGATACGCTGAAGGAGTCACCCGATCAGGACGACGCAGCGCAGTAATCCATCATGCGCCGCCTGAGTTTCTGGGTACTGGCTACGGCCATGAGCGTGCTGGTGCTGGCAATAATGCTGGTGCCGGTACAGATGGTGGTCGTTTCGCATCAGGGCACGCCCTGGCTTGCCTTTCATGCCGGGGAGGGCTCGACCTTCCAGGTTCGCTGGACTCATTCGGTCGAAAAGGAACCCTGGGAGGAAACGTTCAGGGTAGAAGGTCGGAGCCTGTATGTGATTTCGACGCGGTTCAAGACCTTCGGCGCCGGGGTTCCGGCTCAAGCGGGGGATCACACGACACTTGAAGATGGCTGGGTGGTGATGCGAGGCCTGCATCGTCGTGTCGACCCCCTGTATATCCAGGCCGCCCCCCGGGAGCATTACCTGTTTCAACAGGCAGGTGACACCTGGTCGCTCGACGTATCCGGGCGTGATGCGGTAATCCATATTCAAACAGTCAATGCCCCGCCCGGGCATTATCTGGCAGCACTGCTTCGGCCGCTGTGGTCACTTGAATCTTCCTGATGTTTCATTTCGGCAAGGAGCCGCTGCATGACATCTCCTTCACCACCAGCCGTTGATGAAGAGCTGGCAAAGAAAACCCTGGAGCAGCTTGATCGCGAGAGCGCGATTCGCCACGACCTGCCCCGTACGATTTCGAATATAGTCATGATATTGAGCGTCCTGCTGGCGCTCTTTCACCTATACACCTCCTTTTCCGGCCCGCTGGTGGATGTAGCGCAGCGCAGTATTCACCTGTATACGCTGCTGGGGCTGGCCTTTGTGCTTTATCCCGCCACGCGTCGCGGTGACCGTACCCGCCTGCCCTGGAGCGATGCCTTGCTGGCGGTACTGGCACTGGGGGTTGGTGTCTACATGCTGGTCGTTTCTGACCGTGTCATTGCCTCGGCTGGACGCATTACCAGTCTGGATATGGTTGTCGGGATAGTGGCCATTCTGCTGGTGATCGATGCTGCGCGTCGCGTTACCGGCTGGGGGCTGACCCTGCTGGCTGTCTTTTTTCTGGGCTATGGTATCTACGCCAAACTGTCGTTCTATCCGGCCCTCAATGAGAACATCGTGATGGCGGTGGGGCGTCAAATCGTATCGCATCTGGTGTTTATTACCGAGGGGTTGCTCGGGACGGCCATTGCCGTGTCAGCCAGCTATATCATGCTGTTCATTCTGTTCGGGGCCTTTCTCGGCAAGTCCGGCCTGGGCCAGCTGTTCAATGATCTGGCTCTGGCGGTGGCAGGGCATACTCGCGGTGGGCCGGCCAAGGTGGCAGTACTCGCCAGCGGCTTTCTTGGGTCCATCAACGGGTCGGCCATCGCCAACGTGGTGACCACCGGGGCCTTTACGATCCCATTGATGAAAAAAACCGGCTACAAGGCCAATTTTGCCGGTGCCGTCGAGGCATCGGCCAGCGTGGGGGGGCAGATTCTGCCACCCATCATGGGCGCGGCAGCATTCATCATGGCGGAAGTTCTCTCTGTACCCTACACCCAGGTCATACTGGCCGGCATTATTCCGGCCCTGCTTTATTACGCGGGCGTATTGTTCCAGGTGCATCTACGTGCTTCTCGCAACGGCCTGGAAGGTATTCCTCGCAGTGAACTGACGCCTGTACGTGAAGTGCTGGTGGCCCGAGGGCATCTTCTGGTGCCCATGGCCGTCCTGATGCTATTGCTGTTTCAGGGGCGCGCGCCTTTCTTTGCCGCCTTCTGGTCCATTGCCGCGACCATTCTGATCTGCGCGACTCCACGTGTATTGATCGGATTGTCGGCCATCCTGACTCTGCTCATCCTTGAGCCCCTGTGGCAGGCGGTGCTGGCGGGTCAGCCCTTGCCATCGTTTTCGACAGACCGGTGGTGGCTCTTTGCCTTTATCGTGGTGCCGGTGGTCATCAACCTGGTACGTGCCCGGCTCGGGCTGGTGGCTGAGGTGATGGATGTTCACGAATGTCGTGATGCCATGACCGAGGGGGTCAGAAACGCCATCCCGGTGGCGATTGCCTGTGGGGCTGTCGGGATTATCGTAGGGGTGGCTACCCTGACCGGGATTGCGCTTGAGGCGGCGGATGCAGTGGTTCAGCTGGGCAGCCATATTGCCTGGCCGATGCTTCAATTGATGGTGACGTTGATGCTGACCATGGTGGCATCCATCGTGCTCGGGATGGGGCTGCCCAGTATTCCTACCTACATCATTACCAGCACCATGGCGGCACCGATCCTGCTTAATCTGCCGCTGTTCCGTGAACTGGCGGGCAGCAGTGATACCGCCATGTTCGTGGCGCACATGTTCGTGTTCTATTTCGGTATTTTTGCCAATCTGACGCCTCCCGTAGCCCTGGCTGCCTATGCCGGTGCCGGGATCAGCGGCGGGTCACCAAATGCTACTGGTGTACAGGCCATGAAACTGGCGGTAGCCGGCTTCGTTGTTCCATACATGTTTGTGTTCGCCCACAGCATGCTGATGATAGATGCCAGTGTGGTCTCCGTGATCTGGGTAGCGCTGAGTGGTCTGCTGGGTGTGTTGATGCTGGCCATCGCCGTGGAAGGGTATTTCAGGCGCGCACTGGGATGGGGAGGCCGGGTACTGGCCGCAATCGGCGCCCTGGCATTGATGTATCCCGGCTGGCCGACCGATATGCTGGGTATTGCTGTACTGGGTGGATTGTTTTTGATGGGTAAAAGGCAGCCTGGCTAGGCTGCCTTTCGCACTACCCTGACAGGTCTTGCAGGGTATCGTAAGCGGCCGGTCGGCCCAGCCAGAAGCCCTGACCCTCGTGGCATCCAAGGGCCTTGAAGTCGTTGTATTCCTCAACGGTTTCAATGCCCTTGGCACAAATGCGCCAGCCTGCGCGACGAGCGATATCAACCGCCGCTTCCAGCTTGTGCCGCTGCACGTCAGTGCTGGGGCCGATGGCTGTTTTCCAGTCCTGATGCAGTTTGATACCGGCCATGGGCAGGTCCATCAATCCCAGCAGGTCACAGTAGTTCCGCCCGTAGTTGTCCAGCATGAAGCGGATGCCAATGGTGGATAGTGCGCGGATATTGCGATAGAGGATCGCGTCACGACCAGCCATGACATCTTCCGGAATATCGAAGACCAGCAAGTGCGGCGGGACGCCGTGGCGATTGAGCAGATTGACAACGGCATCGCTGAAATCCGGCTGGATGCACCAGGCGCTGCCCAGATTAACGGTAATGGGCAGTGTGGGTGGGTCGGCCTGACGAGCCTTCAGCAGCAGGGTAGCAGCCTGGCTCAGCACCCACCGATCCAGTTGCTCTTCGAGTCGGCGCTCCTGTGCTGCCCGAAGTATTTCTATCGGGGTAATTTGCCCAAGGTCGGTATCGTACCAGCGCAAAAGGGCTTCGTGCCCGATCACGGTGTCGCTGGTGAGGTCATGAATGGGTTGATAGTGCAGGTAGAGTTCGCTGTTGCTGAGCGCCGTTGGCAAGCGCCGGGCAATGGCTACCGAGCGTATCAGCGGCTGACGATACTCATCGGTGTCCAGCAGATGCAGTGAGGGGGTATCGGCAGCGTCTTCCTTCATGGCGCGCTCAATGGTAACCATCATGGCGCTGGCATCATCGAACAGGCGGCAGTCATCCAGCCAGCTGATATGCGGTGGGCAGTCAAAGGCGTCGGCTGTGCCTTCATGGCGTGCATGCAGCTCGTCAGCGGCCCGATTCATGAGTTTTTCCCGGTGCTTTTGAGTCGGTGCTTCAAAAAACACACACAGCGTGTCGTCCTTGATACGGCCAAACAATAAACCGTGGCCCCTGAAGGCGTGCCGTAATCGGCGTGATACTTCCACCAGAGCCAATGTGGATTCTGCAATGCCGTAACGAGCGCTGACCTGTTTCAGTGTGGGTAGTTGCACCATGGCAAGCGAATAGTGGGCGCTTTGGGTTTCGGCCAGCCTGAAATAGTCATTGATGCGCTTTTCAAAGTTACCGGGTTGCAGGTAATGAGTCAGCGGGTCCAGCGAGTTGCGCAGCTTGGACTCGGTCTGCTCATTGGCCAGGGTCACATCGTGGTTCAGCTCACTACTGACGAAGTGGGCAAACTCGATAAGCAAATCACGCTTGTGAGGACTCAAGCGTCTTGGAATATCGTCAATCAGGCACAGGGTACCCATCGGCAGGCCGCTGGTGGAACGGATCAGGGCGCCTGCATAAAAGCGGATATTGGGTGGCCCGGTAACCAGTGGGTTGGCGACGAAGCGAGGGTCCTGCAGGGCATCCTCAATGACCATGACGTCCTTTTCATGGAGCGCATGACTGCAGAACGCCAGGTCACGGTGGGTCTCGGTGATGGTAAGCCCTACGCAGGATTTGAACCACTGTCGGTCTTCGTCAATCAGGGAGATCAGAACAATAGGGACATCAAAGGTACGGCTTACCAGACGGGTCAACCGATCAAATCGCTGCTCAGGCGGCGTATCAAGCACGAACAGAGCCTTCAGCTCGCTGAGTCGTGCCGCCTCATGTTCATGTGGTACGGCCGGAACGGCGCCATTGTCGAGTCGCATGAGAGGGTCCTTGCTCATGGGAAGTTCAGTAAGCCAAGAAGTCATGACGAAGCCTCTATCCTGTTTATCCATCAGGCAGGCCGCGCCGTGATGAAGCACGGTGACCGAAGCTGATATCGAGCAGACGGCTGCCGTTACGGTGTTATCGGCAGGCGTCTATTTAATTAGAATAGTTTAATCAAAAAGCTGTAAAAAAGTAGCACCTCAAGGGAATGAGAAAGTGTGCTGTAAAGAATGAAAAAAGGCCCCGGTAGCGGGGCCTGCACTCTTGTATCCATGGCGTCATTGCTGCAGTTCGGCGAGCAGGCGATAGCTGGTCAGACGGTCTTCCAGTGAGTAGGCATCGGTGTTAATCATCAGCTCGTTGACGCCGGTCTCCTCCAGAAGCCTGTCCAGCTGCTGCCGTGCGGTATCCGGGGAGCCCACGATGGTAGCGCCCAGGTTCTGCTGCACCGCCATGCGTTCGTGGGGCATCCAGTCCATGTTATCCACTGGCGGCAGCAGATGCGTGGACTGGCCCCTCATCAGGTTCAGAAACTTCTGCTGTTGCGTAGTCGCAAGCCAGTGGGCGCGCTCATCGGTATCGGCCAGTAGTACCGGAATTCCCAGCATCGCCCACGGGGCCTTGAGGGTCTCGGAGGGCTGGAACTGTTCCCGATAAAGACGCAGTGCCTCGTGCATGTATCCCGGCGCAAACTGGCCGGCAAAGGCGAAGGGCAGCCCCAGCCGTGCAGCAAGCTGGGCACTGTAGCCACTGGATCCGAGAAGCCATATCGGTACATGCGTTCCCTGGCCGGGCACGGCCTGGACGCGCTGGCCGGGCGAGGCATCCCCAAGATAGCGTTGTAGCTCCGCCAGTTGTTCCGGAAAGTCATCCACGCCGGCACGGGGGTGGCGACGCATCGCCTGCATGGTCGCACCATCACTGCCGGGTGCCCGACCCAGGCCCAGGTCAATGCGGTCCGGATACAGTGTGGCCAGCGTGCCGAACTGCTCGGCGATGACCAGCGGAGGGTGATTGGGCAGCATGATGCCCCCCGAGCCGATACGCATGGTGCTGGTCTGGCCTGCCACATGACCGATCAGTACCGAGGTCGCTGCACTGGCAATGCCTGAAATATTATGATGCTCAGCCATCCAGAACCGGTGGTAACCAAGCGCTTCGACGGTTTGAGCAAGCGTGACCGTATTATCAAGGGTTTCCCGAATCGAGCCATCCTTTCGAATGGGAGCAAGGTCCAGTACTGAAAGTGTAACCTCGGAGAGTGTCGTCATGACTGCCTCGTGTGCCTGCTTTAAATGTTAGCTTGCTTACAATGTGGGGGTGAAAGGCCCTTATCGCAAGCGGTCGGCAGCCGGTCAGATAATAAAAAAGCATCCCGCAGGATGCTCATGATTCAGGTCATGTCAGGGCCGGGCCTGATAGTCGCCTTCAATGATTCGGTGGGAATCGCGGGACGTGCCGGTGTGATGTTCGTAAAATGTGCCGGAAAAGGTGTTCGTCTGTCTTTTGATCCGGTGACGCAGGAACGGCAGGGTCACCAGCCCGACCAGCAGAAGAATGGACGCCATGAACAGTCCTGTCACCATCAATGCGGCGACGCTTAACCAGACAAGCACGCCCTTGAGCGGGTTATGGCTGCGTTGACCGGCATGCTGATTCATGCGTGACTTGAGCGCTTCGGCCCGTTGCCAGGCATGATTATTACGCGGATCGATCATTGATTTACCACTCCAATACGGATGTGTCAGATACTTTGACTACCCTACGCTTGATCCGTTCCTTTGCCACTCGGGGTTTCAGGCTCGATCAAGTCTGAACATGACAACAGCGAGGTACACGTGGATCAACGGGAGCGTATTACCCCATTTCAGATATTCCTGCTGTTTTTGTCGCTCTATGTGCTGCTGGCACTGGGCGCACAAACATTTTTCCACCTTTCGTCGGAAATGCAGCGACTGTTGCGTTATCTCGATTATCTGGTGTGTTTTTTCTTTTTCATCGATTTTTGCCAGCGCTTCTATCGTGCGGAAAGCAAGCTTCATTACATGAAGTGGGGCTGGATTGATCTCCTGGCCAGTGTGCCGGTCATGGGTCAGTTCCAGGCGGCCCGTGTCTTCAGGGTTATTCTGATTTTCAGATTGATCAGGGCGCTGCGATCCATTCAGACCGTTATTGATGTGGTGTTTCGCAACCGGGCCGAAGGTGTATTTGCCACGGCAGCCACGGCGACAGTGCTGCTGGTGGCCTTCGGTGCCATTGCGATGCTGCTGATCGAGGGGCCGGTGCCTGAAAGTCGTATCAATACTGCGGAAGATGCCCTGTGGTGGGCCTTTGTGACCATCACCACGGTAGGCTATGGCGATTACTACCCGGTGACGCTGGGAGGGCGTATCGTGGCTGTAATTGTAATGATTGGCGGGGTAGGGCTGTTCGGCAGCTTTGCGGCCTATATCGGGTCGCTTTTTGTTGCGGACGAAAACGATGATGCTGACCGGCAGCAGCGAGCCCAGCGCGAAATGATGCGTCATCTCAATCGGCAAATGGAGGAAATGCGACATGAAATTGCCGGTTTGCGAGCATCGCTGGATAATCGAAGTGCACTGTCTGATGAGGCCGGAGAAAATGAAGCCAGGCCTCGGTCACCGGCAAGGGATGATCCATGAGCAGGCAGGTCGAAGGAGTGAAGGCGGAACATGAAACTATCCGGGTGGATAGCATTGAAAGGTGCCTTCCCTGGCAGTGCCGCTCCCTGAACAACGGCTTCCATTCCTGAAGCAAAGGCCTCTCTGGCTCGCTGTCCTGATCATTTATAATGCCTTGCAGGCAAAAGTATTAGATAGTATTTAATTAGATGTGTCTAGTTAATGTGATGTGTGCGGCTGCGAGCGTTTGACGCAGCTGCCCCGAATACAATTTGTTCCGATCCATTGTGTTCAGTTATCGATTTTGCCTGCAAAAACGCTATGCTGGAACGAGTCGTCTGACACGGTGGTTTCGCGTGTCGGAATGTTTTGCCGGGAAAACCCCCGGATATTGATCTTTTGGAGGCTTGATATGGCAACGCAACTGGACGCGTTGAAGGAACTTTCCCATGTGGTAGCCGATACCGGCGATCTTGATGCGATTCGTAAATATCAGCCCATGGATGCCACGACCAATCCTTCCCTGATTCTCAAGGCGTTTGATCTGGAAAGCTATCAGCCACTGATCAAGGACGTCATTGAGCGAGTCAAGAAGGAAGAGAGCGACCGTGATGCGCAGATCGCCTCTGCGGTAGATCATCTTGCGGTTGCCATCGGCAGTGAAATTGCCGGGATTGTACCGGGGCGCGTTTCGACCGAGGTGTCGGCCAAACTCTCCTTTGATACTGAAGCAAGCATCGAAAAAGCGCATCACCTGATCAAGCTGTACGAAGAACGGGGTGTGTCAAAGGATCGCGTACTGATCAAGCTGGCATCCACGTGGGAAGGCATTCGTGCTGCGGAATCTCTGGAGAAGGAAGGCATCAACTGCAACCTGACCCTGTTGTTCTCCGATGCTCAGGCACGAGCCTGCTTTGAAGCGGGTGTGTTCCTGATCTCGCCGTTTGTCGGCCGCGTCACCGACTGGTACAAGAAGGAAACCGGAAAGGACTATACCGCCGAGGAAGACCCAGGTGTGAAGTTCGTGCGTAACGTCTGTCAGTATGCCAGCGACTACGGCTACGAGACCGTGGTCATGGGCGCCAGCTTCCGTAATACCGGACAGATTCTGGCCCTGGCCGGTTGCAACCGGCTGACCATCTCGCCGCAACTGCTTGAAGAGCTGAGCGCGACGGAAGGCAAGGTTGAACGCAAGGTTTCTGACGAAGGCAAGGGCGCTGAAACCCTGCCACGCATTACCGAAAGCGAATTCCGATTTGCCCATAACGAAGATGCCATGGCCAATGACAAGCTGGCCGAGGGCATTCGCAAGTTCGCGGCAGACCAGGACACGCTGGAAGAGCAGATTGCCAAACTGCTGTAACGGCAGATGGCAAGCGTAAAAAGCCCCGCAACAGCGGGGCTTTTTTTATGCATCCAGGGCGCCGTACATCACTTACTTGCCCAGATAGGCCGACAGCATCCAGACGGTTTTTTCCTGCTCGCGGATATAGTCGCTGACCTGTGACGCCGTACCTTCGTCATCGGCGTCATTGGCGGTATCCAGGACGTCCCGCTGGATCTGCAGCAGTGTGGAAAGCCCATCGAGCATGGTCTGAACACACTGGGCGGCATCGTGCACGTTAGTCACTTCCCTTACCGTACTGAGGCGGGCGTAATCGCTGTAGGCATGAAGCGGAGTGTAGCCCAGGGTCAGGATGCGTTCGGCGATCTCATCAACCTTGGTCAGCAGATCGGTATACATCAGCTCGAACTGATTATGCAGCTCGAAAAACTGGGGACCCTTGACGTTCCAGTGACACCCGCGAGCGTTCATGTAAAAGACCTGATAGTTGGCCAGCAGCTCGTTGAGTTTTTCAGCCAGTCGATTGGCATTGGCTGACTGGAGTCCAATGGCGTTGGTATCAGACATGATGTCCTCCTTGCGTCGGTAATACATCCAACATGGTTGTCATGCGCGCGTTTTTCAACCGCGGACGTGCCTGGCCGGCGTTTACTGCCTGTTCTGGCCACGGGCAGCCTGTTGCCACAATCGCCAGACTGCCTCGCTTCGATCAGCAAGCAACTCTGCACAGCGCGCCAGAGCTTCTTCAAGTGCCATGGGACGGTCTGACAGGGCCCAGGTGGCGGTGACGCCTTCGTCATGGATGGCAGTCCAGCCCTCGCCGAGGCTTCCCGCCAGTACCACGACCGGGACGCCTGCATCACGTGCGCGGCGAGCGATGCCGATAGGGGTCTTGCCGGAAAGGCTCTGGCCATCCACTCGTCCTTCCCCGGTAATCACCAGTGAAGCATCCGACAGCGCCTCATCGAAGTTGACCTGAGCCATGACCAGTTCAATGCCGGGCACCAGGGTGGCATTCAGGAACGCCAGTGCCGCAAAGCCCATGCCTCCTGCCGCGCCGGCCCCTTCAGTACTGGCGTGGTCAGGGCCGTTGAAGGGGCCTAGCTGTTCGGCAAAGTGGGCCAGTGCCTTGTCCAGTTCGGCGACGGTATCGGCATCCGCCCCTTTCTGGGGGCCGAAGACCGCGCTGGCCCCCTGCGGGCCGCATAATGGGTTGTTGACGTCGACGGCGGCCTGAACGGTGAGCTTTTCAAGGCGTGGGTCCAGATGGTCGGTATTGACCCGTGCCAGCCGTGCCAGCGCTGAGCCGCCGGGGGGCAGGGGAGTGCCGGCATCATCCAGAAGCTCAAGCCCCAGGGCGCGCATCATGCCGCTGCCGGCATCATTGGTAGCGCTTCCTCCCAGGGTCAGCACCAGATGGCGTGCTCCGGCATCCAGTGCCGCCTTGATCAACAGGCCTACCCCCTCGGTGGTGGTGTGCCGGGCGTCACGCTCATCGGGTGCGATCTGTTGCAGGCCCGCGGCTTCGGCAAGTTCAACGATGGCTGTCTGTTCGGCCTCATTCCAGCCCCAGGCCGCATCGATCGGTCGGCCCAGCGCATCGACCACGGTGGTTATGCGGCGTTCGATGCCGGTGGCTGCGATGATGGCATCCAGGGTGCCCTCGCCACCGTCTCCCATCGGACAGCACAGCAGGGTTGCCTCGGGTTGAACACGGCGTATACCGCTGGCCATGGCCTGAGCGGCGTCGCGCGCACTCAGGGCGTCCTTGAAGCTGTCCGGGGCAAGAATGATCATTGGCAGGTCACCTGTTAAGGGCAGGAGAGAACAAAATGTGTACGGTTTACCTTAGCACCCTGTGCCAGGATGTACCTGTCTATCCGCGGTGTGATCACACGAGGGAATGCCTCATGTACAGGGCCAGATGGCTGGCGGCACTTTTCATGCCGGGGCTGGTATTACTGACAGGCGGGTGCGCCGTGACTCAAACCGACCCGCTGGCAGCAACGACAGGCAGCATGGCACCGCAATGCCGCATGGCGCTGCCTCCTGACCGCACGACTACTGACTGGATGAAGGCCGCGGTCCGGCTGTTCGAGCGACATCACTATGATGTGGGTGAAACCGACGTGGCCCTGGGGCTGGTCAGTGCCTCGCGGGTGATCGATATGCCTGGGCTGGGTGCCGTCAATGCAGGCGTTGTGGGCGGTCCATTCCTGCATGGCAGCCTTTCGGGGGACCCATGGCAGGTGTTCCGGGGAGACCCCCGGCGAATCGAGGCGGTCACGCTCTGGGAAAGCAACGGCGAAGTATTGCTGGCGCGGAGCAGTACGGTCATGTCGGATCAAAACTACCCGATTGATGCCCGTGCGCTGGCGAGGCCATCGTTTTGTGTACCGTTTTTCAATCAGCTGAAGGCCGACTTGTCTGTTACCGCCAGCACCACCAGCGGGGGAGCACCATGAAAACCTGCCTCGGAATCATGTCGGTTCTGCTGGGCCTGTCACTGCTGGCTGGCTGCGCCACGACTCGCATTCAGCCAGTGAGCGCCGAACGTAGCTACAATGCATCGCCGGATGCCGTACTGAGCGCCCTGGGTACAGCCCTTGTCATGCGAGGGTTTACGGTGCCGCATGCCAATGTCGATCTATGTGAACTGCGTGCCGAGCTTGCTGCAAGGCCGCCCTGGCAGGTATCGGCGCACTGCACCAGGCAGGCCGGGGCCACCCGTCTGATGCTTGAGGGGCAGCATGGTCATCAGCCCATTGCCGCCCCCTCGCTGGCACGGCTGCTTGATGACACCGGCGCTCGGCTTGATGCGCCCTAGCCTTTTGCAGCCGCCATGCGATGTCATGTGGTCTGGTTATCAGGAATCAGCAAGCGACACATGATGTTCTTCTGCTCGGCAAGCTGTGTCGGCGTATAGGGCACGGCAGTGCTGTGGCCCCATACCGGGCCCGGCCAGGCAGGGTCGGTGCGGTGCCGTACGACCAGATGCAGGTGCAGTTGGCTGACGACATTGCCGAGTGCGCCGATGTTGATCTTGTCGGCACCATGATGCTGCTTGAGTATTCTTGACCACCGGGCCGTGTATTCCATCAGCGAGAGCCATCCCGCTGCCGGCAGATCGAAGGCCTCGGTGCACTCCGGCTGCTCGGGCACCAGTACCAGCCAGGAGTAGCGAACATCATCCAGTAATCTCACCTGGCAGGGGAGGTCATCCGTCAGGGAGATCCGCCCAAGCAGGTGAGTGTCGGCGGCAAGTCGGGGGTCAAGGGTGAACAGGGCCATGGCATGCTCCGGAAGACAAGGGATGTGATGGTATTTTCAGCGTAATCTGCCAGGCTCATGCAAGGCACAGGATGCATGTGGCCTTGTTTTCCATTCGTTGTCAAAGGAGTGTATTCGATGAAAAAACTGTTGATGCTGCTGGTGGTTTCCTCGCTGTCTACCGTTGCACTGAGCGGCTGTAACACCATGAATGGTGCCGGTCAGGATATTGAAGACGGTGGCGAGGCCATTCAGAACGCTTCTGAATAACTGACCTGTCAGTTCCCGGCGCTGCCTGAGCAGCGTCGGTTTGCTTGCTCATCTGCCTGTACCTGCCTCTTTGATATCCGTGGACATACCTGACGCTCCCTCCTTTTTTTGCCCCGACAATAAAAACAGGCATTTGTTCATTATTTTCACTTGATAATGTTTATCATTCTTTTTAATGTTGTTCGCGTTGTCGGCCTGTTGCCTTTCGACGACACATTTCCGGTACCAACGATAAACATGGCCCACACTTGCCAGGACACGTCCGGCAAGGGATCACAGTGGCCAGTCAAGGGTCTATTCAGGATTACTCATGCGTTCACTATCTTCCCGTCGTCCGTTTCATCCGGCCCGCACGCCTCTGGCGGTTGCCGTTGGGCTTGCTGCCTCATCCATCGCGCTTCAGGTCTCTGCTGCCGAAGTCACCACGACGACGGCCACGGCATCCGCTGATCGTCAGGATACGATCACGGTTCAGGGCAATCGCCTGTACGACATGGTGTCCACCGAGCAAAACGGGGGATATACCGCAGATGCTGCCACGGTCGGCACCAAGACGCCGGCGGCACTTCGCGACATTCCCCAGTCGGTCAGCGTCGTGACGCGCGAGGCAATGGATGATCAGAATTTCGACTCTCTTGACGGGCTGGCAAAGCGGACGCCAGGCATGCGTGTGCTGTCCAACGATGAAGGACGTTCGTCGATCTACGCGCGTGGTTATGAGTATGACGAATACAACATTGATGGCCTGCCTGCGCCGATGGCAAGCATCAATGGTACGGTGCCGAACCTGTCGGCGTTCGATCGGGTCGAGATCATGCGGGGGCCTTCCGGCCTGTTCAACAGCACCAGCGAGATGGGTGGCATCGTCAATCTGGTCAGAAAGCGCGGCACCGATACCTTTCAGGGGCATGTGACCGGCCGCTATGGCAGCTGGAATCAGCACTATGAGGAGGTTGACCTGTCCGGCCCGATCGATCAGGCCGGTCGTGTGCGCGGGCGTATGGTTGTCAGCAATAATGGTTCCGATGGCTTCGTTGACGACAACGACAACAAGCGCCAGACATTCTACGGCGCGCTCGACATTGACCTCGATGACGCCACCACGCTGGGGCTGGCATTTTTACGTCAGCACAAGGACATCGTGGTCAACAATGGATTGCCGACGGATGCAGACGGCAACCTGCTTGATGTCACTCGCTCGACTTTTGCCGGAGCGGACTGGAACAGCTTTACCATGCAGAGCAATGACTACATTGCCGAGCTGACTCACCGCTTTGACAATGGCGGGTACGGACGGTTTGCCGCACGTTATTCTGATCGCTCCGCAGACTATAACTACATTTTCGGTGGCAATGGCGTTGACCAGAACGGCACCTTTGAACCGCGTGGTACGGCAGGTGACATCGATCAGCAATCGCTGACAATGGACGCGAGCTATAGTCAGCCCTTCATGACCTTCGGCAATGTCAGTGAATTCGTGGTCGGGACTGACTATAAACGCTATGAAACCGATACCGCCCGTGCTCGTGTCTCCGGGGCTGCCCTGGGGGGCACCACGTCGTTCGATGAGATTCGAAACATCAGCGAAATCGACTTCCTGAGCTCACAGCGGCCCGGCATTCGCGTTACTGATCAGCGCACGACACTCGAAGAATATGGCCTGTACTCCAAGCTGACCTTCCGACCGTTTGAACCGCTGGCATTGATTGCAGGCGGGCGGGTCAGTTCCTACGACCAGCGGGTCACCAATAATGATGATGGCTCGGTAGGTCGTCGTAGCAACGATGCACGATTCACGCCCTACGCGGGGCTGGTGTATGACGTCGACAGCCATCATTCGCTCTACGCCAGCTATTCCGAGGTTTTCAAGCCTCAGAGCGCAACCGGCTCAAGCGGTGAATTGATCAAGCCGCGTGAGGGTACCCAGTACGAGGTCGGCGTCAAGGGCAGTTACTTTGACGGCGATCTGAACGCCCGTATCAGCGCCTTCCGTCTCTATGATGATAACTACGCTGCCAGTGTGCCGGGTGAGACCTATTCGGCCCCCATCGGCAAGCGCAGGATTCAGGGCGCCGAGTTCGAGGTCACCGGCTCGCCGCTGCCCAACTGGGACATCATTGCCGGCTACACCTATATGGACACCGATGTGGAGCGTGGCGACACCGATGCAACCTTCCTGCTGATGCCGAAGAACATGGCCAATCTGTGGACCCAGTATGGCTTTACCAGTGGCACGCTTGACGGTTTTCACATCGGCGGTGGCGTTACGGTCATGAGTGACTTCAGTTCCAGTCAGGATGTTGATGCACCGGGTTACGCTGTTGTTGATGCCATGGTGGGTTACGATTTCACGCCCAGGTTCAAGGGGCAGTTGAACTTCAACAACATTCTCGACAAGTCCTATTACGAGCGTGTCGGATCAACAGGCACCTTCAACATGTATGGTGCCCCGTCGAACGTGATGGCGTCCCTGCGCTACGACTTTTAACCGGTCGTCGGGGCAGCCTGCTTGCTGCCCATGAGTCTGCGTGGTATCACAAACGCCCCGGCCACTGCCGGGGCGTTTTTGTATGCGCCATACCGGTGCGTACACGCAACAGAGATCTCTTGTACGATGACGATCAAGGCGTGGGCACAGGCCGGCTTGCAGCGCTTGCGAGACAGCGCTGATTCGCCCAGGGCGCACTGGCTGCTGTTCATGGCAGCGGCCTTCGAGATTTTGATTCTGCCCCTGCCGATTGATGCACTGTTGATTCCGTGGATGCTGGCCCGGCCCCGGCGAGGCTTTATGCTGGCCGGTATAGCGCTGGCGGGTAACCTGCTGGCAGCACTGGCAGGCTACGGCATCGGAGCCTGGGCGATGGACGGGTTCGGGCACTCACTGCTGACGATGACCGGTGCCAGCGGTGGCTACGCGCATTTCGTTCAGGAAATGAGTGATCATGGCTTCTGGGCGATTGCCATGGTCGCCTTTACGCCTATTCCGTTTCAGATCGCATTGCTGGGTGCAGGCGCTGCGCATTATCCGCTGGTCTGGTTTCTACTGGCCTGTGCCCTTGGGCGTGGAGCACGGTTCTTTGGCCTGGCCCTGCTGATCTATTTTGGTGGGGAGGCGGCGGTGACGTTCTGTCACCGCCATGGCCGGCTTGCCGGCGGGATCGGTGTGCTGCTGGTGGCGGGTGCTGGTACGTACTGGGTACTTGCGCACCTGCACCGACCCTTCTGACAGCACGGGCTGGATCTGGCCGCGCTAGATCTGGCCGAGAGTGGCACCGCCATCGACCCGCAGGTCATGCAGGGTGATGTGCCGGGCCTGATCCGACAGCAGATACAGGATGGCATCAACGATATCATCGCACGTCGCGATCCGGTTCAGTGGTATGCCTGCCTTGAAGGTAGCCAGTGAGCCTTTGATAACCCGCTCGCGGTCTTCCGGGTGGGAAAACATGCCCTTGAGCATGTCGGTATCGGTCGAACCCGGTGAGACGATGTTGCAGCGAATGCCGTGCTCGGCCAGTTCAAGCCCCATGCAGCGCATCATCTGCGTCGTGGCTGCCTTGGAAGCGCAATACGCGCCCATGCCCATGCGGGGAGTGGACGCCGCGTTGGAACTGACCACGACAATGGCGCCGGCCTGCTGCGCTATCATGCGCCGGGCAACGGCGCGAGACAGGTAAAACACGCCATCGGTGTTGACACGAAAGGTCGACAGCCACTGCTCGTCGCTCAGGTCGCTCAACCGGCCCATCTGCAGTATGCCGGCCACGCAGGCCAGATAATCCAGCTGTCCATGCTGCTGTGCGGCCGCTTCGACAGCGGCCTCGACGTCCGCTGACCGGCCGACATCGACGTGATGGGTGCTCAGCCTGTCGCCGGCCTCAAGGGCGGTTACCATGTGAGCCAGTGCCGCGTCATCGTGGTCCAGGGCGGCTACCCGGGCGCCGGCAGCGAGCAGGCGTTCGGTCAGCCTGCGGCCGATTCCCTGTGCTGCGCCACTGACCACGATTGTACGTTCGGCAAATCCAGTGTCAGGCGACGGTGTCATAAGGCGTCATCCATGATGCGGTGGCGCTCCTCGTGGTAGCGCTCTTCGGTGAACTGATCCTTCCAGTAAGGCACGGCATAGACCTGCTTTTTGCTCATGCCCAGCTGGTGGCGCATATACTCCCTGATGGCCAGCACGGCGCTGTTTTCACCGCCGGCCCACCCAAAGAGGCCCTCCGGATCAGTGATGCCCAGCGCCTTTACGGCGTTGATCAGCAGGGGGGACTCGCCCGCGCTCAGTGTTTCCCGATACAGCCAGTGCACCTGAATGCTTTCCGGGTGGGCCAGAGGGAGCGTATCGGCCGGGTCCACGGCTTCGATGAAGACATCGCCCGTGGCATCTTCCGGCAGGGCTTCGAGCAGGGCAGCAATGGCCGGCACGGCGGTGAGGTCGCCGGCCAGCACATAGCGGCTGGCCGGTTTCAGCAGGGGCAGAGGGCCGCCGGGCCCTGCGATCCCCAGCCGGTCTCCCGGCGTGGCGGACAGCGCCCAGCGCGAGGCCGGGCCGTCATCACCATGCAGTACAAAGTCGATCGCCAGTTCCTGGCGCTCGCAGTCCATGTGGCGTACCGAGTAGGTTCGGGTAATCGGACGTTCTTCGGCCGCCGGCCAGACCGGGCCATCGGCGGTCAGGGTCGGCAGACTGGGTTCGTGCTGATGGTCCCGGGGAAAGAAGGCCTTGATGTGGCCACCCGGTGCGTCGTCCGGAAATCCAGCCAAAGCTTCGCCTCCCAGCACCACTCGCATCATTCTGGGCGTCAGCCGGGTCACGCTGAGTACATCAAGCAGGCGTGGCGGTTTCTTTTTTCCCCTGGGGCCTCGGACACCAGGTGCCGGAGACGGAGATGTGATCGTTGTCATGAATGCTCCAGAAATACAGGATCAGGCCGCGTCCAGCAGGGCGACCCAGTCATTGAGCGTCGGGTTTTCTGCAAGGGCCATGAAGGACACCGGGCGACCCTGGCGGGTGAGCTGTTCGGCCAGAGTCATCATGCGCATGGAGTCAAGTCCCATGAACAGCAGGTTGTCGTCCGGGTCGATGTCCTCGGGAGATTGCTCGATAAGCGGTGCCACTTCCTGACGCAACCAGCCCAGTGTGTCAGGGGCCGAATGTGATGCAGGCTGGCCGATGGCGGCCAGGGCGGTATGTCGGTCAAGGCTGACACCGCAGCGCCTGGCCACGTAGTTGATGGCCATCAGATGCTCTTCCCGAGAGAAGTCAGCCAGTGCGTCCACGATGAAAAAGGGCTGAACGTCCTGCATGAAGGCCTCGAGGGCCGAGGCCATGCAGCCGATGTGGGCATAGACGCCGGTGATGATCAGCTGATCGCGTCCCTGATCGCTCATCATCTGGCGCAGCGGTGAGCGCTGAAAGGCGCTATAGCGCCATTTGGTCAATACCGTGTCGTGGTCGGCCGGGGTGAGGCCGTCGACAACATTCACCTGCTCTGGCGCGCCGGGAAGGCCGGGGCCCCAGAAGTCGTTCAACAGGGCGCGGTCGCTGTCGGGCTGGTCGGTCGGCTGGGCGGTATAGACCACCGGGATGCCGGCCAGGTCCGCGGCGCGGCGCAATTCCCCGATGGCCTGAATCAGTGCCGGGATCGGTGCCTGGGTGCGGTCATACTTGTCGATGAAGTAGTCCTGCATGTCGTGAATCAGCAGTACGGCTCGGTTCGGGTCAATGCACCAGTCCACGCGATTGGCGGCCACCTCATCGGCAGTCGGCATGGCGTAGGAGGGCAGCGCGGGAATAGTCATGATGCGTCCTTGTTCCGGTCTCGGGTCATGCCGAGGCGTGAGGGGTGGCGTAGGTGTCCTTCAACTGCTCGCGCAGCACTTTTCTGCTGACCTTGCCAACGCGGGTTTCGGGGAAGGCCTCAACGATGCGAAAACGATCCGGCACCTTGTAGGTGGCCAGACCCGTGTCCTTCAGGTACTGCGCCAGTTCGCCTGCCTTGGGCGTTGCGTCACCGCGGGGCACAATAAAGGCGCAGGGACGCTCACCGAGGTATGCATCGGTCATGCCGACCACAGCGACGTCATGTACCTCGGGATGGGCCAGCAACAGATTCTCGACTTCTTCCGGGGAGATCTTTTCGCCGCCCCGGTTGATCTGGTCCTTGTCGCGGCCTTCCACGATCAGATAACCAGTGGAGGTGCGCGAGACCACATCGCCGGTACGATAAAACCCCTCGTCGGTAAAGCTTGCCTCGTTATGGGCCGGGGCATCAAAGTAGCCACGAATGGTGTAGGGCCCACGGGTTTCAAGCAGCCCCGGGGTGCCATCCGGCACGGGCCGGCCGGCTGCGTCGACAATACGGACTTCATCCAGGCGGGAAATGGGGCGGCCCTGAGTGCGAACAATCGTTTCCGGGTCATCGTCCAGCCGGGTGTAGTTGACCAGCCCTTCGGCCATGCCGAAGACCTGCTGCAGGGTGCAGCCCAGTTCAGGTCTCACACGTCGTGCTGCTTCGGCGCTGAACCGTGCGCCACCGACCTGAAGCACCTGCAGGGATGACAGGTCAAGGTGGGCGTACTGGGGCAGGCTGTTCAGCCACAGCAGTGCCAGCGGCGGTACCAGACTGGCATGGGTGACCCCTTCAGCCTCGATCAACGGAAAACAGTGGTCAGGTGTCGGAGCTGGAGCCATGACCACACAGCCGCCGGCGTACAGTACGCCCAGAAATCCCGGTGAACTCATGGGGAAGTTGTGCGCCAGCGGCAGGGCGCCCAGATACACGGTGTGCTCGTTGATACCGCAGGGTTCAATGCTGCCGCGGATGCTGTAGAGATAATCCTGATGGCGACGCGGAATGAGCTTCGACAGCCCGGTGGTACCGCCGGACAGCTGGAAAAAGGCCAGCTCATCTGCCGTGACCGCCGGCCAGTCAGCCACGGCGGGCGTATCCTGATAAAGGCTGTCCAGTGACGTGAATTCTTCCGGGGTGCCATCAATCAGCACATGCTCAAGCCCGGGGCATGCGCGTATGACCCGCCGGGCGAGGGCCCGGAAGTCTACATCGGGCTGGCCGGCCACCTGGTCGGCCATGGTGATCAGTGCCCGTGCCCCGGAGGCCGTGCAGAAATGAATGAGTTCATGGCTTCGGTGGGCGGGCAGGGCAAATACCGGCAGCAGGCCCAGTCGAAAGCAGGCCAGTGTGGTCATGATCATCGAGGCCCGATTGGCCAGCTGCAAAACCACGCGATCACCCTTCAGGAGCCCCAGGGATTGCAGGCCAAAGCTCAGCCGGTCCACTTCATGATCCAGCGCCTTGTAACTCCAGCGTGTGCCTCCTTCGACAATGGCCGGGCGGGTCGCAAATCTCCTTGCACCCTCACGCAGGAAATTGCCCAGGGTCATGTCGGTCCAGAGGCCAGCGTCGCGGTAACGGGCCTTGGCGTCTTCGGGATAATCCGGTGACTTCTGGTAAATCGTGTCCAGGTCCGCGGCAATCAGTGGCGATGAGGTGTTCATACGGTATCCAGATGTTCCAGCCCCATGGCATTGAGCATGGTGCGCAGCTTGGTGCCGGTTTCGATCAGTTCCTTCTGCGGGTCAGAGCCTGGCACCAGACCGGCGCCGGCATACAGTCGGACATGGGTGTCATGTACATCGGCGCAGCGAATCGCAACCGACCATTCACCATTGCCGTCGCTGTCGCACCACCCCACTGCGCCGCCGAAGTGGCCACGATGGAAGGATTCAATGGCATTGATGTCGCGATAGGCTTCGCGGCGGGGGTGGCCACATACCGCGGGAGTGGGATGCATGGCCGCCGCCAGGGCCAGTGAGCTGACGGCGGGGTCCCTGAGCTCGCCGGTAATGGTGGTCGAGAGGTGCCACAGGGTGTCGGTGCTGATGACGCTGGGTCCCTCCGGCACTGTCATGCTGCTGCAATAGGGGGTCAGCGCCTCAAGGATGGCGTCGATCACGACCTTGTGTTCGTGCAGATCCTTTTCCGAGACGGCCAGCTCTTCGGCCCGTTGCTGGTCTTCCGCCGTGTCCCGGTGGCGAGGGATGGAGCCTGCCAGTGGGTTGACGACAACCCGTGTGCCTTCCTTTTTTACCAGCAGTTCCGGGCTGGCGCCTATAAAGGCATGGGGTGGTGCGCCATCGGGCTGGTCCGGCGTCAGTGGCAGGGCAAAGCTGTAGCCGTGCGGATTGACGCCAATCAACCGTTTCATCAGCGGCGGCAGATCGACCCGGGTGCTGGCATTGATTTCAAGGGTGCGCGAGAGAACAATCTTGTCGACCCGGCCTTCAGCCATGGCCTGAAGTGCACGTTTCACCCCCTCCCGGTAGCCCTGAGGGCGCGGATACAGCGCACTCTCGCTGACCGTCAATGCGACCGGGGTGCGCACCAGAGCCTGGCGCTCGGCCGCGTCGGGTGCGGCGCTCCGCCTCCAGTATTCCGGCACGTACAGATGGGCGGGCTGGCTGACATCAAAGGGCAGGGCGCCCACGATGATCGGGTTGGACTGACCGCGCCGGCGCGCCTTTTCAAACAGGGTGGTCGCCTGCGCATCAAGCACGTCCGGTGACGCCGGGCGATTACTCTGGGCATTGATCAGACACCCTCGGGCGTGCAGCGTATGGTGCGATGAGCAAAACAGGAAATCCCTGGCGCGATAGGCCGTGACAGGGTCAATGGCATCACACGTTTCGGTCGCGCCATCGTCTACAAGTGCGGAACTCATGCGGTCTTCTCCCTTCAGTACATGCGCCTCGACCGGGCATTGGGTGACCACAGCTTATTCTAAATGATAAGAGTTATCAAAATCATTTGTATTGAGTTTACCATGTGGCGCCAGCAGACGGTCCGGCCGCCATCCATGCCAGGGGCATGCTAAGGTAGGGACACAGGTTTATTTTCCCCGCGAAAGGATTGGAAATGGCGCTCAAGGCACTTCTGTTTGATTGTGACGGTACGCTGGTGGATTCGGAAAGCGTGCACCGCGTGGTATGGAATGAGGTGCTGGCGCCGTTTGATGTGGTGATCAGCGAAGAGGAATATCGTCGGCATTATTCCGGTAACCCGGTGAATACCAGCGTGGAATACCTGCTGGAGTGCCATCCCCATATCGATGAGCGTGCCGAGGCGCTGATCAGGCGCAAGACCGCGGAGACCACGGCCCGATTTGCCCGCGAGCCGGTGCCCTTGATGGCTGGTGTCCATCAGGCATTTGCATGGGCCGGTGAGCAGCAGCTTCGGTGTGCACTGGTGACCGGCAGTGGCCATGACGAAATTGCCCCGATCCTGTCGCAGCACGATCTGCACCGTCATTTTGAATGCCTGGTGGCACGTCAGGACGTTGAGCACAGCAAGCCCCATCCGGCCAGCTACCTGCGGGCCCTGGCGTTGCTGGATATTGCTCCGGAGCAGGCCATTGCCCTTGAGGATACGTCCCACGGCGTGCGCTCGGCAGTTGCCGCCGGCGTCGAGGTCATCGCCATTCCCAACGCCTATTCCCGTGAGCACGATTTCGATGGCGCGGTGGCCGTGGTGGATGATCTTGAGGCGGCCATCGCCTGGATTCAGGCCAATCGTGTGAGCTGACCATGGATCATCGCCAGCTCAGGTTTCTGGTCGCTCTTGCTCAGGAGCGGCATTTCGGGCGCGCAGCACAGCGTGCCCATGTGACCCAGCCGACCCTTTCAGCCCGTCTCAAGCAGCTTGAGACGGAACTGGGAACCCCACTGATTCGCCGCGGCCGCCGTTTTGAAGGATTTACACCGGAAGGGCAGCGCGTTCTGCTCCATGCACGACGCATTCTGGCGGAATTCGACGAACTGCATGCCGAGCTTGACCCTGCCCAGGGGCCAAGTGGCTGGTTATCCCTCGGGCTGGTGCCATCGGCTCTGGGAGACATGGCCACGCTGCTGCCGGAGCTTCGTCGCCGATTTCCCGCCCTGCGTTTTCGCGTGCGGGAATACACTACCGTATCGCTCATGCAGGCGCTGGCCGATGACGAGATAGCACTGGCGCTCGGGTATCTGGACGTGCCGGCGGCCGAGCCCTTTGTGGCCCGACCGCTGTTCGAGGAGCACTACGTGCTGATGGCTGCCGCCGGCCTGTCCTTCAAGACCCCGCCGGACTGGACCACGCTGGCCCATCATCCGCTCTACATGCTGACCGGTGACATGCAGCACCATTCTCTGGTGCGTCGCCGGCTCGAAGAGGAGGGCATGGCGGTAGAAGCGGTTGTCGAAGCGGGGTCACTGGCGCTTCTGGCGGCCCTGCTGCGCACGGACCAGGCCATCGCGGTCATGCCAGCGCGACTTGTGAGTGCCCTGCCGCTTGAGGGGCTTGTGACCTGGCCCTTGCCCGCTCTGACGCATCCTGCCCGGCTCGGGCTGCTCTGGAAGCGTGCCCATCGGCAGTCGAGGCGGTTGCAGGCCGTTCTCGATGCCCTGGCGGACTTCAATGATAGACGGTGTCTATCATAGTATCGTCGGTTTCCATTAGCCTGCATATCATTCTCTCCATACACTGTGACTCAATTACCACGTGTGCCTGCCGGCACGGTGGTTTGGCCGAGTGAGGTTCCGTCATGACGTCCCGCACCGAATTTACCGACTATGAATGGGCAACCGATATGCCCGCTACCGACCTCAAGGGCCCGGAGGAGCAGGCCATTACGCTTGCCCTGAATGACATGGCCTTTGCCTCGGTGCTGGCAACGCCGGTCGACCTTGAGGCCTGGGCGGTGGGGTTTGCCTTTAGTGAAGGCTTGATAAGTCGCATCTCACAGATAGAGCGTGTCGATCAATCGCCGCTGCGTCATGGCCTTCGGGTGCAGCTCACCATGGCGCCTCATCTGGCGGAGCAGGCCATGGAGCGTCGTCGGGTTGGCGCCTCAACCAGCAGCTGCGGCCGCTGCGGGTCGGCTGATGAAGGCCTGATGTTCGAGGGGCTGCGTCAGCTCCCTCCGTCGGAGTTGCCGTCCATGGCCGATTGGCATCGCCTGTTCGAGGCGCTGGATCAGGCCAGCCGCCCAGGGCTTCATGTGGCGCTGGGCCTGGACCCTGGGGGCAGTATCGTGACCGGCGTGGACATTGGTCGGCACAACGCGCTGGACAAGCTGATCGGCAAGGGATTGCAGGCCGGTGTCATGCCGGCTGCCGGGCTGGTGTCGAGCCGCTGCAGCCTTGAACTGATTCAGAAAAGCGTGCGTGCCGGCATGACAACACTTGGAACACTTTCACACCCCTCGACTCTGGCGGTGGATACCGCCCGCCTGTGTGGCCTCAATCTGGTGTGCTGCCACCGCGGCCAGCGCCTTCAGTTGCTGAGTCGAGGGCGTACACCGTCTTCACTATTCCGCAGATAATGCGGAGATCTGCTTCAGGAGCCTTCATGAGCAAGGAACGCACGTTCGAGTATCACCACCCGGCCGCCGGCTGGGGAGCGCTGAAATCCGTCAGCCGCTTCCTGCTTCAGAGCAGAGTCCCGGTGACCAATGTGCGGGCAATGTTGAAGCTGAATCAACCCGATGGATTTGACTGCCCCGGCTGCGCCTGGGGCGACCCGGAACACGGCTCATCGTTCGAGTTCTGCGAAAACGGCGTCAAGGCCGTGACCTGGGAAACCACGGCGAAGCGAGTGACGCCACGTTTCTTCGCCCGTTACAGCGTCAGTGAGATGAAGGGCTGGGACGACTTCCGCCTTGAGGATCAGGGGCGTTTGACCTCGCCCATGCGCTATAACGCTGACACGAATCACTATGAGCCGATCAGCTGGGAAGCTGCCTATGACCTGATGGCCGATCACCTCCGGGCACTGGATGACCCCAACGAGGCATTGTTTTACACCTCCGGCAAGGCCTGCAATGAATCAGCCTGGGTCTTCCAGTTACTGGCTCGGCTTTATGGCACCAACAACATGCCGGACTGCTCCAACATGTGCCATGAGGCCAGCGGTGCGGCGCTTGAAGATGCGCTGGGCTCCGGCAAGGGCAGCGTGCTGCTGGAGGATTTCGAACAGGCCGAGGCTATCTTTACCTTCGGGCAGAACCCGGGAACCAACCACCCCCGCATGCTGGGAACGCTGCGTGAGGCGGCCGACCGTGGCTGCGAGATCGTGGCATTCAATACCCTGAAGGAACGTGGGCTTGAACGCTTCGCTGACCCGCAGCGCATGCTGGAAATGGCGCGGGCCGGCAGTGGTCAGATCAGTTCGCTGTATTTGTGCCCGGCACTTGGCGGCGACATGGCTGCTGCACGCGGCATGGCCAAGGTGCTGTTCGAGCGGGACGCTCAGCAGGGTAATGTCATCGATCATGACTTTGTCGCTCGCCATACCGATGGGCTGGCAGACTGGCAGCAGGTGGTCGAAGCCACGTCCTGGGCGGACATTGAAGACCAGTCCGGCTTGAGTCGCGATGAGATCACCAGTGCCGCCGAGGTCTACATGCGCTCCAGCGCGACCATCTTCTGCTGGGCCATGGGGCTGACCCAGCATGAGCACTCGGTCATCACGATTCGTGAACTGGTGAATCTTCTGCTACTGAAAGGCAATATCGGCAAGCCTGGGGCGGGCACCTGCCCGGTGCGGGGGCACTCCAATGTGCAGGGTGATCGCACCATGGGTATCTATGAAAAACCCTCCCCGGGCTTTCTGGATGCACTGGAGGCGTATTACGGCGTCCCCATGCCGCGTGAGCACGGCGTGGATACGGTGGATTCGATTCGTGCCATGCGCGATGGCAAGGCAAGGGTCTTTATTGGGCTGGCCGGCAACTTTGCTCGTGCTACCTCGGATTCCGAGGTCTGTGAACAGGCGCTGTCCGGCTGTAACCTGACCGTTCACATCAGTACCAAGCTCAATCGGAGTCATCTGGTCACTGGCCGGGATGCGTTGATTCTTCCCTGTATCGGCCGGGTTGAAGTGGACCGCAAGGCCGATGGCCAGGCACAGCTCATTACGGTAGAAGACTCGATGAGCATGGTGCACGGGTCCAGCGGTATCCATAAGCCGGCGTCGAAGGCGCTTAGAAGTGAAGTCGAGATACTGACTCAGGTTGCCGAGCGGCTGCTGGGGAACGAGGTGGTCGACTGGGCATCACTGCGGGCAGACTATGATGTGATTCGTGAGCATATTGCCGGCGTGGTGCCAGGATTTAACGACTTCAATCAGCGCGTTCGTGAGCCGCGTGGATTCTGGCTGGGCAATCCCGGTGCGGAGCGCATGTTTCCGACGGGCACCGGTCTGGCCCGATTCAGTGCGGCCGCCCTGCCGAAACAAGTGCTTCATCAGAAGATGCGCGAGCGCACCGGCTGGCTGACCCTTCAGACATTGAGAAGTCATGACCAGTACAACACCACGGTGTACGGCTATAACGACCGTTATCGGGGTGTGGAAGGGCAACGCCAGGTGATCTTTCTCAATGAGCAGGATATGACACGACTGGGCGTCGAGGCGGGCGAATTTGTGGATCTGATCGGGGATGACAGTGATGGCCAGGTTCGCCGCGCCAACCACTTCAAGGTGGTGCGCTATGACACCCCGGCAGGCTGTGCCGCGGCGTACTACCCGGAAACCAACCCGTTGATTCCGCTTGATAGCGTCGGTGTGCGCAGTAATACCCCGAATTCGAAATCGGTAGCGATTCGACTTGAGCGCAGCCGGCGTCTGGCCTGATGGATGACTTGATCGATCAGGCCGGCCGCATCGTGGCAGCCCACGGCGTGGACGCGCTCGAAGGGCTGGTTCTTGCACTGCTGGCCGAACGTTCGCCCCAGGCCACTGGTACCCTGGCCCGTAGGATGGCGCTGGAGCATGCACTGGTTCGGCGGTCTGCATCTCGGCTGGAAGAGGCTGGATGGATAGCTTGCGAGCCTTCATCCGGCCGCAGCCCGGGCATGCGACTTACCCTCCTTGAAAGCCCCTGATAACCGGGCGTTTCATTTGCAAACAATTTAAAACAGCCCGCCATGGCGGGCCTGCTTCCGGTAAATCGTGTCTTATTAGCATATGGTTTATGGTCAACGCGCCCGCCTGCGTGGTTAAGCTTCGATAGCGGGCGTCAACTTCAACCATAACAGCGCCCGAGAGACATCCATTATCGGGGGCATCCATGGCCATGGTTTCAGGACGCAGCCGAGGAGTTGCGCATGTCACGAAACGGTTCGCCCTTGCGAGCAGCGCACTGGCGTTTTTATTGTCTGTGGCCCTGCCGGCAGCGCATGCCGCGTCCACATTTTCTCCTGCCTCAAAAAGCCTGCCGGAACTCAAACAGGCCCTGGATGACCAACGGATCAGCGCCGAAGCACTGGTCCGTTTTTACATGCGGCGCATTGATCGCTTTGAAAACAACGGCCCGGCCATCAATGCATTGCTGCGGGTCAACCCGGATGCCATTGCCCGGGCGCGCCGGATCGACAGGGCGCGCAGTGAGGGGCGGCCGGTAGGGCCACTGGCCGGGCTGCCATTCATCGTCAAGGACAATATCAACGTCAAGGGGTTGCCGACCACCGGGGGCTCGGTGGCGCTGCGTAATGCCATGCCACGGCAGGATGCCACGCTGGTGGCGCGCCTGAAAAAGGCCGGGGCCATCGTGCTGGCCAAGGGCAACATGACCGAATTTGCTTCCTCGTTCGGCAAGCCAGGGTACAGTTCGCTGGGAGGTACCACGCGCAACCCCTATAACCCGGACCGCTACGCATCAGGCTCCAGCAGTGGCCCGGCCGCCGGTGTGGCCGCTGATCTGGCAGCCTTCGGCATCGGCACGGATACCGAAGGATCGGTGCGCGGCCCGGCGAGCGTGACCGGGCTGGTCGGGCTCAGGCCCACGATCGGGCTGATAAGCCGCAGCGGTATTCTGCCGTTGTCGCCGTCCTTTGATACCCCGGGGCCGATTACTCGTACCGTGAGCGGCAGTGCCATGATCACGCAGGTCATGGCCGGGCGGGATCCTGGGGATCAGGTAACCCAGTTGGCTCCCGACAACACGTCGACCCGTTATTATCCGGTGGCCGGGACCGCACTGGCCGGCCAGCGTATTGGTGTCATCAGCGGCATTGGCGGTGCCAACCAGCAGGTAGACCAGGCGATGAAGACGTTTGTGGCGCGGCTTGAACGGCAGGGCGCTACCGTCGTCCCGATTAGCCTGCCGGCCGCATTCGGCGATCTGTGGGCCAGCGTTATCGCGCCGGTGCAAAACGCTGAATTTCGTCCCGGCGTGGAACGGTTTCTCAGTGAGGAGGTGACCGGGGGGCCGCCGGACATGAGCAATATCATCAAGCGATGCGAGGAAAACAACCGTGTTCATCCCCATCGCCAGGTCAATCCGGAGCGTATTCGTGGCATGGAGGCCACTTTGAATCGACATGCCACGGCGTCGCCCAACTATCTGGACGATGTTTCCTGGCGACTGCCGGCTCTTCGCAGACAGCTGCACCAGCTGATGGATACTGCTGATGTCACCGCTCTGGCCTTTCCCACGCGAGACTGTCCGGCATATCCCCGTACGCCGGCAGGTAAAAAAGGCTTTGAATGTCGCACGGTCGCCCATGAGCCGATGGCCTATCTGGCGACGGTCAGTGGTTTTCCGGAAATCACCTTCCCCATGGGGATGACCACGGCCGGGCTGCCCATGGGCGTATCCCTGCTGGCGCGACCGTTTCAGGAAACGACGCTGTTTCAGCTGGCGACACCGCTTGAGCAGGCGATTCCTGCGCCGCGCTGGACACCGGACCTTCCCCTTTCCACCGGCTGGCGCTCACAGGTCATTGCGACGACAGCGCCGCCCTGAACCAGTGGGTCAGGGCATCATGGCGAGCGGCAGGCACCTGATCGCCCGACCACAGTACCAGTTGTCCTGGCGTTTCAACGAAGCCCCAGGGGGCCACCAGCCGACCCGCCCGTAGATCATCTTCGACCAGAAGCCTGGGGGCGATGGCCATGCCGATCCCGGAGGTTGCCGCTTCCAGCAGGTAGTAGAGATGTTCAAACCCCTGGCCATAGACAAGGCTGTCAGGATCGACACCACAGGCCGAGGCCCACTGGGGCCAGGCCGACGGGCGTGACGCAGTATAAAGGAGGGGCGTGCCGGAAAGCGCAGAGGCCGGCACTTTCTGCCATTGTTCGCCCAGCGCCGGAGTGGTGACCGGCCCGATGCATTCTGCCTGCAAGGGGCTGATGCGGGCATCCTCCGGCAGGGTATCAATAAACAGCAGAGAGGTTTCCTGTGGGCGGTGGGCCGGTGACGCGGCGTCCTCCTGATGTGCGACCTGAACATCGATATCCGGCACGTCTGCCTTCAGCGCTTCCCAGCGAGGGATCAGCCATCGGGCCAGAAAGCTGCCCGGGCAGCGCAGTACGAGCGGGCGTGTGGTCTGTTCAAGCGATAGCTGGTCACAGCTTTCCTGAAGCTGTGTCAGCCCGCGATGGACTCCTTCGTAAAGGCGGATACCTTCGGCGCTCGGTCGCAGGCCACGCCCGGCACGCACCAGCAGGGCACAGCCAAAATGGGCTTCCAGTGTTTTCAGATGGCGGCTGACCGCCCCGTGAGTGACATGCAGGGCGTCGGACGCGGCCTTGACGCTGCCAAGCCGCACCGTGGCTTCGAAGGCGCGCAGTGCATTGAGAGGAGGCAGTGAAGGCATGGCATGTCCGTCAGTTTTTTTGAAGAGTGTGGCTCCAGGCCACGCATTGCTTCGTAAAATAGGTGATTTTTTTTAACCTGTCAGTGATAAAACTTCGCTTTTATTTCAAGGCCACTGTGCCATGCTGTACCCATATTTATGAATACTGGAGTGTATTTCATGACCGCATTGGCATCCCTGCCGGACCACAACGGCTTTTTCGGCGATTTTGGCGGCCAGTTTGTGGCAGAAACCCTGATGCCGCTCATTCTCGAGCTTCAGGGCTGCTACGACGCTGCCAAACAGGATCCGGCCTTTCATGAAGAGCTGGCCTACTTTCAGCGCGACTATGTTGGTCGGCCCAACCCGTTGTATTACGCAGAGCGGCTGAGCGAGCATCTGGGCGGAGCAAAAATCTATTTCAAGCGTGAAGAGCTCAACCACACCGGCGCGCACAAGATCAATAACTGTATCGGCCAGATCCTGCTGGCACGGCGGATGGGCAAGAACCGCATCATTGCCGAAACCGGCGCCGGCATGCACGGCGTGGCAACGGCCACCGTAGCGGCACGGTTTGGCATGGACTGTGTGATCTACATGGGCTCGACGGATATCGAGCGTCAGCAGCAGAACGTGTTTCGCATGCGTCTGCTGGGTGCCGAGGTCATTCCGGTGACCTCCGGTACCGGTACCCTGAAGGATGCGATGAACGAAGCGTTGCGCGACTGGGTGACCAACGTTGACAGCACGTTCTATATCATCGGGACGGTAGCAGGCCCGCATCCGTATCCGGCCATGGTGCGTGACTTCCAGGCGGTGATCGGGCGTGAAACCCGTGATCAGATGCTTGAGAAGGAACAGCGTCTGCCCGATTCGATCGTGGCCTGTATCGGCGGTGGCTCCAATGCCATGGGGATCTTCCATCCGTTTCTGAATGACGACAGCGTTGCCATGATCGGTGTTGAAGCGGCCGGGCACGGTATCGAGACCGGCGAGCATGCAGCCAGTCTGAATGGTGGGGTGCCGGGCGTGCTGCACGGCAACCGTACCTACCTGCTGCAGAATGATGATGGTCAGATCAAGGACGCTCATTCCATCTCGGCCGGGCTGGACTATCCGGGCATCGGGCCGGAGCATGCCTACCTGAAGGACAATGGCCGGGTCGAGTACGTATCGATTACCGACAGCGAAGCACTTGAAGCCTTCCAGCTGTGCTGCCGCAAGGAAGGTATCATTCCGGCGCTTGAAACCGCTCACGCCCTGGCCGAGATCGTCAAGCGGGCGCCGTCACTGCCGTCGGACCACCTGATGGTGCTCAACATGAGCGGGCGTGGTGACAAGGACATGATGAGCGTGGCGCATTATCTGGGTGAGACGATGGAAAAAGGAGATAACGCATGAGCCAGCAGGCCACCGTGACACACGCTGAAGTAACGTCTCGCATTACGCGTCGTTTCGAGGCGCTGAAACAGCAGAATCGCGCTGCGCTGGTCACCTTTGTGACCGCGGGCGACCCGGATACGGCCACTTCTCAGGCCATTCTTGACGGACTGCCCGCAGCCGGGGCCGACATCATCGAGCTGGGCATGCCGTTCACGGATCCGATGGCTGATGGCCCATCCATCCAGAAGGCGGCGCAGCGTGCCTTGAAGGCCGGTCAGGACCAGCATAAAACGCTGGATATGGTACGCAGGTTCCGTGAACACGATCAGGATACCCCGATCGTGCTGATGGGCTATTACAACCCGATTTATCGCTTTGGCGTGGATGCATTTCTGCGCGAGGCCAGGGACGTGGGTGTTGATGGGCTGATCGTGGTGGATCTGCCTCCCGAGCACGACAGCGAGCTGTGTCTGCCGGCGGCCGAATATGGGCTGAATTTCATTCGCCTGGCCACGCCGACCACCAACGATGCACGGCTGCCGAAGGTATTGGAAAACACATCCGGCTTTTTATATTACGTGTCAGTGGCTGGTGTGACGGGGGCCGGTTCGGCCTCGAGCGAAGCGGTGGAGCGTGCGGTCGCACGTCTTCAACTGCATTCCCGCTTGCCGGTAGCGGTAGGGTTTGGCATCAAGACCTCCGAGCAGGCGGCCGATGTCGCGCGCGCAGCCGATGGTGTGGTCGTGGGTTCGGCACTGGTCAATTGCATTGAGCAGGCCGCTACGCCTGAAGACGCGATCAGGGCTGTACATGCGCTGACGGCCGAGTTGGCTGAAGGCGTACGTGGTGCCCGCCACACCGGATAAGCCGGACATTTGACGATCAGGGAGATGAGTCTGCCATGAGAGTGTTTCAAAAGGGGCTTTATGTGGCCGCGCTGGGGATGGCCCTGTCAGGCTGCTCATTATTCGGCAATTCACCGGTGTCCGATAATGAATCAGCGACGGACACGGCCACCAGTCATACTGTCCCCGAGGGCAGGTGTTCAACCGACCGGCTGGATGCGCTGGTCGGCAAGCCTCTGACGCCTGATGCACGTCAGATGATTGTGGATGACAGCGGCGCGACTTCTTATCGAATGCTGCGTCCTGATACGGTAGTAACGCAGGAGTATGATCCTGATCGGCTCAATATCACGATCGATAACGAGCTCATCAGCCGGTTTTCCTGCGGCTGATGCTGGTTCACATGTTCGACTTATAAAAACGCCCCGCACTGCGGGGCGTTTTTCCGTGTGCTGTATGTCAGGCAGCCAGCACTTTCACAGGATGAACAAGGCATTGCCGTCTCACGACAACGCCCGGCGTACCGGGCGTTGTCGATTGGACGGAAGAACGAGCTCAAGAATGCCCGATCAGTCCCAGCTCAGTGCGCCGCCGGTCTGATATTCGGTGACCCGTGTTTCAAAGAAGTTCTTCTCTTTCGGCAGGTCGATGATTTCAGACATCCATGGGAAGGGGTTGTCCACTTCCGGATACAGCGGGGCAAGGCCGATCTGTTCGGCACGACGGTTGGTAATGAAGTGCATGTATTCCTCGCACAGCTCGGCGTTGATGCCGAGGATGCCGCGAGGCATGGTTTCACGACCGTAGGCGACTTCCAGTTCGCAGGCCTTTCTGAGCATGCCACGTACTTCTTCCTGGAATGCCTCATCCCACAGGTGCGGGTTCTCGACCTTGATCTGGTTTATGCAGTCGATACCGAAATTCAGGTGGATGGATTCATCGCGCAGGATGTACTGGTACTGTTCGGCGATGCCCACCATCTTGTTGCGCCGACCCAGTGACAGGATCTGGGCAAAACCGGTGTAGAACCACATGCCTTCAAAAATGACGTAGAAGGCGATCAGGTCGCGCAGAAATGCCTGATCCCGTTCCGGCGTGCCGGTCTGGAATTCATTGCTTTCCAGGTTCTGGGTGTACTGCAGTGCCCAGGCATCCTTTTCAGTGATGGCCGGTACTTCACGGTACATGTTGAACAGCTCGCCTTCATCAAGGCCGAGCGAGGTGCAGATGTACTGGAACGTATGCGTGTGAATCGCTTCCTCGAACGCCTGGCGCAGCAGGTACTGGCGGCACTCGGGGTTGGTGATGTTGCGATAGATGGCCAGTACGATGTTATTGGCGACCAGCGATTCCGCCGTGGCGAAAAAGCCAAGGTTGCGCTTGAGCATCAGTACTTCGTCTTCGGTCAACCCGTGCTGGCTGTTGATCGGCGCACGCCAGGTCGCGATGTCGGCCTGCATGGATACCTCGGTAGGCATCCAGTGGTTGTTGCACGCGTTAAGGTACTTTTCCCAGGCCCAGGTGTACTTCAGGGGCAGCAGCTGATTGACGTCGCTGCGGCCATTGATCATGGCCTTTTCGCTGGCATCAATGCGCTGGGCGCCGGCAACGATATTGCCAAGCCCGGTGGTATCGATCTGATCGTCGGTCGTGGTCGCTTGCATGAAACGCTCCTTGCTTGCCCTGCCGGGCGTGGCCGGCAGCTTTTAATGAGGTAAACCCGGCAGGGGAGACCTGCCGGGAGAGGGCTGCCTTACTGGCAGGCCTCACAGTCCGGATCATCAATGGAACAGGCCAGCGGCGGTGCAGAGCCCAGCGGGGCTTCTGCCTGCGGGGACGGCGCACTGGGCGCTGCCTCTGCCTGCGGTACCTTGACGCCGGTCAGCTTGCCATCAGTGCCCTTGAGGGTGGATTTCTCGACCCGTGAGCTTGCCTGGGCGCGCAGGTAGTAGGTGGTCTTGAGGCCGAGGGCCCATGCCATCTTGTAGGTGGTATCCAGCTTCTTGCCGGATACGCCTGCAATGTAGAGGTTCAGGGACTGAGCCTGATCGATCCATTTCTGGCGACGGGACGCTGCTTCCACGATCCATTTCGGCTCGACTTCAAACGCGGTGGCGTAGCGAGCCTTCAGCTCGTCGGGAACCCGGTCGATGCCCTGAACGCTGCCGTCGAAGTATTTCATGTCATTGACCATGACTTCGTCCCACAGGCCCGCTTCCTTGAAGTCATTGACCATGTGCTGGTTGATGACCGTGAATTCGCCGGACAGGTTCGATTTGACGTACAGGTTCTGATACGTCGGCTCGATGGACTGGGATACGCCACAGATGTTGGAAATGGTGGCCGTCGGCGCGATGGCCATGACGTTGGAGTTACGCATGCCCTGTGTCTTGACGGTCTCGCGCAGGCTGGTCCAGTCCATGGTCTGATCACGGTTGACCTGGATGTACTGCTCGCCACGTTCTTCAACCAGCATCTCGAGTGAATCGATCGGCAGTACGCCCTGGCTCCAGAGAGAGCCCTCGTAGCTTTCATAGCATCCGCGTTCGGCGGCCAGGTCGCTTGACGCCTTGATGGCGTGGTAGCTGATCTCTTCCATTGAGCGGTCGGCAAAGGTGACGGCCTGCTCGGAAGCGTAGGCGATGCCCTGCTTGTAAAGGGCGTCCTGGAAGCCCATCAGGCCCAGACCTACCGGACGATGACGGAAGTTGGAGCGTTTGGCCTGCGGCACGGCGTAGTAGTTGATGTCGATAACGTTATCGAGCATGCGAACAGCGGTTCTGACCGTACGACCCAGTTTTTCGGAATCAAGCTTGCCGTCAACGATGTGAACGGCCAGGTTGACAGACCCCAGGTTACAGACGGCGATCTCGTCCACGGAAGTATTCAGGGTGATCTCGGTACACAGGTTGGACGAGTGCACGACTCCGGTGTGGCGCTGCGGGCTGCGCAGGTTGCACGGATCCTTGAAGGTAATCCACGGATGGCCTGTTTCAAACAGCATCGTCAGCATCTTGCGCCAGAGATCCTTGGCCTTGACCCGCTTGAAGAGCTTGAGCTGGCCGGTCCGGGTCATTTCCTCGTATTCGGCAAACCGCTTTTCAAACGCCGCGCCATACAGGTCATGAAGGTCCGGGGTGTCGGCCGGAGAGAACAGGGTCCACTCCTGATCTTCAATGACCCGCTTCATGAACAGGTCCGGAATCCAGTTCGCGGTATTCATGTCATGGGTACGGCGACGGTCATCACCGGTGTTCTTGCGCAGTTCGAGGAATTCCTCGATGTCCAGGTGCCAGCTTTCAAGGTAGGCACAGACGGCGCCCTTGCGCTTGCCACCCTGGTTGACGGCGACGGCGGTATCGTTGACCACTTTCAAAAACGGTACGACGCCCTGGGACTTGCCGTTGGTGCCCTTGATGTAGGAACCCAGTGCACGTACCGGCGTCCAGTCGTTACCCAGGCCGCCGGCCCACTTGGAGAGCATGGCGTTATCACGGATGGCGCCATAAATGCCGTCAAGCGCGTCGGGTACGGTAGTCAGGTAGCAGCTCGACAGCTGGCTGCGGACCGTGCCGGCGTTGAACAGCGTCGGCGTGGAGGCCATGTAGTCAAAGCTTGAAAGCAGCTCGTAGAACTCGATGGCGCTGTCATTCCTGTTCGCTTCATTCAGCGACAGCCCCATGGCCACACGCATGAACATGACCTGCGGCAGTTCATAGCGAACGCCTTCACGGTGCAGGAAGTACCGATCATAGAGGGTTTGCAGGCCCAGATAGGTGAACTGGCTGTCACGCTCATGGTTCAGCGCGTCGCCGAGGCGCTCGAGGTCAAACTCGGCCAGTTTGGGGTCAAGTTGTTCAAACTCGATACCGCGGGCGATATACGCCTGGAAGGCCGGCTTGTAGAGGGCTTCCATTTCGCCGTAGGTGGCTTCATCCGCCACTTCGAGAAAGGACAGGGCTTCACGGCGCAGGTTGTCCTGCAGCAGGCGAGCGGTCACGAAGGTATAGTTCGGCTCCTTCTCGACCAGCATCCGCGCGGTCATCATCAGCGCCGTTGCCACACCTTCGGCGGTCACGCCGTCGTACAGGTTCTTGAGGGATTCATCGACCACGCGCTTGATCTCGACATTCTCGAGTCCGCGGCAGGCTTCGGTGACCAGTACTTCGATACGTCCCAGATCCAGCGGCTGACGGCTGCCGTCCGGCTGAGTCACATTGATGGTGGGATGCGGCTTGTCAATTCCCTGGGCGCGTGAGGCGCGCTGACGGGCATGCTCTTCACGGTACAGAACGTAGGCACGGGCGACCTTGTGCTCCCCCGAGCGCATCAGGGCCAGTTCAACCTGATCCTGAATATCCTCGATATGCAGCGTGCCACCATCGGGCATGCGGCGTGAAAAGGCGCTGACGATCTGTTGAGTCAGTTCGCGCACCTGTTCGCGCAGGCGGGAAGAGGTTGCCGCATTGTCACCTTCAACGGCCAGAAAGGCCTTGGTGACGGCTACCGAAATCTTGGCCGTATCAAACTCGGCCACATCACCGCCGCGTTTGATGACGCGGAAATGCTTCGGTGCCTGGACATCCTCGATGCCGATATCGTTGATCTGTTCTGACAGCGTCGAACTCATGGACTCACCTTTATATGTACAAGATGTACCGGTTATTTCTCGCCACGCCGCGCCTGCGCTGTCTGTGCGACAAAACGCTTGAAGGTACGGGGAAACAGGGGCTTGACGGAGAAAGCAAAAAATGGTTCAAACCCCATATGTAGGGGTTTTTGAATCTGTGGGCACAAGATAAGCCATTAACGTGATCCTATCAAGAGCGCGTATAAGCCATTAACGTGATCCTATCAAGAGCGTGTTCGGGGTGCTGGATGGTGTCTTCCTGTGGGTAAACCTGTGTGTAAAAAGGCAGGGGGCGAGGCGTGGCCGGGGGTTGCGGCAAGGGGATAATCCGCATTGTGGGAGGGCCTGCCGACGCCAGATTTTTGATGGCTTGAGTACACTGAAAAAAGAACTTTTTCTTAAGGAGTGGTCTGAGTAACGCCAGGTCTTTTTGAGGGCTTTCGCATCCACCGTGTATGCAGAAGTGCCTCAAATGGTTTATTGAACGTGTATTTGATAACGTGGGACTCACGTTACAAGAACGGAATCAGCTATGATGGCGCTATAAGTGCAGTCATGGATGTTGTTATCCGGCATGAATATGCTCGGTGACAGCTGACGAAAGGCAAGATGGCTGTCGCCGGTTTTTTCTATTAGTTAACCATTGGACGGATTGCTCCTTGGATACCACGAACACCGCCCAGGATCATATTCTGATCATCGAAGATGATGAACGTCTGGCCTCCCTGACCTGTGAATACCTTGAAGGCAACGGCTTCAAGGTCAGTGTCGAGCATGATGGAGCCAACGGGGTAGAGCGCATTCTGGCGCTTCGCCCGGATCTGGTCATTCTGGATTTGATGTTGCCGAACGAAGATGGTCTGTCCATCTGCCGCCGCGTACGCGATCAGTATTCAGGCCCTATCCTGATGCTGACGGCTCGCACCGACGACATGGATCAGGTGCTGGGTCTGGAGATGGGGGCCGATGATTATGTGCCCAAGCCGGTTCCTCCGCGGGTTCTGCTTGCCCGCATGCGTGCATTGCTGCGCCGGTCCGACATTCCGGAAGCCAGCGGCTCCGATGCGCGTATCGAGTTCCGCGATCTGGTGATCGATTCCGGCACGCGCGAAGCATGGCTCAACAGCGAGCGCATCGATCTGACCAGTGCCGAGTTCGATCTGCTGTGGCTGCTGGCTTCCAATGCCGGCCGCGTACTGACCCGCGAGGAAATCTTTTCTGCCCTGCGAGGCATCAAGTATGACGGACAGGACCGCTCCATTGATGTCCGTGTATCGCGCATCCGGCCCAAGATCGGTGATGACCCGCACCATCCGCAGCGGATCAAGACCGTCCGCAGCAAGGGCTATCTGTTCGTCAAGGATTTCTGATTGATGAGGCAGTCCTCTCGGGGAGGTGTATTCCTCCATGTCTACCTGGCGATCTTTGCCGCCCTGCTGGTGATTTTCATCCTCGGCCTGGTGGGGGTGTCGCTCGTCAACGATATGCGTGCCCAGCAGTATCGTGAAAACCTGGCCAGTGCCCCGATGGCACTTCTGGCCTTCATGGTACGCGAGCAGCCGGAGGACGACCGCGATCAGTGGTTGCGCGAATACGAGGCCTCTCTCGGCATGGGGCTGGCGCTGTCCGATTCCGAAACCCTGATGCTGGATTACTGGGATCGACGGCGCCTGCGTCGTCAGCATGTACTGGCCTCCCGTGTGGAAGGTGAGTCGGGCTGGCGCCTTTATCGATCAATGAAGGGGTCCGACCAGGTGCTGGTAGCCCACTTCAGCGGGCTGAGTGAGCAGCAGCCCCAACAGCTGATGTCCCTGTTGCGAAGCTGGCTTGAGGAAGTGCCCACCGAACAGCGCGAAAACCGCTTCAAGCAGTTGCGTGATGCCAGTGCACTGCCCATGGGCATGGGCAGCGGCACCCCGGTCGGGTTGAGCGTGGCGCAGGGCGAGCAGCTCAATGCGGGTAACGTCGTGATCAGCATTGCGCCGGACCGCCCCTTTATCAGCCTGTTTGCCCAGCTTTCCGACGGTCGATGGATTACTGCCGGCCCCATTCATCCCTTTGAGCCCATTCCGACGGCCACCATTGCCATCTTGATGATCGGTATGCTGCTGGTGCTGGCAGGTACCATTTACCTGATTGTCGGCCGGGTCGAGGTGCGGGTGAAGCGGCTTGAAAAGGCAGCGTCACGTCTGGCCGCTGGTCATCTGGATACTCGAGTCAACGTCAATTCCAACGATTATCTGGGGCAGCTGGGCCATGCCTTCAACGACATGGCCTCTCAGGTGCAGGTAGTCCTGTCTGCGCAGCAGGATCTGATGCGGGCGGTGTCACATGAGTTCAGAACGCCGGTGGCTCGGATTCGCTTTGCGATCCAGATGGTCGATGACATGAGTGAGTCGCCGTCGATCAAGCGTCAGATTGCCGAAATTGATGCAGATATCGAAGCGCTGGATAATCTGATTGATGAAATCCTGACCTATGCCCGCCTCGACAGCGCTGGCGATGGCAGGGTGCCGCTGACCATTTCCGACGTGGACAGCGAGGCCGTGGTCAAGCGAGTAATCGATACGCTTCAACCGCTGCATGCCGAGCTGACGCTGGTCAATAACTGCTTCGAGGCGCCGCTGGTCGCGGCTGATGAGCGCTATCTGCAACGTGCCCTGCAGAACCTGGTAGGTAATGCCTGTGCCCACGGTCGGGAGCGCATTGAAGTATCCCTTGAGCAGAAGGATGGCCGGGTTCAGTTTCATGTCGATGATGATGGCCCGGGGGTTCCCGAACGTGATCGCAAGCGCATTTTCAAGCCGTTTGCGCGGCTTGACGATAGCCGGGCGCGACGCTCCGGCGGTTATGGGCTGGGGCTTGCCATCGTGTCGAAGATTGTATTCTGGCACCAGGGTGATGTGTATGTAGGGGATGCGCCCACCTTGAGCGGCGCGCGCTTTACCATTGAAATTCCCACCTATACCGGTGACCTGCCTGACATGTCATCGACGCGGCCTCGCAAGAGCTGAAGCCGAACAGCCCGACCGTCAGGTCGGGCGAATGCCCGAAAGCACCGAAAATGAGGTGTCTCGGGCCGTGCTTAAAAAGTCAGTCATCCAGGGATGTTCCATCAGTTCCCGTCGTACGGCGGCGTACAGCGTCCCCCACAGGCCTGTTTCTCCCATTGGACGTGCCTTGATGTAATCCCGTTCCAGATATTCGGTCATGGCCCAGTTGGGCAGGGCACAGACTCCACGTTCGCTTGCGACCAGTTGCATCATCATGATGGTCAGCTCGGCGGTGCGTATTTCCCTGGGATGCACGTCGGCAGGGGTAAGAAATTTCGTGAACACATCCAGCCGAGTGTGCTCCACCGGATAAATGATCAGCGTCTGGCTGGCAAGATCCTTCGGTTGAATGAACGCATGCTTTGCCAGGGGATGCTGCTTGGCAACAGCCAGCAGGCCCTCGTAGCGAAAAAGCGGCTCGTAATGCACATCCGGCAGTGGCTGTGGATCGGCGGTGATTACCAGATCCAGCTGACCACGGGCGAGGGCTGGCAACGGGTCGAACGCATTGCCGCTTGGGATATCGACTTCGATATCCGGCCAGTGATCCCGGAATTGATCGATGGTCGGCATCAACCACTGAAAGCAGCTGTGGCATTCAATGGCCATGTGCAGCCGGCCACGCTCTTCTCCGCCTGCCATTCGCGCTATATCGCGCTCGGCCATCCGAAACTGCGGCATTACCTGATCGGCCAGCGTCAGTAGGCGCTGCCCCGCCGGTGTAAACCTGACCGGACGGGTCTTGCGAAAAAAAAGAGGGCTGCCCAGACGGTCCTCAAGATCCTTGATCTGATGAGACAGTGCTGATTGAGTCAGATGTACCCGCTCGGCTGCATCGACCAGCGAACCGGCATTTCTCAGTGCCACCAGAGTGCGTAGATGGCGAAGCTCCAGCATATTAGTGAACCTTTTTCATTCGGGAGTGATCACTGCTGATTATTACTCATGAACAGGGTGTTGTCAGAGATCGTCATCGGTCGGCAGGCGGCTGGCACTGTCGCTCGATCACCAGCGCGGGGGGAGCATAGGTGGCCGGGCAGAGAGCACCGGGCGTAAACAGGCGTTGCCAGACCCGTGACAACTGGTCTGCACTGTAGCCAGGCCCCTGAGCCTGCGTAGAGTCCACTGGTGTCCAATGGGTGTTATCCCGGCGGGCAATGGCAAAGCGGAACGCTTCGCGCCCCGGCAGCCCCATGCGCAGGTCAGTGGCTATCAGCTGGTCTCCCTGTGCACGAAACATCAGTCTCCCCTGAGTAAACCAGAGCAACCGGCGCGCTTCCGGCCAGTGTGTGGCCGCCACGGCGTTCTCCGGAAAACGTCTGAACGTATCAAACCGAGGCGGCGCGTCATCAAAAATACTGACATAGCTTTCATGGCGCCGATCGCCCTCCAGCACGACGACGCGCCACAGGAATGTCGTCATCGGCATGGGTTGAATAAAGCGGTCGGCCTGTTGCCAGCGGTGGTCGATCAAAACGGGTGAGATGCTGGCCCTGATGATCTGTTTGGCAGTAATGGCCCATCCCATATACAGGGTGGACAGTGCCAGACCGATGACCACGCTTCGGTGAAGGGAGGGACGAACGAGCGTGATCAATACCCCCAGCAGCAACGGTAGTGTATACAGCGGATCGATAATGAAAAGCGTATCAAGGGCAATGGGCGGTGAATTCAATGGCCAGAACAGGCGTGTGCCGTAGGCGGTCAGGGCATCCAGCAATGGATGGGTGATCAAGGGTAGAAAACAGAACCACCACCACAGGTGGGCCGGGATATGGCGCGTTCGTCGCCAGCGTGACAGCCCCAGGGTCATCAGTGCGGCCAGCACGGTCAGAACCAGCAGAGAGTGACTGAACCCGCGATGACCGGTGAAGTCGGCAATGGCGCTGCCATGGCTTATCAGAACATCCATATCCGGAAGCGTCCCGAGCAGGGCACCTCCGATGAGGGCCTTTCTGCCCAGCGGGCGGCCGAGCACGGCGCCGCCTAGGGTGGCGCCCAGCGCCGCCTGTGTGATCGAATCCATAAGCTGGTCTTCACCATCGTGTCGGGGAATGGTGACAGCCTAGCAGGGTCATGTTGGACTAGACTCGTTATTTTCAACGACTTGATGGCATATCCCCCATGGCGCTTTCAGAAGGACTCACCGTGCGTTTTCGACACGCCGCCGCTGAGACGAACGGCATCGACGAGGCGGTTTATCATCGCCATGACAAGGATCCACTGGTACCGATTATCGGCATGGGCCGATGTGATCTGCGTGTGGGGTTTTTCGGACGGGACCCGGGCCGCGATGAGGTGAGATACGGTGAGGCGTTCATTGGGGCCGGCGGCCAGCTGATACGCCGGGCGCTTCATGAGCACCTTTATCATGAAGCCATGCCTGATTTTGACGCCTCAAAAGATGTGGGGAAACATGTCTTCTGGGCTAACACGGTCCCGTATAAGCCTGTCGGCAACAAGGCCTGGTCGATGGCGGTCAAACGTCGATTTCACCCGTTGGTCCGTGAACTTCTGCTCCAGCAGTGGAAGGGCACCACGCTTGTTACGCTGGGGCGAGAGGCGTTTTTCTGGTTCGGTATCGATCAATCGAAAGAGGTGCGGGATCGGTTGGCGGCGTTCTGGAAGCGGGATGACCGATTCGAGGCCCACTGTGAGGTAGTGCTGGATGATGCTCAGGGCAACCGGCGATCCTTCACGCTTTATCCGCTGCCGCATCCCTCGCCGCTCAATCAGGTCTGGTACCGCCGTTTTCCGGCGCTTTTGAAACAGCGCCTCGATCAGGTGGAATTGAGCCTGGATGATATGACGCTATAGCGGCTGCCGGCTCCTTGAAGACATGATGCGCAGCAGAACGCGGCGTTTTTCGTGAAAACGCCGCGAATGTCAGACGGTGGTCAGAACTGGTAGCTGATGGTGGCGATAACGCTACGCTCCTGACCGTAGTAGCAGTTACGAAGGCTGGTGCAGGAAGAAACGTAGGTCTCATCCAGCAGATTGGTCGCATTGATGCGGGCGTGGACTCCGGACAGGTCAGGGGTCAACCTCCCAAGGTCGTAGGCGAGCATGGCATCGACCAGCGTGTGGGCGCTTACCTGGGTGGTATTTTCGTTGTCTGCCCAGCTGCTGCCGACATAGCGTATGCCGGCCCCCACCTCCAGCCCGTTCAACAGCCCTTTCTCGATATCATATCTTCCCCAGACCGAGGCCATGTGTCGCGGTGCTTCATAGGGTGTGTTGCCCTCGGTGTTGTCGTTGGTTTTGACATACTCCATGTCGGTGTAGGTATAAGCAGTCAGCAGAGAGAGCTGGCTGGTGAGGTGAGTTGTTGCCGATAGCTCCACGCCGTGAGTGCGCACCTTGCCGATGGGCTCGTAATAGGTCGCTGTTCCCGCCGGCACGTCGGCGGCCTCCGCGACATTGGTTTGCGTCAGTCGGTAGAGCGAGGCGGTGTACTGGTCCTGAGTGCCAGGCGGCTGATATTTGATGCCTGCTTCATACTGCTGACCTTCGGTTGGCCCCAGAATATCGCCGTTAGCGTCTGAGCGTGTATTCGGGTTAAAGGATTCCGAATAGCTCAGGTAGGGCGACAGGCCATTATCGAAAGCGTAGAGCAGGCCTGCGCTGCCGCTGAACTGGCTTTGATTATCGCGGGAGCTGGTGTCTGTGTTGCGCGTGTCACTGGTCGCTCGGGTCCAGTCCTGGCGCCCGCCCAGACTAAGGCGCCATCCACCAATGGCCAGCTGATCCTGCAGGTAGACACCGGTCTGCTCCACCTTGTGGCGCCATCTTGTCGCGGTGCCGTATTCGATGTTTGGCGTGCCATAGCGCGGCGCAAAGGCGTCAAGCGTACTGGCAGAGCCAAATTGCCAGGTGCCCGTATTCCGACGGTGCTGATAGTCCAGCCCGGCCAGAAGGGTGTGCTCGACCGGGCCGGTGGTGATGTCGAACTGCAACTGGTTATCGAGGGCATAGGCGTTCAGTGATTCATTGGAGCGGGCTGCACCGCGTTCAAGCCGATCGCTGTTGTCATCAATAAAGGTGCGGGCATAGATCTGGTCGTAATCGATATCCATCGAGAGATAGCGAAAGTTCTGGCGCGCCGTGAGCGCTTCATTGAGGCGGTGTTCAAGGTGATAGCCCACCATCCGCTGATAGCGGTCAAACCGATTGGTGTTCGGCTCGCCATCGAAGAAGTGACGACTGATGGTGCGGCCGTTGCGATCGTGAAGAGTGCCATCTGCCGGAACGAAGCCATAGAACCCGCTGGCGGGGTCGTGCTGAAGGTAGGCCATCAGGGTCAGCGTAGTATCGGCGTCAGGTTCAAATGTCACCGACGGCGCAAGGGTATAACGCTCACGCGCGCTGTGGTGATACATGGTATCCGAGGCATCTGCCTGCCCGACCAGCCGGTAGGCCACGGTTCGCTGATGATCGACCGGACCACCAATATCGAAGCGAACGGCGCGTTTGCCGTTGGTGCCGGCAGTGACCTGTAGTTCGCGGTAGGGCGTGAAGTGTGGTCGTTTACTGGTCAGGGCGACCAGTCCACCGGGCTGATTCTGACCATAGAGCACCGAACTCGGCCCTTTGAAGACATCAACACGCTCCAGAAAATAAGGATCGATTTGCGGTGTGTTGTAGGCGCCTGCATCGCCGAGCAGTTTCAGGCCGTCGAGGTAGGTCGTGTCGAGACTGCTTGTGCCCCCGAAGCCGCGCAGGGTCACAAAATCGTATCGGCTTGCGCCAGCCCCTCTACCGCCTGCAAAAACGCCGGGCGTGTAGCGAAGCGCCTGCTGAACCGACTCGGCGCCCTGATCCTCGATCTGCTGTCGGGTCACCACCGAGACCGAGCGTGGAGTTTCAATAAGCGGTGTATCGGTCTTTGTTGCACTGAGGCTGGTGTTGGCGGTGTAGCCCTCGGTCGGGCCGAGTGCATCGTACAGCCGGCTCGAGGTCACGGTCAGGCGCTGAGCGCCGGTCTGTGCAGCTGGATCAGCCTTTATCGCAGTGATGTTCTCGTCGGCCAGTGTCGATGACGACAACGTGCCGAGCAGGGCGCTCAGTAATAGAGAGTTGCCGGTCGATGCATGGATGTAGGGCAATGATGACATGGTTGTCTCGTTCCTTGCAGGAATGCCGTATAAGGAGAAGTTCGCTAATGCGAATCTTATTGATAGTCAATATCATTTGGTGGGCAATCTTACACCGGCTGGCGAGACTTTACACGTGTGATAGACAGCGTTTCAGTCGGGGCGAATCGCGTAGCGCCCGCTGCCCATGAGCAGCAGGGCAAAGGCGCCGAATAGCCACATGACTTCAAGCTCTATTCGCCAGCCGCCATGAGGCGTCAGCGTAAGGATGTGAGGAAGATGATAAAGGCCCAGTGCGGCCAGCATGTTGATGATGACCAGCGCTGCCGCCAGACGGGTCTGAAAACCCAGCAGCAGCATGATGGGGGCAATGATTTCGCCCACGAACACGCCATGGCTCAGCCAGCCGGGCAGGTGTATCTGCTGCAGGTGGGTGGCGATATCCGACAGCACGGCATGTTCCCCCACCTTGGCCACGCCATGCAGCAGCAGGGTGAAGCCGATCCCGAGTCGCAACAGCAACCGGCCGGTGTGGTCATTGGCAAAAGCGAAGAGAGACACGGGGTGCTCCTTGAAAAGCCGCACAGGTGGCGGCAGATACTGTGCCATTGTTCCATACTGCAGGCCAGTGCAATACACTGGCCCTGCCTACCACATTAAGGATGAAATTGTATGCAATATTTGCACACCATGGTCCGGATTACCGATATCGATCAGTCGCTGCACTTTTACTGCGACCTGCTCGGCATGAAGGAAGTGCGTCGCAAGGAAAGCGAGCAAGGGCGTTTTACACTGATTTTTCTGGCGGCTGATGAAGATGTCGCCCGTTCCGAGCAGGACAGCGCACCGGAACTGGAGCTGACCTGGAACTGGGATCCGGAGGAGCTGACCACCGGTGCACGCAACTTCGGTCACCTGGCCTTCCGAGTGGATGATATCTACGCCACCTGCCAGCATTTGATGGATAACGGCGTGACCATCAATCGGCCTCCGCGCGACGGAAACATGGCCTTTGTCAAATCACCGGATGGCATCTCCATCGAGCTGCTGCAAAAGGGCGATGCAAAGGCGCCGGCCGCACCCTGGGACAGCATGGAAAATACCGGCAGCTGGTAAGCTGCCAGGGCTGATCCCTGGCCCGAAACCTGTCATCGGTGCGGCGTGTTCGTCGCGCCGATGTGCCCCGCCACTCCACTTCACACACCGGTTGCCACCACAGGGCGGCATGCTCTCCCTTCAGCTGGCGCCTGTCCGGCCGTATTTGACTACGTTTAACGGGGCGTCATGCCTGCAGGGTCCATGTGATGCCTGCGCACTATTACGGACACTGCTTTCGATGCGAGAGCGATCAAGGATGATCGGTATGAACATACTGGACCGGTTTCACCAGTGGCTGTTGGAGGTGCCGGATAACGCCTCGACGCAAAATGGCCGCTATTTCGAGATCTTTGCGCGGCTGCATCTGGTCGTACTGGGTGCCTGCCTGCTGTTTTATGTACCGGTCTATGGTGTGCTGGGACAACCGGTCATGATCGGGATCGGGCTGGGTAGTGTGCTTCTGCTTCTGATATCCCTGTTCGCGCTGCGTCGGGGCTTCATTGATATATCCGTGGTGCTTCTTCCGGCGGCCCTGCTGGGGCAGGCGCTGGCGGCTACCCTTTATTTCGGCATTGCAAGCGGGTTCAGCATCGTGGCGGTACTGGCGGTGGTTCTGGTCTTCATTGCCGATTTTCCGCTGGCGCTCAAGTGTGTCTGTTCGACGGGATTTCTGCTGGTTACGGTAGGAACGATCTTTTCGGTGCAGTCTTCATTGCCGTTGTCGCCCCTGCCTTACGAGCTTCGCCAGACACTGCAGTTGCTGAATCTGATCGCCGTATGTGCGCTGGTCGGGCTGGTCATGTACCACGTGGGGCGTGTGGCCAATCGGCTGGAAAAACAGTATCGACACAGTGCTACCCGTGATTCCCTGACGGATATATTGAATCGGCGCGGAGTGCTGGCAGAAGGCGAACGCTATCATCGCATGGGAGGGCAATATGCGGTGCTGTTGCTCGATGTTGACTACTTCAAATCCATCAATGATACGCGTGGCCATGCCAGTGGCGATGAGGTGTTGCGCCATCTTGCCCGCTGCATGAAGCATAGTACGCGTGATGGCGATGCCCTGGGCCGGGTCGGTGGGGAAGAGTTTCTTATTTTACTGCAGGACTTGTCGATTGAAGGCGCGGTATTCATCGCAGAGCGCTTGAGACAGAAGATCGAGCGCAGCCCCTGTATGCTGGCTCAGGGAGAGCCGGTCAATGTCACGGTAAGCATTGGTGTTGCCTGCTCGGAACACCACCCTCAGGGGCTGGCGGCGGTTATCGAGCAGGCAGATCAGCGGCTGTATGCTGCCAAGCATCAGGGGCGCAATCGGGTTGTTTCGACGACGCCAGTAGCAACCTGATGGCACCTGACTCAGCGGTGCAGGTGCAGGCGTCGAATAATATGCTGTAATCGGTTGGCGAATGCCTGCGTCAAGGTGGACGCCAGAGGCGTACCCAGCCACCAGGGAAGCACGATCAGGGCGATGGCCAGTGATCCCATATAGACGTCACTGAACCAGTGCGCGCCGACCATGATGCGTGGCGCGCTCAGCAATACGACCAGCGCGACGCTCAATGTAGCCAGCCGGCGTGACGCAAACTTGAGCATGAAGCCGGCAAACACCATCAGCATCAGTCCGTGATCACCGGGAAAGCTGTTGTGCGCGCTGTCCTTGGCCGGAATCGATACGATATCGGTCAGGTGATGTGCCTCGGCGAAAAAGAGCGTCGGGCTCGCGTGACCATACTGAATGCCATCATTGGTGAACAGCGCCAGCAATCCGGCGGTCAGCAGCATCACAACCCCGATGCCTGTCCACTTGACCCCTCGTTTCGGTGAGGGGTCATGCTTCATGGCCAGGACAAACAGTATCCCCATGACCCCAAAGGCGGCGGCATCAAAGAAACGCGTGTTCAGCAGCGCCAGTATCATGGTCCAGTCCGGGTGACGCAGGGTGATGAACTGGTTGAAAAACCAGAAGATGCTGTCGTCCACGGTGGTCCAGAGGGTCAACTGGGGCAGATACCAGCTGAATACCAGCAGGGCGCCAAGCACGTTACACAACAGGATTCGGGCAAGGGTCATGAGACATCTCCCTTTTCTGGCGACATCCATCGTGTCAAACCGGCGCTGATCCAACGGCTTGTTCGGCTCGCCAGTGGTGTGCACAGTACCCAGGGCAGCAGCAACAGCGCCAGTGACAGGGATCCGACCATCACATCGCTCAGCCAGTGTGCTCCGACCATGATGCGAGGAGCGATGGCGCAGGTTACCAGCCCGATGCTGGCCAATCGTGTTACTCGGTCGCCAAAACTCAGCATGAAGCCGGCAAAGATCATGGCCATGATGCCGTGATCACCGGGAAAGCTGTTGCCGGCGCTGTCCTTGGTCGCAAAATGTACGAAATCCGACACCAGTGACGCCTCCGGAAAGAACCGGGTAGGGCTTGGATGATGAATCGGCAGGTGACGTACGATTTCATTCATCAGTCCGGCGGTAATCAGCATTGTCATCCCGATGCCCACCCAGCGCTGCCATCCACGCTGCTGATCGCGAAGACAGGCCCATAGCATGATGGCCAGCATGCCGGCGATGATCGCCAGATCGAAGCGACGGCTGTTAAGTGCCGCCAGCACCGTATCCCAGTGAGGGTTATCCAGCGTAATAAAGTGGTTGAAGAACCAGAACACGCTGTCATCCAGCGTCGTCCAGAGCGTGACCTGAGGTATCCACCAGCTGGTGACGAGCAGTAGCCCTGATGCGTTGAGGCAGAAAATGCGGGATATGTTCATGACGCACGTATCTGTTAAGTCTGAGGTAAGACTACTATAAGGCAATATACCGAAACAGAACAGTGTTTTTTAACATTGTGTTAAGTTAGGTATGCAGTTTCTGCGTGGATGGTCACAAAAAACGGCCGCACAAGGCGGCCGTTTGCTGATCAAGGGATGGCTGTTTTAAAGGCGGACAATCTTTTCACGCTGGCTGACCAGTGCCGCCAGGGCATCACGGAAATCGGCCAGCTTGGCCTGTTCCTTTTCGACCACGACTGCTGGAGCCTTGGCAAGGAAGCCCTCATTGCCAAGCTTGCGTTCGGTACCGCCGATCAGGCCCTCCTGCTTTTTGATCTCCTTGTCCAGCCGAGCCAGCTCGGAATCCTTGTCGATCAGATCGGCCATGGGCACCAGCACTTCCATATGCCCCACCAGTTGGGTCGCTGATACGGGCGGCTCCTGTGCGCTGTCGAGCCACTGCACATCACTCAGCTTGGCCAGTTTGGTCAAAAAGACCCGATTGGCGTCAAGCTGTTGGCGGTCGGCATCGCTGCCCTTGTCGAGCAACACGTCCAGCGGCTTGCCAGGGGCGATGTTCTTCTCGGCACGAATGTTTCGTACTGCCACAATGACGCCCTTGAGCCATTCGACGCTGGCGGTGGCTTCATCGTCGACCCGGTTCGTATCGGCTGTCGGCCAGGGCTGGATCATGATGGAGTCGCCCTCGACACCGGCCAGCGGGGCGACACGCTGCCAGATCTCTTCGGTAATGAACGGCATCATCGGATGGGCCAGTCGCAGAATGGCTTCCAGCACCCGTACCAGCGTGCGGCGCGTGCCGCGCTTGGCTGCCGGCTCGGCTTCCTCATCCCACAGTACCGGCTTGGAGAGTTCCAGATACCAGTCGCAGTATTCGTTCCAGACAAAGTCATAAAGGGCCTGGGAGGCATGATCGAAGCGGTACTCATCCAGCGCGCGCGTCAACTGGGCTTCAACCTGCTGTAACCGGGAAATGATCCAGCGGTCGGGCAGTGACAGCTCAACCTCGCCACCGTCAGCGCCGGTGTCCTGATCTTCGGTATTCATCAGGACATAACGCGCTGCATTCCACAGTTTGTTGCAGAAGTTGCGGTAGCCATCGAGCCGGCCCATGTCGAACTTGATGTCGCGTCCGGTCGATGCCAGTGACAGGAAGGTGTAACGCAGGGCATCCGTGCCGTGAGGCTCGATGCCGTCCGGGAACTCGGCCTTGGTGGCTTTGGCGACCGCCCTGGCCTTCTGTGGCTGCATCATGTTACCGGTACGCTTGTCGAGCAGGGTATCGAGTTCGATGCCATCGATCAGATCGATCGGGTCGAGCACGTTGCCCTTGGACTTCGACATCTTCTGGCCCTGGCTGTCCCGTACCAGGCCGTGAACGTAGACGGTCCTGAAGGGGACCTGGTCCGTGAACTTCAGGGTCATCATGATCATTCGGGCGACCCAGAAGAAAATGATGTCAAAGCCGGTTACCAGTGTGCCGGTCGGGTGGAACGTTTCAAGTTCCGGCGTCTTCTCCGGCCAGCCGAGGGTGCCGAAGGTCCAGAGTCCGGAGCTGAACCAGGTATCAAGGACGTCGTCGTCCTGGGTCAGGACCACGTCATCGCCCAGACCATGCTGGTCGCGAATCTCCGCTTCACTGCGCCCTACATAGAAGTGCCCATCGGCGTCATACCAGGCTGGAATACGGTGGCCCCACCATAGCTGGCGGGAAATACACCAGTCCTGCAGGTCGCGCATCCAGGCAAAATACATGTTCTCGTAGCTTTTCGGCACGAACTGGATATCACCATTCTCGACAGCGGCGATGGCTGGTTTGGCGAGTTCTTCGACGGCCACGAACCACTGATCGGTCAGCAGCGGCTCGATGACGTCACCGGAGCGGTCGCCATAGGGCAGGGTGTTGGTAATGGTCTCGACCTGAGCCAGCAGGCCAAGCGCATCCATGTCGGACACCAGCTTCTCGCGGGCCGCGAAACGGTTCAGGCCGTGATAAGCCTCGGGCAACGTGGCATCGATGTCGGACAACGGCTTGCCGTCCATCGTGAAGATGTCGGCCTGCGGCAGAATCGCTGCATCCTTGCTGAACACGTTGATCAGCGGCATGTCATGGCGCTTGCCGACGGCGTAGTCGTTGAAGTCGTGCGCCGGGGTGATCTTGACACAGCCCGAGCCCTTGTCCATTTCGGCGTGTTCGTCCGCGACCACCGGAATGCGTCGGCCGACAAGCGGCAGATCAATGTACTTGCCGACCAGCGAGGCATAGCGCTCATCCGCCGGATTGACTGCGACACAGGTATCGCCCAGTAGCGTTTCCGGACGTGTGGTGGCCACGATCAGATGATCGTCACCGGCATCAGTCGTCACGCCATCGGCCAGGGGGTAGCGGAAGTGCCAGAATTGGCCCTGCTGTTCGCGATTTTCCACTTCAAGATCGGAAATGGCGGTATGCAGCGTCGGGTCCCAGTTGACCAGCCGCTTGCCACGGTAGATCAGGTCGTCGTTGTAAAGGCGAATGAAGACTTCCTGCACCGCCTTGTAAAAGCCATCGTCCATGGTGAAGCGCTCACGGCTCCAGTCGACGCTGGCCCCCATGCGACGAAGCTGACGGGTAATGTGGCCGCCGGATTCGTTCTTCCATTCCCAGATCTTGTCGGTGAAGGCCTCGCGTCCCAGGTCATGGCGGCTCTGGCCGGTTTCGTGTTGCAGCTTGCGTTCTACCAGCATCTGGGTAGCGATACCGGCGTGGTCAGTACCTACCTGCCACAGCGTATTGTTGCCCTGCATCCGCTTGAACCGAATCAGGGTATCCATCAGGGTGTCCTGAAACGCATGGCCCATGTGCAGATTACCGGTCACATTGGGTGGTGGAATCATGACGGAAAACGGCGCGCCCTGGCCTGACGGAGCAAAGCGCTGATCAACTTCCCATTGGTCATACCAGCGGCGTTCGATTGATTCGGGTTGGTAGGTCTTGTCCATGTACTGACTCGATAGCATAGAGCAGGGTGCAGGGTGCAGAGCTGCTCTGTTGTGAGTGGCAAAATGAGGGATGGCGGGGAGTATAGCGCCTGGAGGGGGGAGGCGTCATCGGCAAGGGGCGAGCAGCGACAACAACAGGCTGAGTGGCGAGGTCATCTGGCCGGCAGGGGGGCAACGGGCGCGGATACTCATCGTCAACGCGCCCGTTTTGGCCCCGGTATCGAACGCCCTCAGGCCTGAGTGGCTGGTGCCCCGTGTGTCGAGCTGTCCGGGATGGGAAAGATTACGTCGTAAACCCAGTTGAAGATCAAGGCGTAGGCCACATAGAAGACGGCCAGCGAGGTAACCAGTGGTGCGGCCTCGGTCAGCGTCTGACCCAGATAAAGCGCAATCAATGGCAGCAGGACGCAGATCAGCCCCAGTTCAAAGCAGATGGAATGAGCCACCCGCATCAGTACGGTCTTGTGAACATGGCCGCGCAAGCGCTTGAGTGCATGATCCACGCCCAGGTTGTAGAAGTAGTTCCAGACGGTGGCCACCACGACGCTGATCACTCCGACCATGCCCATATGGCCGACGCTCAATGAAAAAAGCAGGTGTCCCAGCGGCATGACGATCAACAGGCCGATGATTTCAAACATCAATGCGTGGCGAATACGGTCAAGGGTAGTGCGCATGGTGTCGAGCTTCCGGTAAGTGATACGGCGTACTATCATCCATGAAAGTGCCAAAACCAAGTTGGATACCATCTGTTTCAGTGATGGTTCATGCCATGTATCGTCAGCCACTCCCTGTCCCGGAAGCGCGCCATGACCCCAACGCTTGAACAGCTCAGTGCCCTTGTCGCCACGGCGGATACCGGCTCGTTTTCGGCGGCCGCGCGACGTCTGGGCAAGGCACAGTCGTTGATCAGTACACACGTGGCCAACCTGGAACTCGATCTGGGGCTGACACTCTTTGATCGCAGCGCTCGCCTGCCGGTACTGACGCCTGGTGGGACACGTATGGTGGCCGAGGCACGAAGCGTGCTGGCCCAGCGAGAGCGTTTCCTGGGGGTGGCGCGCCACCTTGAAGCGCATATCGAGCCACGCTTGAGCCTGGCCATTGACGAGTTTTATCCCGAACATCTGATTGGTGGGTTGATGCAGGGTTTTGCTCGTCAGTTTCCCAGCGTCGAAATTGAAATGCATTTTCCACTGCTGGAGGATGTGGGGCGCATGCTGAATTCCGGTCAGGCGGATCTGGGGGTGATCTGCCGCCCGCAGCCTCTGTTTCCGGCACTTGAGACCCGTCCGATCGGCCGCGTGCCGCTACGGCTGGTGTGTGGTCAGACACACCCGCTGGCCGAAGAGAAAAGCGTGACGCCTGACTGTCTGAAGCAGCACCGCCAGTTGATCGTGGCCACGCGTGGTCAGCCGGGCTCACGTCTGGCCGAGCGCATTGGCGCGGATGTGTGGTGGGTTGAAAGCCACTTCGTGATGCTTGAGCTGGTCAAGCACGGGGTAGGCTGGACGCTGATGTCCGATCATGTGATTGCGGCGTCACCGGCGCGTCCGTCGCTGGTCACCCTGACTGCCCCGGCACTTGAACGCTGGGTGGCGCTGGAGCTTGGCTGGCATGCCGGCCGAGGGCTGGGTGTGGCAGGAAGCTGGCTGCGAGATCGCTTCCTGACACAGCCCCTGGCGCCGCCGGTCGCCCTGGAGCGGGGCTGATCATGCTCAGCCCTTGATCTGGTGTGCCTTGACCGGGTAGCCGCGTGATTTATAGGTCTGCCAGCAGGCCCGTTTGGCCACCAGTACCTCCTGATGCTGGTTGATGATTTCAGCCACCCGCTCAACGTGGGAAAACCAGTCCGGGATGTCAGGGTGGAGGTTCAGCAGGGCATCCACGCCTGGCGGTGGTTCATGGTTCCAGCCCAGGGTGACCGGTGCCTCGGGCGTCAGCGGTTCGACCACCAGCGCATGGGGGACATAGCTGTCGGGCCGAAATGACCAGAGACGCTCATCCATGTCACGGGCCATGGCTTCATCCTCGCAGTGAACATGCAGCCGGTATCCCTTGGCAAAGATGGTCTCGGCCAGCCGACAGGCAAAGGCCAGCCGACCATCGAGCGTTGTCTGTGACAGGATATAAAAGTCGATGTGCGTCATGAGGGGGGCTTAAACGCCTCCGTCAATATCGATACGGGCCCCGGTGGTAAACGAGGCTTCATCGCTGGCCAGCCAGAGAATGCCGTGTGCCACTTCCTCGGCCCTGCCTGCACGCCCCATGGGGATGTTGGCCGCTGATGTCGTGGGCTTGTCCGGATTGCCGCCGCTGGCATGAATATCGGTATCGATCACGCCGGGGCGCACCCCATTGACCCGGATGCCATCACCGGCCAGTTCCTTCGCCAGGCCTTCAGTGAAGGTATCAATGGCCCCCTTGGAGGCTGCGTAGTCCACATACTCATTGGCGCTGCCACGATGGGCCGCTGCCGATGAGACATTGATGATGGCGCCGCCCTGGCCGCCATGACGCGTGGACATGCGACGGATGGCTTCACGGGCACATATGAAGGGCCCGGTGACGTTGATTCGCATCATTCGGTCGATCCGCTCGATGCTCATGTCTTCGACACGGCTTTTTTGATCGACAATACCGGCATTGTTGACCAGCACGTCCAGGCGTCCGAACTCACGGTCGACCGTATCGAACAGGGCCACGATATCGGCTTCGTGCGCCATGTCGGCCTGAATGGCAATGGCAGCGCCACCTTCGCGCGTGATGGTATCAACCAGCGCCTCGGCGCTGGTTCTGTCACTGCGGTAATTGATCACTACGCGATATCCCTGGCGCGCGGCCAGGGAGGAGGTGGCGGCGCCGATACCGCGGCTTCCGCCGGTAATCAGCATGACCTTGTCCATGAGGATCTCGCTTATGCCAGTTGAGTGAGCCAGCCGTGCCGGTCTTCGGCACGACCGTACTGAATGTCGAGCAGCTTCCTGCGAAGCGTGGAGGCGATGTCGGTCTGCCTGCCACCGGCGATGCGCTCTTCCGGCGTGACCAGTTCGGCAATCGGGGTAATGACGGCAGCGGTGCCGCAGGCGAAGACTTCAGAGATTTCTCCGCTTTTCACGCCATCGCGCCACTCATCGATGCTGATGCGCCGTTCTTCGGGCGTCAGCCCTTCTTCCCGGGCAAGCTGCAGAATGCTGTCACGGGTCACGCCTTCCAGAATGGTGCCGGTCAGTTCCGGAGTGACAATGCGACCGTCCTTGTAGACGAAGAACAGGTTCATGCCGCCAAGCTCTTCGATCCACTTGTTTTCGACGGCATCGAGGAACGCGACCTGGGCGCAGCCATTGGCTTCGGCTTCCTGCTGAGCGACCAGCGAGGAGGCGTAGTTGCCGCCACACTTGGCCGCGCCGGTGCCGCCTGGCGCCGCTCGGTTGTAGTTCTGGGACAGCCAGATGGAGACGGCGTCAAGGTCGCCCTTGAAGTAGGAGCCGGCCGGCGAGGCGATGACGTAGTAGTCCACCAGTTTGGCCGGTTTGACGCCGAGAAACTTCTCGCTGGCGATCATGAATGGGCGAATGTAGAGGCTGCATTCCTCGGTGTCGTCCTTGGGCGTGGGGACCCAGGCCTTGTCCTGTCCGACCAGGGCCTTGACCGAGCCAAGGAAGGTGTCGTCATCGAGCTCGGGCAGCGCGAGGCGGCGCGCGGAGCGACGAAAGCGCTCGGCGTTCTTTTCGGGACGGAAGGTCCAGACACTGCCATCGGCATGGCGGTAGGCCTTGATACCTTCAAATATTTCCTGGGCGTAGTGCAGGACCGAAGCTGCCGGGTCCAGCATGATCGGGCCATAGGGCACGATTTCACCCGGCTCCCAGCCACCGTTTTTTGTCCAGCGGACGTGTGCCATGTGGTCGGTAAAATAACTGCCGAATCCGGGGTTGGCCAGAATCTTGTCCCGAATACCGGCCTCGGTGGCGCAGGTGGTGGGACGGACGTAAAACCCTTGAGTGCTCACTGAACGATTCTCCCTGATATCCGAATGTACAGGTGGTGAAGAGATTAGGCTGCTAGCCAACAAAATGAGAATGACACAGGCACGCCGCGCCCGGAAAGGGGCGCGGCGAGATCAATCATTCTTCGTTGAACTGGGCAATTTCCTCGGCCCGGTTGAAAAGGTACTGGCTCAAAAGCCCGACCGGCCGACCGGTGGCTCCTTTCTTGCCGTTCCATGCGACGCCGGCAATATCCAGATGCGCCCAGGGGTAGTTGTCCGTGAAGCGAGAGAGGAAGCAGGCCGCGGTTATGGTGCCTGCCTTCTTGCCGCCGATATTGGCAAGATCTGCGTAGTGGGAGTCGAGCTGACTCTGGTATTCATCCCACAAGGGCAGGTGCCAGGCGCGGTCCCACGCCTGCTCGCCGGCTTCCAGCAGGTCCAGTGCAATGTCATCATCGTTGGACAGCAAGCCGGCGGCGTGGTCGCCCAGTGCCACAATACAGGCGCCGGTCAGTGTGGCGATATCGATCACGCTGGCCGGATTGAAGCGTTCTGCATAGGTCAATGCATCGCACAGGACCAGGCGGCCTTCTGCATCGGTATTGAGGATTTCAACGCTCAGCCCCTTCAGGGTCTTGATGATGTCGCCTGGCTTGAAGGCTCGGCCATCCGGCATGTTTTCCGCTGCGGCCACGATACCGACCACGTTGATGGCCGGTCGGGTTTCCAGCAGGGTTTTCATGGTGCCGAAGACGCTGGCTGCGCCACACATGTCGAATTTCATTTCATCCATGTCGGCACCCGGCTTGATCGAGATGCCACCCGAATCAAAGGTAATGCCCTTGCCGACCAGAACATGCGGGGCTTCCTCATTGCCGGCGCCCCGGTATTCCATGATGATCAGACGAGAGGGTTCTTCGCTGCCGCGCCCTACGGCCAGAAGGGCACCGGCGCCGAGGTTTTCCAGTTCCTGTTCATCCAGAATGGTAACGTTCAGGGCGCTGTCGCGCCCCAGCGCTTCTGCCTGCTCTGCCAGATAGCGTGGTGTGCAGATATTGGCTGGCAGGTTACCCAGCTGGCGTGCCAGATTGATGCCCTGACCGACGGCCTTGCCGCGGGCCAGCCCGGCTTCTGCCTTTGCCTTCTGGTTGGAATCGCTCAACAGTACCTGCATCTGCTCAAGCGTGGGCCGGGTCTTTTTGGTGATCTTGTAGTCATCGAAATGGTAAAGGGCGTAAAGCGTTGCTTCGGCAATCGCGTGCGCCTTCCAGGTGATGTCATGGTCTGCCAGTTCGATATCGGTAAATGCAATGGCAGCATTATCGATGCGCAGGGTCAGGGCGTGAGCCAGTGCCGCATCGAGGGCCTTGCGAAATACGGCCGGAGTCATCCTGTCGGTGGTACCGCAACCGACCAGCAGCAGCCGGTCGGTATTGAGGCCCGGTGCAAACGGCAGCAACTGGGTGTGACCGGGGTCTGCCTCGAAATCACCGCGCTCGATCAACTGACCGATCAGACGTTCGCTGGCATCGTCAAGTTTGTCGGTGGCCGAGAGTAACGGGCCGTCCTTGAAGACCGGGACGATGATACAGTCAGTTTCGGTTTTGGCCGGATTTACGGTGAGAACAGGAAAATCCATGGTGTCTCCACAAGACAAGGAAAGAGGGATTCGCGATAATGCGGATCGACGATAGGCTATAACGTACGATCGTTTGTCGCCTGGCTGGATGTATATAAGTGTACGCAAAGGCCGGCGGCTTTGCATGGGTGAACGTAACGCCGTCTGCGACGTCGTACAACCCGGGTACCGGTGGTGCTCGAGAGTCATGAAGGGAGTCAGCGCTTGATCGTTTTTCGTTATTTGATCCGCGAGATCCTGGCAACGATGGCTGCCGTCGCCGGCGTATTGTTGCTGGTGATCATGGGTAGCCGGTTTATTCGCTATTTTACCGACGCAGCCAATGGTGATATTCCCGCCCGGCTGCTGGGTACATTGATGGCATACCACCTGCCGAGCTTTATCGAGCTGGTACTGCCGCTGGCGCTGTTTCTGGGCGTTCTGCTGGCGTATGGACAGCTGTATCTCAACAGCGAGATGACGGTGCTGACGGCCTGCGGCGTCAGCAACAAGAAGCTGTTGTCTGTGACGCTGCTGCCTGGTGCGCTGGTCGCTGTCATCGTGGCCCTGTGTTCCCTGTGGCTGACGCCGGCCGGGCTGTCCCAGAATGAGCAGCTGCTCAAGAACCAGCAGCAACAGGCAGATTTCAGCGCCTTGTCACCGGGCCGGTTTCAGGAGATCGGAGATCGCACCGTATATACTTCCTCGATTACCGATCACGGCTCGGTGCTCAATAATGTCTTCATTGCAGAAACCAGAAAGCGTCCCGGCATGGCACCCGAGCAGATAGTCACTCACGCCGACCATGGTTTTCAGGTGAACGATGACACGACGGATTCACGCTTTCTGGTGCTTTCAACGGGCGAGCGTTACGCGGTGACACCCGGTCAGCCGGCAGGTGATCGTCTCACGTTCGATACCTACGGTGTGCGGCAGGAACGGTCAAGCCTGCGTGCCGAACTCGACGATGTGGAGCTTCAGTCCACGTCGGCGCTGATGGCTGACCGAACGGACAAGAGCATGGCAGCGCTGCAGTGGCGTATCAGCCTGGTCGTGATGATTCCGGTTCTGATCCTGATTGCCCTGCCGCTGTCGAAAGTCAATCCGCGTCATGGCCGATTTGCCAAGCTGGTGCCGGCCATCATCCTGCACATGAGCTATCTGAGCCTGTTGCTGGCTGCCCAGAATGCGATAGGGGCTGGTCAGTTGCCGGCTTGGATCGGCATGTGGCCCATTCACCTGGTTTATTTTCTGATCGGATTATGGCTGTTCATGCGTGGCCGGCCAGGAGGGCGTCGTCGTGTTCAAGCAGCTTGATCGCTATATTGCCCGGAATGTGCTGTCCGCCATGCTGGTGGTGCAGTTGCTGATTCTGGGACTGGATTTCATTATCACCTACATCAATGACCTGAGTGATGTGGAAGGCGATTACGGTGCCTTTCAGGTATTGATTTACCTGTTGATTCGTCTGCCATACCGATTTTACGAGTACGCACCGGTCGGTGTGCTGCTGGGCGCATTGCTGGGGCTTGGCGCCATGGCGTCAAGCAATGAGCTGACCATCATGCGAGCCGCCGGCTGGTCGTTGGTGCGTATTATCTGGGGTGTCATGAAACCGCTGGGCCTGGTGATACTCGTGACCATGGCCACCGGTGAGCTGGTGGCACCACATACCGAGCAGTTTGCAGCATCATGGCGTGATCAGTTGCAACAGGGGCGTGGCCATGTGGTCACCGAAGACGGTGGCTGGCAGCGTGAAGGGAACAGTTATTACAATTTCGGTTCCATCCAGGGTGACAGCACCCTCATCAACGTCAATCGCTATCGGTTCGACGGTAACCGGCTGGTCGAGGCCACCCATGCCGACCGAGCAACCTACCACTCAGGCAGCTGGCAGCTTCAGGATGTAAGTCGTACCCGCTTTTCCGACAAGGGCACGGTGGTCAACCATGAAGCACAGGCCGACTGGGATACCGAGCTGAAGCCTGCTCTGTTGAAGCTGATCATCAACAAGAAGGAAAGTCAGTCGATGGTGGACCTGTGGCGCTACGGCCGTTATTTGAACGACCAGGGACTGCAGGCCAGCACGACATGGCTTTATTTCTGGCAGAAGCTGCTGCAGCCGGCCATGCTCGCCGGACTGGTGCTGGTGGCTGCCTCGTTCATCTTCGGGCCACTGCGTACCGTGGCTGCCGGAACACGGGTGTTCTACGGCATCATTACCGGGCTGGTCTTCAAGTACCTGCAGGATTTGCTGGCGCCAGCGTCCACCATTTTTGGCTTTTCTCCCATCTGGGCGGTACTGCTGCCTACGGCACTGTGTTTCATCATTGGGCTGCTGATGCTGAGACGAACAGGGTAGTACCGGGTGCAGGTGATGAAGGAGCACGAATTCGCGCGGCGAATCGTGCTCTTTTTTATGCCGATACACCATACGACCAAACGCGTTTTGCACAAGGTGGCTGCTTGTTTCTAAAGTAAAAGGGGACGTTATATTTCAGGTAGACCGACCCGTTTACCCTGACCTTTGGAGAACAGCATGAAATACGCACACCCAGGCAACGCTGACGCCATGATCAGCTTTAAAAAGCGCTACGAGAACTTTATCGGTGGGGAGTGGGTAGCACCGGCATCCGGCCAGTATCTTGATAACGTGTCGCCGGTGACGGGCAAGGTCTTCTGTGAAGTGCCACGCTCGAACAGTGACGATATTGATCGCGCCGTGAAGGCCGGCGAACGTGCTGCCGAGGCCTGGGGCAAAACGGCGCCGGCTGAGCGTGGCAATATCCTGTTGCGCATAGCAGACCGGCTCGAGCAGAACCTTGAAATGCTGGCCGTGGCGGAAACCTGGGATAATGGCAAGCCAATTCGTGAATGTCTGGCGGCTGATATTCCGCTGATGATCGACCACTACCGGTACTTTGCCGGCTGTATTCGTGCACAGGAAGGCGGCATCAGCGAAATTGACGAGCATACGGTGGCCTATCACTACCATGAACCCTTTGGTGTGGTGGGGCAGATCATTCCCTGGAATTTTCCGCTGCTGATGGGAGCGTGGAAAATTGCGCCTGCGCTGGCTGCGGGTAACTGTGTGGTGCTGAAGCCTGCGGAGCAAACGCCGGCCTCGATCTGCGTCATGCTTGAGCTGATTCAGGACCTGCTGCCTGCCGGCGTGCTGAATGTGGTACATGGTTTGGGTGAAGAAGCTGGTGACGCACTGGCTTCGCACCCGGGTATTGCCAAGCTGGCGTTCACCGGTTCGACGCCGGTCGGCAGTATCATCATGAGCAAGGCTGCCGAGCGGATCGTGCCGGTTACCCTTGAGCTGGGGGGCAAGTCACCCAATGTCTATTTCTCCGACGTAATGGACCATGGTGAAGAGTTCATCAACAAGTGCGTGGAAGGACTGATGATGACGTTTCTCAATCAGGGGGAAGTCTGTACCTGTCCTTCCAGGGCCCTGATTCAGGAAGACATCTACGACGCCCTGATGGAGCGTGCGCTGGAACGCGCCAGAACCCTCAAACAGGGAGACCCGCTGGATACGGACACGGAGCTGGGGGCTCAGGTCTCGAAGGAGCAGTTTGACCGCATCATGTCCTACATGAAGGTCGGCCAGGAAGACAAGGCCGAATTCCTGATTGGCGGCGACAAGACCACTCTGGAAGGTGATCTGGCCGGCGGCTTTTACGTACAGCCCACCATGATGAAGGGCAAAAACGACATGCGTGTCTTCCAGGAAGAGATTTTCGGACCGGTCCTGTCGGTGACCACGTTCAAGGATGAGGCCGAGGCGCTGGCGATCGCCAACGACACCGAGTTCGGGCTTGGTGCCGGGGTCTGGACAACCGATCTCAATCGAGCCTACCGCATGGGGCGCGCGATCAAGGCCGGTCGTGTCTGGACCAACTGCTACCATCAGTACCCGGCGCATGCTGCCTTTGGCGGCTACAAGAAATCCGGCATCGGACGTGAAACCCATAAGCAGATGCTTGAGCACTATCAGCAGGTCAAGTGTCAGTTGATCTCCTATGACCGTAGCCCTGCCGGTCTTTACTAGTTCTTTCACATGTGGAATTTCAAGGGGAGCCCGGCTCCCCTTGTTCGCCTCTACAGGCCCTGTTTCACATGAAGGTGGTTATCTGAAAGGGCAGGGCCACAGACATGGACCGGCCAGTGACCGGCCAGTGACCGGCCAGTGACCGGGCATTTTCGACAGTATCGGCATGCAGCCGACCCGTCAGCAACACAGGCAGTTGAGCCATTTGATCCGCCGAATAGTTTTTATCAATGGAAAATAGGACTGAATCAGTCCTTTTTCTATTTGCAATCAGTTATGCGAATTATTTACATTTGGCTTTCCGGTTTTGGAGGAAGACCATGTTCGTATGCCTGTGCAAGAATGTGAGTGACCGTCAGCTGAAACAGGCTGTCGAAGACGGGGCCGATAGCTGGCGGGCCGTACGGCTCAAGACTGAATGCGCGACGCAGTGCGGCAAGTGTGCCTGTACAGCCAAGGGTATTGTCGATGATGCACTTGCACAAAAATATGCGGATCTTGGGCTGGGGTATGCGGTGTAACCTGACGATCCGGCTGATGACGGTGTATTGCGAGCAGTGTTGACTGCGTCAATATGAAGCACTACGAATTGTTCGTATTTTCAGTTTTAAACCGCGGTTAAAAAAGTTTAAAAAACGCTCGAATTTTGGTTCTGGATCTTTGATACTACCCTCATTGAACGGATGGACGGCCCTGTGGCCAGCCGTTATATAACTAAAGCAGAACAGTGAGGAGATAGATTCATGAAAAGCGATCCCAAGGTTATTGATCATCTGAATACCATCCTTGGCAACGAGCTTGTCGCCATTAACCAGTATTTTCTGCATGCCCGCATGTATCGCAACTGGGGTCTGCAGGGTCTGGCAAAATGGGAATATGAAGAATCCATCGAAGAAATGAAGCATGCCGATCTGCTGATCGAACGCATTCTCTTTCTGGACGGCCTGCCCAACCTTCAGGATCTGGGCAAGCTGAGCATCGGTGAAGATACCGTGGAAATGCTCAAGTGCGATCTGGCTGCCGAATATACCGGTCACAAGGACCTGCTTGCGGCAATCAAGTATTGTGCATCTGTTGAAGACTGGGTCAGCCATGACCTGCTCAAGCAGATTCTGGCTGATGAAGAAGAGCATATCGATATCATCGAGACCGAACTTGAACTGATCAAGAAGGTTGGCATCGAAAACTATCATGCCAAGCAGATGAATCCTGCCAACGACCGTGAAGAAGGCGGCAGCTAAGCTGCTACTGCCGGTCGAAAAGCCGCCTTTGAAGGGCGGCTTTTTTGTGTCCGGTCGACGGGGCTGACACGGCTTCAGCCATCAGTGAAGGCCTTGACGAGTTGGAAGCGGGGCAGAGGCTCACCCTGCACCTCCACCGTCTCGGTGAACATGCACAGCGGGCGCACCCACAATCCGTAGTCTCCATAAAGTGCTCGGTAGACCACCAGTTCCTCCTCGGTTTCGCTATGCCGGGACAGACCGATAACTTCGTATTGAGGGCCCTTGTAATGCTGGTAAATGCCGGGAACCGGCCGTATCGGTAAACTCATGGGGTTATCTCCCTGTGGGCGGCATGAACCAGCATTTCCAGTGCCTGGGCAGCGGCGGTAAAACCGAAGCTGCCGGTAACGAAGGTGGCGGCGCCAAATCCCGAGGCGCAGTCGAGGCGAGTGCTGTCTCCAAGACCGGCCTTGCTGGCGCAGATCTCTCCAGCGCCATCGGGGTAGCGCCGTTGTTCGTCGGAGTAAACGCAGCGCACGCCGAAACGGCGTTTGGGATTACGGCTGAAACCGTACTGACGTCGCAGTTGATAGCGCACCTTGGCCAGCAGGGGGTCGTGCTCGGTGCGCGTCAGATCCGCTACCTTGATGCGCGTGGGGTCAATCAGGCCACCTGCGCCTCCGGTAACCACCAGCGGCTGGCGGCGCCTCTGGCAGAAATTGATCAGCGCGCTTTTGGCATCGACGTTATCGATGGCATCGATGATAACGTCCGCCTCTTCGGGCAGTTTGTCATCCAGGTTGGCCGCAGTGACAAAGGCATGCTGGGTGATGACCTCGATACCCGGAAAAATGGCCCGGGCACGTTCTGCCATTACTTCTACCTTGGGCTTGCCCACCGTGCCATCCAGGGCATGCAGCTGTCGGTTGATGTTGGAGGTGCAGACATCGTCAAGGTCGATCAGCGTCAACCGTCCGATGCCGGAGCGGGCCAGTGCTTCGACGCTCCAGCTGCCCACCCCGCCAATGCCGATGATAACCACATGGGCCTGCCTGAACTGCTCAACGGCACGCTGACCGTAGAGGCGGCGAATGCCGCCAAAGCGAAAATCGTAATCGGTATCCATGAAAAAGCGACATCAATCCTGAAATGATAGCGGTTCGAAAGAAGGCGAGCATTCTCGCACATCATGGCGACCGGTGTGGGATGACCAGCCAAAGCGGGTCATCAGCGCGGCCATGTCCTCTGCCACGGGAGCCTGAATGCTCAGCCGAACCGGCCTGACAGGGTGGTCAAAGGCCAGGTGCGTGGCGGCCAGCAGCAGTCGTCCGGCTCCGAGGTGGTCTTTGAAATAGCGGTTATGAACCCCCTTGCCGTGCTTGGCATCGCCAATGATGGGGTAGCCTGCATGGCTTAGATGGCGGCGAATCTGGTGGCGTCGCCCCGTGTGCGGGCAGGCTTGCATCAGGCTGTAGCGTGTGGTGTTGAATCGCTCGATTTTGACCGGCCATTCCACTTCAGCCAGCCGACGCACTGTGGTGACTGCCTCCAGTGCCGGCAGGTCTGCCTTGGGTCGCCTGCCATCCTCCTCCTTCAGAGGGCGCTCGATGCGGGAATGCATCGGGCCGAAGCCGCGGACCACGGCCAGGTAGCGCTTGTCGACGGTGCGCTGCTCGAATTGCGTTGCCAGATGGCGTGCGATTCCGGAAGACAGCGCAAATACCATGACGCCAGAGGTGGGGCGATCAAGACGATGAACGGGATAGACCCAGCACCCCAGCTGGTCTCGCAGGGTCTGAAGCACTACCTCGGTGACGTGGGGATCAAGCGCGCTGCGATGGACAAACGCGCCGGAAGGCTTGTGTATGACGACCAGGTGATCGTCCTGGTAAAGGACCGGCAGGGATATCATGGGCAACAGGGTCCAGGGGCACAGTGGCGGGCAGCAGGTATTGACCGGCATTTTACCTTGTCCGGGTTTAATGGCACTCTTTATGCACCTTACATTACGCCGATGAGAAGATCGCGCGAGTCTACGCCATGCCAGAGGGTCCGCCAATCATGCCCCATGTTGTTGTGCTTACCGGTGCCGGTATCAGTGCCGAAAGTGGCATCAGTACGTTTCGTGACAATAACGGGCTCTGGGCGTCACATCGCCTTGAAGACGTGGCTACCCCCGAAGCCTGGGAACGCGATCCTGAAGGGGTGCTGGCCTTTTACAACGAACGTCGCCGCGAGGTCCGCAGGGCGCAACCCAATGCGGCGCATGAGGCGCTGGCCCGTCTTGAGCAGCATAACTGCCGCGTCAGTATCGTGACTCAGAACATTGATGACCTTCATGAGCGTGCCGGTTCACGGGATGTGTTGCACCTGCATGGTGACATCGGCAAGGCCCGCTCTTCAGTGGACCCTCGCCTGCTGTACCGGTTGCGGGGGGAGGAGACCATCGAAATCGGCCATATGTGCGATCACAATTATCAGCTGCGGCCGCACGTTGTCTGGTTCGGTGAGCAGGTTCTGCTTTATGATACGGCCTGCCATATCATGGCCGATGCGGATTGGGTGCTGGTCATTGGTACATCGCTGTCGGTCATGCCGGCGGCGGCGCTTCTGGATGAGGCTCCTGCCCATGTAACACGCATGGTGATTGACCCTGATGCCGTCGCGCTTGCCCGGGGAACGGATGCGATACCGATGGCCGGCAAGGCCTCGGAGATCGTGCCGGAGCTGGTCGAGCATTTCATCGCGCACCGTGTTTTCGAGCAGCCCGCCCGCGGTCAGTAGTGTGTCCTGTGGCGTCGGATCAGTGACGCCTTTCCCTGTTTGCTTCTGTTGCCGGAAAACCTCATGTTTGAAGCCCTGAACCGCCTGTTCCCCGTGTGGGCCATTCTGCTCGCCGTTATTGCTGCCTTTTTTCCTGCCCTGTTCGTGTCCGCCAAACCGGCGATTCAGCCACTGCTGGCGCTGATCATGTTCGTGATGGGGCTAACGCTTTCAAAGGATGACTTTGCCAGGGTGCTTAAATCACCGCTACCGATCGGTATCGGACTGTGTCTGCAGTTCACCCTGATGCCGCTGGCAGCCTGGGGCATTTCTCATGTGCTGGGGCTGTCACCGGCACTGACCATCGGCATGGTGCTGGTAGGTGCTACTTCCGGTGGAACGGCTTCCAATGTCATGACCTGGCTTGCCGGAGGCAATGTGGCCCTGTCGGTCAGCATGACCATGGTGTCGACGCTGCTGTCGATCGGCATGACGCCGCTGCTGGTCTGGGCTTATATGGGGGAAAGCATTGCCGTGCCAGTGGTATCGATGCTGTTGTCGATCGGCAAGCTGGTCATCCTGCCGATCGTGGCCGGTCTGGTGGTGCATCATATCGCCGCGCGACATATCAGGCGTGCGGAGCCAGCGCTCGCCACGATTGCCATGATTGCCATTGTGGCCATCATCGCCATTGTCGTGGCGCTGAATGCCGGCCGACTTCTTTCGCTGGGCCCGCTGGTGGCGCTGGCGGTGGTCCTGCACAACCTTACCGGTCTGCTGGGCGGGTATGGTGCGGCGCGTTTGATGAAGCAGGATGAGCGAACGTGTCGTACGATTGCCATCGAGGTCGGAATGCAGAATTCGGGGCTGGCCGTGGCGCTGGCCAGCCAGTTCTTTTCGGCGGGAGCAGCCCTGCCCGGAGCACTGTTTTCGGTGTGGCACAATATTTCAGGCTCGTTGCTGGCGGGCTACTGGAAACGCCGTGCCGTGCCGGGGGGCGAGCGATGAGTGATGGTTCGCCTGTCGATGGTTCTGCATCCCTTGAACCGGATATGCCCGGTGCGGGCGTGTTCAAGGCCAGAGGCAGCTTTGTGGTTCGGTGTGAGGGCTGTCGACTGCCGTCGCTCAACTGCCTTTGCCCGTTTCGGGTACTGACCCACAGTCGAGCGCGCTTTGTGGTGCTGATGCATCGGCTTGAGCATCTCAAACCCACCAATACCGGACGCCTGATTCAGGACTGCCTGCCGGACACTCAGGTGTTCACCTGGTCGCGTACCGAGCATGACCCGGACCTGATGGCCCTGCTGGAAGACCCGGCCATGGCGCCCATGATCATCTTTCCCGATGATCAGCCGGATTATGCCGACCGCGTGATTGATGATACCGCCATTGATGCTGCCTTCGACGGCGGTAAAACACCCCTGTTCATTCTGCTGGATGGTACCTGGCGTCAGGCGCGGCGCATGTTTCGTCGAAGTACCTACCTCAGCGGCCTTCCTGTATTACCACTCAATACGGCGCGGCTGACACGCTATCGGCTTAGAAAGGCCGCTTCGAGCGCTCATCTGTGTACGGTGGAGGTGGCCATCGAATTACTGAAAAAAAGCGGTGATACGGTGGCTTCGGTGCGTCTGGATGACTATTTCGATGTTTTCAACGACAGTTACGCCGCGAGCCGACGTTACGAATTGATCGAGCGACCTACGCCGGCCATGCGCCGTTTGACGGCATTGCAGGAGTAGCTGCACTAAACGCCGACAACAGGGAGAACGGATGCTGACGACGTTACTGCACGGGTTCCTGACCGGACTCGGTCTGATCGTGGCCATTGGTCCGCAAAACGCGCTGGTGCTGAAGCAGGGACTATTGCGGCGTCACGTAGGGTTGGCGATCGGATGCTGTGCCGGTGCGGATATCCTGCTGATTGCCAGCGGAGCCCTAAGTCTGGGCCCCTGGCTGTCGCGTCATGCATCATGGCTGCTGGGCATGAATCTCGTCGCTGCCATGGTGCTGTTTCTATATGGTCTGCTGGCCTGGCGACGGGTATTTTTTCCTGCGGCTCTGGAAGCCTCGAGGTCCGGAATATCCTCCCGAATGGCACTGGTCATGCAGCTGGCCGGCGTCACGCTACTCAACCCGCATGTCTATCTTGATACCTGGGTATTGCTGGGGGGCATGACGGCAGGATTGCCCCTGCGGCTTCAACCGTGGTTTTCGGGCGGGGCCATGCTGGCCTCGCTGGTCTGGTTTCTTGCACTGGGTCAGGGCGCTCGTTATCTGGCGCCGGTGCTGGCGCGGCCGGCTGCCTGGCGGGTAATTGATGCGATGATCGCGGTGATTATGTGGTGGCTGGCATGGCGCCTGGGGTATGAAGTGTGGGACGATCCCCTTTTGACATAATGTTTCAAAAACGTGTTTTCAGGGAGGTGGACATGAGTATAACGGTGATTGCCACCATTGAGGCCGAAGAAGCCCACGAGAAAACGGTTGAAAAGGCGCTCCGCGATGTGGTGTCGCCATCACGTGATGACGCCGGCTGCGAGATGTACGTGCTGAGCCGGGATGAGGATAATTCCTCCCTGTTCGTGATGCTTGAGCGCTGGAAGGACCGCTCCGCGCTCAAGGCGCACGAGCAGACTCCCCATTACAAGACACTGATGAGTACCCTCAAGGGCAAGCTGGTGAGTGTAGATATCCAGGTGCTGGATGTATTGATCTAGTCGGCAGAAAACGCTGGAAAAAGGGCCCCGAAAGGGCCCTTTTTTCATGGGTGAAGACCGGGTTCGTCGTGGCGGGCGTCGGGTCAGAAAAAGGACAGCCCGACCTGGAACAGGCGCTCGACCTCCTTCATGCGACGCTTGTCGACCACAAAGAGAATGACGTGATCATCGGTTTCAACCACCAGGTCGTGGTGTGCAACCAGCACTTCCTTGCCTCGTACGATCGCTCCCATGGTGACGCCATCAGGCAGCTCGATGTCCTCGACAGCTCGGCCCACTACCCGCGATGAGCGATGATCGCCGTGCGCAATGGCTTCGATGGCTTCTGCTGCGCCGCGCCGGAGGGAGTGCACATTGACGATGTCGCCGCGCCGAACGTGGGTCAGCAGGCTGCCGATGGTGGTCTGTTCCGGGGAGATGGCGATATCGATTTCACCGCCCTGAACCAGATCGACATAGGCGGCATTGTTGATCAGTGTCATCACCTTCTTGGCGCCGAGTCGCTTGGCCAGCATTGATGACATGATGTTGACTTCATCATCGTTGGTCAGTGCGCAGAAGATATCGCAGTCCTCGATATTTTCCTCGACCATCAGCTGCTTGCTGGTGGCGCTGCCATGCAGGACCACGGTGCGATCAAGCTCCTCCGACAGGGCTGTACATCGGGAGAGGCTCTGTTCGATGATCTTGACCTGATAGGTATGCTCAAGCGTTTCGGCCAACCGCTCGCCGATATGCCCACCCCCGGCGATGATTACCCGACGAAACTGGCGTTCAAGCTTTCGAAGCTCGCCCATGACAGCACGGATGTCCTTGCGTGCCGCAATGAAGAAGACTTCATCATCGGCTTCTATAACGGTGTCGCCCCGGGGGATGATTGGTCGATTGCGCCGGTAAATGGCGGCGACCCGCGTATCCACATTCGGCATGTGGCGCCGCAGAAAGCGCAGCTCCTGTCCCACCAGCGGACCGCCATAAAAGGCCTTGACGGCAACAAGCTGCGCCAGCCCGTTGGCGAAATCCAGCACCTGCAGTGCACCGGGATACTCGATCAGGCGACGAATATGGTTGGTGACCACCTGTTCCGGGCTGATCAGTACGTCAATCGGGATGGCGTCGTTTGAAAACAGGCCCTTGCGGGTCAGGTAGGCTGTGGAGCGCACACGCGCGATCTTGGTGGGTGTGCGGAACAGGCTGTAGGCCACCTGGCAGGCAACCATATTGACTTCATCGGAGCTGGTAACGGCAATCAGCATGTCGGCGTCTTCGCCGCCAGCCTGACGCAGGATCATCGGGTAGGAGCAGGGGCCGAGAATGGTACGGATATCCAGCCGGTTATGCAGATCCCGCAGGCGGTCATTATCGGTATCGACAACCGTAATGTCGTTGTCTTCATGGGCCAGGTGTTCAGCCAGCGTACCGCCGACCTGACCGGCACCGAGAATAATGATTTTCATGGAGCGTTGTATCCCGTGACAAGGCGCTCATGGTAACGGGGTGTTGCGAGGCGAGCAATGCGAAAGCAGATGAGAAAAATCAGGCGTTAAAAAGGGCGCCGTGTGGCGCCCCTTTCAGATCATTCGAGAGTGAACCCGACCTTGATGCTGACCTGCCAGTGACCGACCTTGCCATCTTCGATATGGCCGCGAGTGGAGGTCACTTGAAACCACTGCATGTTATCAATGCTCTGGCGTGCCTTTTCAAGCGCACGCTCAACCGCGTCTTCGATGCTGGTCGTGGATGAACCGGTCAATTCTACGGATTTGTAAACGTGGTCACTCATGTGGCGCTCCTTGCGTCAGTATTAATCCCTGTCCGTCACCGTGATGCCGCCGGCCTGCAACCGTGTTTTGGTTGCCTGATCGCTTTCCGGCGTCACGGGGCGTGTCAATGACCATAGCACATGTGTTTGAAAACCCAAGTAGCGACTGTCTTCGGCGCTCCATAGTACGCATACATCCCGAGCCAGCCCGCAGAGGTAGACCTCGCGAACGCCGCGAGCTTCAAGCCATCCCGCCAGGCCGGTGCTCCGGCGTTGACCATCGGGGCCCGTGTTGTTGCGAAAGGCGCTGTAGGAGTCGATCTCGGGGTGTGTTCCCTTGCGGATGATCACATCGATGGCGCGTTGATCGATGCCGGGATGTATGGCGGCCCCCGGGGTGCCTTGAACGCAATGAGCCGGCCAGAGGGTATGGCATTCGCCGTGAAGCATCATCGTGTCGAAGGGCGCCTTTCCAGGGTGGCGCTCGGCAAACGACAGATGACCTGCCGGATGCCAGTCCTGGGTTGCCACGATATGGCCATACCGGCCGCTGTTCATGGCGGCATTGATGCCTGCCACGACTGCCTCGCCGTCATGGCAGGCCAATGGCCCTCCCGCCATGAAGTCCGGTTGAACATCAACAAGAATCAACGCACGTTCATGGCTCATGAGGGCCTCCTGTATGGCAATGGCCTAGTTGGCTGCCTTGTGCAGCAGCGCATAGAAAAAGCCGTCGTGACCACCGGTCTGTGGAAATAGCTGGCGGCCTGCACCAGCGGGTTCGCCGCATTCAAGAGGTAGTGGCAGGGCCGAGGCCGAGGCTGTGCGTGCGAGGAACCGGTCGATCTGAGTTGCATTCTCGGCCGGAATCACCGAACAGGTGGCATACAGCAGGACGCCACCCGGCGCGAGGGTGCTCCAGAGGCTATCGAGCATCTCGCCCTGGAGGGTCGCCAGTCCGGTAAGATCTTCCGGTTGACGCAGGTGCTTGATGTCGGGGTGGCGGCGAATGACGCCGGTGCCCGAGCAGGGTGCGTCACACAGGATGGCGTCAAAGGCAGTGCCATTCCACCAGTCGGTAGTGGTGGCATCGCCTTCACACAACTCGGCCTCGAGCCCAAGCCGGGTCAGGGTATCGCTGACCCGGGTCAGACGAGCCCCATCATTGTCCAGAGCGATCATGTTAAGGCCGGCGTGTCGCTCGAGCAGGTGGGCAGTCTTGCCGCCCGGGGCGCAGCAGGCATCCAGAAAATGACAGCTCTCGCTCAGGTGGGGGGCCAGCAGGGATTCGGCCAGCTGGGCTGCCTCATCCTGAACGCTGACATCACCGTCCTCGAAGCCGGGCAGGCTGTCCACATCGCAGGGCACGGCAAGGGTGATGCCGTCTCTGGAAAAAGGCGTTGCCGTGGCATCAATGCTCTGCTCGGACAGTCTGGCAAGGTAGGCGTCGCGGGTCTGATCGCTGCGAGCGTTGATCCGAAGCGTCATCGGAGGCGCTTCGTTATTGGCTGCCACGATGGTTTCCCAGTGAGCAGGCCAGGCCTGCTTCAGGGTGTCGACAAGCCAGGCCGGATGGCGCAGCGAGGCTTCCATGTCCTGATCGGCAGCGGCGAGCAGCGCGTCTCGTTCCCGGTCCGCCCGGCGCAGGCATCCATTGAGCACGCGGGTTGCCCAGGGCTTTTTGAGGGTACGTGCGGCCCCGGCGGTCTCGCCTACTGCCGCATGGGGAGGCACTCGCATGTAGTAAAGCTGATAAAGGCCCAGCAACAATAGCGCCTGAATGTCCTGATCCTTGACCTTGAACGGTTGCTTCAGGAGCTGGCCGGCCAGATGCTCGAGCCGTGGCAGTTCTCGGCATACGCCGAAGCACAGCGCCTTGTAGAACCCGTGATCACGCGGTGGCAGATCCACCGTGGTCATGGCGGCCAGGGAGGCCTGGCCCCTGAGGACCTGGGCAAGCGTACGGGCAGCCTGAACACGTGCCTGGCTCATGAAGTACATCCTTGAAGTCGAGTGCCGGGCGTGAAGCGCTCGCCCTTGCTGTTGAGTAGGTCCTGTACCGGCAGTGGTTTACCGCCGGGCAGCTGGGCGCGGGTGACCACAAGGGTTCCTTCACCACAGGCAATGCGCAGGCCCTGCCGATCGCCTTCCAGCAGGGTGCCTGGCGTGAGACCGGAATCATGGGCCTCGGCGCGGGCCTGCCAGAGCCGAAGGGTGTCATCACCCAATGTGGTCCAGGCTACCGGCCACGGATTGAAGGCGTTGATGGTGCGGGCAAGGTGGGCCGCAGGCTGACTGAAATCCAGCCGTGCGTCAGCCTTGGACAGCTTGTGGGCATAGGTGACGCCATCTTCGGGCTGAGGGGTCGGCCGTGCCGTGCCGGCAACCAGTTGCTCCAGGGTCTCGAGCAGGGCGCCTGCACCGTCGGCAGCCAGCCTGTCATGCAATGCGCCACCGGTGGTGTGCTCATCAAGTGCCGTGGTGGTCTTGATCAGCATGGCTCCGGTATCAAGCCCGGCATCCATCTGCATGATGGTGACGCCACTGTGGGTATCGCCAGCTTCGATGGCACGCTGAATCGGCGCAGCCCCGCGCCAGCGCGGCAGCAGGGAGGCGTGAACGTTGATGGCGCCCAGGCGAGGCAGGTCCAGCACGGCCTGCGGCAGAATCAGTCCATAGGCCACGACAACCAGTATATCCGGCGCCAGTTCGCTCAGGGCTGCCCTGTCCTCGGGATGTTTGAGTGACAGGGGCTGGTATACCGGGAGGCCGTGTTCAAGGGCAAGTGCCTTGACCGGGCCAGGCATCAGTTTTCGTCCCCGTCCGGCAGGGCGATCCGGCTGGGTCCATACGCCGACCACATCGTGGCGGCTGGCGAGCAGGGCCTTCAGGCTCTCTGCAGCAAAGTCCGGTGTGCCGGCAAAGGCAATTCGCAGGGTATCAGGCATCAGCTTGACTGCTTCTGACGTTTGATCATCTTCTTCTTGATGCGCTCGCGCTTGAGCGGCGAGAGATAATCCACGAACAATACGCCTTCCAGATGATCCAGCTCGTGTTGAATGCAGTGGGCCAGCAGCCCTTCGGCCTGCAGTTCGTAAGGGTTGCCGTGGCGGTCCAGCGCTTCCAGGTTGACCTTCAGGTAGCGCGGCACTTCGACATAGGAGTCCGGGATGGACAGGCAGCCTTCCTGTAGCGGCTCCATGTCATCGCCGATCGGGGTAAAACGCGGGTTGATCAATACGCGCGGGTCGGTCTTGTCTTCGCTGACATCCATGATGACCAGGCGACGGTGCTGGTCGACCTGGGTGGCGGCCAGGCCGATGCCTGGAGCGTCGTACATGGTTTCGAACATGTCATCGATCAGCTTTTGAAGTTCATCATCAAACTGTTCCACCGGCGCGGCCCTGGTGCGAAGGCGCGGGTCGGGGTATTCCAGAATGTCTAACAGAGCCATGGGCAGGTACCGTTCAAGAAAGTAGTGGCTTCAAGGTCGGGAAGTTCCCCGCCGTAAATAGGCAGGAGTTGCCGGGGTGATTCGGCAGACCTTGAGCGTTGGCGTTGTGCCTATTGTAATGTGGGCGTGCGTCGAACGGAACCGGCGTGCGCGCCTTGTGATGGCACTCTCATGACCCTGAACTGTTTACATCGTTTGAAGCGCGTCCGGATCTGGGGCGTCGGCCTTGCGCTGGCCGGTGTGATGATTGCACCGGTGCATGCCGTGACCCTGAAGCCGGATGCCCCGACCCATTTGATCGTACCGGACGGGGCCAGCCAGTATTCGCTGGCGGCACGTTACCTTGACGACCCCGGTGCGTGGCGTGCCCTGTGGGCCCGTAATCCCGAGTTCAGTGATCCTCCCAGGCTTTATCCCGGTGACCAGCTTCGGCTGGAACAAAAGGATGGTGTGCCGACCCTGACTCTGGTGCGCGGTCAGCGAGTAATTACCCTGTCACCGTCGATGCGCCGCATCCCTCAGCGTGATGTCGTGACGGTGGTGCCGCGCCGACAGATCGATGCATTTCTGGGTACCTTTCGTCTGATGGATGAGGCCCAGCGCCGTCGGTTGCCGTCGGTGCTGGCTGATGAAGGAGAGCATTTGATCAGCGGTGCCGGTAGCCGGGTCTATGCTCGCGGCCACTGGGCCGTTGGCGAAGAGGTTTCCCTGTATCAGCCCGGCGGCTATCCCGGCCTGCTGGCTGGACGTGGTGAACAGTTGATCGAGCGCACCGGCCGCGCCCGGGTCGAGCGCATGCATCAGGGGCTGGCCGTGTTGAAGATACTTGAAGCTTCCCGGCCGGTTGACCGTACCACCCTGGTTGCACAGGAAGCCCGCCTGCCGGCGCTTGATGCCGCCGCCGAACTTCGCTTGCAGCCGGCTCCGGAGGGCTTCAGAAGCCGGCTGTCTTTATTGCCGCAGGCCAGTACGCTCGCCGGTAGTCGCGATATTGTGCTGGTCGATGGCGGCAGTCAGGAAGGGTTGGCGCCAGGCCAGGTATTGAGTCTTTATTCGCGCCCCGAGGCCGTTACGCTGCCAGGCAGTGATACACCCGTAGTGCTGCCGGGAGAGCTGGCCGGTCGACTGGTGGTGTTTCAGGTATTCCCGGCTGTTGCGCTGGGGCTGGTGGTGTCAAGCAATCGCCCGATCAGCGACGGGGCCCCGGTCGCCTCACCGACAGGAGGTTCCCTGCCATGATGCTGGATCTGTGGGAGCGGGACAGCTTGCCTGTGCAACCGGCCACTGCATTGGACTGGCTGGTGCTCACGTTGCTGCCGGAGGTAGGAGCGCGGCGACTATATCGACTGCGAGAACAACAGCCTGCCTGGCCTCAGGGCTGGCTTGCAGCGCTGCCGGTCGCGGCTCAACCGGCATTGCGTGAGTATCTGGCACATGGTGAACAAAGTCGGGCAGGGGCTCAGGCCGCCAGACTGCTGGCCTGGTGCGATCAGGGCCCCCACCGGGGTGTCATTCATCCCGGTCATCCCGACTGGCCAGCCCTGCTGGACGAAATTGCCGACCCGCCCCCCCTGCTGTGGGTGTGGGGAGATGTCGGGCTACTGTCAGCCCCTGCACTGGCAGTGGTCGGGACGCGCAAGCCGACCAGTGAAGGCAGCCGTAATGCTCGTCATTTCAGTCATGCTCTGGCCGGACGAGGGCTGTGTATTGTCAGCGGTCTGGCGCTGGGAATCGACGGACTGGCGCATCAGGCGGCGCTGGACGCCGGAGGTGAAACCATTGCGGTGCTCGGGTGCGGTATCGACACGCTGTACCCCCGGCAGCACCAGGTCCTGCGTGACCGCCTGCTTGCCGAGCGCGGGTTACTGATCAGCGAACATCCGCCGGGGGTGATGGCGCGCCCGCAATTCTTTCCGCGCCGTAATCGAATCATTACCGGATTGGCCATGGGCGTGCTGGTGGTCGAGGCGGCGCTTAAAAGCGGGTCATTGGTCAGTGCCCGGATGGCTGTTGAGCAGAACCGTGATGTATTTGCCCTGCCAGGCAGCCTGTCGAACCCGCAGGCGGCCGGGTGCCTGTGGCTGATTCAGCAGGGGGCCCGCCTGACCTGCACACCGGAAGAAATATTCGATGAATTGCCGCTGACGCTGGTGGACTCGGTAGAGTCAACCCGCGCTGTATCGGCGCCGGAGGAAGCTGTAGGCCTGCTGGCGCTGCTGGGCGAGGTGCCCGTGCCCATCGATACCCTGATCGAGCAGACCGGTCGCGCGATTGGCGAGGTATCCAGTGAGCTGTTGATGCTTGAAATAGAAGGTCGTGCTGGGCAGGCCGCCGGTGGCTGGGTGCGTACCCTCTGAGTGCGGCGTATCATGAGGCCGCTCGCAGACGGGCATATCCCGGGATAGTGAAGGAGAAAACTGATGGCCAATGTGGTCAATCTTGATGAGGCGGTACAGTGGTTACTCCAGGGTGGTGTGCTGGCGTACCCGACGGAAGCCGTCTGGGGCGTGGGGTGTGATCCGGATAACCCGGCTGCCCTTGAAGCCCTGCTGGCGCTCAAGGCGCGTGACCCTGCCAAGGGCGTGATCCAGATTGCTGCCAGCGTAGAGCAGTGTGCGCCCTGGCTTGATGGGCTGGATCCGGCGCTGCACGATACGCTGATGGCTCACTGGCCGGGCCCGGTCACGTTTCTGGTGCCGGACAACGGTCGTGCCCACCCCCTGGTTCGTGGCCATCATGCCACGGTGGCACTGCGGGTGACGGATCATCCTCAGGTACAGGCCCTGTGTCATGCCTTTGGCGGGCCACTGGTATCCACCTCGGCAAATCTGGCCGGACGCCCCCCCTGCATGACGCGTGATGATGTGCAGACACAGCTGGGGCATGCACCGGCACTGGCCATTCTTGATGGCGCGCTGGGTGGTCGACACGAGCCCAGCCGCATTCAGGACCTGCTGACAGGCCGGGTCCTTCGCTGAGTGCGGCAATCTTTCACGTTAAAAAACAGGTGAGCGGGCTGACGTTGCCTACAGGATCACGGACAATGGCTCGACACAGGGGCCGAGCGCCCCGACTCTGTTATCCGGCCACTGAATCAAGGACCGCCTCATGTCCCACGCCTATCTCGATCACGTAAAGGAATTTTTGCTGGGCTTTCAGGATCGCATGTGCAAGCAGCTGTCTGACGCCGACGGTGGCGCCGAGTTTCGCGAAGATGCCTGGGCCCGCGAGGCCGGTGGCGGTGGGCGCACTCGTGTTATTGAAAACGGTGCCCTGTTCGAGAAGGGCGGCGTCAATTTTTCTCATGTCAGTGGCGATCAGCTGCCTGCATCAGCCACTGCGGCGCGGCCCGAGCTTGCCGGACGCAGCTTTCACGCGACCGGAGTATCCTGGGTACTGCACCCCCACAATCCCCATGTGCCGACATGCCACGGCAATATCCGCTTTTTCATTGCCGAAAAGGAAGGCGAAGACCCGGTATGGTGGTTTGGCGGAGGCGTGGACCTGACGCCGTATTATCCGGTGCATGAAGATGTGTTGCATTGGCACCGTACCTGCAAGGCTGCCTGCGATCCGTTCGGTGAAGAGGTCTATCCCCGGTTCAAGGCCTGGTGTGACGAGTATTTTTATCTCAAGCATCGGGATGAAACGCGCGGGGTGGGCGGCCTGTTTTTCGATGACCTTAACGAATGGGGCTTCGAGACCTGTTTTGCCTTTCAGCAAAGCGTGGGCCATTGCTTTCTTGATGCGTTCCTGCCCATTGTCGAGGCGCGCCGCAATGAACCCTACGGTGAGAACGAGCGAGCGTTTCAGGCATATCGGCGAGGGCGTTATGTGGAATTCAATCTGGTATACGACCGGGGCACCCTGTTCGGGCTGCAAAGTGGCGGACGTACCGAATCCATCCTGATGTCCATGCCCCCCATGGCGGAATGGCGCTATCACTGGGCGCCGGATGAAGCATCCGCAGAGCATCACCTGTATCGGGACTATCTGCATGCCCGGGACTGGCTAGGTGAAGCAGACGGCTGAGTCCGGTAGCAGGAAGCACCTGTGGCAATGAAAAAGGGGGCGGCAATGCCGGCCCTCCTTCTTGCTGCCGTGAGACATGCTAATGTGACGGCTTTATGCTGCCACCATCAAGAGTTATGCCATGAGTGATCTGTACTGCGTTTTTGGCCATCCCATTCATCATTCCCGGTCGCCGGCATTGCATGCCGCCTTTGCAGCACAGACCGGTGAGGCGGTGCATTATGAGGCCCGCGACCCTGGCCCCGATGGCTTCCTGACCGGTTGGCAGGCCTTTGTCGAGGCCGGCGGGCAGGGCGCCAATGTCACGGTGCCGTTCAAGGAAGCGGCATGGCGGCTGGCGGATCAGTTGTCGGACCGTGCCGCCCGTGCCGGCGCCGCCAACACGCTCAAGCTGATGCCCGATGGTACTGTCCTGGGGGATAACACCGATGGTGTCGGGCTGGTACGTGATTTGATTCGGCTCGGCGCACGCCTTGACGGTGGGCGGGTATTGATTCTGGGGGCGGGCGGTGCCGTGCGTGGTGTGCTTGGCCCACTGCTGGATGAAATGCCACGGGAAGTGGTGATAGCCAACCGTACGCCGGACAAGGCGCGCTTGTTGAGTGAGGCCTTCGGGCGGTCGGACGCCTCGGCAGTCACTGGCGGACATTTCGATGAGGTAACCGGTAATTTTGACGTCATCATCAACGGTACCAGTGCCAGCCTTGCCGGAGCACTGCCGGCCCTGCCCGGCGTCCGCCTGACCCCTGACACCCTGGCCTATGACATGATGTACGGAGCTGCCCCAACCGTATTCATGGACTGGGCAGCCAGAGAGGGGGCCAGATGTGAGGACGGGCTGGGCATGCTGGTGGAGCAGGCTGCGGAATCCTTCATGACCTGGCGCGGTGTGCATCCGGACACCGGCCCGGTCAGGGAAGCCATTCGGCAGGCCCTGACCGCGTCACTTGATGCCGAGGCGCCTAGGGCCTGAAGCGGTTGCAGTTCGGTGTGCGCCCGGCCTTCTTCGCCTGTTGGTAAAGCGCTTGAGCACTGGCCATGCGGCCCTGAAGGTCCTGAATACGGTGATCATTGCCGGGGTGAGTCGACATCCACTCCGGCGGTTGCTGCCCGCCGCTGGCCTTCATGTTATTCCACAGGGCAATACTGGCCTGTGGATTGAAGCCGGCCTTGGCCATCAGGTCCAGTCCCAGCAGATCGGCCTCGGACTCCTGCTTTCGTGAAAAGGGAAGCAGTACCCCGTACTGGGCGCCAGCACCCAGCAGTGTGGCCAGCTGTTCGCCGCCCTGACCGGCCACCGCCTGAACCACACTCAGCCCTGACTGGGTAATGGACTGGGTTGAAACCCGTTCATTGGCGTGATGGGCCAGCACGTGAGATACCTCATGGCCCAGAACCGCTGCCAGCTGATCCTGATTTTCAGCCACATTCAGCAGGCCGCTGTAGACACCGATATAGCCTCCGGGCAGGGCGAACGCATTGGCCTGGTCACTTTTGAATACCGCCAGGTTCCATTTTTTCGGTGCGTCCTTGCTGTTGACCTGCTCGGTAATGGCATCGGCAACGCACTCCACGTACTGGCGCGTCCGGCCCTGTACCTCGGGCAGTTTCTTTTGGTAGGTTTCAAAGCTCTGCTGGCCCATCTGATCCAGCTTGTCTGCAGAAAAAAGGGATAGCTGTGAGCGTCCCAGTGGCGACGTAGTGCAGCCTGCAAGACCCATTACGACAAGGCAGCCAAGCGCTGCATGCTTCCATGTAGTATGACGCATACCCTCTGATTCCTTGAGTGGCAGAATAAGATCGCAGAAGTATCATACCTTACGGCCCTGTAACGCAGGGTCAAACTTCTTGTCAGGAAATACATCATGAACGACGCCCTGGTTACTCGGTTAGTGCAGCTGCTTGATCGTGTTGAGCCGTTTCTGCCCCCCAAACGCCCTCCGATCGACTGGTCATCCGATACCGCGGCATTGTGGGTGCGTCATCCTCTGGGGGGCTATCTGGTGCCGGTTTCACCACGTGACAGCCTGAGCATGGCGTCTCTGGTGGGCATCGAGCGTCAGCGCGAGGCACTCCTGCGTAATACACGAGCCTTCATGGCCGGACGTCCGTCCAATCATGCCCTCTTGTGGGGCGCTCGAGGTTGCGGCAAGTCGTCACTGGTGCGTGCTCTGATCAATGACCTGGGGGCGGACGGGCTTCGATTGATTCAAGTGGACCGCCATGATCTGGTCAGTCTGCCGGCACTGGTCAATGAGCTGCGTGATCAGCCCTGGCGCTTCATCGTGTACTGTGACGATCTTTCCTTTGAAGGCAGTGATGATGCCTACAAGGCGCTCAAGAGCGTACTTGATGGGACGCTGACCGGCCCTCCGGAGAACGTGCTGCTGTACGCGACGTCCAATCGTCGCCATTTGCTGCCGGAGTCAATGGAGGATAACCAGGCGACCAAAGTGGTGGGTCAGGAGCTTCACCACGGTGACGCCGTTGAAGAGAAGATATCCCTGTCCGATCGGTTCGGCCTCTGGCTGAGTTTCTATCCCTTTGATCAGGCCACCTTTCTCGAGGCCTGCCGGTACTGGGTTACCGAGCTGGGCAGCGAATGGGGGGATGAAGCAGAAAGGGCGGCACTGCGTTTTGCCACTCAACGTGGCGTTCGCAGCGGTCGGGCTGCATGGCAGTTTGCGGCGCAGTGGCTCAGCGAATGAAAGGTATTCTGTCTACAGGGCGATGGCCAATGATGCACTGCTATTAGCCTTTATTTGTCCATTTGCATGTGCGAAAGGTGTATTAAGGTCATCCACAGCCGATAGCTACTCCAATTGGACTGTGGATGATGCAGATGAAAGGAATTCGGGACCTTCGTTCGCCTGGCATTCTGGCTGGTGCCGGCGCACTTATTCTGGCGGCCTTCTTTGGCTATATGCTCATGGCCTCGTTGAAGCACGGCGATGAGGAGTGGTTCAATGCGCTAAACAAGGAAGGCCAGTTCCAGCGCCGTGCCATGGAGCAGGCGCTGATTACCATGAAGGCTGATCTGGAACATCAGGTCGCCGTGGTGACGGCTGACCCGATCCTTGACACGCTGCTCGAACGACTCCTGCCGCTATCCTCCACCAGCAGCACGCTGCCGGAAATACAGGCCCAACTGGCTCAGGTAATGACGCACTACCAGTCGTTGGGTGACATCGGCCATCTGGCACTGATTGGCAGTGATGGCAAGACCCTTCTTATCGAGCGCGGTGCGACGGACATGGCGCTCACCTCCAGGACGTACATACGCTCCAACATGCCTGACAAGGCGCCAGTGATCGATATGCGGCTGGGGCAGCAGGCTCTTCTGATGACGGCAGTAGACCGGCTTCGATCATCGTCAGCCACCTCGGCTGATACACCCGCCCACGGTTATGTGGCACTGACCCATTCAGTCTCTGCTCTTTTGAAGGACAGGGCCCGTGAGCTGGGGCTGGGTGCTGTCTTGATCGGACCCCAGGGAACGCTGCTGAATCCGGCTGCAACGGGCTCGCGGATTCTGACGCAGTTCGAGGACCGTGCATCTCAACGTCCAGGCATTAATGAACGCGTGATTGACCTTGATGAACGCACGTTGCTGGCCGGTAGTCTCCAGCTTGCCGATACGCCGGGTGTTCGATTGCTGTTGTGGGAAGATATTACCGATGAGGCCCGACAGCATGAGCGACATCAGTGGCAGACAGCGGGTCGCTGGATCATTGGGCTATTGCTGACGGAATTTGGCCTTTTACTGCTGATCTTCTCTTATGGCAAGGCGACGCGGCGTCAGATGATGCACGTCCAGCAACAGCTGGAGCGCCAGGCACAGGCACTGCGAGCGCTCAATGAAATATCTGCCAACCGTCGCCTGGATACAGAAAAGCGCGTAGCACATGCCCTGGCCATTGGCTGTAATTTCCTGCAGATGCCCAACGCCATTGTCAGCCGTATCAACGGCGATGAATACCTGGTGCGTTTTCAGCAATCCCGGGATGGTGCCCTCGAAAACGGCATGCGCTTCAGTACGGCCGATACCTTCTGTTGCCTGACGCTCGAACAGGACACGATGCTGGCTTTCAATGATGCAAACAACACCCCGTACGCCGATCACCCCTGTCACCGGAAAATGCTTGTCACGGCCTATATAGGGGTGCCGCTGTGGGTAGGGGGGCTCCGTTATGGCACGCTCAATTTTTCCAGTGGCGAGGCGCGCAGCACGCCCTTTGATCAGGTAGAGGAAGAGTTCATGCTGGCCCTGTCGCGCTGGGTTGGTGCCACGATCAATGCGATGAATGAAGAAAGCGAGCGTAATGAATTAATGACGCGACTGGCGCGTATCAGCCAGCACGTGCCGGGCACGCTTTATCAGTACCGGGAAGATCCCGATGGGCACGTTTCCTTCCCGTACAGCAGTGAAGGCATTCAGGATATCTACCAGGTGACGCCCGAGGAGGTCCGCTTTGATGCCGGTAAGGTCTTTGAGATCGTTCACCCGGACGATCTGGAGGCCATTATCGAGTCCATTACGGAGTCCCGCCTGAATCTGTCACGCTGGAATACCGAGTTTCGTGTCACTCATGCCGATGGCAATGTTCACTGGGTACGCGGCAGCTCGTCACCACAGCGGGACATGGATGGCGGTACCACCTGGCATGGTTTCATGCATGATGTGACTGAACAGAAGCAGACCGAAGAGCAGGTACAGCAGGATCGACAGCGTCTCGAGGCGTTGATCGATGCCTCGACCAGCGTCGCCATCATGGCGATGGATCTGGATGGGCGTATCAACCTGTTCAATACCGGTGCCGAGCGCATTCTGGGCTACTCCTCACAGGAAATACTGGGGCAGCAACCTCAGGATGTGTTTCATGTACCCGATGAGCTGGAGCATTATCGCGCCGCACTGGAAGAGGAGCTGGGCGAGAGCGTGTCCCTGTCCTCGGTGCTGCTGGAAAAACCGCGCCGCGGTCATGTCGATGTCACCGAGTGGACCTGCATCACGGCAAAGGGCGATGAAATCATGGTCAGCCTCTCCATCTCACCGATTTGTGACAAGGAAGGCGTCCCTACCGGTTATTTGTCACTGGCCCAGGACATCAGTGAGCAAAAGCGTATCGAACGAATGAAGAACGAATTCGTATCGACCATCAGTCATGAGCTTCGTACGCCATTGACTTCCATTTCCGGTTCGCTGGGTCTTGTTACCGGCGGAGCCTTCGGTGAGTTGCCGGTCCAGCTCAAGAGCATGCTGGACATTGCCTACAGCAATTCCAATCGGTTGAACCTGTTGATCAACGATCTGCTGGACATGGACAAGCTGGTCGCTGGCAAGATGCGCTTTGACGTCGTACAGCAGCCTCTGATGCCTCTGGTCGAGCAGTCCCTGAAGGATAATGGTGGCTATGCCGACAAGTTCGGCATCACGTTGTGTGTCGGTGAAACCCTTGACTGTGAGGTGGCCGTGGACGCGAGCCGGTTCCAGCAGATCATGTCCAACTTCCTGTCCAATGCCATCAAGTTCTCTCCCGAGTCAGGTCAGGTGACGGTGGGGGTTGTGCCCTGTGCACTGGGTGTCCGGGTTGAAGTCCGTGACAAGGGGCCGGGTATACCGGAAGCCTTTCAGTCGAGTCTGTTTGAAAAATTCACCCAGGCAGATAGCTCCAATACCAAAAAGAAAGGTGGCACCGGGCTGGGACTTGCCATCACGCGTGAATTGATCATGCGGATGAAAGGCCGTGTCGGATTTGATTCCATCGAGGGGCAGGGTTCCACCTTCTATTTTGAGCTGCCGATCTATCAGGATGCGATGCCTGCAGGGCTGGCGGAGCTGTCATCGGCTGACGGGGCGCGGGAAGGCGACAGGCCACTGGTCCTGATCGTGGAGGATGACCCGGATACCGCCTGGCTTATCAAGCAGCTGGTCGAGAAGTGGGGGTTCCACGCAGAAACGGCCTACAGTGGTCAGTCGGCGCTGGACCGCCTGCGCCAGCAGCGCTTTGATGCCATGACGCTGGATATGATCCTGCCGGATTTCAGTGGCAAGGAAGTCATGCGCCAGTTGCGTGAGATGGATCCTGAGTGTGATATGCCGGTCATCGTGATTTCGGCGCATCAGTCCAACGGTGAATTGAAGCTTGCCAGTGGCGTTGAAGCGCGGGGCTGGTTAAGCAAGCCCATCGACCAGGACATGCTGTTGGACGTGCTGCGAGGCGTAATCACGCCAGGTCAGGCCATGGGCCGCATTCTGCATGTCGAGGATGACAGTGACCTGCACCAGGTCATTTCAGCCATGTGCCGCGACATCGCAGTACTGGATGTGGCGCAGACCCTGCAGGAGGCACGTCAAAGGCTTGGCAGCATTACATATGATCTTGTTCTTCTGGATCTGGGGTTGCCGGATGGTTCCGGCTGGGAGTTGATGTCGATGATCAATTCCCTGGAAAAACCACCGCCGGTGGTGGTGCTTTCCGGCAATGAAATAACCGCGGAGCAGCGTTCGATAGTGCAGGGGGCGCTGGCGAAGTCGCGTATCTCCAATAAAGCCTTTGTGCAGACGCTACAACAGATCCTTGATGGTCGGTCCATTCAAAAAGGAAGCCTACAGTGAAACCTCTGGATACTATTTTACACGTCGAAGATGATCCCTCCATCCAGGCTGTTGCACGTGTGGCCCTTGAGACGGTAGGGGGATTCAATGTGACAGGCTGTGACGACGGTCAGCATGCGCTGAACGTTCTTGCAACCTTCAGGCCGGACTTGATTCTGATGGACGTCATGATGCCCAACATGGATGGTCCAACGACCCTGAAGCACCTGCAGCAGGATGAGGTGCTGGCATCCATCCCGGTGGTTTTCATGACGGCCAGGATTCAGCCGGCAGAAGTGGAGCAGTACCGGTCACTGGGTGCCGTGGATGTGCTCGAAAAGCCCTTTGACCCCATGACGCTGGCAGAGCGGCTGCGGGCAGTATGGGAGAACGTTCATGGCGACACCTGACGCATCGCTGGTTCAGCAGCAGCTTGCCAACCTCAAGGAAAGCTACAAGCATCGACTGGCCGAGGATCTTGTCGATCTGGAGCGCTGTACGACAGCGATGCTGGCGGAGCAGGGCAACCGGGAGATGATGGCCTCACTGTGTCAGTCGCTGCACCGTATCGCAGGTTCTGCCGGAACATTCGGCTGGACAGAGGTGGGTGCGGCCTGTCGAGAGATGGAGCAGCAGACGCAGATCTGGCTGAAGCGTGCTGATGATGTGGCGCCGGAAGCGCTGGAGATGATCCGGGCGCGGCTTCGGGCGCTGATAGGGCATATGCACAAGGCTGCATCCGACGGCGACACGCCGCCGCGTATCGACTTTGATGCCGGCTCTGAATATACCGACGCCGCAGTGACCGTGGTACTGCTGGGGCTCTCCACCCATGAAGGCGAGCACATGGCAGATGCGCTGAAGGGATTCGGCTATGCCATCCGATTTGCTGCAGAGGCGGGGGACATTCTGTCGATGTCTCCTGCTCCGGATGTACTGGTGGCCGATCAGAATGTGCTGACCATGTCGCTCCGCGCTTATATCAGCCGCGATGATGTTCCCACGGCGCTGATTCAGCTCAACCGGCTCGATACCTTCGAGCGACGTTTGCATGCAGTGCGTTGTGGTGCTCAGGGGTACTTTACCTATCCGATCGATATCCCGCGGCTGGAGGCGCGCCTGCGCCGTCTGGCCACGCGCCATACCCAGGACCCGTATCGTGTGGTCATTGTTGATGATGACGTCGAGCTGTCCGAGCATTTTCGGCTGGTGCTGCAGGCCGCGGGTATCGACAGTCGGGTCGTGAACACGCCCTCCATGGTCGTGGCTGCCCTGCATGATCATATGCCGGATATTCTCATCGTCGATATCAACATGCCAGGCTGCAGTGGACCGGAGCTGGCGCAGGTGCTGAGGCTGGATGACGACTGGCTGAAGGTACCGATCATCTATCTTTCGGCAGAAACCGATCAGGATCGGCGAACGGTGGCGCTGCGGCAGGCCGGTGATGACTTCCTGGCCAAGCCCATCAGCGATCTGGATCTGATCAATGCGGTCAAGGTGCGCTCTCAGCGTTCCCGACAGCTCAGCGAGGCGCTGGAGCGTGACGGGCTGACCGGACTCATGAAGCATGCGGCGCTCAAGGAACAGCTGGATATTGAGGTGTCACGTGCACAGCGCAGTGGTGAGCCTGCCAGTGTGGTCATGATCGACATCGATCACTTCAAGTCGGTCAATGACACTTATGGGCATGCCACCGGGGATTATGTCATTCGGCTGCTGGCCAATTTGCTGCGGCGGCGGCTGCGCAAGGTCGATACGGTCGGCCGTTATGGCGGTGAGGAGTTTGTGGCGATTCTGCCGAACTGTGATGCGGAAAATGCTGCGCGTATCTTCAATGAGATACGGATGAATTTCAGTCAGCTTGACTGTGTTTCGGGGGAGCAAAGCTTTCGCGTATCGTTCAGTGCCGGCATTGCCACAACCGCCAGTAGCGGAGAGGGCAGTGTGCTGCTTGAGATCGCCGATCAGGCCATGTATCAGGCCAAGACCGGCGGACGTAACAAGGTGTGCGTCAGTGAACCGACGGATTAACGGCGGTTGCGGCGTGCTTCACGAGTCTTGGCCAGTTCACGTGACTTGGCCTTTTCTCGATCACTGTCATTCTTCTGGTGATCGTACGGGTTGTCATTCGTGCGAAATTCAAACCGGATCGGTGTGCCGCGAACCTTGAGGACCTTACGGAAGGTATTGATCAAAAACCGTTTGTAGGCATCGGGCAGAGCATCAACCTGGTTGCCGTGTACCACGATGATCGGCGGGTTCGTACCGCCCTGGTGCGCCATGCGTGGCTTGATTCGCCGACCACGAACCAGTGGCGGCTGATGCTCGGTAATCGCATCCTGCAGCAGGGTGGTCAGACGATTGGTTGACCATCGCGATGTGGCGCTTTTGAAGGCACTATTGACCGAGGTATACAGGTCGCCCACACCTGTGCCATGGAGCGCCGAAATGAAGTGCATGTCGGCGTAGTCCGTAAAGCCCAGACGGCGCTTCAGCTCGGCGCGCATCTTTTCCTTCACGTCACTTTCCAGTCCATCCCACTTGTTGACGGCCAGCACAAGGGCGCGGCCTGACTCGAGAACATAATCCAGCAGGTGCATGTCCTGCTCGACCAGCCCGGTACGCGCATCCAGTACCACTATTGCCACGTGGCACTGCTTGATGGCATCAAGCGTTTTGATGATGGAAAACTTTTCGGCGGCTTCGCTGACATTCTTGCGCCTGCGGATACCGGCCGTATCCACCAGGACATAAGGCTTGCCGCGACGCTCGAAGGGGATTTCGATGGCATCGCGCGTTGTGCCTGCCTGGTCATAGACTACCACCCGTTCCTCGCCCAGCATCCGATTGACCAGGGTCGACTTGCCAACATTAGGCCGGCCGACAATGCCGATACGAATTCCCTGATCGACATTGAGCTCCGGGTGCAGGCTTTCGTCATCAAGCTCTGGGTAGGGCTCAAGCACATGCTCGATCAGCTGAGTGACGTTACGGCCATGTTCGGCGGCAATGGCTACCGGGTCGCCCAGACCCATGGTCCAGAATTCGGCCGTGGCAATTTCTTCCTGCGTGCCATCACTCTTGTTGACGACAAGCCATGTTTTTTTCTGGTTCATGCGCAGGTGGTTGGCAATGGCCTCATCTGCCGGTGTAAGGCCGGCCCGGGCATCCACCATGAAAAAGACGATATCAGCCTCATCAATGGCCAGCAGGGACTGTTCGGCCATGGCAGCATCTATACCCTGCTCGTTGCCGCTGATTCCGCCGGTATCAATGACGGTAAACGGCTTGTTGCCCAGCTTGCCGTTACCATAGTGTCGGTCGCGGGTCAGCCCGGCATAATCGGCCACAATGGCATCCCGCGAACGGGTCAGGCGGTTGAACAGGGTAGATTTGCCGACGTTGGGGCGGCCAACTAGAGCGATGACAGGATTCATGGGGCCTCGACGGGACGCTGGCGTGACTGACTTGAAAGCATGAAGGATATGGCACAACTGGATAATAAGGCGGCATGATACCGCAAATCCGGGCCAAGAGGGAAAGGCTCCGGCCATCCTGATGTCAGAATGGCCGAAGTTGCCTGATTACTGGCGCGCCTTGAGCGTGTAGGCGACCAGGGTGCCATCATTGTTCAGGGCATAGAGATGCTGCCCGTCACTGAGAAGGCCGACGCTGATACCGTCTCCGCCGATGTTGTCACGGCCGATCAGTTCGCCGCTGCGGGCGTCCAGCACATGAACATATCCCTTGTAATCACCTACTGCGAGCTTGCCATCGATCAGGGCCGGTGCGCTGAGCTTGCGGCCCTGCAGATCGTCCGTCTGCCAGATGACCTGCCCGGACTTGGCGTCCAGCGCGAGGATGTCGCTCTTGTCATTGATCGTGAAGAGGTAGTCACCGGCCAGCAAGGGCGTCGTGTAGCTGGACTCGTCACGTTGCCAGATCGGTTGCCCGTTCCGGGCATTCAGGGCGACGATCCTGCCGTTGTAGCTGGTTACAAACAGACGACCATCCTTGGTGAGAAGCGGCTGGCCGTTGATATCCACCAGCTGATCGACATCGGTACGGCCCCTGGGAACGGCAATCTGCTGGCTCCAGAGTGGCGCGCCGCTGCGGTTGTCAAAGGCGGTCAGGCGACCATTCGAAAACCCGGCGAAGGTCACCGGCTCGATCGTACGGGGCGTACCCGTGCCGCGAAGCGTCAGTGCCGGCTGCGAGGCGGTATACAGCCATTTCTGTTCACCGGAAAACCGATCCAGAGCCGTCAGTGTGCCATCGATGCCCTGTGTGACGACAAGGCCGCTGTTGAGCTGCGGAGGGGCAAGCACTTCACTGGCAACGTTGCTCTTCCATGCAATATCACCATTGGTGGCGTCCACCGAGAGGATATGGCCGTCCCGGGTACCGAAGTACAGCCTGCCCGAATCCAGAGTCAGGCCACTGGAAATGTGATAATCCAGGTCCGTTTCCCACCGCACTTCACCAGAGGCCGTGTCGATGGCTTCAAGGTGGCCTTCGGCGCTGCCGGCATAAATCATGCCGCCGCCCAGGGCCGGTGAGATCGGGTAGCGCGCGCGGCCCAGGCTACCGACCCCTTCTGCCCATACCGTGTTCAATGACACGCTGGTGCTGATGTCCTTAAGCGGTGTCGGCGGGTTTTCGGGCGGGTTACCGGCACAGCCGGCGAGCAGGGCAACCAGCGCCGCCGGCGCAATCAGGCGAGTCAGGCTCATGGGGCCTCCTTGGGCGCAAGGTCATCGATTTTCAGTTGGAGTCCGAAGATGGGCTGGTCACTGTCGGTGGCGGCCTTCTGGGCCTGCTGATAGGCAGAAAGCGCCTTGTCGGCGTCCCCTTGAGCCTTCCAGATGTCGCCGCGAAGTGCCAGCACCTGTGCGTTCAGACTGTCTATAGTGACGTTCTCAAGCGTTGACATGGCCTTGTCGGGTGTCTGTGCAGCCAACTGCAGGCGTGCCAGATTCAGCCGTGCTACCTGTGTGACGTAGTTGTCATCACTGTTTGAGACTACATCGGCGAGAATGCTGCGGGCACTGTCAAGTTCGCCATCATCCACGGCCAGCCGGGCCTGAATCAGTCGCGCCAGCTCGGCATAGAGTGATCCGTCATCCTTTTGCAGGATCTGGTCAATCAGCGTGTTGGCTTCACCGCGCGCCTGTTCGTTAGTGGACTGACCGACCACCTGAATCAGTTGCTGATAACGGGCTGAAGCGGCCGCAGCCTGGCTTTCCTGATGGCTCTGCCAGTATTTCCAGCCGAATACGGCAATGCCGGCCAGCAGTGCGCCCACCACGATCGAGCTGCCGGAGGATTTCCACCAGCGCTTGAACGCGTCGATTTGTTCACTGTCATCTCGTACTTCATCAACCACAGGGGGCTCCTTGTCCGGGCTGTCAGTGCTCGGTAGCGGCCGGGAACCGTTCGGTGAGCAATGCCACCAGTGACGGTTGATCCAGCGTGGTCTGATCGGTGTCGTCGCGCAGGTATTTAACGCTTACGGTATGTTCGGACAGCTCGTCTTCGCCAAGAATGAGGGCCAGCGATGCACCGCTGCGGTCGGCCTTCTTCATTCGGCTCTTGAAACTGCCGCCTCCGCAATGCACCTGTACCCTCAGGCCGGGCAGGGCATCACGCAATGTCTCACCCAGCAGCAGTGCCTGCGACTGGCCGTGATCGCTCATGGCCATCAAATAGACATCCACGTTGTGATGCAACTCAGGTGGTACGAGTCCCAGTGTATCAAGCAGAAGCACCAGACGTTCGATGCCCATGGCAAAGCCCACGGCCCTGGTGGGCTTTCCACCAAGCTGTTCGACAAGGCCGTCATACCGCCCGCCGGCACAGACGGTACCCTGACTGCCCAGCGCTGTCGTGGTCCACTCGAATACGGTGCGATTGTAGTAATCCAGCCCACGCACCAGGCGCGGGTTGATGACGTAGGCAATACCAGCGGCATCAAGCAGGCGTTTCAGTGATTCAAAATGGTCCTGCGATTCACGGTCAAGGTGCTCCAGCAGCTGAGGAGCGCCTTCGATCAGGTCCTGCATGGCCGGGTTCTTGCTGTCCAGAATCCTCAGTGGATTGGAGGTCAGGCGCCGCCGGGAATCTTCGTCGAGCTGGTCTTCATGAGCGGTAAAATAATCCACCAGCAGTGAACGATAGGCACTGCGCGCTTCGTTGGAGCCCAGCGAGTTCAGTTCAAGCGTTACGTGCTCATTCAGCCCCAGCTGTTTCCATAGCCGTGCTGTCAGAAGAATGGCTTCAGCATCGATATCGGGACCATCCAGACCGAAGATTTCGACACCGACCTGATGGAACTGGCGATACCGGCCCTTTTGGGGACGTTCATAGCGAAACATCGGACCGGTGTACCACAGGCGCTGGGTCTGGTTGTGCAGCATCCCGTTTTCAATGGCTGCTCGCACTACGGCAGCGGTGCCTTCCGGGCGCAGCGTCAGGCTGTCTCCGCTGCGATCATCGAAGGTATACATTTCCTTTTCGACGATGTCGGTCACTTCGCCGATGGAGCGTTTGAACAGCGACGTCTGTTCAAGAACAGGGGTGCGTATTTCCTGATAGCCGTAGCGGCTCATCAATGCCTGGATATGTCCTTCAAAATACTGCCAGAGCGGGGACTGCTCCGGCAGAAGGTCATTCATGCCACGAATGGCTTGTACCTTGCTCAAAATCTACTCCTGAACCAGATCCGGCCGGTGGCGGGCCGGTTGAAGATTATTGTCCGTCGCTGGTGATCAGCCGGGCCATGTCGGCTTCCTTGGCAGCGGCCTTGTCACGAATCAGCTTTTCCAGGTCATCGACCAGATGGTCGTTGCGCAGTTTACTGGCTGGCTTGCCATCGATATAGACCAGGTTGTTCGGGCTGCCACCGGTCAGGCCCAGGTCTACTTCCTTGGCTTCGCCCGGGCCATTCACCACGCAGCCAATCACGGCCACATTAATGGGGGTCATGACATCTTCCAGACGCTCTTCAAGGGCATTCATGGTGCTGATGACATCGAAATTCTGCCGCGAGCAGCTGGGGCATGCAATAAAGTTGATTCCCCGACTTCTGAGCTTGAGGCTTTTCAGAATATCGAAGCCTACCTTGATTTCCTCTACCGGGTCAGCCGCCAGTGAAACGCGGAGGGTGTCGCCGATGCCGTCCATCAGCAGCATGCCAAGGCCTACCGAGGATTTGACGGTGCCCGAACGCAGGCCACCGGCTTCGGTGATACCCAGGTGCAGGGGCTGCTCGATCTGGTCGGCGATCAGGCGATAGGCCTCTACTGCCATGAAGACATCGCTGGCTTTCAGTGACACCTTGAAGTCCTGAAAATCCAGGCGATCAAGGTAGTCGATGTGGCGCATCGCGGATTCGACCAGGGCGGCCGGAGTTGGTTCGCCATATTTTTTCTGCAGGTCCTTTTCCAGAGAGCCTGCATTCACGCCGATCCGGATGGAAATGCCATTGGCTCGGGCTGCTTCCACTACTGCCTTGACACGATCCTCGCGCCCGATGTTGCCCGGGTTGATTCGCAGGCAGTCTGCACCCAGCTCGGCGACGCGCAGGGCAATACGGTAATCGAAGTGGATATCGGTCACCAGCGGTACGCTGACCCGCTTCTTGATCCTGCCGAACGCTTCGGCGCAGTCCATGTCGGGGACGCTGACCCGAACGATATCGGCGCCGGCGGCGGCGATGCGTTCGATCTGATCGACGGTGGCATCCACGTCGAGGGTATTGGTATTGGTCATGCTCTGAACCGAAATCGGGGCGTCGCCGCCGACCGGAACGGAACCGACATGAATTTTCCGCGATACCCGGCGAATGATCGGTGTTTGGTTATTCATGGTCTTCTACTGATTCAGAGTGAATTTGGCGACATTGTTGCTGCGTGTATGGGGGGCAAGGTTAACCTGCTCGCCGTTTAGACGCAGAGTAACATGACTGGCGTTGCCAATGGTTAACCTGAATGGAGGTGTACCTTCGGCCTGTGCTGTCGTCCCGGCAGTCTGAAGGCCACTGATGACGTTTTTACCACTGCTGTCTGTAATGCGAACCCAGGAATCCTGAGCAAAGGACATGGCCAGGGTCGGTACGGCCGTGTCAGCGTCGGTCGCGACTGGGGCTGATGAGGTATCAGGCGTTGCGCTGTCAGCCACTTCCGGCGTGGATGGAGCAGTCTCCTCGATCGCCGGGGTCGCCGGTTCAGTGGTTGGCGCGGTGTCCTGCTGTTCCGGGGTAGGGGACACCTGTGCCGTCGTATCCGGTATCTCGATTGGCGTGGGTATCTGAGTGATCGATTCAGAGGCAGGCAGGGCCGTTGTGTCGACGCCATCGTCCGTAACGTCCGGGGTATTGTCGCGGCTTTGCCACCATACCAGGGTCAGCCCTGCCAGTACTGCAATGACGAGCAGGGTGAACAGGCGGAAGACAATGCGGCCCAGCCGCCCCGGCCGGCCACTTCGCGGCTTGATGGTCTGGATGGGGGCAGCGCGAGGGGTGCTGGCATCCTCACGTCCAAACTGACGGTCATGCGCATCCACAATGATGGCTTCGTCCATATGGAGCAGACGGGCGTAAGAGCGCAGGTAGCCGCGGCGATAGGCTGCTATCTGAACCTTGTCGAACTGATTACGTTCAAAATCGTCCACGAGTGACGGTTTCAGGTTCAGCTTTCGCGCCACGGTGTCGACGCTTAACCCCTGACGTTCGCGCTCTGCTTTCAGCAGTGTGCCCGGCATGTGAAGGGTGTCCTGGATCGGGGTGTCGTGGCGCTCAGTCATTCAGCAGTGTCCTTGTTATTTATGGGGGGCCGGTACGGGTGTCTGGGGCGATACGGTCTGGAGCCGTTTACCTTGAAGTTCATCAAGCAGCGACTGACTTTCCTGGTCCACACCGGCGAGCCGTTGATACTGGCGCACGGCCTGCTGTGCAGCGGCCCTGTTATCCAGGCGCTGCGCGAGGCGTGCTTCAAGCAGGTAGGTACGAGCATAGCGTGGGTCGAGGGTTCTGGCCCGGTCAAGGCTGGTTGCGGCCTGGTCCAGCTGTCCCGTGGCCAGTCGGCACTGGCCCAGGTTGGCATAGAGCTGGGCGCGCCGCGCATACTCCGTATCTGCGGAGGCACGCTCGAGTTGATCACAGGCTTCGGAATAACGCTGCTGTCTGAACAGAAAGGTGGCGTAATTGTTCCGCGCCTGAGTCATGGACGGCGCTTCGGCGAGCGTCTGCCGGTAATACTGCTCGGCCAGGGCCGAATCGCCCTGACGCTGTGACAGAAGGGCCATCCCCTGGAGGGCGTTGGCATCGGTTGGTGACAGCGCGATGGCATGAGTCAGAGCCTGACGGGCTCGGCTGACATCTCCGCGCTTCAGATAGGCAAGCCCCAGATCCGTATAGGCCCCGGCGGCGGCCTCCGACGTACTTTCCTGCGTAAGGGCCCCCTGGTGTGCACAGCCGATCAACAGTACCGCGCTGACGGCAGTAATCATCAGCCGGGTAAGCAGGCGTCGGTGCCGAATCATTAAAATACCACCAGGTTAAGTCAGTCGTTGGTATGAATACATGTTCATAAAAGCGCTGACGGGTCTGCAAGTCAAGCGGTGCTAGCCTGCATCAATGGACAATGTCTTTATATAACGCTCCTGGCGGCGCGTACGATCCTTGACGCGTCCTACCAGCTGGCCGCAGGCGGCATCAATGTCATCGCCACGTGTCATGCGGACGGGCGCCGCATAACCTCGTTCGAAGAGCCATTTCTGGAACCGCATGATCTGATTGCGCGACGGCTTTTCATAGCCTGATCCGGGAAACGGGTTGAAGGGGATCAGATTGATCTTGCAGGGCAGTTCGTCGAGCAATGTCGCCAGTGCTTCGGCGTGCTCCTGTTGATCATTGATATCCTTGATCATGGTGTACTCGACCGTGATCATGTGAATGCCGGGGCACTTGTCGAGGTAGCGCTTGCAGGCATCCAGCAGTGTGCGGATATCGTACTTTTTGTTGAGGGGGACCAGCGTGTTACGCAGTTCATCGAACGGGGCATGAAGCGAAATGGCCAGGCTGACTTCGATGTCATCGCCAAGCCGGTCAATCATCGGGACGACGCCGGACGTTGACAGGGTAACTCGACGCTTCGACAGACCATAGGCATTGTCGTCCAGCATCAGGTGCATGGATGCGACTACCGGTTCATAGTTGAGCAGTGGCTCACCCATGCCCATCATGACCACATTGGTGACCGGGCGGTGTGTCGAGTCCTTGAGTCCGCCACCACTTTTGGTCGCGACCCAGACCTGACCGATGATTTCTGCGCTGGTCAGGTTGCGCTGGAAACCCTGCTTGCCGGTTGAGCAGAAGCTGCAGTCCAGTGAGCAACCAACCTGGGAGGATACGCACAACGTACGGCGCTGCCCGTTCTCCGAAGGAATCAGAACCGTCTCAACGAAGCTTCCATCCCCGACTTCCAGTACCCACTTGCGGGTACCGTCCTTTGACTGGCCTTCATATACAATGCCGGGCGCACGAATTTCAGCAACGGCCTCAAGCTTTTCACGCAATCCCCGGGACAGGTTCGTCATGAGAGAGAAGTCGTCACAGCCTTCGGCATGGATCCACTTCATGACCTGGGTGGCGCGAAATTTCTTTTCCCCCATATCAATGAAGAATTGTTCCATCTGCCGCCTGGTCAGGCCCAGCAGGTTGGTGCGTGAAGGAGCGGTAGCTGAAGTTGTCATGGGCATCGGGTCATCACAGGAAGAAAAGTGGCGACTTGCGTCGCCACTTGGGAAGAAGTGCATTCTTCGACAGATTAACCGCGCGAGCAGATCTCGCCGTCTTCGAAGAAAAAGGCTACTTCACGTGCAGCTGACTCGGAAGAGTCGGAACCATGAACGGCGTTGGCTTCAACGGACTGGGCGAAGTCGGCGCGGATGGTGCCGGCGTCAGCCTTCTGCGGATCGGTGGCACCCATCAGTTCACGGTTTGTAGCGATGGCGTTTTCGCCTTCAAGCGCCTGAACCATGACCGGGCCGGACGTCATGAAGCCAACGAGGTCGTTGAAGAACGGACGTTCCTTGTGCTCGGCGTAGAAGCCTTCGGCCTGAGCCTGGCTCAGCTGCATCATTTTGGCTGCAACAATGCGCAGGCCGTTCTTTTCGAAGCGCGCGTAGATTTCACCGATGGCATTCTTGGCAACGGCGTCAGGCTTGATGATGGAAAGTGTACGTTCAACAGCCATGATAAGGCTCCTGTTTTATAAAATGGATGTCCTGGGACAATACGAGCATGTGCGTCGTTCGATGACGGCGCACCATGTCAGATAACAGCAGACAGTGTCTGCGCGCGACGCGGCATTATAGCGACTTGCCCGACGCCTTGCACTGCCTGCGGGGAGCGGTGCTATACGCTGAAGCTTTCGCCGCAGCCACACTCGTCCTTGACGTTGGGATTATTGAACTTGAAAAACCGGTTCAGTCCCTCGTTGACGTAGTCAACTTCCGTTCCGTCGAGGATAGTGAGTGCTTCATCGCCGATGAATACCCTGGCACCATGTTCTTCGAACATGTGTTCGTCGGGCTGGGTGTCATCGGCAAAATCGAGCACGTAGCTGTAGCCTGAGCAACCGCTGGGCTTGACGTTGACACGTAGGCCGAGGCCTTTTCCGCGTTCATCAAGGACAGTATTGATCTGCCTGGCAGCGGCAGTGGTAATTCCGATCCGGGCCATTTTCACCTCCCGGTGAGCCTGTGAGTGAGAAAGTGGGGCATTGTTCATGCCCGTAGTGTAGTCAGTGCATGCGACAGTTCAGCAAGCGCATCATCGATATCCTGCTCTCGGGTAAAGCGGCCGAAGCTGAAGCGGATCGAGGCCAGTGCATCTTCGCGAGGAACGCCGATGCCGGTCAGCACATAGGACGGGTCCACGCTTGCTGAATTGCAGGCCGAACCGGTGGAGATGGCCAGCTTGCGGAGCGCCATGATGAGTGACTCGCCCTCGACCCCCTTGAAACCGACATTGATGATGTTGGGCACACTGCCCATCAGCGGTGAATGAACGTGAGTGCCGGTCAGTGCCGCCAGCCCCTCACGGAACCGGGCATTCAGAATGTGCAGGTGATCATGATCCCGCGCATAGTCTTCACCGGCCAGTCTGAACGCTTCACCCATGCCGACAATCTGATGGGTAGGCAGCGTGCCCGAGCGCATGCCACGCTCATGGCCACCGCCGTGAATCAGCGGCTCGATCTGAAGTCCCCTGCGTACAAACAGGGCACCGATGCCCTTGGGTCCGTAGGCCTTGTGGGCTGACAGCGACATCATGTCCACTGGCAGATGCTGAACATCAATGGGAGTCTTGCCGACCGCCTGAGCCGCGTCCACGTGGAATACTGCGCCGTGGGCATGGACGATCCGGCCGATGGCCATCAGGTCGTTTTCGGTGCCCAGTTCATTGTTGACTGACATCAATGATACCAGCGTGGTATCGCTGCGCAGGGCATTTTGTACCGATTCAGGAGCGATGCGCCCTTCGTGATCCGGAGCAAGCCAGGTCACTTCGAATCCTTCAGCTTCGAGTGCCATGGCTGTATCAATCACGGCCTTGTGCTCGATGGATGAGGTCACCAGATGGTGACCCTTGTCACGGTGGGCTCGCATGTATCCGGTCAGTGCCAGGTTATCGGCTTCTGTCGCCCCGGACGTCCATACAATTTCACGTGGATCGGCACCGATGGTATCCGCGACCTGGCGTCGCCCGCCTTCAACGGCCTGCTCGGCCAGCCAGCCGGCCATATGACTTCGGGAGGCGGGGTTGGCAAAGGTGCCATCCTCCGTCAGAAAGTCCATCATCAGGCGCGCTACCCTGGGGTCAACCGGGGTGGTCGCGGCGTTGTCCAGATAAATCAACGGCGCTGTCATGAAAGGAACCCTGTGTGATAAGCCTGTCAGGCTGACGTGATGGTCAGTGGTTGGGGCGTGTCATCAATCTGACGCTGTGCTACCTGCTGCACCTCGCGGCGATCCAGCAGTTCTCCCAGCGTGATGCCATCGAGAAAGTCATGGATTGCCTCGGACAAGTCGCACCACAGGTGGTGTGTCAGACAGGTGTCGCCATGATGGCAGTCGCCAAGCCCCTGACAGCGGGTCGCATCGATTGATTCGTTAACGGCATCAATAATGGCTGACACGGTAATATCGGCGGGGGCGTGGTTGAGTAGATAGCCACCGCCCGGGCCGCGGACGCTTTTGACCAGTCCCTGTCGGCGCAGCCTGGAGAACAGCTGCTCCAGGTAGGATAGGGAAATTTCCTGGCGTTTTGAAATGTCGGCGAGACTCAAGGGGCCCTGGTTCTGGCGAATCGCAAGATCCAGCATGGCCGTAACGGCGTACCGCCCTTTGGTCGTGAGACGCATGGCATTCCCTGTAATAACCCTGAAAAAGTCAGGTTATTGTGTTAATCCCGAGTGGATTAGTCAACTATTTTTCGGGGGGTGATGTCGTGGGCGCTTCCCCATCCGGTGGGGCGTCGTGTCGAGGAGCGCAGGGATAATCAAGTTCATCCAGCACCGCGATGAAGTCTGCACGGTCAAGGTGTGGCATGTCGCCGGAACGAAAGCTGTCATCAATATGACGCAGGGCACTGCACATCTGATCCATGCGCTGATCCATGGCATGCATATGATCGAGCATGGCATGCATGGAGCGTGCTACCGGGTCCGGCATGGATTCGCCGATGCCATAGGCATCAAAGCCGAATTTGTCCTGTATGGCCTTGCGACGCACTTCATCTTCACTTGGGGGTGGATCGGTTTCCTGGCGCGTCTTGACGATGCGGCCTGGGATGCCGACCACCGTAGCGCCCTCGGGTACATCCTTGGTCACTACCGCATTGGAGCCTACCCGGCTGTTGTGACCCAGTTCGATGGGGCCCAGAATCTTGGCGCCGGCACCGACGATAACGCCATTGCCCAGTGTCGGGTGACGCTTGCCCTTGTTCCAGGTTGTCCCTCCGAGCGTTACGCCGTGATAGAGCGTGACATCATCACCGACGCAGGCTGTCTCGCCGATCACGACACCCATGCCATGGTCGATGAAAAAACGCCTTCCGATTGTCGCTCCCGGATGGATCTCTATGCCGGTAATCCAGCGTGCCAGCGTCGAGAGAACGCGGGCGGGCCACTTGAAGTTGCGTGTCCACATTACATGAGAAACGCGATGTGCCATGACCGCATGAAGTCCCGGATACGTGGTCAGCACCTCAAAGGTGGTGCGGGCTGCCGGATCGCGCGAGAACACGCTTTGAATGTCTTCCTTGAGCTGTGACAGCATGTCGATGTTCCTGCGCAATGGCACCTCAGCGAGGTGGGGTAAACTTGTCAAAGGAGCTCAGCATGCCGCGAAGGATGTTGACCTCCATGTCATCAAGCCGAGTACGCATCAGCATGCGGCGCATTCTTGCCATCAGCTGACGGGGCATGGCGGGGTCATGAAATCCCGAACGAATCATGCTCTGTTCGAGATGCACGAACAGTCGCTCCACATCTTCCTGAGCGGCCGGGGGGCGGTCCCAGGCGACGCCGAAGTATTCACTGTCACTGTCCGCGGACGTTTCGGCGGCCAGCATGCCCTGACGGCATTCATAACTTATGACCTGAATGGCGGCGGCCAGGTTGAGTGAGCTGTATTCCGGGTTGGCCTGGATATGCACATGCAGGTGGCAGCGCTGCAGCTCGTCATTGGTCAGCCCGGAGTCCTCGCGACCGAACAGGATGGCCACTCGACCCTGTGGCTCGCCTTCGTCACGCATGATTTCACGCGGAAGCCGTGTTGACAGCTCGCGAGGGGAAATCATGGGCCAGGGGAGCGTTCGCGAACGGGCGCTGCAGCCCACCACCAGGGTGCAGTCGCCGATGGCATCATCAAGATTATCCAGCGTGCGGCTCTGGTGCAGGATATCTTCAGCCCCCGATGAGCGAGCGATGGCTTCACCTTCAACGGGTTCACAGCGGGGATTGACGAAAACCAGGTCACTCAGCCCCATGGTCTTCATGGCGCGGGCGGCACCACCGGCGTTGCCGGGATGGCTGGTTCCCAGCAGAATTATGCGAATACGATCAAGCATGGTGTCAGGCTACCATTGGCGTGCTGTAAAAAGGAGGCATTCTAGCATGGTCAACGCCGCCTGATCGCGCATCGCGTATCTATTGCACCGAGACATGCTCGCCGTAGAGCGCTTTTTTTGATAGAATCGCCGGGTTCTTTAACATCCTGTTTTCACCGCTCAAGGCCTGATCATGCACCCTATGGTCCAATTCGCGTTGCGCGCACTGCGCGGCGCATCTGAACAGCTTAATCGTGTCCGGGACCGCCTGGACATTGCTCGTGAAACCCAGTCCGAGGATACGCTCCTCGCCGACACGGCCCGTTTCATCGAAGAACAGATTGCCCGGCAGTTTGCCAAGGGCTATCCGTTGCACGGTATCAGTGGTCGCTATATTCCCTGGAAGGATGGTGAAGGCGAAGGCGCTGACTACCATTGGAAGATTGATCTTTTCCACGGGTATGAAAACCTGTCGATCAACGCGACCGGTTGTGCCATTTCCATGGTGTGCCTGTTCAAGGGGCGCCCGGAACATGCCGTCATTATCAGCCCGTTTACCGATGACGAATACATCACCAGTCGTGGTCGTGGTGCTCACTACAACGGCAAGCGGATGCGAGTAAGCAACGCCGTCTCCACCGATAATGCGCGAATTGCGCTGGGTCTGCCGGAAATGCGTGTGCGTCAGCGCTATTTCCCGGATTACATGGTCATGACTCAGCGCCTTGGTGCGCAGGCATCGGTTATTCGTACCCTTGGTTGTCCGATCCTTGATATTGCCGAAGTCTCTTCCGGTCGCGTGGATGCTGCCATCGTGCAGGGAATCGACGAGCAGGAACTGGCCATCGGTCAGCTGATGCTCAAGGAGTCCGGTGCACTGATTGGTGCTCCGAACGGTGCTCCACAGGTTGAAGTGGATGGTGCCCTGATGGCTTCCGGTGCGCGGCTCTACAAGCAGCTGGTTAGACAGATTCAGCCGCACCTGATTCGCACCTGAGCGGATATGACACAAAAAAGCCCGGCCAATTGGCCGGGCTTTTTTTGTGTCTGTTTCCTGGTCTCGCAGGACGCTGGAGGGGGAGAGCGGCGTACGCCCTGCCGACATGGAAAGACATGTCGGCAGGACCATGAGCCTGTCAGTGGCTTTTCAGTCAGGGCAGCTCGTCGTCGACGGCTTCCTTCTTGGCAGGAATCAGGTCTTCGCGCTGCAGCTTGAAAACCAGAAGCAGGGCAGATGCCACATATACTGACGAGAAGGTACCCAGTACGACACCAATGATCAGCGCCAGCGAGAAGTTGTGGATCATGTCCCCGCCAAGGAAATACAGCGCCAGCAGTACCAGAAGGGTTGTGCCCGAGGTCGAAAGGGTACGTGCCAGGGTCTGATTGATGGCGTTGTTGAAGATCCTTGGCATATCGCTGGTCTGGGATTTGCGGATGTTCTCGCGAATCCTGTCGTAAACGATAATGGTGTCATTGAGCGAGTAACCAATGACCGCCAGCACGGCTGCCAGCACTGTCAGGTCAAACTCGATCTTGAACAGAGAGAACACGCCGAGCAGGATGATGACGTCATGCCCCAGTGACAGCAGTGCGCCAAGGGCAAACTTGTACTGAAACCGAAAGGCAACATACAGGGCGACGACACCCAGGGCGACCAGCATGCCGAGGCCGCTCTGGTCGCGGAGCTGGTCACCGACCTGCGCACCGACAAATTCGGCGCGTACCAGACTGACCGGGTTGTCAGCATTGTTCAGGGCACTGGTTACACTGTCTCCGACGCTCTGGTCATACTTCTGCTGAAGGCGCACCAGGATGTCGTTGGCCTCCCCGAAGGTCTGCACCGAAAAATCCTGATAGCCCGCCGTAGACAGTGACTGCCGAACCACATCGAGTTCAGGTGCCTTGTCGTAGCTGACTTCCACCAGTGTGCCACCGGTAAAATCCAGCCCCAGATTAAGGTGCTGAACTGCCAAAGTGCCAATGGCGACCAGCGTGAGCAGGATGGAGACGACAAAGGCCGCCACCCGTTTGCCCATGAAATCGAAACTTGTCATTACCGTCTCCTCAAATCCAGAGTTTTTTCAGCGACTTTCCGCCGATCGTGAGGTTGGTAATGGCACGACTCACCATGATGCCGGTAAACATCGAGGTCAGAATGCCCAGTGACAACGTGACCGCAAACCCTTTTACGGGCCCGGTGCCGATCGAGAACAAAATCAGCGCTACCAGCAGGGTGGTGATGTTGGCGTCAAGAATCGAAGTGAAGGCGCGCTCATAGCCGGCGTGAATGGCCTGTTGAGGGCTCATGCCGTTTCGCAGTTCCTCTCTGATGCGCTCGTAAATCAGTACGTTGGCATCCACCGCCATCCCGAGGGTCAGCACGATACCGGCAATACCCGGCAGCGTCAGTGTTGCTCCCAGCAGGGACATGGCAGCAATCAGCAGGCTCAGGTTGATGGCCAGGGATGTATTGGCAATCAGGCCAAAGGCCTTGTAGCGCAGGAGCATGAACAGGACGACCAGTACCAGGCCTACCTCGACCGACAGAACACCCCGGTTGATGTTTTCCTGCCCAAGGCTTGGCCCGATGGTACGTTCCTGCGCAAAGTAGATAGGTGCAGCCAGCGAGCCGGAACGCAACAGCAGCGACAGTTCAGAGGCTTCCGTTGGAGAGTCAAGTCCGGTAATGCGGAAGCGGTTGCCCAGCGCACTCTGGATGGTTGCCAGACTGATGATGCCCTTTTCGGTATACGGCGTGCGCTTTTCGACCTGCTTGCCGTTTTCCATCACCGTGCGAGTACGGCTCTTGTGCTCGATATAGAGCACGGCCATGTTCTTGCCGATGTTCGAGCGAGTGGCGCGATTCATCTTTGAGCCGCCCGGGCCATCCAGATTGATGTTGACCTGAGGCTGGCCATTCTGATCAAAGCCCTGGCTGGCGCTGGACACGCTGTCACCCGTGATGATGACATCATTGGACAGGTTGGCCTTGCGCGAGGGGTCGTTCCGGAAGCCGAACGTTTCCACTTCACTGGCCTGAGCATCCGCCGGGGCTTCAAGGCGAAACTCCAGGTTGGCTGTTGCACCCACCACGCGCTTGGCGGCTGCCGTGTCCTGAACGCCGGGCAACTCAACCACGATGCGGCTTGGTCCCTGACGTTGTACCAGAGGCTCGGATACGCCCAGCTCGTTGACACGGTTTCGGATGGTGGTCAGGTTCTGCTTGACCGCGTAATCCTGAATATCGGTCACGGCCTTGTCCGTCAGCGTCATGACCAGCTGGTGCTCACGCCCCTGTTGCCGTGTCGTGAATTCGAACTGATTGTACTGGGAGCGCAGTTCGCCTTCGGCTTTTTCCAGCTCGCCTTCATTGAGGAACGAGAAGGTGATGGCCCGGTCGCGAACGCTGTTGTCGCGGTAGCGAATGCGTTCATCACGCAGGGTTTCACGCATGGCACTGGCATCAACATTCATGCGCTGAGTGACAGCGGCATCCATGTCGACTTCCAGCAGAAAGTGAACACCGCCACGCAGGTCCAGTCCGAGCTTCATGGGCTTGGCACCAATGGCGCGAAGCCAGTCCGGCGTGGAGTCTGCCAGGTTCAGGGCAACCACATAGCCTTCACCAAGCGCATCGGTGACAACGCTTCTGGCCGAAAGCTGCTGGTTTGCATGTTCAAGGCGAATCAGGGCGCTACCCTGGTTGATCTCGGTGGCCTTGACGTCGATACCGGCCTGCTCAAGCGCACTGGTGGCCTGACTTATATTCTGCTGACTGATGGCCTTGACGCCGCGTTCGCCGCTGATCTGGATGGCCGGGTCTTCCGGGTACAGGTTGGGCAGGGCATAGATAAAGCCTACGGCAAGCACAAGAAGTACAATCAGGTACTTCCAGATGGGATAACGGTTGAGCATCGGGGCTCTGTCCTGGTTGCTGACGGATCGAGGAGGGCCGGGATGACCGGCCCTTCAGGCTTACAGAGACTTGAGGGTGCCCTTGGGCAGGACCGCAGCGACGGCGTTCTTCTGAACGTTGACTTCAACGCCTTCGGAAACTTCCAGAGTCAGAAACTCTTCGCCTACCTTGTTGACACGACCTACCATGCCTCCGCCGATTACGATCTCATCACCCTTGGAAAGTTCGGTAATGAGTTTCTTGTGCTGCTTGGCCCGCTTTGACTGGGGGCGCCACAGCAGGAAATAGAAAATCAGCACGAAACCGACCAGCATAACGATCTGGCCGATGGCGCCCGCGCCGCCGGCGCCCGCGCCGCCGTCGGCCGCCTGAGCTGTGGAGATCAGGTAGTCCAGCATGGAAAGTCCTCTTCAAGAGCATGGTGAAACAGGGGCCGACCAGTGTCGGGCCCGCAGTTGGAACGTCGCGCCGGCTTCAGGTCGAAGCCAGTGCCGGTACCGGCAGGTCGCGTCGCGTGTAAAACTCGTTTACGAAGTCCGACAATGTACCCGCTTCAATAGCCCCGCGCAAACCGGCCATCAGCCGCTGATAGTAGCGCAGGTTATGGATGGTATTGAGCTCCGCGCCCAGCATTTCACCGCAACGATCCAGGTGGTGAAGGTAGCTTCTTGAAAAGTGCTGGCAGGTATAGCAGTCGCAGCCTTCTTCCAGCGGTGACGTGTCATGGCGATGGCGTGCATTGCGAATTTTGACAGTGCCATCCGCCGTGAACAGATGGCCGTTACGTGCATTGCGGGTCGGCATGACACAGTCGAACATGTCCACACCCCGGCGTACGCCCTCAACCAGATCCTCGGGCTTGCCGACGCCCATCAGGTAGCGCGGTTTATCGGCCGGCATCATGTCGGGCAGGTAGTCGAGCACCTTGATCATCTCTTCCTTCGGCTCACCTACCGACAGGCCTCCGATGGCCAGGCCGTCGAAGTCCATGGCTTCAAGGGCCTTGAGCGAGCGTTCGCGCAGATCACGGTGCATGCTGCCCTGTACGATACCGAACAGCGCCGCACGAGAATCGCCATGGGCTTTCTTCGAACGCTCTGCCCAGCGAAGTGACAGCTCCATCGAGCGTTCTGCCTCGTCATGCGTGGCCGGGTAGGGCGTGCACTCGTCAAAGATCATGACGATATCCGAGCCCAGTGAGCGTTGGATGGCCATGGATTCTTCGGGGCCCATGAAAACCTTTGAGCCATCAACTGGTGATCTGAAATGGACGCCCTGTTCGGTGATCTTGCGCATTTCGCCCAGCGAGAATACCTGGAAGCCACCGGAATCGGTCAGGATCGGCTTGTCCCACTGGGCAAAGTCGTGAAGATCACCGTGTGCTTCGATGACCTCCGTACCTGGGCGAAGCCACAGGTGAAAGGTATTGCCGAGTATGATTTCAGCACCGATGGCCTTGATTCGCTCAGGGGACATCCCCTTGACGGTGCCATAGGTACCTACCGGCATGAAGGCCGGTGTTTCAACCGTGCCACGGGAAAAACTCAGACGGCCGCGCCGGGCGCGGCCATCCGTGGCCGATGTTTCAAACGTCATGTCGCAATGGTCACGCATGAGAAGGAGACTCCTTGGGGGCTCGGGTCAGGAACATGGCATCACCGTAACTGAAGAAACGGTAGCCCTGTTCAACCGCCGCCTGATAGGCCTGTTTGACGGCTGCCGTACCGGAAAAGGCACTGACCAGCATCAGCAGTGTGGATTCAGGGAGGTGAAAATTGGTGATCAGCGCATCAACGCAGTGCCACTGATACCCGGGATAAATGAAAATGGCGGTATCTCCCTGAAATGGTTCAAGGGTGCCATCTTCCCTGCTGGCGCTTTCAAGGCATCGAACACTGGTTGTACCCACTGCAATGACGCGGCCACCATTGGCGCGCGTGGCGGCCACGGCGTCACAGGTTGCCTGGCTGACATTGAGCCACTCGCTGTGCATCTGGTGGTCCTGAATGTTGTCGACCCGTACCGGCTGAAAGGTGCCGGCGCCGACGTGCAGGGTGACATAGGCGGTATTTACCCCCTGATGTGCCAGGCGCGCCATCAGGGCCTCATCAAAATGCAGGCCGGCAGTTGGTGCGGCAACGGCTCCGTCATGGCGAGCATAGACGGTCTGATACCGGCTGCGATCGCCGAGCTCGTCCTCTCGCTCGATATAGGGCGGCAGTGGCATGTGGCCGTGCTGGTTAAGCAGTTCCACCAGGGGGGGATCACCCAGAAAGCGCAGCTCGAAAAGTGCGTCACGCCGGCCCTCTACAACAGCCTCTATTCCCCCTTCAAAAAGAAGGTGCGTGCCTGGGCGAGGTGACTTGCTGGAGCGAAGGTGCGCCAGCCCGGTGTGAGCGTCCAGGGGGCGCTCCAGCAACATTTCAACCTTGCCACCACTGGCTTTTCGGCCAAACAGGCGGGCAGGGATAACACGCGTATCGTTGAATACCAGCAGGTCGCCCGGCTCGACCAGGTCGAGGATTTCTTCAAAGTGGCGATGATCAATATCGCCACTGGCACCGTCCAGGCAAAGCAGGCGGCAATCGGTTCGCTGCTCGCTGGGGTAACGGGCAATCAATTCATCAGGGAGGTCAAACTGGAAATCGGCGCGCTGCATGAAAGGCCTGTGCATCATCCGGCATTAAAAAGGAGGGCCATGATACCTGCCTCGCGCGCGCAAGTCATTGACGCGGGGCTCAATGCCCGTATAATACGTTCCGTCCTCATATGCCGGAGTGGCGAAATTGGTAGACGCAGGGGATTCAAAATCCCCCGGGCTAACCCCCGTGTCGGTTCGAGTCCGACCTCCGGTACCAGATATGAATCTGAAAAATCGCCATCAAGGCGATTTTTTTGTTTCAGGCTGCCAGTGCAGATTCCCTGCCAGCTTGTTGGCCTTGTCTCTCAAGCGATAACGCTCCCCTTGTTTGAATATTCTCGATCCGCTGCCCTGCAGACCGCTCGGTGTCGCAGGATTATTGCGTCCCTCGCGCCGGGTCACTGACTGTATTTGATGCGCTGATCGTTGGCACGAGAGTGCGATAATGTCATGCCTCTGTGCGTATTAGCCTCGATATATCAACGGGCTTTCCATATACTTCGCACGCAACTATTAATCCTGCTTATCTAATGTCCTTTTATGTGATTTTTGGATATGCCTCTTCAGATGCGATCAATTTCTACATTTATCCTGGCGAGCACCTCAGTCGACAGGGATGCGGGCTTATATCGATGTGTATATGGGTTTTTCTTATATTAATGAGTGCGCTGATACCTTTTTCATGCCCAAGATGTTGAATAAAAAGATAAATATGCAGCAAGGGTCAATCGATCTTTTTTGAAAGGCTTTTTTCCATAACATATTTTCAAAAAAAAATCCTGGCGGTATCGGGTGTTTATTTTCTAATACTTTGAACTCAGTCTTTTATTGTATTGCTCCAATGCGTCATTTCTTTAGAATAAGTTATGCTTCAGGTTCAGGGAAAATACCGTGAAATTCAGGAAGGACATAAATGGTCTAAGGGCCATTGCAGTAATGGCTGTTGTTTTATTCCATTTTAATTCGTTCTGGGTGCCGGGCGGCTTTGCTGGTGTTGATGTGTTTTTTGTTATTTCCGGATTTCTGATGACCGGAATAATATTCAGGGGGATCGATCGCCAGACCTTTTCCCTCTGGAAATTTTACAAGGCACGTGCAGACAGGATAATACCCGCTCTGGCCGTGCTTTGTTTGGCTCTTGCATTATTCGGCTGGTTTTTTGAGTACGATGTGGTCTACAAGACCATATCAAAACACATTATTGCCTCCCTCGGATTTATTTCAAATATCATTTACTGGCGTGAGTCAGGTTACTTTGATGCCTCTTCCCATGAGAAGTGGTTATTACATACCTGGTCGTTATCCGTTGAGTGGCAGTTTTATATAATTTATCCCCTGGTACTTGTTGTCCTGCGAAAGCTGATGTCGGCAGGGGCAACAAGAATAATCATCCTGCTGGGGGCTGTGGCAGGATTTGTCTTTTGTGCCGTTGCTACGTCAAGAGCACCTGATGCGGCTTATTTCCTGCTGTCTACCAGAGCCTGGGAAATGATGGTCGGGGGGGTGGCCTGCCTTTATCCCTTCAGCTCAGGAGAGAAGTGGAAAAAGCCGCTGGAGTGGGTCGGTCTGGCGTTGATCATTATTTCCTGCTTTCTGGTATCCGAAGAAAACCCATGGCCGGGCTATCTGGCGGCTCTGCCTGTGCTGGGTGCCTTTTTTGTTCTTCAGGCACAGCGCAATGACAGTTTGATAACGGGAAATGTCCTGTTTCAGAAGCTGGGTGCCTGGTCCTACTCGATTTACCTGTGGCACTGGCCGCTGGTTGTATACATGTATAGCTATATGGCCATCACTGCCGTTAACAGCCTTTTGCTGATAGGTTTATCAATCATATTGGGCATGTTGTCCAACATGCTTGTCGAGCGAAAGGCGTCAGGAAAAGCGATGCTGGCATTGTGGCTGGCAGCGTTGGGCGCTGCGGGTATTGTATATATGAATAATGGCCATTTTGATATCAGGGACAGGTCCAATGATGCGGGAAACCAGTTCATAACCTCTTATAATAATTACAAGATGGATCCGACCGGATTATTCAATAAATGTAATGCCTCATTGCAGATGCGTGATACCGGCAAGCCGCAGGTGGATGATATCTGTATCAGTTCAACTACAGGCGGTGTGTTCCTGTGGGGCGATTCACATATGGGGTCCCTGTCGACGGGATTGCGTTACGAAATGCCAAAGGGCATGCCTTTCAGTCAATTGACCTCATCCGGTTGTCCGCCATCCTTTACCATGAAAAGAAACGGATCGGACCGGTTTGATCAGGGGTGTGATTATTCAAATGGAATGGCCTACAGGGCCATCATGAAAGCCAGGCCTGAAGTTGTCATACTGGGTGCTGCTTCTCATCATGAGAGTGTTGACTGGAGTGAAACGGTTTCCAGACTGCATGATATGGGTGTGCCTCGTGTAATTATAATGGGCCCCTTCCCACAATGGGAACCGTCCTTGCCTCAAGCGTATGTTACAAGGCATATGGGTGAGAAATATATTTCAGACTTTACATTTACTCGATCGTTGATCGACAGTAATAACTATCTGAAAGCGCTGCATGCCAAAAATGATGATTTTGTATTCGTCGATATGCTGGATCACCTGTGTTTTACCAATGACAGAGGTCATTTAAGCTGTCGGGCGAGGGTGGGCGATAGTCTTATAACCTTTGATTATGGACATCTGACTGTTGAAGCTTCCCGGTTTGTTGCCAAAAACTATGTAGTTCCTCTTTTGTAAGACATTTTGTGTTTCATGTCCCGGCGCCAGTGTTTTCACACTGGCGCTTTTTATTATTCAGTATTTATGCACCAGCGTTGATCCATCTTTTTCATTTCGCATTTCTTCGTTGCTTTATATGCTTTCTTTTCCATCGGATCCTGACGTGTTTTCGGGCCTTTTTGATGTGGTAGTACACACTGTCTCGCTCTCGCTTTTAATTAACATGGGTTATCCGGTTCTGTCGGTTCATGTGAATTTAACGTTCCCTGTCAGTATGCGGTAACCGCACGACTTCACTGCCATGACTGAATACAGCGGCTCCGTGATTTTTCCTGCACATGAGTTTTAACTGATTTTGTGAATTTCCCTTGATATCGGAAGGTGCAGTTGATTGCCCGATTTGTGGTACTAAATAATGGTGTACTCTAATTATAATTAATTTTTTCGTCTTTTAGCGTTACAGCTTTGGTATGGCGCCCTGTCATACCTTTAACACGCTGAGATGCAGGAGACGTCAATGTCCTTTCAAGAGACGGCGGAACGTTTGTTTGGGTTCAGGAAAGGGTTTCGTGCAGATTATCGCAATGCCATGCACTGGACGGGCGCTCAACTCGGGCAGGGGGAACTGAAGGGATGCCAATCCGGCCTTTATGCCTGTTTTCATCCGCATCTGAGTCTGGCGCAGTTAAGCCGGCCGGATATCTTTCATGCTTATTATTCCCGGTATTGGGTGCCTCTGGATATGGAGGGAATGCCGGTTGAGCTTGCAGTATTTTATCTTGATACCGCGCTGGCGATCGGTGCTGATAATGCGCTTCGGTTACTACAGGATGCGTTGGGGATGCGTGCCGATGGCTGGATTGGTGCCCATCTCAGGCAAGCCTGGCATTCAGAAGAGCCTTCAAGGGTGGTGCTGGCACTGTGCGCCCGTCGGCTCAGGTTCATTGCGAGTGGGCCGGCATGGGGAGATCAGCAGCGGGAAGAATGTATGGCATTGATTGAAGGGCTCGAAAGCCTTTCTGACATTACGCAGTAGCATAAGGATAAAACCCGCCGCAGGGCGGGTTTTATACGTAGTAAATCCGGTCAATCAGCGGCGGCGGCCCAAAAGAATACCGGCAATCAAGCCTGCAGCAGTTCCTGCAGCGATGTAGGACCAGCTGTTGTCATGGACATGACGGTCAAGATCATATGCCCGGCGCTGCCCGTATTCGTAGGCACGGCGGCCATCAGTTCCGAGCCTTGCGCGCGCGCGGCCAAGGTGCTCACTGGCATCGCTGCCCAGTTCTTCCAGGCGATGACGTGACCGTTCCGTGCCTGAGGCCAGTTCATCATGCCAGCGTTCCATGGCTCTACGACGATCGCGGCTAGAGCGAAATATACCCATTGAGTGTCCTCCTGACGGATGGGGGATAAAAAAATCCGGTCATGATGTCATGACTGGCTCATAGCGTAGTCCTGAACAGGGGCCTTTGCCCAGTCTTCAGAGGTATTTACATATTGTTTCAAAAAGACATGAAAAGAAAAGTGCATATGCAGGTGGACTGCTGTAATTTTTCTAATGTATTAATATTTTTGTACTAGTAGTTGTTAATCATTTTCGTGTCTGGATATGACGAATCTGAACAGGCAGGTGTTGATCACCTGCCTGTCGGCAGAATGGCCCTTTGGCGGTTTTGAAAGCTTGCTTTCAAACCGCTTTTTTTTGTCTAGTAGTTCCTGTGAAGAAGGCAGGGGGTATCCATCCCCACGATGTTTATTTTCAAATTTCTTTCGGTGAACAATGACACTGACGCAGTGGCTGCCTCTGGCCGTGGTATGTAGCCTGGGGGCGGTATCGCCAGGACCCAGCCTGGCCATGGTCTTGCGACACACCCTCAAGGGTGGGGCATCCCGCGGTATGATGGCAGCAGTATCACATGCACTGGGTGTGGGAGCATATGCTCTGCTGACCGTGGCTGGCATCGGCTGGCTGTTTGAGCAGTGGCCCATGTTGTATCAGGGGGTGTCACTGCTGGGCGCGTGCTATCTGGCATGGGTTGGGGTGCAGGCATTGAGCGCCGCTCGGCAACCATCAGCTACTGATGCCACGGCCGTGCCAGCCACGGTTGACCCATCCCCCTGGAAGGATGGGATATGCATTGCACTGGCCAACCCCAAGTTGATCGTGTTTTTTCTGGCGTTGTTGAGCCAGTTTGTCGATCCGACTTCAACTACGAGCGATCGCGCGACGATTGTCCTCACCGCCCTGATTATTGATGGCCTCTGGTACGTCATGGTGGCGCTGGTTCTGTCGCGCCCTCGGCCGCTTGGCTGGCTGCGTCAGCGGGAGTCCATGATAGAACGGCTGACAGGCTGGGTGTTGCTTGCTCTGGCGGCCGGCGTGTTTCTGGATACATTCATGATGGTCGGGCCACTGTAAGGCAGGTCAGAAAAGGATATCTATTACGTGTCAGTGTATTCAAGGCGTGCTGCAGGGGAGCGTGTACAGTTGGCTACCTCGTTGGGCGCATGTTGCGGTTCGACGTCCAGAGCGATGCTTCGTCGTTTGAGGCTTTGGCATTTTGCCAGCTACGTATTTGTGATCAATCGACGGGATGAACTGTGTGTTCAGCATCGAACCGATGACAAGGACGTCTTTCCCGGCATGCTGGATCTATGTGCCGGTGGCGTTGTTGCAGCAGGGGAGACCTGCCATGTGGGCGCAGCGCGGGAGGCCAGTGAAGAGCTTGGAGTTTCCGGGCAGTTGAACCCGGTCGGACAGTTCTGTTATCCGCCCTTGAACGTGCATGGTGCCGTGTACTGGCTGCGCTGGGAAAGGGAGATTACCCCTCAGCCGGAAGAGGTAACGCACGTTGAATGGCTCGATATCCAAACGGTGCTCACTCGTGAACATGTCACTCCGGATAGTCGTGAAGCATTGATGCTGTGGTTGCGTCAGGAGAGCTGCCCGCTGAAGGGCAGGCAGGCTCTTTGATGGGTAGGCCTCTGATGCCTGTGGCCCCTTAATGCAGCGCTCCAGATAGTGTCTTGCTGTCCGTGATTGTCGGCGACTCGAGCAACGCACGTGCCTGGTCCAGACGGTCTTCTAGATTGATCAGCATGACACCTTTCAGCTGATCGCCCTCCAGATAGTAAAGCGCGCCCTCCTGCATCGGTGTTTTCCAGTCCTCGATTACGTCAAGGCGGCTGTCTGCCAGGCCGACCGCCTGAAACTTGATATCAAATACATTGGAATAGAAGTAGGGCGTATGGGTATAGCGCTCGGTGCTCCCTGTCATATTATGACCGGCTACCGGCCCCATCATGTTGGCATTATCCACATGCTCTACTCGCTGTCGGCCCATTCGCTTGTCCGGATAGCTGGCAACGTCGCCCGCAGCAAGGATATGCGGGTCGCTGGTGGTCAGGTGCTCATCGACGACTATGCCATCCTCCACTTCAAGCCCGGCCTGCTCTGCAAGCTGTGTGTTGGGCGAAATGCCGAGTCCGGCGGCCAGTACTTCGGCATGGACGGTCTCGCCATTATCCAGAGTGACCGTGACGCCGCCGTCATCCTGTGTGCCCTCGGTTACTTCACACCCGGTCATGACCGTAACGCCGTGCCGGGTGAAGGTGCCTTCAAAATGACTGGCAAATTCAGACGGAAACAAGGCGGCACCCAGGGTGTCGTCCGGCGTGATCAGGGTAACCTTGCACTCTTGCTGAACCAGCGCGGCGGCCAGCTCGAAACCAATGTATCCGCCACCGACCACCACCATGCTTTTTTTAGCGGCAGCATGCTCTCTCAGCGTTTGGTAATCGTTCAGGCTTCGAAAATAAAGAACTTCCGGGCTGGCTGACAGGCCGGGTAGGGTATTGGGCATGCCTCCTGTCGCCAGCAGCAGCGTGCGGTATGCAAAGGTTTCGCCCTCCTGCGTAGTGACTGTCCGTGATTGCCGGTCAAGGGCTGTCGCCACGGTGCGCGTATGGAGCGCGACGTTATCGTCATCTGACAGCAGCCAGATATCTTCCTGAGTAAAGTCCGGATCGGTCCAGAGTTTCTTGGAGAGTGCCGGGCGGGCAATCGGCCCCTGGGGCTCTTCTGTAAGCATGACAATCGAGCCGTGCGTGTCCCTTTCCCTGATCGCCTTGACGGTAGTGGCTGCGACCATGCCGCCGCCGATGATGAGATAATCGCATGTGTCTTTCATGCTCGCTCCTTGAGTCGTATCGAGAGTGAGGCGGGCCATTTCCCTGAGCCCGTATTCGGGTTTAACCATAGGAAGAGCGCAGCAAGTCATCAACAGGAATGCCCGGAAGAGATCAAGGTGTTTAACAGGGGGGGATTTTTCGTCAGGATAAGGTACCCTGTTTTGCTTGGGTGGCCTCTGGCGGCATATGTGCCAGGCGGCTTGACAAGGAGGTTTCGTCCACATGATTAAAGGAGTGGTTGCGTGGTCCTGAACGGCTTTTACCCACGTATTCTGCGCTGGCTCGCCATGATGATGGCAGTTCTGTGCTTATCCGTCCCCATCGCTCATGCTGCCCCCGCCGGTGCAGAACAGGATTCGGCCAGCCCGGATGCTGCTGCTCTGGCGGACATGCTTGAAAATGATCAAACACGCCAGCAGCTGATCAAGCAGCTTCGTCAGGTCGCTGATGGCAGTGACAAGTCCGGCGAGGTGGCTCAGGACAAGGCCGCCGCTGAAGGCGAGGATGGAGGGCTGGGTGGTCTGCCCCGCCAGGTGGCTGATACGACGCAAGCCTTTGCCGAGTCGCTCGCGGCCAATGTGACCGGGTCCTGGGACGCTATCACCTCGATTGGTGACGGTGCCGATGGAAAGGGGGCCGACTGGGGCAGGCTGGCTGGTCAGATGGTTGGTCTGGCAATCGTCATCGGCGGCACTATCGTGGCCTTTTTCCTGTTACGTCGGGCCATCAGTCCGCTGTTTCGACGGGCTGATGCCTGGGTATGTTCCGAGCAGGGCGCCTCCAGTGTCCTTAAGCGGCTGGGCGCCGTACTCCTGTGTCTGGTGCTTGATCTGGTGGCTATTGCACTGGCCTTTGTGGTCGGGTATGCGTTGGGGCTGTTTGCGGCGGGTGACAAGGCCAGCATTGGTACCTATCAGTCCCTGTTCATCAATGCCTTTGCCATGGTTGAGGTGATCAAGGCCCTGATTCGCATGGTCTTTGCCTCTCGCTATGATGGCCTTCGCCTGTTCGACATGGATTCGGGCGTAGCGCGCTACTGGAACCGGTTTCTGGCTATTCTTGCCGGCCTGGTAGGTTACGGCATGATGGTTGCCGTTCCATTTGTTGAAGGGATGGTATCGCCCTCGCTGGCTCGTCTGGTTGATATGCTGATCATGGTTGTAGCGTACGTTTACGCTCTGACAGTCATTCTGGGCAATCGACGAGACCTGCAGCAACGCCTTGAAACCCGCGCCCGCGCCGCCTCCATGGGGGCCTTCGGTATTCTTATGCGGATTCTGGGCAAGGTATGGCACCTGTTTGCCATCGGGTACTTCACGGTACTTTTGATCATAAGTCAGGTCTATCCGGAGCAGGCCCTGCCCTTCATGGCCAGAGCGACACTTCAGACGCTGGTTGCCGTAGGCCTTGGCATGCTGATTTCAAGCATGATTACGCGTGTATTGAGCCGTCGTCTTGAGCTTCCCAATAATCTGGGGCAGCGCCTGCCGCAGCTGGAGCAGCGCCTCAACGCCTATGTGCCCAATGCGCTCAAGGCTGTACGTGCCCTGCTGCTGATCGCGGTTCTGCTGGTTGTCATGGATGCGTGGAAGGCCTTTGACCTGCCAGGCTGGATGGCATCGGATGCAGGCCAGCATACAATCGGCATGATCATTCATGTGGCTATCATTCTGCTCATCGCAGCACTGGTATGGACGGGCCTTGCCAGCTTTATCGAGCATCGTCTGAACCCTGGTGATAACGGTCGCATGCCCAGTGCACGCGAAAAGACCCTGTTGTCACTGTTCAGAAATGCCATTGCCATTGCGCTGGCCGTCATGACCATCATGATTGTGCTCTCGCAGATCGGCATCAATATCGGGCCCTTGATTGCCGGTGCCGGTGTGGTCGGGCTTGCGGTAGGTTTCGGGGCGCAGAAGCTGGTACAGGACGTCATTACCGGGGTCTTCATTCAGCTTGAAAATGCGATGAATACCGGTGATGTGGTTTCCGCCGGCGGGATTACCGGTACAGCCGAACGTCTGACCATACGGTCTGTCGGCATCCGTGACCTGTCCGGAACTTATCATGTCGTGCCGTTTTCCTCGGTGGATGTCGTATCCAACTACATGCGTGACTTTGCCTATCACGTTGGTGAATACGGTATTGCCTATCGCGAGGATGTGGACTTTGCCATAGAGAAGCTGCAGGACGCCTTCAAGGAGCTTAAGGAAGACGAAACGCAGAGCGGCAACATCATGGAAGACATGACGGTGCCGGGTGTCATTGCGCTGGCGGACAGTTCCGTCAATATCCGGATCATGATCAAGACCACTCCCGGAACGCAGTGGGCACTGGGCCGTGCCTTCAATCGCCTGGTGAAAAAGCATTTCGACGCTGCGGGTATCGAGATTCCGTTCCCGCATCTCACCATGTACTTTGGCGAGGATCATGACGGCAAGGCGCCACCCGCCAATATTCGCGTGCTGCAGCGTGAAAAGGTGATAAATGCCTCCGAGAGAAAGGCCTCCTCAGATGAAGAGAGCGCCTCTACGGAACCCATGGCAACTACCGGCCGCAACAGCATGCCGGATGTAGATAATGATGACGCTGGAGACGCCGGCGACCGTTGAGTCGCTTCGTCAGAGCGTGGCGCTAAAAGCCTCGACCTCCGGGTCGAGGCTTTTTTTATGAGCAGTACCCGACAGCCATACACTGCAGGTCCGGTCTGCCGATACCCATAGTCTCGATAATATGAGCAACGGATCATGAAGGCGCTGGACTACCTTCCCGGGCCCTGGAGACAACACATGAATTTTTTGAACCGCAGCGTCAAGGTACGTCTTTACACCGTGATTGGTGTCACGCTTGCCATCATGGTCATTGTGGGTGGGGCCGGTGTGTGGGGAATGAGCAATGTCATGAAGGATCTGGATCATGTCTATCACACGGATGTAAAACGCATCGAATTTGTATCCAGCCTTCAGAGCAAAATGCAGGATGCACACATCATGCTGCTGGGCGCCATCAATGCCGATAATGACAGTGCCATCAAGCAGCTTGAGACGCGCGGACAACAGGACCAGCGAGCCTTCAGTGATCTTTTGGACAAGTACCTTGCATCGCTCTCGCCGGCGCGCCGCCAATCGAAGGATGTGCAGCAGCTCCAGGCTCTTCAGGAGCGTTACTGGGATAACTTTGCAACGGTAACGCAGCATGTTCTGGCCGGTGATGAGAGTGCTGTCGAACAGGATGCTGCACGGCTCGCCGACCAGACCGGTCTCTATATCGCGTTACAGGAAGTGGCAACAAACATGATTGCGTTCAACAATCTGGATATAGAGGCGTCCTATCAGCATGCCGAACAGAGCTTTCGCACCGAGCGCAATGTGATTCTGGTGGTTTGCCTGCTGGCATTGCTGCTGTGTGCATCGGCGGGAGGGTGGTTGATTCGAAGCATTGTACGACCTCTGATGCACGCAGAGCAGGCCGCTCGTACAACCGCCGAGGGTGATCTGACCTACCGGATCGCCGCACGGGGCCAGGATGAATTCGGCCGTGTACTGCATTCGCTCGTCGATATGCAGGCAAGGTTGAAAGATATCATTCGTTCAGCGAGAACGAGCAGCCACACCGTCGCCGCCATCTCCGATGAAGTGGCCTCCAGCAGCAGCGAATTGAGTACCCGGACTCAGGAGCAGGCTTCCAGCCTGGAGGAGACAGCTGCCTCGATGGAGGAGATCACGTCAACAATCCGTCATAACAGTGAAAATACACGCCAGGCAGAGCGACTGGTGCAGGACGTGACCAGTCAGACACGCGAGAGTGACAAGGTCGTGGGACGTGCGATGTCGGCGATGGGCTCCATCCGTGAATCCAGTGATCAGATCGTATCGATTGTCAGTGTCATGGACGATATTGCGTTTCAAACCAATCTGCTGGCCCTCAATGCCTCGGTAGAGGCTGCGCGAGCAGGTGAGCAGGGGCGTGGGTTTGCCGTGGTTGCCTCCGAGGTGCGTATCCTGGCGAATCGCTCGGCCACGGCCGCCCAGGAGATACGCTCGCTTATCACTGAAAGCGTGGGGCGTGTGCAGGAGGGCGCGGAGCAGGTGGAAATGACCTCAGGTTCCTTGAAGCTGATCGTCCAGAATGTCGAGCGCGTTAATGATCTTATGAGTGAAATGGCTGCTGCCGGTCGGGAGCAGTCTCAGGGGGTCGATCAAATCAATATCGCTGTCAGCGAAATGGATGGTATTACCCAGCAAAATGCGGCACTGGTGGAAGAGGCCGCGGCGTCCAGCCAGGTATTGTCCGAGCAGGCGCAGGCCCTGCGTGAATTGATCGATTTCTTCAGGATTGATGATGAGCAGTTAACGCCATCTCCGAACAGGGTGGCGCCTGAAAGGGCAAGCTCCGAACGTGTTGTTTCCACAAGCACGCATGATACGCCAGGTCGACCCGCTCCCGATGCGCCGCGCAAGGCACCTGAACGTAGCGTACCGGCCAGTCAGGATGACTGGGAAACCTTTTAAACCCGTAATCGAAACTATTCATGGCCGCCCACGGGCGGCTATTTTTTTGGTTTTTATAGCATTTTTTCTTATCGAGGCGTCTCGTTCAAAGTAGTTGGCTAACATTTTCCATTTTCGATGTAAAGACTGTTTCGGATGGTCCGATAACTCATCAGCGGGATGACATTTCCTTGAATCAACTGGTCAACGATACTTAAACGATAACGGCGGTGCACGATATGCTGGGACTCAACAAAAGTGTGAAAATCAGGCTCGTACTAACGCTGGCCGTGAGTACCATTCTTCTTACGGCAGTGGCTGTGCTGGCCGAGTTATGTCTTGAAGCCAGCAATGAAAGCAGGAAGGACCTTTACGAATTTGAAATGAAAAAGCAGCAAACGATGGGTGCCATTACCACTGATCTGTTTCAGGCACGTATTGCAGTGCTTGCGGCATATGGGTATCGCGATGAAGCCAGATTTGACCGTGCTGAACAGGTGATTCAGGAGATGGAAACGAACACCCGGGCCGCCTGGCAGCGTTACCTGGCACTGGCCGAGGCTTCTGATAGGCCTGTGCCCTTGAAGCAGGACATGCAGTCCAATCTTGATCAATTCTGGGGCGCCTATGGAAAGGTCATCGGGTTGATGAGGGCTGGTGACTTTGATCAGGCCACCGATATTGGCAACAACGTGGTCTCACCCGCCTATCGAGGCTTTGTTGAAGCGTCGGATGCCATGGCTGCCCAGGATGATATTTCCATCAAGGCGGATTACGAGGCCGGCCAGGAAGATTATGTTTTCCTGTCCAGGCTGATCTTTGGCGCAATTGCGCTGGCGCTTGTGCTTTCGGCTGTAATGGGTGTCTGGCTGGTACGCAGCATTCTGAAGCCGCTTGCGCAGGCCCAGGACATTGCCGCTGCCATTGAACAGGGCGATTTGACGCGCAGTATTACCATCAAGCGTGAAGATGAGTTCGGCCAGCTGCTCAACGTCATGAAGGGCATGCAGGCGCGACTGGTCTCGATAGTCAACGGTGTACGTGAAAGTACACAATCCGTGCATAGTGCAGTGAGCGAAATCTCCAACGGTAACGATGACCTGAGCAGCCGGACTCAGGAGCAGGCTGCCAGCCTTGAGGAAACGGCGGCCTCCATGGAGGAGATGACGTCAACCGTGCGCCAGAACAGTGACAGCATGGACAGCATGTCAACTCTGGTCGAGCAGATGAACAATCAGGCCCGTGAAGGTGGTGAGGCCATCGGTCGTACCCGCAAGGCAATGAACGAAATCAATGATTCCAGCGCGCGTATCGAGGATATTATCGGGCTGATCGACAGCATTGCCTTTCAAACCAACCTGCTGGCATTGAATGCCTCGGTTGAAGCAGCCCGTGCCGGTGAGCAGGGTCGAGGCTTTGCCGTAGTAGCGTCTGAAGTGCGGAATCTGGCAACTCGTTCAGCCACGGCTGCGCAGGATATCCGTGGTCTGGTAGCGCAGAATGTCGAGAAGGCCAAAAGCGGCGTGGTGCTTGTCGGGCAGTCCGAAAAAACCCTCGAAGAGCTTCTGGCCAGTGCTCACCAGGTCAATAGCCTCGTTGGCGAAATCAATCATGCCACGCGAGAGCAGGCATCAGGCATTGAACAGGTCAATCTGGCCATTTCCCAGATGGACGGCGTAACACAGCAGAATGCGGCACTTGTTGAGCAGTCTGCTGCTGCCGGTCATAGCCTCAGGGAGCAGGCCGATCAGCTGATCCGGCAGGTCGCTGTATTCCGAACGCATCAGCACGATGTGCCGCAGGGAAGGGTGGCTCCTGTACCTGTTTCGGAAAGTGCTTCGCCTCGCCCCTCTGTATCTACTGGTACCAGAAAGTCAGCGCCCGTGCGGGCTGCCGCTCCAGCCAAAACATCTTCAAAATCCGCGCCTCAGCCGGTGGCTGCCGGTGATGATGACTGGGAAACATTCTAGATAGTGATGGCTGTGACATGAAAAAGCCCGCCTTGAGCGGGCTTTTTCATGTGTCGATATCCCTGGTGGCCATCGCTTGCTGGTGCTGAACTTCCTGCATCAGTGTTACCCATCGGTGGCGGGACAGTGAGGTGGTCAGCCCTGAAAACAGGAGCCAGAAGCGGCGTTTCATCGGGGTAAGTCGTTCCGTGTGCCGAACCAGCGGCGGAAGAATGCGCTGTGCTTCAAACTGTTTCCAGCCCTGGGTTATGGATACCTGATACTTCACCATGACAGGAGCCATTTCGATGCGATAAATCCATTCAAGCTGTTTATGCGTATAGTCATGGCGAAGGATTTCCTCAGCCATCTGTTCGTAGTCCCTGATACCTGGTTCACTGTCCAGCCACAGGCGAGTGAGCGATAGCCAGAGTGTTTGTCGGGAAGCCAGTAGCGTGGCACGGTCGATCATGAGCAACATCCATCCAGCATGAAAAATTGAAGCGTAGGCCGGTTCCGGACACAATACGCCCTTTGCCGCTAAAATACCGGCCATTAACCGGGATCCTCAATGAGGGCTTCCGTTCAATGATCAGATAACGAGGTTCAGCGTGATCATCCAACCCAAAGTTCGCGGTTTCATTTGCACAACGACGCACCCTGTTGGCTGCGAAAAGAATGTTCAGGAACAGATCGAGGCCACCCGAAAGCAGGGCGTACGCAACGATGGTCCCAAAAATGTGCTGGTTATCGGGGCATCAAGCGGATATGGCCTGGCTGCGCGTATTACCGCTGCCTTCGGATATGGTGCCAACACGCTGGGCGTCTTTTTTGAAAAGGCCGGTACGCCGACTCGCCCCGGGACTGCCGGCTGGTACAACTCGGCTGCCTTTGACCGATTTGCCAAGGAAGAAGGGCTCTATAGTAAATCGATCAATGGTGATGCCTTTTCCCACGAAGCCCGTGAGAAAGCCATCGAGCTGATCAAGCAGGATATGGGGCCCATAGACCTGGTGGTATATTCCCTGGCCTCACCGGTCAGAAAGCTTCCTGACAGCGGTGAAGTGGTTCGTTCTGCGCTCAAGCCGATTGGTGAGACGTATACCTCAACTGCGATCGATACCAACAAGGATCGTATCATTGAGGCGTCTGTCGAGCCTGCCACACAAAAAGAGATTGATGACACTGTCACCGTGATGGGTGGCGAAGACTGGGAGCTCTGGATCAAGGCGCTGGATGAGGCGGGTGTTCTGGCCGATAACGCGCAGTCTGTCGCGTTCAGCTATATCGGTACCGAGATTACCTGGCCGATCTACTGGCATGGGGCGCTGGGCAAGGCGAAGGAAGACCTCGATCGGGCCGCGGCGGCCATTGATGAAAAAATCGGCGGCAGTGCACGCGTTGCCGTACTGAAGTCCGTCGTTACCCAGGCCAGCGCGGCTATTCCTGTCATGCCACTTTATATCTCCATGGTGTATCAGACCATGAAGGAGAAAGGGCTCCATGAAGGCACCATCGATCAACTGAATCGTTTGTACCGTGAACGGTTGTACGCCGAGGGCCCCATCGAAACGGATGATCAGAACCGCCTCCGTCTGGATGACTGGGAGCTTCGTGACGACGTACAGAATGAGTGCAAGGCGCTGTGGCCCAGGGTGACCGATGACAACCTGTTTGAGGTGACCGATTATGCCAATTACAAGCGCGAGTTCTTGAAGCTCTTCGGATTTGAGCGCAATGATGTTGACTATGACGCGGATGTTAACCCCGACATCGATTTCGATGTTGTAACACTTTAGTCCTCCAGGCTCGCTCTTTTTCAAACGCCGACCGACAGGTCGGCGTTTTTTTGTCGATATAAAACGTAATCGCCTGCATTACGCTCTCTTCATGTGGCGTTAAAGTACTGTTTTTTTACAGATTGAACGGCATAAAGAATGTCAGTATCTGGTTTTTTGAAGTAGTGAAGCATTAGACTAATAGTGTTAATTTTTTTAATGAAAAAAAGTAACAAAATGTTTCAAATGGGTGCTGGGAGGCATCGCTTCCTGAACCGGATTGCTTGCATGTCATTCCATCCCTGCCTCGAGAGGATTCCTTATGGCTAACATCACCATTGAACGCATTGATGGCGCCCTGTTCACCGTTGATCCTCGCCAGGTAATTATTTCCGGCGCATCGGTGGAAACCGGATCGCTGCTTTTCGCCCCTAATGGCGCCCGTATGGTGCTTGCAGATGGCACGGTGCTGGATGTTGCCGCAGGACAGAAAGTGCTGCTATCACTGGTGGACGGTACCACGGTGCTGGAAGCTCAGGACATCATCAATCCTTCCATCCCCGGAGGAGACAGTGATGTAGCAGAGCTGCTGGCTGCCATTGCTCGAGGGGATGACCCCACGCTCGTACAGGAAGGCCCCGCAGCGGGTGCCGAGGCGGGCGGTGATACCGGTGGTGGTGAAGAGGGTGGTTTTTCACAGCCATTTGGAATATCCAGGGAAGGTCGCGAAGAAGCGGCAACGTATACCTATGCAGCGGATAGTGGCTCGTCAGCTACCATTACCGAGCGCGATGCCGGTAATGCTCCGGTTGAAAACGCAGACGATGCAGTCGCGGATACTGGTGCAGACGATACTGAAAATACCGACGATACAGTCGTGGAGATTGGTGCGGACAATACAGAAAACACCGGTCCCTCCATCCCCGTTTTATCTCTCGATCCTCTTGTGGAAGACAGTGTGGTGGCTGGTCAGCGCATCGGTACTGCTTCTTCAACGGCAGCCAATGGTGGCCCGGTTGCTTATGCATTGTCCGATAATGGGGCGGGATATCTTGCCATTGATTCGGTAACGGGAGACATCACGCTGACTCAGGCGGGTGTTGACGCCATCAATAATGATGACCTGAATCTGGATAACCTGTCGATTACGGTGACGGCTACTGACGTCAATGCCAATACAAGTTCGGCCAACGACAACATCACGGTGGTTCGCACCGATGATCCAGCTACCATCAGCGGCGTACAGACCGGCGATGTTGCCGAAGATACGGCGCTGACGACCAGCGGTACGCTTTCCGTGAGTGACCCCGATGCGGGTGAGTCCACGTTCGTCGCCCAACCGAACACCACCGGCGCCTACGGCAACTTCGCGATCGACGAGGCCGGCAACTGGGCCTACATGCTCGACAACGCCAACAGTGACGTTCAGGCCCTGGGCGACGGCAACACACTGACCGAGACCTTCACCGTCATCACCGCCGGCGGCGACAGCGAGACCGTCACCGTCACGATCAACGGCACGGATGACGCCGCCGAGATTACCGGCGTGCAGACCGGCAGCGTGACGGAAGATACGGCGCTCACCACCTCCGGCACCCTGACCGCCACCGATACCGACAGTGGCCAGGCCGGCTTCCAGCCGCAGACTGACACGGCCGGCAGTTATGGCACCTTCGGCATCGACGAGAGCGGCAACTGGAGTTACAGCCTCGATAACGACAGTGCTGCGGTTCAGGCCCTCGGCAACGGCGAGCAGCTGACCGAGACCTTTACCGTCATCACCGCCGGCGGGGACAGCGAGACCGTCACCATTACTGTCAACGGCACCAATGATGCCGCTGAGATCACCGGCGTGCAGACCGGCAGCGTGACCGAAGACACCGTGCTCACCACCTCCGGCACCCTGACCGCCACCGATACCGATGCGGGTGAGTCCGCGTTCGTCGCCCAGCCGGGCACGGCTGGAACGTACGGCAGCTTCGCGATCGACGCCGCTGGCAACTGGGCCTACACGCTCGACAACACCAACGGCGACGTTCAGGCCCTGGGCGACGGCAACACACTGACCGAGACCTTTACCGTCACCACCGCCGGCGGCGACACCGAGACCGTCACCATCACCGTCAACGGCACGGATGACGCCGCCGTCGTTACCGGCAGCGACAGTGGGTCGGTGACCGAAGACACCGTGCTGACCACCTCCGGCACCCTGACCGCCACCGATACCGACAGTGGCCAGGCCGGCTTCCAGCCGCAGACCGCTACCGCGGGCAGCTACGGCAGCTTCGCCATCGACGCCGCTGGCAACTGGGCCTACACGCTCGACAACACCAACGGCGACGTTCAGGCCCTGGGCGACGGCAACACACTGACCGAGACCTTTACCGTCACCACCGCCGGCGGGGATACCGAGACCGTCACTGTCACGATCAACGGCACCAATGACGCCGCCGTCATTACCGGCGTACAGACCGGCAGCGTGACCGAAGACACCGTGCTGACCACCTCCGGCACCCTGACCGCCACCGATACCGACAGTGGCCAGGCCGGCTTCCAGCCGCAGACCGCTACCGCGGGCAGCTACGGCAGCTTCGCCATCGACGCCGCTGGCAACTGGGCCTACACGCTCGACAACGCCAACGGCGACGTTCAGGCGCTGGGCGACGGCGACACACTGACCGAGACCTTCACCGTCACTACCGCCGGCGGGGATACCGAGACCGTCACCGTCACGATCAACGGCACGGATGACGCCGCCGAGATTACCGGCGTGCAGACCGGCAGCGTGACCGAAGATACGGTGCTCACCACCTCCGGCACCCTGACCGCCACCGATACCGACAGTGGCCAGGCCGGCTTCCAGCCGCAGACCGCTACCTCGGGCAGCTACGGCAGCTTCGCGATCGACGCCGCTGGCAACTGGGCCTACACGCTCGACAACGCCAACGGTGACGTCCAGGCGCTGGGCGACGGCAACACACTGACCGAGACCTTCACCGTCACTACCGCCGGCGGGGACCGCGAGACCGTCACCATTACCGTCAACGGCACCAATGACGCCGCCGAGATTACCGGCGTGCAGACCGGCAGCGTGACGGAAGATACGGTGCTCACCACCAGTGGCACCCTGACCGCCACCGATACCGACAGTGGCCAGGCCGGCTTCCAGCCGCAGACCGCTACCGCGGGCAGCTACGGCAGCTTCGCCATCGACGCCGCTGGCAACTGGGCCTACACGCTCGACAACGCCAACGGTGACGTCCAGGCGCTGGGCGACGGCAACACACTGACCGAGACCTTCACCGTCACTACCGCCGGCGGCGATCGCGAGACCGTCACCGTCACGATCAACGGCACGGATGACGCCGCCGAGATTACCGGCAGCGACAGTGGCACGGTCACCGAAGACACCGTGCTCACCACCTCCGGCACCCTGACCGCCACCGATACCGACAGTGGCCAGTCCGGCTTCCAGCCGCAGACCGCTACCGCGGGCAGTTACGGCAGCTTTGCCATCGACGCCGCTGGCAACTGGTCCTATCAGCTCGACAACGCCAACGGCGCTGTCCAGGCCCTGGGCGACGGCAACACACTGACCGAGACCTTCACCGTCATCACCGCCGGCGGCGACAGCGAGACCGTGACGATTACCGTCAACGGCACCAATGACGCCGCCGTCGTTACCGGCAGCGACAGTGGCACGGTCACCGAAGATACGGCGCTGACCACCTCCGGCACCCTGACCGCCACCGATACCGATGCGGGTGAGTCCACGTTCGTCGCCCAACCGAACACCACCGGCGCCTACGGCAACTTCGCGATCGACGAGGCCGGCAACTGGGCCTACACGCTCGACAACGCCAACAGTGACGTCCAGGCGCTGGGCGAGAACGATCAGCTGACCGAGACCTTTACCGTCACCACCGCCGGCGGGGACAGCGAGACCGTCACCGTCACGATCGATGGCACGGATGATGCCGCCGTCGTTACCGGCAGCGGCAGTGGCACGGTCACCGAAGACACCGTGCTCACCACCAGTGGTGTGCTGACCGCCACCGATACCGATGCGGGTGAGTCCACGTTCGTGGCGCAACCGAACACCACCGGCGCCTACGGCAGCTTCGCCATCGACGAGGCCGGCAACTGGTCTTATCAGCTCGACAACGCCAACGGCGCCGTTCAGGCCCTGGGCGACGGCAAGACACTGACCGAGACCTTCACCGTCATCACCGCCGGCGGCGATCGCGAGACCGTCACCATTACCGTCAACGGCACCAATGACGCCGCCGTCGTTACCGGCAGCGGCAGTGGCACGGTCACCGAAGACACCGTGCTTACTACCAGTGGTGTGCTGACCGCCACCGATACCGATGCGGGTGAGTCCGCGTTCGTCGCCCAGCCGGGCACGGCTGGAACGTACGGCAGCTTCGCCATCGACGCCTCTGGAAGCTGGTCCTATCAGCTCGACAACGCCAACGGCGACGTTCAGGCCCTGGGCGACGGCAAGACACTGACCGAGACCTTCACCGTCATCACTGCCGGCGGCGATCGCGAGACCGTCACCGTCACGATCAACGGCACGGATGATGCCGCCGTCATTACCGGCAGCGACAGTGGCACGGTCACCGAAGACACCGTGCTCTCGACCAGTGGCACCCTGACCGCCACCGATACCGACAGTGGCCAGGCCGGCTTCCAGCCGCAGACCGCTACCGCGGGCAGCTACGGCAGCTTCGCCATCGACGCCGCTGGCAACTGGTCCTATCAGCTCGACAACACCAACGGCGACGTTCAGGCCCTGGGCGACGGCAAGACACTGACCGAGGCTTTCACCGTCATCACTGCCGGCGGCGATCGCGAGACCGTCACCGTCACGATCAACGGCACGGATGATGCCGCCGTCGTTACCGGCAGCGACAGTGGCACGGTCACCGAAGACACCGTGCTCTCGACCAGTGGCAGCCTGACCGCCACCGATACCGATGCGGGTGAGTCCGCGTTCGTCGCCCAGCCGGGCACGGCTGGAACGTACGGCAGCTTTGCCATCGACGCTTCTGGAAACTGGTCCTATCAGCTCGACAACGCCAACGGCGACGTTCAGGCGCTGGGCGACGGCAACACACTGACCGAGACCTTCACCGTCACTACCGCCGGTGGTGATACCGAGACCGTCACCATTACCGTCAACGGCACCAATGACGCCGCCGAGATCACCGGCGTGCAGACCGGCAGCGTGACGGAAGATACGGCGCTGACCATTTCCGGCACCCTGACCGCCACCGATACCGACAGTGGCCAGTCCGGCTTCGTGGCGCAACCGAACACCACCGGCGCCTACGGCAGCTTCGCGATCGACGAGGCCGGCAACTGGGCCTACACGCTCGACAACGCCAACGGCGACGTCCAGGCGCTGGGCGACGGCAACACACTGACCGAGACCTTCACCGTCATCACCGCGGGCGGGGACCGCGAGACGGTCACCATTACCGTCAACGGCACGGATGACGCCGCCGAGATTACCGGCGTACAGACCGGCAGCGTGACGGAAGACACCGTGCTCACCACCTCCGGCACCCTGACCGCCATCGATACCGATGCGGGTGAGTCCACGTTCGTGGCGCAACCGAACACCACCGGCGCCTACGGCAGCTTTGCCATCGACGCCGCTGGCAACTGGTCCTATCAGCTCGACAACACCAACGGCGACGTTCAGGCGCTGGGCGACGGCAACACACTGACCGAGACCTTCACCGTCACTACCGCCGGCGGGGACCGCGAGACCGTCACCATTACCGTCAACGGCACCAATGACGCCGCCGAGATTACCGGCGTGCAGACCGGCAGCGTGACGGAAGATACGGTGCTCACCACCAGTGGCACCCTGACCGCCACCGATACCGACAGTGGCCAGGCCGGCTTCCAGCCGCAGACCGCTACCGCGGGCAGCTACGGCAGCTTCGCCATCGACGCCGCTGGCAACTGGGCCTACACGCTCGACAACGCCAACGGTGACGTCCAGGCGCTGGGCGACGGCAACACACTGACCGAGACCTTTACCGTCATCACCGCCGGCGGGGACCGCGAGACCGTCACCGTCACGATCAACGGCACCAATGACGCCGCCGTCGTTACCGGCAGCGACAGTGGCACGGTCACCGAAGACACCGTGCTCTCGACCAGTGGCACCCTGACCGCCGCCGATACCGACAGTGGCCAGGCCGGCTTCCAGCCGCAGACCGCTACTGCGGGCAGCTACGGCAGCTTCGCCATCGACGAGGCCGGCAACTGGTCCTATCAGCTCGACAACACCAACGGCGCTGTCCAGGCCCTGGGCGACGGCGACACACTGACCGAGACCTTTACTGTCATCACCGCCGGCGGGGACCGCGAGACCGTCACCGTCACGATCAACGGCACGGATGACGCCGCCGTCGTTACCGGCAGCGACAGTGGCACGGTCACCGAAGATACGGCGCTGACCACCTCCGGCACCCTGACCGCCACCGATACCGACAGTGGCCAGGCCGGCTTCCAGCCGCAGACTGACACGGCCGGCAGTTATGGCACCTTCGGCATCGACGAGAGCGGCAACTGGAGTTAC